>DASXFE010000141.1:0-9541 GCA_036489765.1 Allostellaceae bacterium | reverse complement strand
TTCGGCGGGCTCCGATCCCGCCCTGACCGCGCCGCGCGGCCGCGATGTCGTGATCCTGCGGCGCGGTCGCCTTGCCGATCTGCCGGTCGATGCGGTCGCCGAGACATTGGGGTTGGGTTGACGAAAGGCGAGGGGTTCGCGATATTCCGCGCATGAGCCGCCACAGTGCAACGATCCGGACGACCACCACGCCGCGAGGCGGGGTATCGGGAGGTTGCGTACGCTGATCCAGCAGCAAGGCTCGAACCCGAAGGACCCCGCCGGCGACGGACGGGGTTTTTTCGTCACCTGCCCCCGCCCAAGCCGCGAGAGATGGCCGCGACAGATGACGGAGCAGAGGACGCCATGAGCAATCCCGTTGCCGTAACCCTGCCGGATGGCAGCCGGCGCGAATTTTCCGACCCGATTTCCGGCGCCGAACTCGCCGCCGCGATCGGCCCCGGCCTTGCCAAAGCCGCGATCGCGCTGAAGCTCGACGGCAAGCCGCGCGACCTTGCGACGGTGATCGACCGTGACGCGCAGGCCGCGATCATCACGCGCCGCGACGCCGACGGGCTCGAGATCCTCCGCCACGACGCCGCCCATGTGATGGCCGAGGCGGTCAAGGAGCTTTATCCCGAGACGCAGGTTACGTTCGGCCCCGCGACCGAGACCGGCTTCTACTACGATTTCGCTCGCGACAAGCCGTTTACCCCGGACGATCTCGCCGCGATCGAGGCGCGCATGCGCGAGATCGTCGAGCGCGACGAAATGATCACCCGTGAGGTATGGGAGCGCGACAAGGCGGCCGCGTTCTTCGCCGGGCTCGGCGAGGAGTACAAGGCCGAATGGGTCAGCGAGATCCCCGCCGACGAGGAGATCAGCCTCTACCGCCAGGGCAACTTCGTCGACCTCTGCATGGGTCCGCATCTGCCGTCGACCGGGCATCTCGGCCAAGCCTTCAAGCTCTTGAGCGTCGCCGGCGCCTACTGGCGGGGCGACGCCAGCAACGCCCAGCTCCAGCGCATTCGCGGCACCGCCTGGGCAAACCAGAAAGACCTCGAGCAGTACCTCTTCCAGCTCGAAGAGGGCGAGCGGCGCAACCATGTCCGTCTCGGCCGCGAGCTCGACCTGTTCCATCTGCAGGAGGAAGCGGTCGGCAGCGTGTTCTGGCACCCGAAGGGATGGAAGCTCTTCCGCACCATCGAGGATTACATGCGCCGGCGGCTCGACGCGGCCGGGTATTCCGAGGTCAAGGCGCCGCAGCTTTTGGACCGCAGCCTGTGGGAGGCGTCGGGCCATTGGGACAATTTCCGCGCCAACATGTTTATCGCGCAGAGCCAGGATGATCGCGTGCTGGCGGTAAAGCCGATGAACTGCCCCGGCCATGTCTTGATCTTCCGCAACCGCCTCCGCAGCTACCGCGAGCTGCCGCTGCGCCTTGCCGAGTTCGGCTCGTGCCATCGCAACGAGCCGTCGGGCGCGTTGCACGGCATCATGCGGGTGCGCGCCTTTACCCAGGACGACGCGCACATCTTCTGCACCGAAGACCAGATCACCGCCGAGTCGATCGCGTTCTGCAAGCTCCTCTTGTCGATCTACAAGGATTTCGGATTCGAGGACGTCGAGATCAAGTTCGCCGACCGTCCGACCCCGCGCACGGGCTCGGACGCGACCTGGGACCACGCCGAGCAGAGTCTCAAGGACGCGGTCGCCGCGGCCGGGCTCGACTATACGCTGGCGCCGGGCGAGGGGGCCTTCTACGGGCCGAAGCTCGAGTTCCACCTGCGGGACGCGCTCGGCCGTACCTGGCAATGCGGCACCCTGCAACTCGATTTCAACATGCCCGAGCGGCTCGGTGCCTCGTATATCGGCGAGGACGGCGCGCGCCATGTGCCGGTCATGCTGCACCGGGCGATCCTCGGCTCGATGGAGCGGTTTATCGGCATCCTGATCGAGAACTATGCCGGCGCCTTCCCGTTGTGGCTGGCGCCGGTGCAGGCGGTCGTCGCGACGATCACCTCTGATGCTGATTCGTACGCCGGGGAGGTTGCGCGCGAATGTGCGGCGGCCGGGCTGCGCGTTGTCGTCGACGCCGGCGGCGACAAGATCGGCTACAAGGTCCGCGAGCACAGCCTCGCCAAGATTCCGCTGATGCTGGTCGTCGGCCGGCGCGAGGCGGAAAATCGCGCGGTTTCCTTGCGTCGACTGGGCAGCAACGAGCAACAATCACTTGCGCTGGACGAAGCGCTTGCTACTCTAAAAGTAGAGGCGGCGGCCCCAACCTGACGATGATTGTCACGATGCGGTCATTCGCCTGATGAGCACACTCACAAGAGGAGAACTTACATACCCAGGCCACCGATAAACTCCACCCCCACCCGCGATGGGCCCCGGATCAACGGCGAGATCGGGGTGCCTAATGTCCGCCTTGTCGATCAGGACGGCGAGATGGTGGGTGTCGTGGGGCGCAACGAAGCCATTCAGAGGGCGATGGAAGCCGGCCTCGACCTGGTCGAGATCGCCCCCAATGCAGACCCGCCGGTCTGCAAGATCCTCGACTTCGGGAAGTTCAAATACGAGGCCCAAAAGAAGAAGAACGAGGCCCGCAAAAAGCAAAAGGTCATCGAGGTCAAGGAAATCAAGCTGCGGCCCAGCATCGACGACCATGACTACGACGTCAAAATGCGCAGCATGGTGAAATTCATCGACGAAGGCGACAAGGTCAAAGTGACGATGCGGTTCCGTGGGCGCGAATTGGCGCACCAGGAACTGGGCATGAACGTCTTGATCCGGGTCCGCGACGATCTCGATGAAGTCGCCAAGGTCGAGCAGATGCCGCGCATGGAAGGCCGGCAGATGACGATGGTGATCTCGCCTAAATAGGTCGCCGCGCCTCTCTCGCGCGCGGTCACTTTTCTCACCTGCGGTCATTCCGGTTCGCGGCGACGCCGCGAACCGGAACCATGAACACGGCTCTTCCAACTATGCCGCGGCGATGAAGCGGTATATCCAAAGGTCCGTGTTCTTGGGTTCCGGATCTCGCCCTTCGGTCGATCCCGGAATGACCTCGTTAACTATCTTCCGCGGCGAAAAGGAGAATCCCCCGATGGCCAAGATCGAGCGCTATGCGGCGAAGGGCGTGTTCGACCCGCCGGCTTATGCCCAGGCGGCCAAGGTGACCGAGGGCAAGACCCTTCTCTTCATCTCCGGACAGGTGGCCTACACCGCCGAGGGCAGCGCGGCGCATCCGGGCGACTTCAAGGCCCAGGCCCATGCCGCGCTCCGTGCGCTCAAAGCCCAAGTCGAAGCCGGCGGCGGCACGATGGCCGACATCGTCAAGATCACCACCTTCGTCACCGACATGCGCTACCGCCCCGATTGGGCCGCCGTGCGCCAGGAATATTTCGGCGCGCAAACCCCGCCGAGCACGATGGTCGGCGTCACCTCCCTCGCCGTCCCCGAGTGGCTCATCGAGATCGAGGCGATCGCGGTGCTGTAGATATTGCGGGAGTGCGGGCGTCCCGCCCGCATTTTTGTGAGGGGCGGGCCGGACGCCCGCTCTCCTTTGCTTGCATCCATGGAGGCTCGTCGGTATAACCCGCGCCTCCAACAGGCGGCGGGCCGCGCTTCGGTCATGATGTTGATCGGGGCCACACGGGCATGCCTTGCCGCCGTAACATCTGTCGAAGGACCGGAAATGCCCAAGCTGAAGACGAAGAGCGGCGCGAAGAAGCGCTTCGGGCGCACCGCGACCGGCAAGATCAAGCACAACTACGCCTATAAGCGCCACCGGCTGATCAGCAAGGCGAAGCAGGGCAAGCGCCTGCGCCGTGGGACGACGACGCTCGAAAAGGGCGATTCGACGCTGGTGCTGACCTACATGCCGTATCTGAGGACCTGAGCGATGGCCCGCGTCAAACGGGGCGTAACGGCGCACGCCCGGCACAAAAAGGTCCTCGACCTCGCCAAGGGCTATCGCGGCCGCAACAGCAAGGTCTACCGGGTCGCCCTCGAAAAGGTCGAGAAGGGGCTGCAATACGCCTATCGCGATCGCCGCAACAAAAAGCGCGACTTCCGCGGCCTGTGGATCCAGCGCATCAACGCCGGCGCCCGCGAGCACGGCCTCACCTATTCGCAATTCATCAACGGGCTGAAGCGCGCTGGGCTCGATCTCGACCGCAAGGTCCTCTCCGACCTGGCGATCCGCGAGCCGGAATCCTTTGCCGCCATCGTCGCCACGGCAAGGACCGCGCTGGAACAGGCGGCGGCATGACGATGCGCGCGGCCGCGATTCAGGGCGTTGTGCCTGGTCAGTGCGTTGTGACTGGGCGATTTATCGCCGGGTGCATCGACTAGGCCCCGGCGCGCGGAACCATGGCGAGTCTCAAAGGGGCCTTGTACGGCCCCTTTTTGCTGCTCTGAGGACACTCTGATGGACGATCTGGAACAACTGAAAAAGGGCGCGCTCGGCGAGATCGCCGCAGCCGCTTCGCTCGACGCGATCGAGGCGGCGCGAGTCGGCATCCTCGGCCGCAGCGGAGCGCTGACCCAGCGCATGCGCGGGCTCGGCGCGCTCGACCCAGAGACCCGGCGCGAGACCGGCGCTGCGCTCAACCGCCTCAAGGACGTGATCGCCGACGCGATCGAGGCCCGCAAGGCCGATCTCGCCGACGCCGCCCGCTCCGCCCGCCTTGCCGCCGAGCGCGCCGACGTGACCCTCCCGGTTCCACCCGACATGACCGGCCGGGTCCACCCGATCAGCCAGACGGTCGACGAGATCGTCGAGATCTTTGGCGAGATGGGGTTTGCGGTCGCCGAGGGGCCGCATATCGAAGAGGATTTCTACAATTTCACCGCGCTCAACATTCCGCCCGAACACCCGGCGCGGCAGGAGCACGACACGTTCTACCTGCCCGAACGCGCCGACGGCAGCCGCCTCGTCCTCCGAACCCATACCTCGCCGGTGCAGATTCGCACGATGCAGGCGCAGCAGCCGCCGATCCGCATCATCGTTCCCGGCCGCACCTTCCGCGCCGACCACGACGCGACCCATTCTCCGATGTTCCATCAGGTCGAGGGACTGGTGATCGACCGCACCACCCACATGGGCCACCTCAAAGGCTGCCTGATCGAGTTCTGTCGCGCCTTTTTCGGCATCGACGACCTGCCGGTGCGGTTCCGGCCGAGCTATTTCCCGTTCACCGAGCCCTCGGCCGAGGTCGATATCGGCTGCTCGCGCGAAGGCGGCGAGCTCAAGATCGGCGCCGGCAGCGGCTGGCTGGAAATCCTCGGCAGCGGCATGGTGCACCCGCAGGTCCTCAGGAACTGCGGCGTCGACCCCGACGAGTACCAGGGCTTCGCGTTCGGCATGGGGATCGAGCGGGTGGCGATGCTGAAATACGGCATCCCCGACCTCCGCACCTTTTACGAATCCGATCTGCGCTGGCTCCGGCATTACGGGTTTCTGCCGCTCGACATCCCGTCGCTGGTGCGGGGGGCGCTGGTATGAAAACGACAGTCTCCTGGCTTAAAGGCCATCTCGACACCGAGGCCGGCACCGATGCGCTGGTCGAACGCCTCGTCATGCTCGGCCACGATGTCGATGGGGTCGAGGATCGCGGGTCAGGGCTCGGCGACTTCGTCACGGCCCGCGTCGTCTCGGCCGAACAGCACCCGCAGGCTGATCGCTTGCGGGTCTGCGTCGTCGACAATGGCACGGAGCGGATCCAGGTCGTCTGCGGCGCGCCGAATGCCCGCGCCGGGATGATCGGCGTCTTCGGCCGCACCGGCGTCACCGTCCCCAAGACCGGCACGGTGCTGACCGAAAGCGCGATCCGCGGAATCGCCTCACGCGGCATGCTGATGTCGGAGGCCGAACTCAAGCTCAGCGATAACCACGACGGCATCATCGATCTCCCGCCGGACACTCCGGTGGGCGTGCGCTATGTGTCGATCGCCGGGCTTGACGACCCGGTCATCGACATCAAGGTGACGCCGAACCGCGCCGATTGCCTCGGCACGCGCGGCCTCGCCCGCGACCTCGCCGCGACCGGCATCGGCACCCTTAAGCCGCTCGACACCACGCCGGTGCCTGGCAGGTTCACCTCGCCGATCGGCCTCAAGATCGATGACCTGAAGGCCTGTCCGCTCTTCCTTGGCCGTCATATCCGCGGTCTCAAAAACGGCCCGAGCCCGGATTGGCTGAAATCGCGCCTGGAATCGATCGGCCTCCGCCCGATCTCGATCCTCGTCGACATCACCAATTTCCTGACGTTCGACCTCGACCGCCCGCTGCACGTCTTCGACGCCGCCAAGATAGCCCGCGGCCTCACGGTCCGCCTCGCCCGCGCCGGCGAAAAGATGCTCGCCCTCAACGGCCGCGAATACGCGCTTGATCCGGAGGTGTGCGCGATCGCCGACGACAACGGTGTGCAGAGCCTCGGCGGCGTCATGGGCGGCGAGCCGACGAGTTGCACCGACGAGACGACCGATGTCTTTATCGAGGCGGCGCTGTTCGATCCGGTCCGTACCGCCGCGACCGGCCGTCGGCTCGAAATCATCAGCGATGCGCGCTACCGCTTCGAGCGCGGGATCGATCCCGAATTCACCGGGCCCGGCCTCGAGATCGCGACCCGGCTGATCCTCGATCTGTGCGGCGGCGAACCGTCGGAGATCGTCGTCGCCGGCGCGCAGCCGGAATGGCGCCGCTCGTACACGCTCCGCGCCGACCGCCCGAAAAGTCTCGGCGGCCTCGCCGTCGCGCCCGAGGACAGCCGCAGGATTCTCGAAACCCTCGGTTTCGCCGCCGAGGCCAAGGGCAGCGACCTCATCGTCAGCCCACCGCCGTGGCGCGGCGACGTCATCGGCGAGGCCGATCTCGTTGAGGAGGTGCTGCGGGTCAAAGGCTACGACGACATCCCGATCGTCCCGCTCGCCCGCGACACCGTCGTCTCACGCCCGGCGATCGACGCCAAGCGACGCCGCGCCGAGCTCGTTCGCCGCATCCTCGCGTCGCGCGGACTCGTCGAGACGGTCGCGTTCTCCTTCATCTCGGAAAAGGCGGCCAAGGCCTTTGGCGGCGGCGACACCAAACTGCGCCTCGTCAACCCGATCGCCGCCGACCTCTCGGTGATGCGCCCGTCGGTGTTGCCGGCGCTCGTCGAGGCGGCGCAGCGCAACGCCGATCGCGGCTTCCCCGACCTCGCTCTCTTCGAGCTCGGCCCCCTCTACCGCGACGACACCCCCGCCGGCCAGATCAACGCCGCCGCCGGCATCCGCTCGGGCCGTACCGTCCCTCGCGACTGGCGCGCCAAGCCGGAAGCGCCCGATTTCATTCTCGCCAAATCCGATGCGATCGCCGCGCTCGTCGCCGCCGGCGCCCCCGCCGACAACATCCAGACCTCCGCTGACCCGCCTGCCTGGTATCACCCCGGCCGAGCGGGCATGCTTCGGCTCGGACCCACGGTGCTCGGCCATTTCGGCGAGTTGCACCCCGACGTGCTTGAAGCTTTCGACGTCAAAGGCCCGGTCGCGGCCTTCGAGGTCTTCCTCGACGCGGTCCCCGCGTCCCGCGCCGGCCGCGCCCGCCCGCCGCTCCGGCTCAGCGTGTTCCAACCCGTCGAACGCGACTTCGCCTTCGTCGTTGACGCGAACGTGGCGGCCGAAACCCTCCTCCGCGCCGCCCGTGGCGCTGACCGCAAGCTCGTCACCGACATCCGCCTTTTCGACGTCTACGAAGGCACCGGCCTCCCCGACGGCAAGAAATCGCTGGCCATCTCGGTCACCCTGCAGCCGCAAGTTGGCACGCTGACCGACGCCGAGATCGAAGCTTTCTCGAAGCGCCTTGTCGCCGCCGTCGCAAAAGCCACGGGCGGGATATTGCGTGGCTAGATTGCATCCGGCGACCATAAACTATCTGCCGCCAGGGCGAATCTGTCGAACGGGCCAGCTATGACAATGGCCTCGCCGCCGCCATGCACGTGCTCGGCATCCCGCTCGCCAAGCTGTGATCTCGTCCGCCCGCGTTGATCCGGGCGGCACGCACCCCTATGTTCCGGGCCACATGACCGATCTCAGCCATATCCGCAATTTCGCGATCATCGCGCACATCGATCACGGCAAGTCGACATTGGCCGACCGGCTGATCCAGACCTGCGGCGGGCTCGACGCGCGGGAGATGCGCGACCAGGTGCTCGACACGATGGCGATCGAGCGCGAACGCGGCATCACGATCAAGGCGCAGACGGTCCGCCTCTCCTACAAGGCGCAGGATGGCGAGACCTATGTCCTCAACCTGATGGACACGCCGGGCCATGTCGATTTCGCCTACGAGGTCAGCCGGTCGCTGGCGGCGTGCGAGGGGTCGCTGCTCGTCGTCGACGCGAGCCAAGGGGTCGAGGCGCAGACCCTCGCCAATGTCTACCAGGCGGTCGCCGCCGGGCACGAGATCGTGCCGGTGCTCAACAAGATCGACTTGCCGGCCGCCGAGCCCGAGCGGGTCAAGCAGCAGATCGAGGATGTGATCGGCCTCGACGCGAGCGATGCCGTACTCGTCTCGGCCAAGACCGGGATCGGCATCGAGGAGGTGCTGGAGGCGCTCGTCACCCGCCTCCCGTCGCCGGAAGGCGATGTCGAGGCACCGCTGTCGGCCCTCCTCGTCGACAGCTGGTACGACGCCTATCTCGGCGTCGTCATCCTCGTGCGGGTCAAGAACGGGGCGCTGACCCAGGGCCAGAAGATCCGCTTGATGGCGACCGGGGCCGCGCACACGGTCGAGCGCGTCGGCGTCTTCACGCCAAAGGGCGTTGCCGCGCCATCGCTCGGCCCCGGCGAGATCGGCTTTATCACCGCCGGCATCAAGACCGTAGCCGATTGCCGCGTCGGCGACACGATCACCGAGGACCGCCGCCCGGCCGAGGTGCCGCTGCCGGGCTTCCAGCCGTTGCAGCCGGTCGTGTTCTGCGGGCTCTTTCCGACGGATTCGGCGGATTACGAGCGGCTGCGCGACAGCCTCGCCAAGCTCCGCCTCAACGACGCCAGCTTCGAGTACGAGCCGGAAACCTCGGTCGCGCTCGGCTTCGGCTTCCGCTGCGGGTTTCTCGGCCTCCTCCACCTCGAGATCATCCAGGAGCGGCTCGAGCGCGAGTTCGACCTCGACCTGATCATGACCGCGCCGTCGGTCATCTATCGCGTCCACCGCACCAACGGCCGCGTGCTCAACCTGCACAATCCGAGCGACATGCCCGACCCGGTGCAGATCGACCACATCGAAGAGCCGTGGATCAAGGCGACGATCCTCGTGCCCGACACGTATCTCGGCCAGATCCTCGCGCTGTGCGAAGAGCGGCGCGGCACCCAGCTCGACCTGACCTATGCCGGCGCGCGCGCGATGCTGGTCTACCGTCTGCCGCTCAACGAAGTCGTGTTCGATTTCTACGACCGCCTCAAATCGGTGAGCCGCGGCTATGCCAGCCTCGACTACCAGCTCGACGGCTATGCCGAGGGCGACCTCGTCCTGATGAACATCCTCGTCAACGGCGAGCCGGTCGATGCGCTGGCC
>DASXFE010000128.1:0-98913 GCA_036489765.1 Allostellaceae bacterium | reverse complement strand
CTCGGCGGGTTCTTCGGCCCGTCGATAGTCGGCTTGGCGAAGAACCTGACCGGCAGCTTTGCCGGCGGGCTCTATGCGCTCGCCGCGTTCGCGCTCATCTCGGCGGTCATCTCGCTGTTCTGGATTCGGGTGCCGAAACAGCAGGCCGCTCCAGCAGCGGCGCCGGCGGAGTAGCGCATAGGCACGGCAAGGGCTCCGCGAGGTTCAGCCCATCCTACGAGGATGATGCCGTAGGATGGGCTGAGCGGCAGCGAAGCCCATCAAATTTCAGCTTAACCCCGCCTTCAGCGCCGCGGCGCACTCACCGACCGCGCGGCGGGCGGTGCCGATCAGGCGGGCATAGCGGATAAAGCCGTGGTTGATGCCCTGATAGACCGTCAGGGCATTCTTGACGTCGGCCTTGTCGAGCGCCGCGGCGAGCAGGTGGCTGTCGTCGAAAAGCGGGTCGAGGCTGCCGACGATCAGGTGTGCCGGCGGCAGGCCGCTCAAATCGGCGAGGATCGGCGCGGCGCGCCAATCGGATTGCTGCGACGCGTTTTCGAGATAGGTCTCCCAAATCCACTTCACCTGCGTCTGAGACAGCCCGGCGCCCTTGCCGAATTGCTGCCATGACGGGCTCTCGCTGTCGGCCGAGTAGACGCCGTAAATGAGGAGCATGAACGAGAGGACCTTCTCGCCGGCGTCGCGCAGGGCCAGCGCGGCGGCAAGCGCGAGATTGGCGCCGGCCGAATCGCCGCCGGTCGCAAGCCTCTTGGGGTCGATGCCGAGCCCGCCACCCTCGCGCGCCATCAGCCGGATCATCGCCACGGTCTCGTCGAACGCGACCGGGAATTTGACCTCGGGCGACAGTTGGTAATCGACCGACAGGCAGGCGACGCCGCTCTGCCGTACCAGATCGCGCAGGAAATGGTCCCAGCTGTCGAGGCTCCCCTGCATGAACCCGCCGCCATGCGCGTAGATGATGCAGCCGGGGTTCTCGATGCCGTCGGGCAGATACAGCCGGCACGGCACCTGGCCGTGCGGCCCCGGCAGTTGCAGATCGCGCTCGCTTTTCAGCGGCACCGACCCTTGGCCGAGGAACGTCCCGACCCGATCCTGCGCCGCGCGCACCTCGCTGAGCGCCGCGACCGTGCGATCGGGCACGACATAACCCTTTTCCTGCAATAGCTTCCCGGCGGCGATCAGCTCGGGATCGACCCAGGGGGACGCGTCGTTCATGCGAGTTCTCCCGGTGAGGATGAGACGTTTGAGGATCGAGAGTAGCGGCCTCGGGCGGTGCGGGGAAATAGCATAAGATAGAGGGCCGGCTACGACCTCGGGAAATGGGTGGATATGGACAGCCGCGACCTCTCCGCGGATGGTGCGCTGGGCGTGCCCCACTTGCGTCGGCTTTGGCGCCGGTACGGCGTGGGCGGCGCCCAAGAGCTCAACCCGGCCGATTGGGCACGGGATCAGGCGGTGATCTACGCGCTCGGCCTCGGGCTGCGGGAAACGCTCGATTTTCTCCATTCGGCATCGCCGAGTTTTGCGGGGTTCGAGTGCTGGATCGTCGCGCAAAGCGGCGGCGCCATAGAGCCGTCGTGGGTCGATCGCGCCAACCGCGCGGTCGCGCGCATCGGCGATGACCAGGCAGCGCTCGCCTCCGGCTTCTCGAACGCGTTCACGCCGGTGTTCGACGAGAACGACCTGCGGCGCTGGGACGAGCAGGGCTATCTCGTGCTGCGTGACGCGGTCTCGCCCGATGATTGTGCCGCTGCGGCGCGCGGGCTCTGGAATTATCTGGAGATGGATCCGAAGGCGCCCGAGGGATGGTACGGCGGCGGCAGGAGTGACGGGATCTTCGTTCCCCTCGTTCACGATCCCGCGTTTGATCGGAACCGCCGATCGCTGCGCATCCGCAACGCCTTCGCCCAGCTTTGGGGCACGGACGACCTGCTGGGGGCGGTCGACTGCGGCGGGTTCAACCCGCCGGAGCGGCCGGGCTGGTCGTTTTCCGGGCCGGGTCTGCACTGGGACACCAGCCTCGTTCCGCCGCTTCCATTGGATATCGGCGGGGTGCTGTACCTGACCGACACACCCGCCGAGCAGGGCGCCTTTCACTGCGTTCCCGGGTTTCACCGCCGCGTCGAGGCCTGGCTCGCCGGCCTTCCGCCCGATGCCGACCCGCGGCGGCAGGACCTTTCGGCGGGAGCTGTGCGGGTGCCGGGGCGGGCGGGCGACATGGTGCTGTGGCACACCGCATTGCCGCATGCCGCCTCGGCCAATCGCGGCAAGCGACCCCGTCTCGTGCAATATATCGCCTACCGCCCGCTCGGGTGGGTCGACGCGCGGCCCTGGCGGTGAGCGCGTCTTCGGGAGCATCGAAGCCGTTCCGTCGGCCGACCACATGATATCACCCTGCAATCACGACCAAGGGCGACATCATGGGTCAGGTCGTTATCCGCAACATCGACGACAGGGTACTCGACCGGCTTAAGCGGCGCGCCGCGACTCAGCAGAAGTCGCTGGAGCAGTCCCTGCGCGAGGCCCTGGGGGAACTCGCCAAGCCTAGCCGCACCGAATTGCTCGCCGATCTGGATCGTCTCCGTGCCGAGATAGCTGCCCAGGAAGCTGACGGAGAGTACCCAAGCGCTGAAGACCTGATCCGCGAAGACCGCGCCTCGCGGTGAACTGCATTGTCGACGCCAGCGTCGCGGTGAAGTGGTTCTTCGTTCGCGAGCCACTCGCGGCTGAGGCTTATGCGCTGTTGCGGGCGGATGTGATGCTCGTTGCGCCGCACATCGCGGTCGCGGAAGTCTGCAATGCGGCGTGGAAGTCGCTGCGGCTGGAGGATCCAGCCAGACAAGCTCAGCGAGATCGCGGCGACCCTGCCGCGCTACTTCACCGAATTGGTCGACCAGGTAAGCCTGGCACCTCGGGCTGTGGCCATTGCCGCGGAACTGGACCACCCCGTTTACGATTGCTTCTATCTCGCGCTCGCCGCAGCCCGCGATTTCACTTTCGTCACGGCAGATGCGCGGTTCCTCAGGCGATTGAGCGGAACGCCTTGGGCGGCGCGGGTCCAGTCGCTGGCGGAATATCAGCCGCCCGGCTGACCTTACTGGGCCGCCACGGCCTCTGTGATCAGCGGGGTCGGGGTCGCCTTCGGCAGACGGGGCAGGATTTCCTTCGCCATCAGGCGGATCGTCTTGTTGGCTTCCTGGTGGGTCAGGTGGCCGGAGCGGCCGACGAAGATCAGGTGGCCGAAGCCGCCGACCTTGTCATAGATATCCATGATTTGCCGGGTGACCGTGTCGGGGTTGCCGGCGACGAGGATGCCGCGGTTGATCGCGGTCTCGGCGGTGATGCCGATCAGGCCGTCGGCCGGGCGGCCGCGCGCCCCGGTCGTGCGCCAGATGTTCGGCGCCAGCTCGGGCGGGTTGCGCCCAGGCAGGAATTTGGACATCTGCGGCGCCTGCTTGAGGCTCGTGTTGAGGAACCACAGTGTCTTCTCGCCGACCGCGAGGCCCTCCTCGTCGGTGTCGCCGATGCCGCACAACACGGCGTAGGCGAAGCGGTCGGTGCCGGGCGCCGGCAATGCTGCCTCGACCCGGGCGTTCTTGTAGGCGTCGAAGGCGCGCTTCGAAGCCTCGGGGCCGCGCAGCACCAGCGCGTTGACATAGCCGCGCCGGCCGATCTCGGCTGCGGTCTCGGGGTCGCCGGTCGCTGCCCAGAGCGGCGGGTGCGGGCGCTGGTAGGGGCCCGGCCAGATGTTGATGTGCCGATGCGTGTAGTGCTTGCCCTCCCAGCTCACCGGCCCGTCATGCGAGGTCAGCGCCAATTTGATGACGTCGATCGCCTCCCAGAACCGGTCGACGAAGCGCACCGGGTTGGCGTTGCCCGAGACCATCTCGCTGTCGCCGGATTTGACGAACCCGACCTCGAGCCGTCCCTTCGAGATGACATCGGCGGTCGCGTATTCCTCGGCGATGCGCACGGGGTCGGTGCGCACCGAAACGAGGGTGCCGAGCGACAGGATGCGGACATTCTTCGTCTGCCGCGCGGCGATGCCGAGGATCATCGGGCTGGCGCCGTAGAGGCTGTTGATGCCGGAGTGATGCTCGATCGACACGATGTTGATGCCGAGCTCGTCGCAGAGGAGGTGCTCGTCGAGGCATTCCTGGAACAGATCGGCCGCGAGCTTCGGGTCGCAATATTTGTTCGGCAGGCTTGCCCGCACCGAGTCCGCCGCGTCGAGAATCTCCTTCGGCACAAACGGATAGGTGTTCTCGCAATGATACCAGGCCTGCATGAGGGGCTCCGCTGATCGACGCTTCGGGCGATACTAGCTAAGATCGTGGGGCGGGTTAAGCACGGACGGCAGGAGGGCCTTGCCGTCCGGCTATGTTCGTATTACATCTTGAATACTCTATGTATTACGAGTTCGCCGCATGTCCGACACCAAGACCGAAATCGTCACCTTCCGTATCGATGCTGCCCTCAAGGACGAGTTCGCGGGAATCGCCGAAGCGGAAGACAAGCCGGTCGGCGAGTTGCTGCGCGAGCTTGTGCGCGAGCACGTGAAGCGCCGCAAGCGGCTCGCGTTCGAGGCGGAGGCGCGGCGCCAGTGCGAATTGCTGAACGCCGCGGCGCGAGATCCCAACAGCGATGAGGCTCAGGTCATGCGGGAACTCGACGCAAACTTCGAGGACTTTGCCAAAGAGTGGAAATATTGAGACGCGGCGACCTTGTTAGTGCAGTGTTGGCGGGCGATTACGGCAAGCCTCGGCCTGTATTGATTATCCAGGATGATGCTTTCAGCAGCCTGCAGTCACTTACGGTTCTGCCGCTGACTAGCGACTTACAGGCATCACCGTTTGCTAGAATTCGGATCCTTCCGACCAGTCGTAACGGCTTGCGACGGCCATCCGACATCATGATCGATAAAGCGCAGACCGTAACAAAGTCTAAGATCGGCGGAAGCATCGGTACACTGGAAGAGGCGACGATGCTGCACGCCAACGCCGCGTTGGCGAAGTTCCTCGGATTGGATGATTGATGCGCAACTTCACCGTAAACGGCGAACGCTTGTGGGCGTCCCTCATGGAACTCGCGCAGATCGGGGCGACCGAGAAGGGCGGGGTTTGCCGGCTGGCGGCGACCGATCTCGATGCCGAGGCGCGGCGGCTTTTTATCCGGTGGTGCGAGGAGGCGGGGTGCGCGGTTTCGGTCGACCGGGTCGGCAATATCTTTGCGCGGCGGGCGGGGAAAAACCCGGAGCTGGCGCCGGTGGTGTCGGGCAGCCATCTCGACACGCAGCCGACCGGCGGCAAGTTCGATGGCGCGTATGGGGTGATGGCGGCCCTAGAGGTGGTGCGCAGTCTGAACGACATCGGGTACGAGACCGAGGCCCCGTTCGAGATCGTCGCCTGGACCAATGAGGAGGGGTCGCGGTTTTCGCCGGCGATGGTCGGGTCGGGCGCATTCGCTGGGGTGTTCGGGCTCGACGAGGCGCTGGCGACACCGGACAACAATGCGCCTGGCGTGACCCTCGGCGCCGAGCTGGAGCGGATCGGGTTTGCCGGCGCCGCGCCGGTGGGCGAGCACCCGGTCGGGGCCTATTTCGAGGCGCATATCGAGCAGGGGCCGATCCTCGAGGCGGCCGATCTGCCGATCGGCATCGTCACGGGCGCGCAGGGGCAGCGCTGGTACGAGATCACCGTCACGGGACAGGAGGCGCACGCCGGCCCGACCCCGATGCCGCGGCGGCGCGACGCGCTGGTCGGGGCGGCGCGGATGATCGACGCGGTCAACAGGATCGGCCACGCCCACGCGCCTTACGCCTGCGCGACGGTCGGATTTATCCAGTCGAGCCCCAATTCGCGCAACACGATCCCCGGCCGTGTGTTCTTCACGGTCGATTTCCGTCATCCGGACAACGACGCGCTGACCGCGATGGATACCGAGCTGCGGTCCGCCTGCGCCGAGGCGGCAGCAACGCAAAGCCTCGACTGCGAGGTCAAGGAATTCTGGTACTTCCCGCCGACTCCGTTCGACGAACATCTCGTCGGCGCGGTGCGCGCGGCGGCGGCGGCGCAGAACCTGCCGCATCAGGACATTATCTCCGGCGCCGGGCACGACGCGGTCTATGTCGCCCGTGTCGCGCCCACCGCGATGATCTTCGTCCCCTGCGTCGGCGGCATCAGCCACAACGAGATCGAGGACGCGAAGCCCGAGGACCTGACCGCGGGGTGCAATGTGCTCTTGAATGCGGTTTTGGAGGCCGCGGACACAGCCATTTAAGGCCGTGT
Source organism: Allostellaceae bacterium (assembly GCA_036489765.1). Classification (GTDB taxonomy): domain Bacteria; phylum Pseudomonadota; class Alphaproteobacteria; order ATCC43930; family CGMCC-115725; genus DATARH01. The sequence continues at coordinate 92,623 of DASXFE010000128.1, read as the reverse complement.
CGTTGCGAGGAGCGGAGTGACGAAGCAATCTCGGTCGGAGGAGTCTCCTGCGGCCCGAGATTGCTTCGCTCCGCTCGCAATGACGATCGGGCCCCTATGCCGCCATCTCCTTTTTCTTCAGGCGCTCGAACTGGGGCCCCATCTTGTCGAGGGTGGCCTTGTCGAACTCGGCCCGGGCGCATTTGAAGCCGGTGCTTTCTTCCTCGTCGACGTGATGTTCAACGAGTTCCTTGAGCACGGTCAGCTTCGCGGTCCATTGCTCGGTCGTCTTCGACGTGGCGCCCGCCATGTCCTTGAGCTGCGTTTCGACGTGCTTGTGCTCGTTCTCGCCTTCGAGCGCGAAGGCGCGGACCTCCTCGTCATCCGATTTCTTCATCGGCGCGTAGAGGACTTCGGCCTCGGCTTTCGAATGAGCCAACAGCTTGGTCATCATTTCCTTGAACAGAGTGCCGCGCTGGCGGCCGTCCTCGCTCTCCATGATGCCGTCGATGAGCTTGGCGACTTCCTCGTGGTCATTGTGCAGGTCTTGCAGAATACCTTCGGCCATACCGAACATTTCCTTCAACATGGCGGTTCTCTCCGATGAGTCCGCGGTGGTCCGTAAGCGTTCCTGTCAACGCTCCGTCCGCTGCGGCAGTTTCGTGCCGGTGCGAGAATATGGCGAGATCCGGCCCGCCGAGGGCGCATGATGAGGCGCAATGCTGTCGCGTCGATTTGACCGTTGGTTTCTGCGATAACGAACCCTAATTACCTGGCGATGGCTGAGCTTTCCCTCAAATACGGGTTCGCGTTTCGCGACCTTTACAACCGCGACGGGCTTGTTAAGCTCGACCGCGAATTCGTCTCCTATCTCGCGGGCGGCGATGCCGCTCTGCACGCGCGGTTGATGGCGGCGCGGGCGGCGCCCGAGGGGCTCGCGCGGAAGGACGAAAGCGACCTCCTCGTCGACCTCGCGCCGCATGTCGAGGATTTCGCCGGGCGCCTCTTCGGGATCGAGACCGACGTCCGCGCGCTGCAGGGGCGGCACGAGAAGCTGGCGCCGATCTATTCGGTGAAGCGGTTGTTCGTGCAGCGCCGCGCGGTCAAGGAGATCAAGGAGGACGCGGCCGCGGCGCTCGACGGCGCCGCGCTTGTCGCCGGGATCGAAGTGCTGATCGGCACGGGCGGCGAGGACATCGCGACGCGCGCCGGCATCCTCACCTGGGAATTGCGTTATGCGGAGCATGTCGCGAAGTGGCTCGACGACGAGGGGAACCACGCGGACGAGATCGGCGCGGCGCTGCGCTACGGCGCCTGGGCGACGCTGGCACCCGCGGGACAGGCACGGCACCGGCGCGGGGTGCTGTTCAAGGTGCCGCACCGGCTCGACATGAACCGGCTCGTGCCCGTCGAGACGATCGAGCATCACGGCGTCACGATGATGCGCCTCCCCGAACACGAGTGGCGTGCGCGCGACGGCTTCGGGCTCACCGATGCCGGCACCGACGAGGCCGGGGCGCTCGACCAGGCGAATTACTGCATCTGGTGCCACAACCAGGGCAAGGACAGTTGCTCGACGGGACTCAAGGAAAAGGACGGCGGGTTCCGCAAGAGCACCTTTGGCGTCACCCTCGCCGGGTGCCCGCTCGACGAGAAGATCTCGGAGATGAACCTGGTCGAGGCGCGCGGGTACAGCCTCGGCGCGCTGGCGATCGTCACGGTCGACAACCCGCTTTGCGCCGCGACCGGGCACCGCATCTGCAACGACTGCATGAAGGCGTGCATCTATCAGCGGCAGGATCCGGTCGACATTCCGCAGATCGAGACCCGGGTGTTGAAGGACGTGCTGGCGCTGCCCTGGGGCTTCGAGATCTACGGGCTCCTGACGCGCTGGAACCCGCTCGACGTCCGCCGGCCGCTGCCAAAGCCCGCGTCGGGGTACAAAGTGCTGGCGGTGGGCCTCGGGCCGGCCGGGTTCGCGCTCGCGCACAACCTGATCAATGACGGGCATTTCGTCGCCGCGATCGACGGGCTCAAGATCGAGCCGCTGCCGCCCGAGATCGCCGGCGACGATTTCCGGCCGATCCGCGATGTGACGGACCTGTATGAGCGGCTCGACGAGCGCCGCATGGCCGGGTTTGGCGGGGTCGCCGAGTACGGCATCACCGTGCGCTGGGACAAGAATTTCCTCAAGCTGATCCGGCTTTTGCTGGAGCGCCGCAGCCAGTTTTCGATGTATGGCGGCGTGCGGTTCGGCGGCACGATGACGATCGACGACGCTTTTGCGATGGGGTTCGACCACATCGCGCTGTGCGCCGGGGCCGGGCGGCCGACCGTGATCCCGATGGAAAACGGGCTCGCGCTCGGGGTGCGGCAGGCGTCGGATTTCCTGATGGCGCTGCAACTCACCGGCGCGGCGAAGACCGACAGCATCGCCAACCTGACCGTGCGCCTGCCGGTGGTCGTGATCGGCGGCGGGCTCACCGCGATCGATACCGCGACCGAGGCGCTCGCCTATTACCCGCTGCAGGTCGAGAAGTTCCTCGCCCGCTACGAGGCGTTGTCGGCCGAGCGCGGCGTCGCCGCGGTGCGCGCGGAATGGACCGCGCCCGAGGCGGAGGCGGCCGACGAGTTCGTCGCCCACGCCAAGGCGCTTAGGGCCGAGCGCGAGGCGGCGAAGAGGGAGGGTCGGGCGCCCCGGTTCGCGCCGATCCTCGACGGCTGGGGCGGGGTCACGATCGCCTATCGCCGCCGCCTGATCGACGCGCCAAGCTACACCCTCAACCACGAGGAAGTGGCGAAGGCGATGGAGGAGGGGATCCGCTTTGCCGAGGGGCTGACGCCGGTTGCGGTCGAGGTCGACCAGTACGAGCGGGTGCTGGGGCTGCGCCTGTTGCGCTTGGCCGGCGAAGGGCCGGCGAACGAAGAGGTCGAACTGCCGGCGCGCACGGTGCTGGTCGCGGCCGGGACGCAGCCCAACACGGTGCTGGCGCGCGAGGACCCCGATCACGTCATGCTCGACGGGCGCTATTTCCAGGCTTTCGACGAAGCCGGCGAGAAGGTGACGCCGCCGCGCGTCGCCAAACCCGACCAGACGCATGTGCTGATGCATCTCAGTCCCGACGGCCGCGCGGTCAGCTTCTTCGGTGATTTGCATCCGAGCTTTGCCGGCAACGTCGTCAAGGCGATGGGCGGGGCGAAGCGCGGGTATCCGGTGGTCAGCCGCGTCCTCGCTCGCCGCACCGCCGAAGGGCCGACGCCGGAAGAATTGAAAGCGCGGCTCGACGACGAACTGCGCGCGACCGTGCATGAGGTCATCCGCCTGACGCCGAAGATCGTCGAGGTCGTCGTGCGGGCGCCCAAGGCGGCGCGGGCGTTTCAGCCGGGCCAGTTCTACCGGCTGCAGAATTACGAGACCTATTCCCAGCGCATCGACGGCACGACGCTGGCGATGGAGGGGCTGGCGCTGACCGGCGCGTGGATCGACCGCGACCAGGGACTTCTGTCGACGATCGTCCTCGAGATGGGCGGGTCGTCGGATCTTTGCGCCCTCTTGGAGCCGGGCGAGCCGGTCATCCTGATGGGCCCGACCGGCACCCCGACCGAAACCCCGGCCGGCGAGACCGTGCTGCTGGTCGGCGGCGGGCTCGGCAATGCGGTGCTGTTCTCGATCGGCGCGGCGCTTAGGGCGCAGGGGTCGAAGGTGCTGTACTTCGCCGGCTACAAGACCATTGAGGACCGCTACAAGGTCGAGGAGATCGAGCGGGCCGCCGATACGGTCGTCTGGTGCTGCGACGAGGCGCCGGGGTTTCAGCCAACCCGAAAGCATGACCGCGGGTTTGTCGGCAACATCGTTCAGGCGATCGAGGCCTATGGCTCGGGTGCGCTCGGCGAGATCTCGATCCCGCTCGAAAGCGTCGACCGCATCATCGCGATCGGCTCGGACGGGATGATGAAGGCGGTGGGCGAAGCCCGCCGCGCCCGGCTCAAGCCCTATTTCCGGCCGGACCACCGGGCGATCGCGTCGATCAACTCGCCGATGCAGTGCATGATGAAGGAAATCTGCGCCCAGTGCCTGCAGCGCCACTACGACCCCGTCACCGGCACCGAAACCGTCGTCTTCTCCTGCGCCAACCAGGACCAGGAAATCGACCAGGTCGATTTCACCGCCCTGCGCCGCCGGCTGTCGCAAAACGGGGCGCAGGAAAAGCTGACAAAGCTGTGGATCGACCGGTGCCTGAAGCACCTCGGGCGGCGGGGAGAGGTCGAGGCGGCGGATTAGTTTGGCTGCACGACGAGGGTGCGCGTCCTTCGAGACACGCACCCCATGGGTGCTCCTCAGGATGAGGAGCGATTGTCCCGGCATTGCAGGCATTCCTCATCCTGAGGGGCCCGCGCAGCGGGCGTCTCGAAGGACGCACGGCGCCTATCCGGCGAATGCCTCGAACACGGTCCGCAGCGCGGTCGTCTGGTTTCCATCCGCGGACAGCGGCACCAGGCACGGGCTCGAGATGCCGGCCGCGTGCCATGCCTCGACGCCTTCGCGCACCTTTGCGGCGGGGCCGTAGAGGGTCACGTCGGAGAGCCAGCGGTCGGTCAGGTATTGGGGCACGTCGGCGTTGCGGCCCTCGGCGAGGGCTTTTTCGATCGCGGTCATCTCGTCTTCGTAGCCGGCTTCCTTCCAGTAGTTGCGGTAGTTCGGCATCAGCACGTAGTTGCCCACCGTGCGCAGCAGCACCGCCTTAGCCTCCGCTTCGTCGTCGGCGATGCAGGTGCGGATGCGGTTGCCGATGTAGAAATTGGGGTCGTTGCGTTTCGCCGCCGGCAATGCCGCGAGGGAGACGGCCATGTGGGAGCGGGCGCCGTTGGCGAAGATCATCCCGTCGCCGATCTCGCCGGCGAGCGCGATCATGCGCCGCCTCAAGGTCGCGAGGATGATCGGCGGGAGGCCGCCGACTTGGCTCTCATAGCTCCGCAGCTTGGCGACGAAATCGCGGGTGTCGCTGAGTGGCTTGCCGACCGTCACACCCATCCGCGCATGGCTCGGGGCATGGGCGATGCCGATGCCGAAGCGGAACCGGCCGCCGGAGACCTCGTGCAGATAGGCGGCGTTGTGGGCGAATTCGTCGGCCGTTTGGGCGTAGATCGGGGCGATCGCGGTCGCGAACGGGATGTGCTCGGTCGCGAAGGCTATCCCCAGGCATTGCGACATGTTCGCGTAGGAGCTCGACACCTGGATCTCGGCAAACCCGCGCCGCTCGATCTCACGCGCCATGTCGAGCGTCGCCCGCCGCGCGCCGGGCGGGGCGATCAGGTTGAGGGCGGGGAGCGGGGTCGGCATTGGGGTGTCCTCCGGCTGCAAAGGCGTGGTGCGTCCTTCGAGACGCGCCCTGCGGGCGCTCCTCAGGATGAGGACCATTGGGGCACGAACTTATGTTGATGGCATACCCGGAATTCCTCATCCTGGGGAGCCCGCCCTTCGAGACACCGCCATACGGCGGCTCCTCAGGACAAGGGCGTCTCGAAGGACGCACGATGGGAATCCAGCCATGAAGACCAGCACCGATCGGATTCTGACGACGCATGTCGGCAGCCTGCCGCGGCCGGCCGATCTGTTGGAGCTGCTGGTGGCGAAGGAGACCGGCGCGGCCTGTGACCCGGTGGCTTTCGCGGCGCGCGTGGCCAAAGGCGTTTCCGATATCGTCGCGCAGCAGGTCGCGTGCGGGATCGATTCGGTCAGCGACGGCGAGCAGAGCAAGATTTCGTACACGTTCTATGTCCGCCATCGCCTCTCGGGGGTCGGCGAGGCCGAGGGCGTCGATATCACCAGCCCGCCGCAGACCGCGGCACATCGCGACATCCTCGACCACCCCGACTTCATGGAGCGGCTGCGCGCGGCGCGCGGCGGCACGTCGTGGTTCGCGAGCGCGGCGGTGCCGTATTGCACGGGGCCCGTCAGCTATGCCGATCGCGGGCCGCTCGACGCCGACCTCAAGAACCTCTCCGCGGCGGTCTCGGCCCACCAGCCCGGCGAGGCGTTCGTCAATGCGGCGTCGCCCGGCGTTCTCACCAAATTCGTCCCCGACCGCTTCTACAAAAGCGAGGATGCCTATGTGGAGGCGCTGGCGAACGCGCTGCAGGAGGAATACGAGGCGATCTGGAAGGCCGGGTTCATCCTGCAGATCGACGCGCCCGACCTCGGCTCGGCGCGGCACAACCAGTACCAGCATCTGTCCGACGACGAGTTCCTGCGCATCGCCGACCGGAATATCGAAGCGGTCAACCACGCAACCCGCAACATCCCACCCGACCGGATGCGTATCCATATCTGCTGGGGCAATTACGAGGGGCCGCACACGCACGACATTCCGCTCGCCAAGATGATGGCGACGCTGGTCAAGGCGCGGCCGCAGGCGGTGCTCTACGAAGGCGCCAACCCGCGCCATGCGCACGAGTGGGAAGACCTGCGCGGCGCCCACATCCCCGACGACAAGATCATGATGCCGGGCTGCCTCGATTCCACGACCAATTTCGTCGAGCACCCCAAGCTGATCGCCCAGCGCATCTGCCAGGTCGCCGACATCGTCGGGCGCGAGCGGGTGATCGCCGGCGCCGATTGCGGCTTCGCCACCTTTGCCGCGCAGCAGAACATGGTCGTGCCGTCGATCGTCTGGGCCAAGCTCCGGGCGCTCGCCGAGGGCGCCCGGATCGCGACCGACCGGCTGTTTTGACCTGCCTCTGAAATCCTCCCCCACTTGCGGGCCCCTCAAGGGGAGGGAGGGCTTATGAGCGAGCCATTCCTAGTGCTTCGCGGCGGCGGCGCTCTTGGGGTTGAGGCTTTGGATGTGGCCGCTTTCGGTGCCGGCGGTCGGGTCGATGACGGCGTTGATGAGCGCGGGCTTGCCCGAGGCGAGGGCCTCGGTCACGGCCTTGGTCAGGCCCGGCGTGTCGGTGCAGTGGTAGCCCTTGCCGCCGAACGCCTCGATGATCCGTTCGTAGCGCGCGTCGCGGAGGAGCCCGGTGGGCGTGTAGGGCGTGCCCTCGGGGTCGCCGCGGTAGACGCCGTTATTGTTGAAGACGATCGTCGTCACCGGCAGGTCGTAGCGGCAGATCGTCTCGATCTCCATGCCGCTGAAGCCGAAAGCGCTGTCACCCTCGATCGCGACGACGGGTTTGCCGGTGACGGCCGCCGCGGCGACGGCGTAGCCCATGCCGATCCCCATGACGCCCCAGGTGCCGCTGTCGAGGCGGTGGCGCGGCTTGTCCATGTCGATGATGTTGCGGCCGAAATCGAGCGTGTTGGCGCCCTCGTTGACGATGTAGACGTCGGGCTGGGTGGCGATCGCGTTGCGCACCGCGCGCAGCGCCGACGAAAAGTTCATCGGGCTCGGGTCGGCATTGAGGCGGGCGGCCATGCGCTCGACATTCTGCTGCTTGCGCTTGCCCATCTCCTCGATCCAGGCCGAGGACGGCTTGACCTGGCCCTTGAGCCCGGCGTTGAACGCCGCGAACACCGATTTGATGTCGCCGACGACGGGGGCGGCGATCGCGCGGTTGCTGTCCATCTCGGTCGCGGCGATGTCGATCTGCACGAATTTGGTGTTCGGCGACCACAGCGGCGCGCGGCCGTGGCTGAGGAGCCAGTTGAGCCGGGCGCCGGCTAGAACCACGACGTCAGCCTGGCCGATCGCGAAGGATCGGGCGGCGGCGGCCGATTGCGGGTGGTCGTCGGGCAGCAGCCCCTTCGCCATCGACATCGGCAGGAACGGGATGCCGGTCGACTCGATGAAACTTTTGATCTCGGAATCGGCGCGGGCATAGGCGGCGCCCTTGCCGAGGATCACCAGCGGGTTCTTCGCCGAGGCGAGAAGATCGAGCGCGCGGGCCACCGATTCCGGCGCGGGCGGCGAGGCGGGGCAGGGGTCGACGACCTTGACCAGCGATTTCCGCCCGGCCTCCGCGTCGAGCGCGGAGCCGAGCACCTCGGCGGTCAGGTCGAGATAGACCCCGCCGGGCCGCCCCGACACCGCGGCGCGAATCGCACGGGCGAGGCCGATGCCGATATCCTGCGGGCGGTTGACGCGATACGCGGCCTTGCAATGCGGCCGGGCGACGGTGAGCTGATCCATCTCTTCGTAATCGCCCTGCTCGAGGTCGACGATGCTGCGGTCGCTCGACCCCGAAATCAGAATCATCGGGAAGCAGTTGGTCGTCGCGTTGGCAAGGCCGACGACACCGTTCAGAAAGCCCGGCGCCGACACGGTCATGCAGATGCCCGGCTTTGCGGTCAGATATCCGGCGATCGCCGCCGCGTTCGCGGCCTGCTGCTCATGGCGGAAGCCGATGTAGCGGATGCCCTCGTTCTGCGCGAGCCGCAACAGATCGGTGATCGGGATCCCCGCAACCCCAAAGATCGTATCGACCCCGTTCAGCTTCAGCGCCTCCACGACAAGGTGAAAGCCGTCGGTCATTTCCGCTGCATCGCTCATGGCATTCCTCGATTCCTGCGTGATCCAGGGTCTAGCGAGGGTTTGCCCCAGCCGTCAACCAACTCATACCGCCGGGGAGGCGCCGGCGGTATGAGTTGGTTGAGAAGCCGCCGCAGCAGATCCGGTCTCCGCTCGACGAGCCGCCTCAACGCCTCGCGGCTCATCGGATGCTCCCGCGGATCGCGCAGCCGGCACGTCGGGTTCGGGATGCCGCGCGGCCGGCCCTTGGGGTTGCCCGAGTGACCCTCGGCGAACCGGCCGCGCGCGTCGCGTCGCAAAAAAGGATCAGGGGCAAGTGATTGATTTTGGACGGTCTCGTTCGCAAGAGCAGGAGGCGAACAGGATGCGGGATCAGGAGGACGGGAGATATAGGGCATCATCGGCAACGCAGGAGGGCAGCGCGGCGGAAGATGTATGTTCTCGGTTTGTCCATATCAAGGGAGGCGATCGTCATTCAGGCGAGCGTCGGCTTTCGTGCGCAAAATAAGCCCTAGGCGCAGAGCCGAGCCACCTTCGCTTCTTGCCCCGTAGCTGCCATTTCGGTGCGACCTGAGGTCTCGGCATCCGCCTACGAGCTCCGAAATCTGACGTGCTCGATGAAGGCGCGAAGTTTTGGCAAGACCTGCCGTCTTGACGGGTAGTACAGAAAAACCCCGGGCACCGTGACGGCGAACGGCGCCATCAGCACTTCCAACCCGCCATCGGCGATTGGCGCTCGGGCAACCGGACCCGGTATCTGGGCGAGCCCCACACCTTTGAGTGCAGCTCCAAGCAGCGAGGGATAATCATGCGCGATCAGCGGCCCGGAGACGAGGACCTCGACCGTGCTGTTGCCATCGACAAAGCGCCACGGCGCGATCGCACCGTTTGAGCGACGCATGCGCAGGCAAGCGTGATTGCGCAGTTCGTTCACCCGCTCCGGGCGGCCGCGCCGCGCGAGGTAATCCGCGCTTCCGACAACAAGTAGTGGAAAGGGGGACGTCAACCGCACGGCGACCATATCGGCCGCGATGAACTGGCCGAGGCGGATGCCGGCGTCAAATTCTTTGGCCGAGAGATCGACCAACTCCTCGCTGGCGGCAATCTCCAGTTCGATCTCCGGATAAGCCTGGCAAAAGGACGCGATCAGCGGCTCCAGCAAAATCGGAACGACCGCGCGCGGTACCGAGACACGCAACAGTCCAGTCGGGCGTTCCCCGAGTGCGCGAGCAGCCTCCGCGGCCGCGAGGAGTTCCTCGAAGGCGGGTTTTGCGCGTGCGATGAAGCGTTCGCCGGCTTCGGTCAGCCCGACATTACGCGTTGTCCGGGAGAGCAGCGCCACCCCGAGACGCCCCTCCAGCGCACGTATCGCCTGGCTGATGGCCGATGGAGTGACCCCGAGTTCCGCCGCCGCCTTGCGGAAATTCCGGTGGCGGGCAACGCTCAGAAACACCTCCACGCCGTCGAGCGCACCCCGCCTAACTGTGAAGTTCTGCTTCATGGCCCGTCAACATTATCGCCGGTAGTTGCTGCAGCAAAGCTGCATTAGATGAGGGTTCCTGACCATGACAGGCGCTGCGTCCATGCCGCTTCCACTGTCGCTCAGCACCCGAACTGATAGGGAGGGATCGATGCCCGCCGCTGCTATCCGCGGGGGCATCGCCCCGCCGCAGGTCCCTTGGCGAAGTCTGCTGTGGATTGCGCCGATCACGCTATTGTGGATCCTCCTGATCTATTGGCAGCCGGCGCTTTCGGACAGCGGTGTTGCGAGCGCGACGGCCCGGCTGATGACTTATAGCCTCATCGGTCTCGGCTTATGGCTCGCCCTCGAACGTACCGATCTGGCGGCCTGGCAACGGCGCATGACCTGGATGATGGTGATCGTCCCCTATACGCTGTGGTTCGCCCTTGCCTGGAGCGCGGCCATCAATGGCGCCTTCCGCGCGGGCGCCTCGTCACTCCCGGTTTTACCCTTGGCGATTTTTCTACCGGTGATCATCGGTGCGCCGCTGCTGCTGCTGTCAAAAGGCGTGGGGCAAGCGCTCGATGCCATGCCGGTCACTTGGCTTATTGCTCTGCAATCATATCGTGTTTTCGGCGCCGTCTGGCTTGTCGGCGGGCTCCAAGGAACGCTGCCCAGCGTCTTCGGATTGCCCGCGGGAATTGGCGATGTACTGACAGGCCTGTTTGCACTGCCGACAGCCATAGCGGTCGCCGCGGGCACGGCTCAGGGGCGGCGAGCCGCCATTGCCTGGAATGCATTCGGCCTTGCCGACTTCGCCGTCGCAATCACTTTGGGTCTGATCACGTCCCCGGGCCCGTTGCAACTAATCATCCCGAATGTGTCGAGCATTGGTGCCGGCGCTTATCCGAATGTGCTGACGCCTGCCTTCGTCGTGCCGAGTTCGATCCTGTTGCACGCGCTGTCGCTGCGCCAACTACACCGCCGCGCGCAGACGCGCTCGCAGGCGGTTCATAATTCCGTTGGAGATGAACATGAGCGTCGAGCTTAAACTGCTGATCTGGTCCACCGCATTGGCCTTAGTCCAAATGGTCGTCGCCGTCTTTGCCGCGATTGCGCAAGTTGGGCTGTTGCCTCTCGTTGGCAACCGCGAAAATCTGCCCGCCCTTGACGGCTGGGCAGGTCGCGCACAGCGGGCCCATCGCAATATGCTGGAGAGCCTGACCCTCTTCGCGCCGCTGGTGCTTGTTGCGCAGTTTACAGGCACGGCTAGTGGCGCGACGGCGCTCGGCGCCCAACTCTTCTTCTGGGGCCGTCTCGCCTATGCACCCGTGTATGTCCTCGGTGTTCCGTGGCTTCGCAGCGCCTTATGGGGTGTTTCGTTCATAGGGTTGGTGCAGATCCTGTTCCAGCTCCTATAAGCGACCACGGCCTTGCGGTTGGTCAGGCACGACGCTCCTGCTCGAATATGAGCCCGGCGGCGCCCGGTGTACCCGTCACGGCTGCAGCCAATGCGGGCATCGCTGGCTTGCGGCAGGAGCCTAGCGAACCCATTACCGGCATCGCGTCGCCGACTGCTCTGAGCAAAGCGGTCATTCCCGCGGCGCGCGTGATAACCGGATTATCACGTACGGGCGTCCCGAAAGGACGTTCCGCCCGGCTGAGGACCGGGGGTGCCTAAAACCCCGCGCATTCCTCTCGGGTGATCAGGCCTACCGAGCGCTGGGCGAAGCGGGATTTGTAGGTGTCGATGACGGCGTTGAGGCGGGTCGGGAGGTCGGGGGTGGGGTCGGCGGCGATCAGGACGATCTTGACGCCCTCTGAGCGGCCGATGACGCCGGTCGCGGGGTTGCGGGACTGGCCGTAGCCGTCGAAGACGGTGAGGCCGTCGGGGAAGTTGGGGGTGAGCGTGTCGGCGAGGTAGCGGGTCCATTCGGCGTCGGTGACGGCGCGGTGGCCGGCCCTGGTGCGGCCGAAGAAGAGCTCGGCGACGATCATCTTGTGCTGGTTGGGCATCAGGCACGCGCTCGGGGTGGGCGCGGCGGCGGCTTGTGGTGTCGATGGCCCGGCGGCTGATGGGGGCGGGACGCAGCCCGCGAGCAGGGCAAAGGGCAGCGCCGCGAGGAGGATCGCGCGGAAGGTGCTCATCGGTTCTCCCCCGGGTGCGGCTTCAGCCTATTCGGCGGCTTCCCGGATCGCGGCCGGCTCGACCTTGGCGGCGCAGAACTTGAACTCGGGGATCTTGCCGATCGGGTCGAGCTGCGGGTTGGTCAGGATGTTGGCGGCCGCCTCGGCATAGCAGAACGGCACGAACACCATGCCCGGCGCGATGTTGCTGTCGCTGCGCGCCTTCAGCTCGATATGCCCGCGCCGCGTCGTCACGCGGACCGGATCGCCGGCGGTGATGCCGAGCCGGCGCAATTCCGACGGGGCGAGGCTGGCGACCGCCTCGGGCTCGATGTCGTCGAGCACGCTGGCGCGGCGGGTCATCGCGCCGGTGTGCCAGTGCTCGAGCTGGCGGCCCGTGGTCAGCACCATCGGGTACTCGGTGTCGGGCTCCTCGGCGGGCGGGATGATCGAGGCCGGCACCAGCTTTGCGCGGCCGGACGGCGTCGGGAACCCGCTGCCGAAAACGATGTCGTTGCCCGGCTTGTCCTCGGCGTCGCACGGGTAGGTCACCGAGCTTTCGCGCTCGAGCCGGTCCCAGGTGATGTTGTCGAGCGACGGCATTGCCAGCTTCATCTCGGCGAACACGTCACGCGGGTGCGTGTAGGTCCAGTGGAGGCCGATACGGTTGGCGATCTCCTGGATGACCCACCAATCCTGCCGCGCATTGCCGGGGAGCGGCAGCGCCGTGCGGCCCATCTGCACCTGGCGGTTGGTGTTGGAGACGGTGCCGTCCTTTTCCGGCCAGGCCGAGGCGGGGAGGATCACGTCGGCGTATTTCGCGGTCTCGGTCAGGAACAGGTCCTGCACGACCAGGTGTTCGAGATGGGCCAGCGCCTCGCGGGCGTGCTGGACGTCGGGGTCGGACATCGCCGGGTTTTCGCCCATGATGTACATGCCCTTGATCTCGTCGCGATGCACCGCGTCCATGATCTCGACGACGGTGAGGCCGGCCTTGTCGTCGAGCTCCGTGTCCCACAGCTTTTCGAACTTCTCGCGCACCGCCGGGTTCGCGACCGACTGGTAGTCGGGATAGACCATCGGGATCAGCCCGGCGTCCGACGCGCCCTGCACGTTGTTCTGGCCGCGCAGCGGGTGGAGGCCGGTGCCGGGGCGGCCGACATGGCCGGTGATCATCGAGAGGGCGATCAGGCAGCGCGCGTTGTCGGTGCCATGCGTGTGCTGCGAGATGCCCATGCCCCAGAAGATGATCCCGCGCTGGGCCCGGGCGTAGGTGCGGGCGACGTAGCGCAGGGTGGCCGCGTCGATGCCGCAGATCGGGGCCATCTTTTCCGGCGTGTAGTCGCGGATGTGCTCGCGCAGCTTTTCGTAATCCTCGGTGTAGGTCTGGATGTACTGCCGGTCGGTCAGCCCCTCTTCGATGATCGTGTTGATGAGCGCGTTGAGCATGGCCACGTCGCGGCCCGGCGTGAAGCGGAGCACCCGGTTCGCAAAGCGCGTCAGCGAGTGGCCGCGCGGGTCCATCACAAAAATCTTGGCGCCGCGCTTCGCAGCCTGCTTGAAGAAGGTGGCCGCAACCGGATGATTTTCCGTGGGTCGGCAGCCGATCGTGATGATCACGTCGGCGTCTTGCGCGGCCATGAACGGAGCCGTCACCGCGCCCGAGCCGATCCCCTCCATCAGCGCCGCCACCGACGAGGCGTGGCAGAGCCGCGTGCAGTGGTCGACATTGTTGCTGCCGAACCCGGTGCGCACCAGCTTCTGGAAGAGATAAGCCTCCTCGTTCGACCCTTTGGCCGAGCCGAACCCGGCGAGCGCCCGCTTTCCCCCGCCTGGGGAAATGGCGCGGTCGCGGATCGTGGCGAGGCCCGAGGCGGCGCGGCCGAGCGCCTCCTCCCAGGTCGCGACGCGGAAATGGGTGAGGGGGTTGGCCGGGTCGATCGCGGTGTCGTGCTTCGAGACGCCGTCCTTGCGAATGAGGGGCTCGGTCAGCCGGTCGCGATGGGAGACGTAGTCGAAGCCAAAGCGGCCCTTGACGCACAACCGGTTGAGGTTCGACGGCCCGGAGCGGCCCTCGACCGAGACGATGCGGTCGTTCTTGATCTGGTAGGTGAGCTGGCAGCCGACGCCGCAATAGGGGCAGACGCTGTCGACGGTGCGGTCGGGCGCGTTGGCGTAGACGCCGTTGGTGTCGACGTGCGACGCCGGCATCAAGGCGCCGGTCGGACAGGCCTGGACGCACTCGCCGCAGGCGACGCAGGTCGAGTTGCCCATCGGGTCGTCAAAGTCGAAGACGATCTTTTCGTTGCGTCCGCGTGCCGCCATCCCGATCACGTCGTTGACCTGGACCTCGCGGCAGGCGCGGACGCAGAGGTTGCACTGGATGCAGGCGTCGAGCTGCACCGCCATCGCGACATGGCTGCGGTCGGGCGCCGGGGTCGGGCGCTGCGGGAAGCGGCTGTCGGCGACTTCGAGCTTGTCGGCCCATTGCCACAGCGACGAGTTCGGATCGTGCGCGACCTCGCGCTTCGGCTGGTCGCCGATCAGGAGCTCGAACACCATCTTGCGCGAGAATTTGGCGCGGTCGCTCGCCGAATGGACCTTCATGTTCGGCGCCGGCTTCCTGATGCACGACGCCGCGAGCACGCGCTCGCCCTCGATCTCGACCATGCAGGCGCGGCAATTCCCGTCGGCGCGATAGCCGGGCTCGGGCCGCCAGCACAGATGCGGGATCTCGGTGCCGACGCGCTGCGCCACCTGCCAGATCGTCTCGCCCGGCTCGGCCTCGACCTCGGTGCCGTCGAGGGTGAATTTGATCGGATCGCTCATCAGAGCCTCACTCAAACGCGCCGGAGGTTTTGCATGAAATCGTTGACCTCGGGCTGCGTCCAGGTATCGCCACGATGCCAGAAGTCCAACAAAGCATCTTTGTTCTGCAAGACCCAGTCGATCACCTGCGGCGCCATCTGTCGCACCGTGTGGGGTGGCAGGCTGTTGGCGACGACGGCGGGCGAGTTGGCAATCGATACCGAAAAGCTCGGTTGGGTCCGGCCCGGATGCTCGAAATATCTGACCCGCGGTCCGTGCGGACCCATCGCGGTCGAGATGAAGATCGTGCCGGCGACGCCCGTCTGCGCGCTCGTCAGGTTGGCCATGTCGATATCGTCCCCGCCGGCGAGCTCGTCGGCGAGCGCCATATCCAGCGGGGTTTGCAGCACGCTGCCGAGGCCGCTCATGCGACGTCCTCGCGGAAATGCTTGAGGACCTGCTTGACCGGGTTCATCGCCGCCTGGCCGAGGCCGCAGATCGAGGCGTCGCCCATGACGCGCGAGAGTTCCTGCAACAGACTGTCGTCCCAGTGCCTGCCGCTCATCAGCTTGACGGCCTTTTCGGTGCCGACGCGGCAGGGGGTGCACTGGCCGCAGCTTTCATCCTCGAAGAACCTGAGCAGATTGAGGGCCACATCCCTCATGTCGTCTTTGTCGCTCAGCACGACAACCGCGGCCGAACCGATAAAGCAGCCTTCGCTTTCGAGCGTGCCGAAATCGAGCGGGATGTCGGCCTTTGACGCCGGCAGGATCCCCCCCGACGCGCCGCCGGGGAGGTAGCCCTTGAAATTGTGGCCCTCGGCCATGCCGCCACAATATTCGTCGATCAGCTCGCGCACGGTGATGCCGGCCGGAGCGAGCTTGACGCCGGGGTTCTTGACCCGGCCCGAGACCGAGAAGGTGCGCCGGCCCTTGCGCCCGTTGCGGCCCTCGCGGGTGAACCACTCCGGCCCTTGCTCGACGATGTCGCGCACGAGCCACAAGGTCTCGATGTTGTTGATCAGGGTCGGCCGACCGAACAGCCCGACCTGGGCCGGGAATGGCGGCTTGTGCCGGGGGATGCCGCGCTTTCCCTCGATGCTTTCGAGCATCGCCGACTCTTCGCCGCAGATATAGGCGCCGGCGCCGCGGCGCAGTTGGATGTGCGTGTCGCGGACGAGCCCTGCTGCCTCGATCGCCGCGATCTCATGCAGCAGGATTTCGCGGCATTGGGGATATTCGTCGCGCAGGTAGATGTAGATCTCCGGCGCCTCGATGATCCAGGCGGCGACGAGCATCCCTTCGAGGAATCGGTGCGGGTCGGTTTCGAGAAAATACCGGTCCTTGAAGGTGCCGGGCTCGCCCTCGTCGCCGTTGACCGCCATCATCCGCGGCCCCGGCTCGGCAAGCACGAAGCGCCATTTGCGCCCGGTCGGGAACCCGGCACCGCCCATCCCGCGGATCTCGGATTTCTCCATCGCCTCGATCACGCTTTCGCGCGTGCGCGCGCCGGAGAGGCAGTCGCCGAGCAGCTTGTATCCGCCGCCGGCGCGGTATTGGTCGAGGCCGGTGTAGACCGGGGTTTCAGGATGGCCGTCGCCGTGCGCGGCCGCCTCGGCGACCGAGTCGAGCGTCGCGTGCTCGTGCAATGCGTGGCCGATCGCGACGACCGGGGCGTTGTGGCAGCCGCCCATGCAGGGCGCCCGCACCACCCGAACCTGGTCGCCGAGCCGCGCCGGCAGATCGGCAAGGAGCTGGTTCGCGCCTGTGAGCGCACAGGTGAGGCTGTCGCATACCCGCACGGTCAGTTCCGGCGGCGGGGCCTCGTCGTCCATGACGATGTCGAAATGGGCGTAGAACGAGGCGACCTCGTACACCTCGACGAGCGACAACTGCATCTCGTCGGCGAGCGCGGCGAGGTGGCGGGCGTGGAGGCAGCCGTAGTGGTCCTGCAGCAGATGCAGGAATTCGATCAAAAGGTCGGGCCGCCGCTCCTGCTCGCCAAGCAAGGCCTGGACCTGGACGAGCGAGACCGGGTCGACCTGCCGTCCCTTCGGCTGCTCACGCCCCCGCCGCCGGCCCGAGCCCGGATGGATGCGGCGGTCCTGGTTTGCCAACGCGGCCATGATGTCTCCTATTACCCCAGTACCCCCTCTCCGCCCATGGGGAAGAGGGAGGGAGGGCCCATCGCCACTGGCGATGGGAGGGTGAGGTGGGAGGGCTCGGAGCGTGCCCACCTCATCCCGGCCCTCTCCCCCCAATGGGCGGAGAGGGAGAAGAAGGCGGACGCCCGCTTCCCGTCTAGCTTACACCGACCCGTCTTCGTGCATGGCCTTGATTTCGCCGGCGTCGTAGCCGAGCCAGCCGAGGACCTCGTCGGTGTGCTCGCCGAGGAGCGGCGCACGCTTATGTTCGGGGGGCGAATCGTGCAGGTTGATCGGCATCCCGACCTGTACGTACGGGCCGCGCGTCGGATGGTCGAGCCGCACCAGCATCTCGCGGTCGTAAAGCGCCTGGTCCTCGTAGATGTCCTTCATCGACAGGATCGGGCCGCACGGCACATCGACATCGTTGAGCGCCTCCATGACCTCCCATTTGGTCTTGGTCTTCGTCCACTCCTCGATGATCGCGAAGCATTCCGGGATCTTCGACAGGCGCGCCGCCGGGGTCGCCCAGGCCGGATCGTCGATCAATTCCTCGCGGCCGCAGAACTTCATCAGCGGCGCCCAGCAGGTCGGCTGGATGATCACATAGACGTAGTCGTTGGGGCCGCCCGGCGCGGTGCGCAGCGCGGCGCCCGGCTGGCCTCCGCCCGAGGCGTTGCCGGCGCGCGGCACGGCCTCGCCGAATTCCTTGTTGGGATATTCGGGCAGCGGCCCGCGTGACAGGCGCTGCTGGTCGCGCATCTTGACCCGGCAGAGGTTCAGCACCGAATCCGCCATCGCGACCTCGACCCGCTGGCCCTTGCCGCTATGCGTGCGGTGATGGAGCGCACCGAGGATGCCGATGACCATGTGGAGGCCGGTGCCGCTATCGCCGATCTGGGCGCCGGTCACGGTCGGCGGGCCGTCGTCCCAGCCGGTCGTGCTGGCCGCGCCGCCCATGCATTGCGCGACATTCTCATAGGCCTTGCAATCGACGAACGGGCCGGGGCCGAACCCCTTGATCGAGGCGTAGATCATGCGTGGGTTGAGCTTGTGGATGTGCTCCCAGGTGAGCCCGGCACGATCGAGCACGCCCGGGCCGAAATTCTCGGCGAGCACGTCGCATTCCTTGATGAGGCGCTCGATCGCCGCCTTGCCCTTCGGCGTCTTCATGTTGATCGTGATGCTGCGCTTGTTCGAGTTCAGCATCGTGAAATAGAGGCTGTCGGCGCCCTTCACGTCCTGAAGCTGGCCGCGGGTGATGTCGCCGCGGCCGGGAAGCTCGACCTTGATCACGTCGGCGCCCATCCACGCCAGGATCTGCGTGCCGGTTGGCCCCGCCTGGACATGCGTCATATCGAGGACGCGCACACCTTCCAGCGCTTTGCTCATCGTTACCTCCCTAATCCCGCCGATTCGTCGCGGGCCGTATCCAAGAAATCGCCGTGCTGCTCGACATGCGCCGCGAGGCCCAGCGTGTGCTCGCGCGCGCGGCGCTCGGCGAGCTCGGGGTCGCGGCGTTCGAGCGCCTCGATGATGTCCATGTGGTCCAGGATCGAGCGCGCCGCCCGATTCTCCTGGTGGATCGTGATCTTGCGGATCGCCCGCACATGGATGAACAGGTTTTCGGTCATCTCGGCGAGGAGCGCGCATCCGCTCATCCGAATCACCGCCTGGTGAAACGCGATGTTCGCATCGGAATATTCGTCGATGCGCTCGCCGTTATTTCCCGAGCGGAAGGCATCCATCAGGCGGCGCAATTCGGCGATCTCGGCATTGGTCGCGTGTCCCGCGGCGAGTTGAGCCGCCATCCCCTCGAGCGCGGCCATCACCGTGATCATCTCGAGGATCTCGCGCTTTGTCTTGCGCACGACAAAGATGCCGCGGCGCGGACGGGTGCGGACGAACCCCTCTTGTTCGAGGAGGGTCATCGCCTCGCGGATCGGCGTGCGGCTGACCCCGAGCCCCTCCGACAGCCGCCGCTCGTCGAGCCGGATCTCGTCGGCATGATCGTAGATGTCCATCGCCGTGATCGCCCGCTTCAGCGCGGCATACGCCTCCTTGCGGAAGGTCACGCTGGTATCGAGCCGAGGCACGTCGAGCATCACATCGGGCATGGCATATGGTATCTGGTATACCAGAACGACGCAATCGAGATCGGGCAGCGTGGGGCCTGCATCTGGCGGTGGATTGTGGGCGAGACCATTGTGGGAGAGGGTGGATCCGGCCGACGCTTGCGGACGGGGCGCGACGCGCGCGTCTAGGCGATCTCGCGCCCGACCAGTGCGCCGATATCCGCCATCAGCTTGCGGACGCGATTTGCGGCGTCGGGGGCGGCGTCGATGTAGCCGCAGATCACCAAGGGTTGCCCCGCGCCGGGCCAGGCGACGGCGATATCGTTGAGCATGGCTTTGCCGCCGTTGCCGGTCTTGTCGGCGACGATCCAGCCCTGGGGCAGCCCGGCGCGCAGGAGGTCCAGGCCGGTCTTGCAGTTGCGCATCCAGCCGGTGAGGCGCTCGCGCGAGGCGGGCGAGAGGACGTCACCGAGGATGAGGCGGCGGAGAGTGCCGGCCGTTGCGGCCGGGGTGGTCGTGTCTTCGTCCGAGCGGGATAGGGTCGAGACGGGTTCGTAGTTGTCCTCGCGCGACACCGCATCGCCGGTCGCGCGCCAGAAGGCGGTCAGCGCGGGCGGGCCGCCGATGCGGGCGAGGAGCAGGTTGGCGCAGACGTTGTCGCTGAGCTCGACGGCGCCCTGGCACAGCTCGCCGACCGACAGCGCGCCCTTCGCGAGATTGGCCTTGGCGACCGGGGCGTAGAGGTGGAGAGGGATGTCGTTCGGGTTAAAGCGGACGGCGGCGTCGAGCCGGTCTTGCCCGCGATCGACGCGCACCAGGATCGCGGCGGCGAGCGACACCTTGAACGTGCTGCACATATGAAAGCGTTCGTCGGCGCGCCAGGCGATGCGGGCGCCGGTGGCCTGGTTTTCGGCGAAGAGGCCGATGCGGCCGCCGATTGCGCGCTCGTAGTCACGGAGCGACGGGGCGGCTGCAAACGCGCGCGTGGCCCCGGTGAGGAACACCGGGGCCACGGCCAGAAGGGTGCGCCGCGCGATCGCCTTGGTCGCGCGGCGTTGGTGAACCAAACTACTCGGCGGCGGCGAGGTTCGGGGTCGCTTCCACGGGCAGGCCGGGGTGGCCGGTCAGCTTTTCGCCGAGCTTCCACATTTCCAGCGCCCGCGCCTTCATCTTCGGGAACACCTCGGCGAACTTGCCAGCGTCGTAATCGGCCGCGACGCCGGGATAGCCCGCGCGGGTGATCATCGCCGGGAGCTTGCCGGCCTCGAACTGCGCGAGGGTCCACTCGAGCGGATCTTCGACGAGGGTGCGGTCCCAGTAGATCCGATGGTTCTTGTTGCGCGGACCGTAGTGGTAATGCGCGCCGTTCCAGAAATGGTCGAACGCGAGCATCTCGGTCTCTTCGGTATAGGCCTTGCCCGGCGTCCCGCCGATATCGGCGAGAACGTGGATCGCGAGCCCGCCGTCGCCCATCGGCAGCCGCCGCATCTCAAGCCCGAAGCGGAAGTTGCCGCATTCGAAGATGTCGGTGCCGCGGTTGTGCTTCACGGTGTTGCGCTTGGTCGCATAGACCGTGCGGGCGCAAGCCTCGACCTCGGGCAGGACCTGGCGGACCGCATCCATCTGCACGGTCTTGCCGATTGCAGGATAGCCGGCGCGGTCGAGCATGTTGGTGAGCTTCGACCCGAGGATCTTGATCGACCAGCCGATCGGATTGCCGCAGGCGATCGGGTCCATGATGTAGTGGTTGGTCAACGCGACGTCGCCGAGCATCTCGGGACCGGCGACCGCCAGTTCCTTGTTCTCGGGGCCGTAGTCGTAGCTCTTTTCAACGTCAAAGCAGTTGAACCGCAGCAGGGTGGTGTCCTTGCCGGCGACCGACGCCTTGACGGCGATGACGACGCCCTGGTCGGCATGATCCTGGATGTTCTCGTCCCACAGCTCATGCCGAACCGCGAAGGTCAGCGTGCCGGCTTCAAAGGTCGTTTCTTTCGACATCATGTTCTAGGCACTCCCTCAATTCGAGGCCGATGAAATTTCCCCACCTATATTCGCACGCCTGCCGCAAAAGTCGAGAGTCTGTGAGGGGGTGCAGCCATGCCGAGCGCGGGTAGGCGGTCACCACCTTCAGGTGGGCGCGATCGATCACGGCGGCGTGACCGCGGGGCGGGGAGGGATCAGCTCTGCTCGATCTCGCTCGCGGCGCGGTCGACGATCGCGGTGACGGCGCGCACCTGATCCGGGCTCAGCGGGCCGCGGCCGAGGCGGATCGCCAGCGCGGCCTCGAGGTTGTGCATCGCGCGGCGGATTTCGGGGGCCGGGCCGCCGGCAAAGGCCTCGGTGGCTTCGGCCATGCGAGCGAAGATCTGGTCGACCACCGCCTTGTTGTCTGCGAGGAACGCCGCGCCCTCCGGCGTGATGACGAATTGCTTGCGCGGCCCCTCCGCACTCTCAGGCCGGATATATCCGAGCTCTTCGAGGAGGGTCAGCGTCGGGTAGATGACGCCGGGGCTGGGGCTGTAAAGGCCGCCGAATTTCTCCTCGATCGCCTTCATCAGTTCGTAGCCGTGGCGCGGCCCGTCGGCGATGAGGCCGAGCAGCACATAGCGCAAATCGCCGTGGTCGAAAAACCGGCCGAGCCGGCCGCCGCGGCCGCTGCCGTGGTGACGGCCGCCAAAGCGCCCGTGTCCGCCGAACATGCCGCCGCGGGCGTGGCGGTCGCCGTGTCTGTGTCCAAACATATAGGTGTGTTCCTCAGTTCAGTCCGACGGCAGGAGCTCGGGGCGGTAATCCCGGCGCAGCGCGTGGAGCTTGAGCGGCACCGGCGTGCCGAGCCAGGCGCCGTCGGCGTCATGGTCGCGGACCGGATCGTCGCTGAGCGGATGGATCAGCACGTTGAGCCCGCTTCGGTTTTGCATCAGCCACGGCACGACCGAGGCGAACTCGGCCGGCGGGAAGATGATCTGCACATTGGCGACGGGGTGCGGCCCGACCGGCTCGTCGAAAAAGCCGCCGGGCCCGACGGCGAACTTCTCGCCGAGGGCTTTCGCCAGCGTCTCGGCAGCCGTCCGGCTGCCAGCGTCGTAATAGACATGCGCGTGGTAGCCGCGGATGTGGGGAGATTGGTCGTTCATCTGGGTCTTTCTTCGATAGAGTTTAGATATAACGTTCATTAGATATATCGAAATAAGGTCGGAGTCAAGGGCCGAACCGGCCGGTCGCATTTCGGCCGGCAGGGCGATAGCGGACGGCCGCCGGTGCCGATTGAGGCCGGCGACTGCCAGCCCCGTTCCATGTGCCCGCCGTGACCCTGGGATGAAAAATCGGCCGCCGTGCCCCGTGACGGACCGGGCTCACTATGGGCTCGGCACGACGGAAATCGTGTGGGGGGAGGAAGCATGAGTGCAGGGGCGGATGGCGAGCTGTTGGCGCTTTATGACGATGCGCCGCTCAGCGGACGGTTCTGGGCGACGCTCGTCCTGGTGTATGGGCAGGCCGCGTTCGAGTTCTTCGATTACTTCCTGGTCAGCTTCCTGGTCGCCGTTGTCGCGCCCTCATGGCACCTGACCTATGGAGAGACGTCGATCATGCTGTTGAGCGCCGGGGTCGGCGCGATCGTCGGCTCGCTGACCTGGGGGCGGCTCGTCGACATCTTCGGGCGCAAAAAGCTGCTGGTCGCCGGCACCTGCCTTTACCCGCTGGCGGCCGGCGGCGTCGCGCTGTTGCCTGACGGCGCCTGGATGATGTTTTCGCTGCTGCGGTTTTTTGTCGGCGTCGGCATGGCCGGCGCGATCACCGCGCAAATTCCGTTGCTGGTCGAGATCACGCCGACCCGGCATCGGCCGATCGTGACCGGGGGGATGGTGGTGCCGGTGTCGCTCGGCGTCCTTTTGGCGGCGCTGTCGGCGGCGACCCTTCTCGATCATTTCGGCTGGCGGGGCATCGCCGCGCTGGGCGCGACGCCGATCGTGGCCGGTTTGGCGATCGCCGTGATCGTGCCGGAATCGGTGCGCTGGCTTTTGGTGCATGGCCGGTTTCGCGAGGCGCGCCGGATCGTCGCCCGGCTTCTGCACCGGCCGGAGGACCAGATCGTGCTGCCGACGTCGCTGCCGCCGCAAAAGCCGGGTGCGCCGTTTCGCGAGCTCTATCGCAACAAGGTCCGGTTCTGGCAGATCTCGATCATGTGGGTGGCTTTGACCACGGTCGGCTACTGCGTGATCCTGTGGGGGCCGACGATCCTGTCGCTGCGCCTCAACATCCCGGTCAAGGCGGCCGCGGAGTACTTTGTCTATGTGAGCCTTGCGGCGATCGCCGGGCGGATCTTCTTCACCTTCCTGCCGCTATGGACCGGCCGCCGCCGTGCCGGCGAGCTCGGCGCCTATATCGGGGCGCTTTGCCTGCTCGGGGCCGGCGTGTTCAACGGAGCCTTTATCGGTTCGATGCCGGTCTTTCTGCTGCTTCTGGGCGCTGCGATGTTCATCTTCGACGGCAATCTGTCGAACATCGCGCCGTATTCGGCCGAAGTCTGGCCGGTAGAACTGCTGGGCCGCGGGACCGGTCTCGTGCAGGCCTGCAACGGCATCGGCAAGATCATGGGGCCGCTGGTTCTGGCTTTTATCGCCGGCAGCGACAATCTGGTGACGCCAAAGGCGACGACCGACGCGATCCTGCCGGCGTTTCTCGTCCTGACCGGGTGTGGGATCGTCGTCGGATTGTGTTTTACGCTCGTCCCGGTCGACCGGGTGCGGACACCGCTGTCGATGCGCGACGACGACCCGGTGCCGGGCCACGTTGGCTCGCGGGCCGTTCCCCGCGTGACCGGATCGCCCGCGGGGGAGTGACCGCAAGCGCCGGCTTTCCCTCCCCTCGGGATACGTTAGACTGCCGTCAACGAACGAGCATTCTCGGGGGGAGCGCGAACATGCAGGCGGATTATGTGATCGTCGGGGCGGGGTCGGCAGGGTGCGTGCTGGCCAACCGGCTGACCGAGGATCCGAACGTCAAGGTCTTGCTGATCGAGGCGGGCGGCAAGGACTGGAACCCGCTGATCCATGTGCCGGCCGGGTTCTTCAAGATGCTCGACCACGACACGCTGACCTGGAAATTCCGCTCCGAACCCGATCCGGGCCTCAACGGCCGCTCGATCGTCTATACGCGCGGGCGGGTGGTCGGCGGATCGTCGTCGATCAACGGGCTCATCTATATCCGCGGCCAACCCGAGGATTACGACCACTGGGCGCAGCTCGGCAATCGCGGTTGGGCATGGGACGACTGCCTGCCGTATTTCCGCGCCGCCGAGCGCTGGGAGGGCGACGAGACCCAGGTGCGCGGCAAGGAAGGGCCGCTCTTCACCTCGCGCATGGATAAGACCCCGATCTGCGCCAGCGTCGTCGAGGCCGGGCGCGAACTCGGGCTCGAATACCGCGAGGACGTCAACACGATCGACCCCGGTGCCGCCGCCTGCATCGGCTGGTGCCAGCAGACCCGCGGCGGCCGCCGCCGCGCCAGCGCCGCCCGCACCTATCTGCGCCCGGCGTTGAAGCGGCCGAACCTGCAGCTCGTCACCAAGGCGCTCGTCCACCGCGTGGTGTTTGACGGCAAACGCGCGGTTGCGGTCGAGTTCTCGCGGGGAGGGGCGGTCGAGCGGGCCGATGCGGCGCGCGAGGTGATCCTGTCGGCCGGAGCCATCGGCTCTCCGCATATTTTGCAGCTATCAGGGGTTGGAGACCCGGAGCATCTGAGCAAGATCGGCGTGCCGGTCGTGCATGCGCTCAAGGGCGTCGGCAAGAACATGCAGGACCATTTCCAGGCCCGCGTGTCGTACACGATCGTCGGCGCGCAGACTGCGAACGAGAAGTCGCGCGGACTGCCGCTCGCCGGCGAGGTCATCCGCTGGCTCTTCACCGGGCGGGGGATGCTGAGCTACAGCCCGTCGCTCGTCGCCGCCTCGGTCAAGGTGCTCGAGGAATCGGCGACCCCGGACATGCAGATCACCTTCGCCCCCGGCAGCTTCAAGGGCGGGATGATCGGCGAGCTCGAAGATGAGCCGGGGCTCAGCGGCGGCGCCTGGCAGATGCGGCCGCTGTCGCGCGGGTATGTCGAGGCCAAGTCGTCGGACCCCCGCGAC
Organism: Allostellaceae bacterium; assembly: GCA_036489765.1. Classification (GTDB taxonomy): domain Bacteria; phylum Pseudomonadota; class Alphaproteobacteria; order ATCC43930; family CGMCC-115725; genus DATARH01. The sequence continues at coordinate 67,434 of DASXFE010000128.1, read as the reverse complement.
ATGCCGGCGATCAACCCGCGCTATATGTCGGACGAGACCGACCGCCGCGCCGTTCTCGGCGGGCTGCGATTCGCCCGCCGCCTCTTCGATGCCCCGGCGCTGAAGAAATACACCGGCGTCGAGACCTATCCCGGCAAGGATGTGCAGAGCGACGACGAGCTGCTCGACTACGCGCGGAGCTTTGGCGGCACCTGTTACCACGCGAGCTGCACGTGCCTGATGGGCGATCACGCGCTGGCCGTCGTCGACGATCACTTGCGCATCCACGGGCTCGAAAACATCCGCGTGATCGATGCCTCGGTGATGCCGGCCGTCACCTCGACCAACACCAACGCCCCGACCATCATGATCGCCGAAAAGGGCGCCGCGCTGATCCGGGGGACCTCGCGGGAGCGGCTGGCGGCTTAACCGGCAGGTAGATCATCCAGACATACCAGGCGGCCTCGGGATCGCCGGTCGCCGCAAGTCAAGCGTGTCGATCGTGACGATTTAATGACAGTCGCGCGCAAGTGCCCGCCTCGCGGTTAAGCTGCCTTTAACCCCGGCCACCTTACCGTCGGCGGTACAACCTCTCGTACTGGTAGCCATGCGGCTTCGTCATTTCGGTATCGGGGCCCTGTTTCTCCTGGCCATCTGGATCGCGTGGAGAGCACCGATCCCCGGCATGACGATGCTGCCGACGAAGACGCTGCCGGCCGCTCGGACCAACCCTGACGGCTCGCTCAAGTTGACGCCGCCCGGCCAGGAGCCGACCGGTATGCCGACCTTCCGGCAGGCCGTCGCGCAAATCGAAGCGATGAAGCACGCCACCTTCCAGGTCACGTCCGAAGATCCGAAAACGCACGCGATGCGCCAGACGATCCGCGACGCGGCACCCAATGCCGAGGCCTTCCCCTGCAACACGGAAAACCGCCATCGGCTGGCCGAAGCCGTCGCCGCTTATGGGAACTACGTGCGTGATCATATCGACCACCGGCCCGTAGAGACGATGCTGGTCAACGGTCAACCCGCAAGCGCCACCGGCTATCTCGACCGGGACGTCGATAAGATCACGATGGATGCGGATATCGCGGGCGTCGTGCGCCGGACCAATAACGGTTACTTCGAGGTCCCCGCCGCCGATGCGATCGGTCCGGCGAGCCGCATCGCAATGCCCGGTGGCCGGTTCGTCTGCGGCAACCCGAGCCGACCGCGGGAACAATAGGCGCCCGCCAGATATTCCGAGCTACCGGTTGGCGCCGCCCGGCCGGCGCTTGTAGTCTCTGCCGCATGCCGCTTGCCCCCGGACTTGCCCTCGTCACCGGCGCGACCGGGTTTGTCGGTGCGGCGGTGGCGCGCGCGCTGCTGGCGGCGGGGGTGCCGGTGCGGGTGCTGGCGCGGCCGAAGAGCCCGCGGCGAAACCTCGAAGGGCTCGATGTCGAGATTGTCCAGGGGGCGCTGGAACATGCGCCGTCGCTGGCCGCGGCCGTTCAAGGGTGCCGCTATCTTTTTCACGTCGCGGCGGATTACCGGCTGTGGGTGCCGGACCCGGCCGACATGTTCCGCGCCAATGTCGACGGCACGCGGGCGCTGATGGAGGCGGCGCTGGCGGCCGGGGTCGAGCGGATCGTCTATACGAGTAGCGTCGCGGTCTTGGGGATCGTCAAGGGCGGGGTCGCCGACGAGGAGACGCCGAGCACCGAGGCCGAGATGATCGGCCCCTACAAGCGCTCGAAGTTCGTCGCCGAGAGGGTCGTGGACGGGCTCATCGCCGAGAAGGGGCTGCCGGCAGTGATCGTCAACCCGTCGACGCCGATCGGCCCCGGAGATGTCCGCCCGACGCCGACCGGGCGCATCTTGATCGAGGCGGCGGCCGGGCGGATGCCGGGTTATGTCGATACCGGGCTCAACCTTGCCCATGTCGACGATGTCGCCGCGGGGCACCTGCTCGCCGCCGAGCGCGGCGAGATCGGGCGGCGCTATATCCTCGGCGGCGAGGATATGAGCCTCTCCGAGATCCTTGGCGAGGTGTCGCGGGTGGTCGGGCGCCGCCCGCCGCGCTGGCGCGTCCCGTATGGCGTCGTCATCACGGCGGCGGTCTGCGCCGAGCTCGGGGCCCGGGTCACCCGGCGCGAGCCGTTCGTCACGTTGGATGGGGCGCGGATGTCGCGTAAGAAGATGTTCTTTTCGTCGGCGCGGGCGAGGCGCGAATTGGGCTATGAGGCGCGGCCGGCGCGGCTCGCGATCGCCGACGCCGTCGGGTGGTTTGCGGCCAACGGCTATCTGGGGCGGACGAAGGCATGACCGCGCTGGCACCCGCATCGCTGGAGACGCCGTCGGGGAAGGGGCGGGGCGACGAGAATTTTCCGGTCGGCTCGTTCCTGATCCGCAAGGACCTGCGTGTGCACGTCCACGCCTTCTACCGCTTTGCCCGCAACGCGGACGACATCGCCGACAACCCGGCGCTCGCCGCCGACGACAAGCTGCGGCGGCTCGACCGCATGGCCGAGGTGCTGGAGGGGGCGCAGGGCGACGACGCGCCGGCCGCGACGGCGATGCGCACGAGCCTCGCCGCGACCGGGGTCACGGCGCAGCATTGCCACGACGTGCTGCGTGCCTTCCGGCTCGACGCGACGAAGCTGCGCTATGCCGATTGGGGCGAGCTGATGGAATATTGCCGCTATTCGGCGTCGCCGGTCGGGCGCCAGCTCCTCGACCTGCACGGCGAGAGCCGCGACACCTGGCCGGCCTCGGACGCGCTGTGCTCGGCGCTGCAGGTGCTGAACCACCTGCAGGATTGCGCCGAGGATTTTCGCGAGCTCGACCGGGTGTATGTGCCGCTCGACGCGCTGTCGGCCGAGGGGCTGACGGTCGCGGTACTGACCGAGCCGCGATCGAGCCCGGGGTTTCGGCGCGCGCTGGACGGGCTGCTCACGCGGACCGAGGCGCTGGTCGCGACGGCGCGGGGTTTGCCGGCGGGCGTGAAGGCCGGCGGCCTCAGGCGGGAGTCGCGGGCGATCGTCGAATTGGCGGCGCGGCTCGCGCGGCATTTGCGGCGCGGCGACCCGCTCGCCGGGCGGGTCAAGCTCGGCAAGGTCGATTTCGCGATGGCGCTCGTAACCGGCCTTTTCGCATGACGAGCCCCCTCACATGACAAGTTTGGCGATCGACGAAGGGGCGGCGCTCGACGAGGGTGCGCTCAAGGATCTGATCCGGCGCAGAGTCGAGGCGGCAGGCACCTCGTTCTACTGGGCGATGCGCCTCCTGCCCGAGGCGCGGCGCGACGGGATGTACGCGGTCTATGCGTTTTGCCGCGAGGTCGACGACATCGCCGACGACCTGCCGACCTTAGCCGCAAAGCAGGCGGGGCTGGCGATGTGGCGCGATGAGATCGCCGCGCTCTATACCGGCACGCCGCACCACCCGGTCGCCCGCGCGCTGCGCGAGCCGGTCGCCCGCTTTGCGCTGCGGCGTGGCGATTTCGAGGCGGTCATCGACGGGATGGAGATGGACGCGGTGACCGATATCCGCGCGCCCGACCTCGAGACGCTCGACCTTTATTGCGGGCGGGTCGCGGGCGCGGTCGGGCATCTGTCGGTGCACGTGTTCGGCGATGCGGGCGAGGCCGCGCACCGGGTCGCCGATGCGCTCGGCCGGGCGTTGCAGCTCACCAACATCCTGCGCGACCTCGACGAGGATGCGGCGCGGGGGCGGCTTTATCTGCCGCATGAGTTGCTGGGCCGCCACGGCATCCGCACCGACGATCCGGCCGCGGTATTGCGCCACCCGGCCCTCCCCGCCGTGTGCCGCGACCTCGCGGAGATTGCCGAGCGGCATTTCGGCGAGGCGGAGCGGGCGATGGCGCTGTGCTCGCGCCGGGCGATGCGCCCGGCGGCGGTGATGGGCGCGTTCTATCACGCGATGTTGGGGGCGCTCGTGGCGTCAGGGTGGCGCGACCCGGCCGCGCGCGTCAGCCTGTCGAAACCGCGGAAACTGTGGCTGGTCTTGCGCCACGGGATCGTTTGACCAGGGCGCGGCCAAGGTGATGCCTTGGGCGATTTGCATCGGAATGTGAATGGCGGGGCCTCTGGCTAGAACCCACGTCGTCGGTGCCGGGATGGCGGGGCTTGCGACGGCGGTCGGATTGGCTGAGCGGGGCCGGACGGTCTCGCTCTATGAGGCCGCGGCGCATGCCGGCGGACGCTGCCGCTCGTACCATGACAGCGAGCTCGGCTGCCGGATCGACAACGGCAACCATCTGCTGCTGGCCGGCAACGACTCGGCGATGGCCTATCTCGGGATGATCGGCGCGCGCGATACGCTCGAAGGGCCGGACGAGGCCGATCTCGCCTTTGCCGATTTCGACGCCAACCTGCGCTGGCACCTGCGCCCGAGCCCCGGCCGCATCCCGTGGTGGGTGCTGCGCCCGGACCGGCGCGTGCCGGGTACGCGGCTGCGCGATTACCTCGCCATACGCCGATTGCGGCGGGCCCCGGCCGAGGCGACGGTCGACGCCGCGCTCGATCCCGACACCACCCTGTTCCGGCGGCTCTGGGAGCCGTTTGCCGTCGCGGCGCTCAATGCGGCCGTGTGGGAAGGCTCGGCGGCGCTGTTCGCCCGGGTCGTCGACGAGACGCTCGGGCGCGGCGGTGCGGCGTGTCGGCCGCTGGTGCCGCGCGAGGGGCTGTCCGAGACATTCGTCGATCCGGCGCTGGCGCGGCTCAGGGCGGCCGGGGCCGGGGTCCGGCTCGGCGCGCGACTGCGGCAGCTCGTTTTTGCCGAGGATCGCGTGGCCGGGCTCGAATTCGACGATGGTCCCGTGGCCTTCGGGTCCGAGGACCAGGTGGTCCTCGCGGTGCCGGCGGCGATCGCGGCGCGGCTGGTGCCGGACCTCACTGTGCCCGACGACTTCGCGCCGATCGTCAATGCGCACTTCCGGGCCGAGGCGCCGGCGGGGGCGCCGCTCTTTATCGGCGTCATCGGCGGGACGGCGGAATGGGTATTCCGTAAGCCCGGGATCCTGTCGGTCACGGTCAGTGCCGCCGACGAGCTCGTCGACACCCCGGGGGAGGAGTTGGCGCCGGCGCTGTGGGAGGATGTCGCCGGGGCCTATGGGTTGGGGGATTGCTACCTGCCGCCATACCGCATCATCAAGGAACGGCGGGCGACGTTCCGCGCGACGCCGGCGCAGCTCTTGCGGCGCCCGGCCGCACAAACGCGCTGGAACAACCTTCTCCTTGCGGGCGATTATGTCGATACCGGCTTGCCCGCCACGATCGAAGGCGCTATTCGCTCCGGCCTTGCCGCGGCGGGACTGGTCGCCGGATAGGAGAACGCAGAGCCTTTGATGGCGGGCGACGCCTCCCCACTCGACACCGCGATCGAACGGGCTACGACGGACCTGCTGGGGCGGCAGGGGGCCGACGGCGCCTGGTGCTTCGAGCTCGAAGCCGACGCGACGATCTCTGCCGAGTACATCTTTCTCAACCACTTCCTCGACACGCTTGAGCCGGAGCTTGAGCAGCGCATCGCCATCTATCTGCGGGAAAAGCAGGGCGAGCATGGCGGGTGGCCGCTGTTCCACGACGGCCAGCTCGACGTGAGCTGCTCGGTCAAGGCCTATTTCGCGCTGAAGATGGCCGGCGACCCGGTGGACGCGCCGCATATGGCGCGGGCCCGGGCGGCGATCCTCGCGGCGGGCGGGGCCGAGAAATCGAATGTCTTCACCCGCATCATGCTCGCGCTCTTCGGGCAGGTGCCGTGGCGGGCGACACCGGCGATGCCGGTCGAGATCCTGCTCCTGCCGCGGTGGTTCCCGTTTCACATCGATAAGGTGTCGTACTGGTCGCGCACGGTGATGGTGCCGCTCTTGGTGCTGATGGCGCTTCGGCCTCGGGCGCGCAACCCGCGCGGCATCTCGATCGCCGAGCTCTTCGTCACGCCGCCGGACGAGGTGCACGAGTGGATCCGGCCGCCGAACCCGTCGCGGGTCGGAAGCGCCCTCGTGCGGATCGACGGGATGCTGCGCCGGGCGATTCCGTATTTTCCGGCGGCGGCGCGTCGGCGCGCGGTCGCCCGGGCGGTCGCCTTTGTCACCGAACGGCTCAATGGCGAAGACGGGCTTGGCGCGATCTTTCCGGCGATGGCCAACGCGCTGATGATGTACGACACGCTCGGCTATCCGCGCGACCATCCGAATTGCGCGACCACGGTGGGCGCGATCAAAAAGCTGCTGACCACCGAGGCTGACCCGCCCTATTGCCAGCCGTGCCTGTCGCCGATCTGGGATACCGGGCTCGCCGCGCATGCGCTCCTCGACACCGGCGACGAACGGATCGCGACGGCGCTGCGGCGGGCGCTCGATTGGGCGGAATCGACGCAGGTGCTCGACGTCGCCGGTGACTGGGCGGCGCAGCGGCCGGATTTGCGGCCGGGCGGCTGGGCCTTTCAGTACGCCAACCCGCATTACCCGGATGTCGACGATACCGCCGTCGTCGCGCTGGCGATGGACCGGTTCGGCCGCGGCCGCTACCGCGCCGCGATCGAACGGGCGGCGGAATGGATCGTCGGCATGCAAAGCCGCAACGGCGGCTGGGGCGCCTTCGACGCCGACAACACCCATTACGGGCTCAACCACATCCCATTCGCCGATCACGGCGCGCTGCTCGACCCGCCGACAGCGGATGTCAGCGCCCGCTGCGTCTGCACCCTGGCCCAACTCGGCTATGCCCCCGACCATCCGACGATGGCCAGGGCGCTCGCCTATCTGCGCGGCGAGCAGGAGGCCGACGGGAGCTGGTTCGGCCGCTGGGGCACGAATTACATCTACGGCACCTGGTCGGTGCTGGCGGCGTTGAATGCGGCCGCCGTGCCGCCGCAGGCCCCGGAAATGCGCCGGGCCGTCGCCTGGCTCATCGAGCGCCAGCGCGAGGACGGCGGCTGGGGCGAGCGCGCGGAGAGCTATTACGAGGGCGCCGCGCACGGCATCGCCGACTACAGCACAGCCTCGCAGACCGCCTGGGCCATCCTGGCGCTGATGGCGGCGGGCGAGGCCCGGCACGACGCGGTGTCGCGTGGGATCGAATATCTCGTGTCAACCCAGCTTCCCGACGGGACCTGGGACGAGCCCTGGTTTACGGCTGTCGGATTTCCGCGAGTGTTCTACCTGCGGTATCATGGTTATCGCGCCTTCTTCCCGCTGTGGGCGCTGGCGCGCCACCGCGCTTTGGCGCGTGCCAACTCCGAGCGGGTTCCGTTCGGTCTTTGACATAGATCGCGTATCGCGCGGGGAACTCGGCGGCATTCCACCTGTACACTAGACATGGAGCACATCGGGTCGGCGTCGGCGGCGGTCCCGGCACGCTTGTCGTGGCGATCGGTGGCCGGCGCGCTGCGCGGAAATGCGCTGGCGGCCTTTCCCGAGGCGGCCTTCAAGCACGAGGTGGTGGTCCAGCATTTCCTCGGGCGCCGCATGATCATCGAAAACCGGCCCGAGGCGATCCGCCATGTGCTGATCGCCAACGCCGACAATTACCGGCGCAGCGCGGCGACCGCGCGGGTGCTGCGGCCGTTGTTCGGGCGCGGGCTGTTTTTCACCACCGGCGAGGACTGGCGCCGGCAACGGCAGACCGCGGCACACGGGTTCAATCCGCGCGCGGTCGCGCTGCTTGCCGGGCAGGTCGCGACGGCGGCGCAGGGGCTCGTCGCCGAGCTCACGCCGATGGCCGGGATGTCGTTCAGCCTGATCCCGATTCTGCGGCGACTGGCCCTGAAGATCATCGGCCAGACGATGTTCTCGCTCGACATGGCGCGGTACGGGGCGCGGCTGCAGAGCTTGATCATGGACTACGCGGCGCGGCTCGGCCGGCCAACCTTGGCGGATTTCCTGTTGCCCGCCCGCGTGCCGAGCCCGACCGATCTCGCGCGGCGCCGGTTCCGCCGCGAGTGGCGGGCGCTGATCGGCGCGATCCTCGCCGACCGCCAGGGCCGCGCCGGGACGCGCGACCTGTTCGCCGTTCTGGCCGGAACCGAGGACGACCCGGCAGATCCCGAAGAGCTCGCCGACCAGGTCGCGACGGTCGTGGTCGCCGGGCATGACACGACGGCCTCGGCGATGTTCTGGGCGCTCTATCTGCTCGCCCGCCACCCGGAGGCGCAGGAAGCGATCGCCGAGGAGGCTGCCGCCCTCGACCTCGACGCCGAACGCGCCGCCGATGCGCTGCCGCGGCTCACCCACACGCGCGCGGCCGTCGATGAGGCGCTGCGACTTTATCCGCCCTCGTTCGTGATTGTGCGCGAGGCGGTCGGCGACGATGTCGTCGAGGGTGTCGTGGTGCCGGCCGGCTCGCTGATCATGATCGCGCCCTGGGTGCTGCACCGGCATCGCGCGTTGTGGGAGGAACCCGAGCGGTTCGTGCCCGGGCGGTTCCTGCCCGACGCCGCGGCTCTCGCCCGCTTTGCCTACCTGCCGTTCGGGATCGGCCCGCACACCTGTATCGGCCAGTCCTTTGCGCTGACCGAGCTGGTGCTGGTGCTCGCGATCCTGATCCGCGCGTTTCACGTAGAATTGAACGCGGACCGGCCGGTTGTGCCGACCGCGATCGTGACGATCCAGCCGGGCACGCCGCCGGAATTCCGGCTGCGAGCACGTAAGGGATGAACGCCCAGGACCTGGCTCGATCCTTACGCGCAGCTTTCCCATGTCATTTTGACCCTAGCCATTTCGCGCGACCGCGCGTACGGATAAGGCGCGCGTGGCGATGGTGGCACGGTAACGCCGCCGGCATTCTGGATTGTCCGCTCTTTGCACGCGCGTTGCTGGGGGGCTGGGGCGTGCGGCTGTCATCCACGATCTTGTGCACCTCAGGCCTGATGGCCGAGGCAAAGATCGCACGGCGGGCGGGGTTCGCGGCGGTCGTCGGCGCGGGCGACTACGAGCGGACGGTGCAGCTTGTCGCCGACGCGGTGCCGCAGGTCGAATGCCTCGTCAGCTTTGGCATCGCGGGGGCGCTGGCACCCGGGCTGCGGCCGGGCGACGTGATCCTGTCGCAAGAGGTGATCGGCGACGACGGCCGCTGGGTCAGCCCGGCGCTGCCCCGCTCGCGGGTGAGCGATCTCGCCGACATGATCAACGCGATCGAGGGGCCCGTCTGGGGCGCCAGCAAGATCGTCGCGACTCAGGCGGACAAGGCGCGGGCGTGGATCGAAACGGGGGCGCTCGCGGTCGACCTCGAAAGCGGCGTCGTCGCCCGCGCGGCGGCGGAAGCGGGAATACCGTTCCTGGTGCTGCGCGCCATCGCCGACCCGGCGACCCGGCACCTGCCGCCGGCGGCTCTCCTGCCGCTGGCGCATGACGGGCGCCCGGCGATCTCGCGGATCACCGCGTCGGTGCTGCGCAATCCGAGCCAGCTCAGAGGGCTGGTCGGTCTGGCGCGTGAGGCGAGACGGGCGCTGGCGGCGCTGACCGAGCCGGCGAATACGCTGTCGCGGATGCTCGCGGCGCTGTGATTCCCCCTCCCCCATCAACGGGGAGGGCCAAGGACGTGACCGATCGGGGCTAATGCTTTACCGGCGCGTCGTGCTTCAGCCGCTCCATCGCTTCCTGCACGTGCGCGGAGAAGACGTATTCGGCGGGGCGCTGGCGGTCGAGGGGGATGTCCGGGGCCATCTCGCCGTGGGTGCGGAGGCCGCGGAGGGCGACGACGGCGGCCTTGAGCGGGTGCTTCACCGAATCGACGACGGCGGTCGCCTCGTAGCCGCTATGCACCATGCAGTTCGCGCATTTCTCGTAATTGCCGGTGCCATAGGAATCCCAGTCGGTCTCTTCCATCAATTCCTTGAAGCTCTTGGCGTAGCCTTCGCCGAGCAGGTAGCACGGGCGCTGCCAGCCGAAATAATTGCGGCACGGGTTGCCCCACGGCGTGCAGTGATATGTCTGGTTGCCGGCGAGGAAGTCGAGGAAGAGGCTCGACTGGTTGAACGCCCAGCGCCGTTTCGGGTCGCGGCGGAAGATGTCGCGGAACAGCTCCTTGGTGCGGCGGCGGCTGAGGAAATGCTCCTGGTCGGGCGCCCGCTCATAGGCGTAGCCGGGCGAAACGGTGATGCCGTCGATCCCCATCTCGGTCACGGCGTCGAAAAACGGGGCGATGCGTTCGGGATCGGCGTTGTCGAACAGCGTCGCGTTGATGTTGACCTTGAACCCGCGCTCCTTCGCGACCCGGATCGCCTCGACCGCGCGGTCGTAGGTGCCGTCGAGGCAGACCGAGCGGTCGTGGTCCTCGCGGTCGCCGTCAAGATGGACGGTCCAGGCGAAATACGGGTTGGGCTGGAAGATATCGATCTTCTTTCCGAGGAGCAGCGCGTTGGTGCACAGGTAGACGAACTTTTTGCGGGCGATGATGCCCTCGACGATCTCGTCGATCTCGCGGTGGAGCAGGGGCTCGCCGCCGGCGATGACGACGATCGGGGCGCCGCATTCGTCGACCGCTTCGAGGCATTCCTCGACCGAGAGGCGCTGGTTGAGGATCGCGTCCGGATAATCGATCTTGCCGCAGCCGGCGCAGGCGAGGTTGCAGCGGAAGAGGGGCTCCAGCATCAGGACGAGCGGATAGCGCTTAACGCCGCGCAGGTGCTGGCTCATCACATAGGCACCGACGCGCATCTTCTGGTGGAGTGAGATAGCCACTTGTCGTTACCTCGTCTTCTTATCTCGTTACCAACTGCGACGGCATGCGGAACCGCACGTTTTCGGTGACGCCGGGGAGGCGCACGGTCTCGGTCGCGGTCATCTCGCGCAGGCGTTCGACCAGCTCCTCGACGAGCGCGTCGGGGGCCGAGGCGCCGGCGGTGATGCCGACCGATTCGGCGCCTTCGAGCCAGCCCGGGTCGAGCGCGCTCGCATCCTCGATCAGGTAGGCCGGCACACCGCATTCGGCCGCGATCTCGCGCAGCCGGTTCGAGTTCGAGCTGTTCGGCGCGCCGATCACCAGCACCACATCGACCATGCCGGCAAGCTCGCGGGTCGCGCGCTGACGGTTTTGCGTCGCGTAGCAGATGTCCTTGGTGTCGGGCCCGACGATCGACGGGAAACGAGCCTTCAAGGCCTCAATGACCGCGCGGGTATCGTCGACGGATAGCGTCGTCTGGGTGATGAAGGCGAGCTTTTCGGGATCGGCGACTTGCAGCTTCGCGACCTCCGCCGGCTTCGAAATGAGGTGCACGCGGCCGGTGATGCGGCCCATCGTGCCCTCGATCTCGGGATGGCCGGCATGCCCGATCAGCACGATCTCGCGGCCCTGATTGGCGTAGCGCTGGCCCTCGATATGCACCTTCGACACGAGCGGGCAGGTCGCGTCGATGACGCGCAGGCCGCGGTCGTCGGCGCCTTGCTCGATCGCGCTGGCGACACCGTGGGCGCTGAAGATCGTCACCGCGCCGGGCGGCACCTCGTCGATCTCGTCGACAAAGCGGGCGCCTTTCGCCCGCAGGCTTTCGACGACATGCCGGTTATGCACGATCTCGTGCCGCACGTAGATCGGCGGGCCGTATTTTTCGAGCGCCCGCTCGACGATCTCGATCGCACGCTCGACACCCGCGCAAAAGCCGCGGGGCTGGGCCAGGATCACTTTCATGTTATCGCCTCGCTCGCCTCGGCTCTTGTTCCTGCCATAAACCACCGCGCGCCGGCCGCGCAACCCCACGCAACCACATGCGGGACCGGTATGCACCGCCGGGTCCCCTTTTATATAGGTGTACGTAAGCGTTGTTTGTTATCTCTGCGACCATTCAGACAGACAACGCGGTTTCTTCATGTCGGTTTCACGCCGGAGCCTGTTCGTTCTGCCGATCGCCGCTTTTGCCGCTCGCGGCGCCGGGGCGCAGGAAGCCGCCGCGCCGGCGGTGATCCAGCAGCTTTACGACGCGCTGCTCGGCGTGATGAAGCAGGCAAAGGCGCTGGGTTTCGACGGGCGCTACGCCCGGCTCGCGCCGGTGATCGAACGCGTTTTCGATCTCGGCCTGATGGCGCGGATCGCGGTCGGGCCGACCTGGCCGCAGATTCCGCCCGCCCAGCAGCAGGCGCTGACCCAGGCCTTTATCCGCTTTACCGTGTCCCAGTATTCCGGCCGTTTCGACGGGTATGGCGGCGAGCGGTTCGAGGTCGACCCGACCACCCAGGCGAACCCGAACGGCCTCGTCGTGCAAAGCCGGCTCGTCCCGTCGAGCGGCGAGGCCACGACCCTCAATTACCTGATGCATCGCGGCGCCGGCGGGGCGTGGCAGGTTATCGACGTCTATCTGAAGGGCACGATCAGCGAGCTGGCGACGCGGCGCTCGGAATTTGCCGGGGTGCTGCAAAGCTCTGGGCCGGACGGGCTCGTCCGTACCCTCGACCAGCGCGCGGCGGCGTTACGAGCCGGCTGAGCCGCGCAGCGGGCCTTCCTCGAAATCGGACGGGCGCGGAGCGAACGGCAACGGTGCTGCTGCGGCCGCCGGCGTTAGCCGAGCCGGGGGCTGGGGCGACGCAGCCTTGGCCGTCGGGGCCGGTGGGTGAGACGGTCTCGGTGGCGGTGCGAGAGCGGCCGGTTTCCCGGGGTCGTTGTAGAAATCCGCCGACACCGCGGGTCCTGGCGCGGGCGCGGGTGCCGGGGCGCTCCCGGGCTTGCCCGGGTCATTGTAGAAGTCCGGCGAGGTCTGCGGGGGCTTGCCGCGGTTCAGCTCGGTCGCGCGCTGCTGCTGCGAGAGGCTCCTGAGCTCGGCATAGAAATCTAGCGAGTTCTTTTGCAAATCGTCGAGCACGTCGAGCACCCGGGCGCGCTGGTCGATGCCGTCGAGCACATAGCGGCCGATCTGCACGCCGTCGAGGTGCTCCTTGGTGGCGAGATAGTCGAACGGGTCGATATAGGCGTCGACGCCCGTGCCGATCGCGTCGCGCACATTCGAGGGGCCAAAGACCGGCAGCACCAGGTAGGGGCCGCTCTTGAACCCCCAGACATAGAGCGTCTGGCCGAAATCGGCCGGCTGGCGCTCGAGGCCCCATTTGTCGGCGATATCGAAGAGGCCGACGATCCCGACCGTCGAGTTGATGCCGAATCGCCCGACCGTTATGCCGGCGTCTTTGGGGCGCCACTCCAGCACGTTGTTCACGAAGACGACCGGCTCTTTCAGGTTCTGGAGCGCCCGGTGGATCGCGTCGCGCGCCTCCTCGGGCAGGATCGTCACATAGATTTTCGCGACCGGCCGTAAGAGAATCGTGTCGAGGACCATGTTGGCCTCGAGAATCTTGCGGTTGGCCGGCTCCAGCGGGTCGTTGGTCTGTTCGAAAGCGGCGCGCGCGGCCGGATCGGCGGGCGGTGTCGCACATCCGAAGAGGGTAGGGCCCACGAGCGTGGCGACGACGAAGCAACGGCACACGATCGCGAGAGCGGTGCTCGGAAAATTCACGAAAATCCCAGGAAAATCAATGGATATCATCGCCGATCGGGGGGCGCCCCTGGGAGTCATCCTCGGCAATCCCGATTGCGAACGCAACGACAATTCTTTATCCGATACCGCTTCTGAAACACACGGCAGAGCCATGAACCTTTTGAGCCTTGTGCTCGCGCTATTGCCGTTCTGGGTTTATCTGGCCGGCACCGTTCTCGCGGCGTCTGGGTTTGCGCGGCGTCATGCCGCGGTGCGGTCGTCGCCCCAGCCGGTGTCGGTGCTGAAGCCGCTGCATGGGATCGAGCCCGGGCTTCACCAGAATTTGCGCAGCTTTATCGATCAGGACTATCCGGCAGCGGTGCAGGTCGTGTTCGGCGTGCGCAGCACGATCGATGCGGCGATTCCGGTCGCTCGCGCGGTGATGGCCGAGCGGCCCGAGGCCGATACGGCGCTCGTCGTCGACCCCGGCGGACGCGGCAGCAACCTCAAGGTCGCCAATCTCGAAAACATGCTGCCCGCGGCGCGGCACGACATCCTGGTCATGGCCGATGCCGATATGCGGGTCGATCCGCAATATCTGGCGACCGTGACGGCGCCGCTCCGCGATCCGGCGGTGGGGGCCGTCACCTGTCTCTACAAGGGCCGGTCCTCCGGCGGCCTCTGGTCGCAGCTCGGCGCGATGCACATCAATTACGGGTTTCTGCCGAGCGCGCTGGCCGGCGCGGCGCTCGGGGTCGGCGACGGCTGCTTTGGCGCGACGATCGCCTTGACGCGCGAGACGCTCGACCGGATCGGCGGGTTCGTTCCGCTGCGCGACGAACTGGCCGACGACCATCGCATCGGCGCGGCGGTGCGCGCCTATGGCGGCAAGGTCGCGCTGGCGCCGTATCTGGTCGAGAACGTGGTTGCCGAGGCGAGCTTTCTCGCGCTGTGGCGGCACGAATTGCGCTGGGCGCGGACGGTGCGGGCGATGGTGCCGATCGGCTTTGCCGGTTCGATCATCACCCACGCCGTGCCGGTCGCGATGCTGCTCGCGGTCGTCAACGGGTTCGACCCGTGGTCGTCCGCGGTGCTGCTGTCGACGCTGGCGATGCGGTGGGCGGCGGCGGTGCTGCAGGCGCGCACCCTCGACCTGCCGACGCGGCGGCTGTGGCTCCTGCCGGCGCGCGATGCTTTGTCCTTTGCGGTCTTTGTGAGTAGTTTCTGCGGGCGCAGCGTGTCGTGGCGCGACCAGATGTTCCGGGTCGACGCCGACGGGCGCATGTCCGCCGATGGAGACAGATTCGGATGATGAGGACCCTGTTCCTGCACCCGCCCTCGTTTGACGGGTTCGATGGCGGCGCGGGCTCGCGATATCAGGCGCGGCGCGAAATCAAGTCGTTCTGGTTCCCGACATGGCTCGCCCAGCCGGCCGCGCTGGTGCCCGACAGCCGGCTTATCGACGCCCCGCCGGCGCGGATCAGCCTCGACAGCGTGCTAGCGCAGGCCAACGACTACGAGCTCGCGATCCTGCACACCTCGACCCCGTCCTTCGCCTCCGACGTCAAGGTCGCCGAGGCGCTCAAGGACGTGAACCCGCGGCTCAAGATCGGGTTTGTCGGCGCCAAGGTCGCGGTCGAAGCCGAATCGAGCCTCAAGGCCTCGACCGCGCTCGATTTCGTCGCCCGCGAGGAGTTCGACTTCACGATCAAGGAGGTCGCGGAGGGCCGGAAATTCGCCGATATCGACGGGCTCAGCTATCGCGACGGGACCGGCGCCATCGTCCACAACCGGGCGCGCGCCGTGCTCGAAGACATGGACCAGCTTCCCTTCGTCACCGAGGTCTACAAGCGCGACCTCCGCGTCGAGGACTACTTCATCGGCTATCTCAAGCACCCCTACGTCTCGATCTATACCGGACGGGGGTGCAAATCGCGCTGCACCTTCTGCCTGTGGCCGCAGACGGTCGGCGGGCACCGCTACCGGACACGCTCGGTCGAGCACGTGATCGAGGAGATCCGCCTTGCGAAGAGCTATTTCCCGCAGGTGAAGGAGTTCTTTTTCGACGACGACACCTTTACCGACGATTTGCCGCGGGCCGAGGCGATCGCCAAGGAACTGGGCAAGCTCGGCGTCACCTGGTCGTGCAACGCCAAGGCGAACGTGCCCCGGAAGACGCTGGAGGTGCTGCACGATAACGGGCTGCGCCTCTTGCTGGTCGGCTACGAGAGCGGCAACCAGCAGATCCTGCACAACATCAAAAAGGGGATGCGGGTCGACGTCGCCCGGCGGTTCACCAAGGATTGCCACGACCTCGGCATCACGATCCACGGCACATTCATCCTCGGCCTTCCCGGCGAGACCAAGGAGACGATCGAGGAGACGATCAACTTTGCCGCCGACATCAATCCGCACACGATCCAGGTGTCGCTCGCCGCGCCGTACCCCGGCACCGAGCTTTATCGCCAGGCCGTGCATGAGGGCTGGCTCGACACCGCGCACGCTGAGCTGATCGACGACAACGGGGTGCAGATCGCGCCGCTGCACTATCCGCATCTGTCGCACACCGAGATTTTCGAGTCGCTCGAAGTGTTCTACAAACGCTTTTACTTCCGCCGGAAAAAGATCGCCTCGCTGGTCGGGGAGATGCTGCGGAGCCCGCAGATGATGCGGCGGCGGCTGCGCGAGGGCGTCGAGTTCTTCCAGTTCCTCCGCCACCGGGAGATGGCCGGCTGAGGCGGCTGCCAAAGCGCCTCATCGTCACCGCCGACGATTTCGGCCGCGACCTCGCGGTCAACGAGGCGGTCGAAGCGGCCTTTCGCGACGGAATCCTGACTTGCGCCAGCCTGATGGTCGGCGCCCCGGCCGCGGCCGATGCCGTCGCCAGAGCGCGGCGGCTGGGGCTGCCGGTCGGGCTGCATCTGGTGCTCGGCGACGGCGAGCCGATTTTGCCGGCCGGAGACCTGCGGGCGATCACCGGCCGCGAGGGGCGCTTTCTCGATAACGAGGTGCGCGCCGGCATCCGGTTTTTCCTGCACCCCGGCGCCCGACGCCAGATCGCCGCGGAAATTCGCGCCCAGTTCGCCGCGTTCCACGCGACTGGCCTCCCGCTCGACCATGTCAACGGACACAAGCACGTCCAGCTTCACCCGACCGTCGGACGCCTTGTCGTCGAGATCGGGCGAGAATACGGGATGCGCGCGATGCGCCTTCCCGACGAGCCGGTCGAACCCCTGCGCCGTGCCTTCCCGGGCGAAACCTACCGCGCCCCCGCCTACGGCTTCGCCGTCTCGGCGCTTCGCCGGCGGTTGAAGCGGGCAGGGGTGACGGCAAACGACCAGGTCTTCGGCCTCGCCTGGAGCGGCGCGATGGTCGAGGATCGCCTCCTCGCTCTCCTGCCGCACCTTCCCGACGGCCTCAGCGAGATCTATGCCCACCCGGCGACCGTCTCGGGTGCCGTCCCGGGCTACCGACACGACGAGGAATTGGCGGCGCTGGTGAGCCCCGCGGTGCGGCGCCGGGTGGAGGAGCTGGGGATACGGATGACGAGCTTTGGGCCAGCGACGGTTTGATGGGTTTCGCTGCGCTCTACCCATCATCGCTTGCTTTGCGCCGGCCCCAATAGCGCCGGCAATACGATCAGCGTGCAGAAGAGCGTGCAGGCGAGGGAGAGCGAGAGAAGCTTGCCCATGTCGGCGGTGCCGGGGTCGTTCGAGAGGGCGAGGCTGCCGAAGGCGGCGAGGGTGGTGAAGGCGCTGAAGATCACGGCGCGGGCGGTGCTCGACTGCAGGTGCTCGGAGACGCCGCGGCGCCAGTTCATGACGAAATAGATGTCGAACGCGACGCCGATCCCGAGAAGGAGCGGCAGCGCAATGATGTTGGCGTAGTTGAGCGGCATCCCGATCAGCACCGTCAGGGCGAGCGTCAGCAGCGCCGCCAGAAGCAGCGGCGCGAAGACGAGCGCGACATCGCGCGGCCGCCGCAGGATCGCCGCGAGCAATACCGTAATCGCGATCACCGCGATGATCCCCGCCTCGAGGAAGGCGTGGGTGATCAGGTGGCCGCTTTCCTGGATCGTCACCGGCGTGCCGGTCGCGTTCGGCGCAACGGTGCGCACGGCGGCGACAAAGCGCTCGAGGACGGCGTTGTCGCGCGCATCTCCCTTGGGAAACACCTCGACCCGCGCGCGGCCGTCCGGCGTCACCCAATCGGCGCGCAACTCCTCGGGCAGGGTCGCGAGCGTCACCGGCTGGGCCTGGATCAGCTCGGCGAGGAGGGCGAGTTGGGGTTTCAACCCGGCGAGCAGGCTGTCGCCGAGCGGCGCGATGATGCCCGGGCCTTTGTCGATCGCCGCCCCCAGCGCCGCCGCCAGCCTTCCCGTCGCCCCGTCCTGCGCGCCGGGCCCGGCGAGTGCGGCGCGGCAATCCGCCATCGCTTTCAGCACGTCCGCATCGCTCGGGGGCGGCAGGGTCGAAACCGGCGTCAGCGTCGGGCCGAGGAGCAGCGACACATCGCCGATGGTCGCCAGCTTTTTCTGCTGATCGGTCGGGATCAGCGCCGACACGGTGATCGCGCGGTCGACCTCCGGGAGCTTGTCGAGCTTTGCCGCGAGCGCGTCCGCGGCCGCCAGCGAGGGAGCGAGGATCTCGGCGGTGTAAGGCGAGGTGTCGGGATCCTTCATCAGGTCGAACACGGTCGACACCGACTCGCTGTGCGGGTCCTTGAGGTGGAGCGGGTCGAAGTCGAATGACACGCGCGGGATCAGCGCGAGGCCGCCGATCGCGGCCGCCAGCGCCAGGATCCGCACCGGTACCCGGCGCCTGAGCAGAAAGCGGTCGACCGGCGCCGCCCAGCCGAACCCGATCGGCTCAGGCTCGGCTTTTGGCTTGAGGAGCGTCAACAGCGCTGGCAACAGCGTGAAATTGAGGGCGATCGCGATCACCATCCCGGCCCCGGCGATCCAGCCGAGCTCGCGGACGCCGATGTAATCGGTCGGGACGAACGAGAAGAACCCGATCGCCGTCGCGCCGGCGGCCAGCACCAGCGACGGACCGATCGTCTCGGCGGCGGCCACGAGCGCCGCGCCGAGCGCCTCGCGGCGGTGGCGTTGGTCGCGGTAGCGGATGCCGAACTGAATGCCGAAATCGACCGCGAGCCCGATAAAGAGGACGCCGAACGCAACCGAGATCAGGTTGAGCGACCCGATCGCCAGCGCGGCGAAGGCGGCAGTCAGCGTCGCGCCGCTGGCCAGGGTTGCGAGGATCGCGCCGACGAGCCGCACCGAGCGCAACGCCGCAAACAGCAGCACCAGCACCGACACGACCGAAAATACCGTCGAGCGCAGCGCGCCCTGGCGCAAGGTCGCGAATTGCTCGTCGCCGAGCGCCACCGGGCCCGTGATGCGCACGCGCACGCCATGTGCCGGCACAAGGTGGAGTTCTTCGACGAGGCGGCGGATTTCCGCGGTGGCCTTCGCGCCGGGCTCGAGCGCGGTGTAGTCCTGCACCGGCTGGGTCAGGACGAATTGCCGGAGCTGGTGCCGGTCCGGTTTCTCGCCGGTCAGCATCTGGCCCCAGGAGAGCGGCGCGTGCCGCCCGGCGACGACGCCCGCTACGGCGTCGGCGAGCGTCGTCAGCGTGGGGTCGAGCTTGGCGAGCGACACGTCGCCGCGCTGGACGCCCTGCAGGAACAGCGTCAGCGCGGCGAAGAGGCCCCTGAGGCTCGGGTCGGCGGCGAGGCTGCCGATCACCGGCTGCGCCGCGATGAGCTGCTGGGTTACTGCGGCGAGATCGTCGGGCGGCAAGAACAGGAGGCCGTTACGGTCGAAAAACGGGCCGCCATCGGGCCGGCGCACGAAATGGAACAGGTTGGACTCGGCCTTGAGGTGTTCGGCGAGGGTGGCGGCCGCGGCATTGGCCGCCTCCGGCGTCTGCCCGTCGACCACGATCGCCAGCAGGTCGGCGTTCTGCGGAAAGGCCTTATCGAGCGCGATTTCCTGCTGCCGCCATGTCGTGTTGCGCGGCAAGAGCTGCTCGATATCGGTGTCCATATCGAGATGCGTCCCGGCGTAAAGCCCGCCGCCCAGCGTCGCGACAAAGGCCGCCAGCACGACCCAGAGGGCGCGGCGATGGGCGAGCGCGACGAGGCGGGTGACAAAGGCGGCGATCACGGAAGGTCCACGTAAGAGTCTCGTTTGGCGGTTGAAAGGCGCGTGCAGATTGTGGCGGCGATGGGGCGAATATCACGGAAACTAGGGCCAAATTGCCACAAAATACCCGAGGGCGTGTCATATTGAGGACACGGTTGGCAGCCAATCTGCCTACAACACGGTAGTCAAGGAGGGGACCATGGCCGGAAGGGCTGATTGCTGCCGCTACGAGCCGAGCCTCGACGAGCTGCTCGACGACGAGATGATGGAACCGGTGCTGCGCAGCGCCGGGTACTCCGACCCGCAGGGGTTCCGCGAGATGATCGCCGAAACCGCCCGCCGCCTCGACGACGAGCCGAGCAGCTGCAGGTTCTCGGAGTAACGGGTAAGCCCCCACCCCAACTCTCCCCCGCTTGCGGGGGAGAGAGTAGCGGGAGTGGCGGGCACGATGAACCCCTTCCCCCACAAACGGGGGAAGGCTGGGATGGGGCTCTATGCCCTCTCAAACCGCCAGCACCGGAAATTCGAGCCGCACCTTAAGCCCCGGCGCGTTGTCGCCGAGGGTTACGGTGCCGTCGTGCAGCCGGGCGGCGGCGCGGACGAGGCTGAGGCCGAGGCCGTTGCCGGGAGTGCTGCGGCTGCGTTCGAGGCGGACAAAGCGGTTGAAGACCGTGTCGCGGTCCTCTTCCGGGATGCCCGGGCCGCGGTCGGAGACTTCGAGCGCGGCGTGGCCGTCGATCTCGACCACCGACAGCGCGATCTCGCCGGGCGCCTCGTCACCGGCGCCGTATTTAAGCGCGTTATCGAGGAGGTTCGCGACCGCCTGCGACAGGATGTGGCGGTCGCCGCGGATCATCACGCCCGGGGCGCTGTCGAGCCTGAGGGCAAAGCCGCTCTCCTCCGCGACCGGCTCGTAGAGCTCGGCGGCGGCGCGGGCCAGTTCGCCGAGGTCGAGCGGCTCGGCACGGTCGCGGCGCGCGCCGGACTCGGCCTCGGTGATGTTGAGGAGCGCGTTGAAGGTCGCGAGGAGGCGGTCGGCCTCGTCGATCGCCGCGCGGATCGCCTCCGCCCGATTTGTCTCCATTTGGGCCGCGTCGCCGGAGGGGGCGAGCAAGGTCAGCTCAAGCCGGGCACGGAGCCGGGCGAGCGGCGTCTTCAGGTCGTGGGCGATGTTGTCGGTGACCTCGCGCATCCCGGTCATCAGCCGCTCGATCTGGTCGAGCATGCCGTTGAGGTTGGCGGCGAGCTGGTCGAATTCGTCGCGCGTCCCACCGACCGGCACCCGGTCGGACAGGTTGCCGGCCATAACGCGCTCGGCGGTTCGGTTGACCTGCTCGACCCGGCGCAACAGGTTGCGGCTCATCACCGAGCCGCCGATGAGGCCGACGACGAGCGCGCCCAGCCCCGACCACAAGAGCGTCGTCTTGACCCGGTCGCGAAAGGTCGCCGCGTCGCTGATGTCGCGGCCGACGAGGAGGCGGAAATTATCCGGGATCACAAACAGCATGCCGCGTGCCGGGTGCGTCTCGGTGCGACCCTTGACCGGCACCTCGACCGTGAAGGACACCGGGCCGGTGACCGCCTTCGCCCCGGCCGGCCAATCGGCGATGTTGCCGACCAGCGGTTTCCCCCGCGGGTCGGTAACGAGATAGAGCATCCCGTCACCGCGGTCCCCGGCACTGCGCGCGGCGACGATCTGGATGAGCCCGGTCAATCCGCGCTGCGCGTATTGCTCGGCAAGGCCGGTGACCTCGGCATCCAGTGTCGCCTCGGTTTGCCGCTCGACGAAATCGGCGCTCGTCCAATAGACGAAGAACAAGACGCCCAGCACCGACGCCGCGAAGACGACGACGTAGAGGGCGGCGAGGCGGACCGCATGGGTTTTGAAGAGGCGGCGAGCACCGGGAAGCCAGCGCCTGCGCCGCCGCGGGTCCGCCCTTTCTCCGCCCATTGGGGGGAGAGGGATGGGGGGATGTGGGTATGTGACGAGGTTGGCCACCGCACCCTCCCGCTGCTTCGCATCGGGCTCCTCCCTCTCCCTCCAACGGGCGGAGAGGGGATTTTCTAGCCCGCTCACCTTCTCACTCCGGCGCTCTCAGGCAGTAGCCGGCGCCGCGGACGGTGTGGAGGAGGGGGTGGTCGAAATTGCGGTCGATCTTTTGCCGAAGGCGGCTGACGTGAACGTCGATGACGTTGGTCTGCGGGTCGAAATGATAGTCCCACACGCTTTCGAGCAGCATCGTGCGGGTGACTACATTCCCGGCGTGGCGCATCAGGCATTCGAGGAGCTGAAACTCGCGGGGCAAGAGCTCGATCACCTTGCCGCCGCGGCGGACCGTGCGGGTCAGCAGGTCGAGGTCGAGATCGGCGACCCGCAGCCGCGTCGTCGTCGGCGCCGTCGCGCCCCGCCGCATCAGCGCTTCGAGGCGGGCGAGGAGCTCGCTGAACGCGAAGGGTTTGACGAGGTAATCGTCGCCGCCGGCGCGCAAGCCCTTGACCCGGTCGTCAACCGAGCCGAGCGCGCTCAGGATGAGGGCCGGGGTGCGGATTTCCGCCGCGCGCAGAGCGCCGAGCAGCGTAAGCCCATCCATCTCGGGCAGCATGCGGTCGAGGATCATCGCGTCGTAGCTGCCCGCGGTCGCGAGAAACAGCCCTTGCCTGCCGTCGCTCGCATGGTCGACGGCATAGCCGCTTTCGCTCAGCCCCTTGAGCAGATAGGCCGCCGTCTCACGGTCGTCCTCGACGACAAGCAATTTCATCGCATCCCGCCGCGTTAACCCCTTGCTAAGCGATGTGATCCACCCTTTCCCCAGGGCGCCGAGCACCTTATCCGCGGGCGACAACTTTGCCGCGATCAGATGTGAAGTGGTTGTGATGGGCAATACAAGCAAGCCGCTGACGATCCTCATTGTCGAAGACGAGGCGCTGGTCGCCACGTCGATCGGCGACATGCTCGAGGAGCTGGGGTTCGAGGTGACCGGGATAGCGGCGTCGGGGCTCGAGGCCCTCGCGCTCGTCGCCGAGCAAAAGCCGCGCCTGGCGCTGATCGACATCCGCCTCGCGGGGTCGGTCGACGGGATCGAGCTCGCCAGCCAGCTCCGCGAGGAGTACGGCATCCCGGCAATGTTTCTGTCGGGCGTGATCGGTCCCGAAATCGCGGTGCGCGCGCAGGCGGCACACCCGCTCGGCATGATGCAAAAGCCGTTTCGCCCCAGCGAGATCTTCAACGCGATCGAACGCGCGATCGGGGTGATCCCGGAGTAGGGATCCCGGCTCGCTACGCTCGCGGCCCTCGCCCGCTCTTCTGGGCACGTGCCCAGAAGGGCACGCGACCGAACGCCACAGCCTCTCTCCGCCGCTTTTCAGCTTGACCGTGCGCGGCTGAGCGACAATGTATTGCGTACCAATCCAGTCCGAATTGGTCGCAGTATGATCATCCTATCGAAGCTCGCCGACTATGGCGTCATCGTCGCCACGCACCTCGCGATCCATAGCGACCGCCAGGCGAATGCGGCGCAGATCGCGGCCGAGACCCGGCTGCCGCCGGCGACGGTGGCCAAAGTGCTGAAGGCGCTTGCCCGTGCCGAGCTCGTCGTCGCGACGCGGGGCGCGAGCGGCGGCTATCGTCTGGCGCGGCCGGCACGGGCAGTCTCGGTCGCCGAGGTGGTTGCCGCGATCGACGGCGATATCGGGCTGACGCAATGCTCGGTGCATGTCGATGAATGCGCGCACACGAATTACTGCCCGACCCGGCCGCATTGGGGCGCGATCAACCGCGCGGTCGGGGAGGCGCTGGCGGCGATCTCGCTCGACGAGATGATCTCGCCGATGTCGTTCCTCCCGTCGGCGGCCGTCATCGCCACGCCGGCCCGCACCTGACCTGCCCGTACCTGACCCGCCCCTACCTGAACAGAGTCTTTCCCTGATGGCTGCTTCCGCAGATACCCGCGACACCGTCCGCTCGCTCACGCAAGAGGGCTACAAGTACGGTTTCGTCAGCGATGTCGAGTCCGAGAGCGCCCCGCCGGGCCTCAACGAGGACACGGTCCGCTTCATCTCCGCCAAGAAGGAGGAGCCGGAGTGGCTGCTCGAATGGCGGCTCCAGGCCTACCGCGCCTGGCGCAAGATGGCGCAGCCCGACTGGGCCAAGGTCAACATCGCTCCGATCGATTACGAGAACGCGATCTACTATTCGGCGCCGTCGCGGCAGAACGCGCCGAAATCGCTCGACGAGGTCGATCCCGAGCTCTTGCGCATCTACGAAAAGCTCGGCGTGCCGTTGCGTGAGCGCGAGGCGCTGGCCGGAATCGCGGTCGACGCCGTGTTCGACAGCGTCTCGGTGGCGACGACGTTCAAGGAAAAGCTGAACGGGCTCGGCATCATCTTCTGCTCGTTCGGCGAGGCGGTGCGCGAGCACGGCGAGCTGGTGCGGAAGTATCTCGGTACCGTCGTGCCGCAAAACGACAATTTCTTTGCTGCGCTCAATTCGGCGGTGTTCAGCGACGGGTCGTTCGCCTACGTCCCGAAGGGCGTGCGCTGCCCGATGGAGCTCAGCACGTATTTCCGCATCAATGCGGCGAAGACCGGGCAGTTCGAGCGGACGCTGCTGATCGCCGACGAGGGCGCCTATGTCAGCTATCTCGAAGGCTGCACGGCGCCGCAGCGCGATGAAAACCAGCTCCACGCCGCCGTCGTCGAGCTGGTCGCGCACAAGGACGCCGAGATCAAATACTCGACCGTGCAGAACTGGTATCCCGGCGACGCCGAAGGCAAGGGCGGGATCTACAATTTCGTGACCAAGCGCGGCGCCTGCCGCGGGGCGAAATCGAAGATCTCGTGGACGCAGGTCGAGACCGGCTCGGCGATCACCTGGAAATATCCCAGTTGCGTTCTGGAGGGCGACGATTCGGTCGGCGAATTCTATTCGGTCGCGATCACCAACAACCTGCAGCAGGCCGATACCGGCACCAAGATGGTGCATATCGGCAAAAACACGAAGTCGACGATCATCTCGAAGGGCATCTCGGCCGGGCGCGGCCAGAACACCTATCGCGGGCTCGTGCGCGTGCAGCCGCGGGCCGAGGGCGCGCGGAATTACACCCAATGCGACAGCCTGCTGATCGGCGACCGCTGCGGCGCGCACACCGTGCCCTATATCGAGGTGCGCAACCCCTCGGCCCGGATCGAGCACGAGGCGACGACCTCGAAGATCAGCGATGACCAGCTCTTCTATTGCCGCCAGCGCGGGCTCGGCGACGAGGATGCGCTGTCCCTGATCGTCAACGGCTTCTGCCGCGAAGTTCTCAAGGAATTGCCCATGGAGTTCGCGGTCGAGGCGCAAAAGCTCCTCGCCGTGAGCCTTGAGGGGAGTGTGGGGTGACCTGCTTTGATCCTCATACAGATGGTGGGGTACCGTAATGGAAATCATCGAAATAGCTCACAAGACTATGGGATTTATGGGGGTGGCCTGAACGTGGATACGGGCGTTGTCGCTCGGGACGGTCGCCGCTGGCCAATAGAAGATGCAGGCCGATTGATGCTCGCAGGCCGCTTTCGATTTCTCTTCAACGGCGAGGTCGCTACCGATCTCTCAGTCTTACCGGAGCAAAGCGGACGTTGATGTTAGAAATCACAAACTTGCACGTGCGCCTTAACGACGGGCGCGAGATCCTCAAGGGCATCGACTTGAACGTCGGGGCCGGCGAGGTGCACGCGATCATGGGGCCGAACGGGTCGGGCAAGTCGACGCTCGCCTCGGTGCTGGCCGGTCGCGAGGGATATACCGTCACCGAGGGGTCGGCGACCTATCTCGGCAAGGACCTGCTGTCGCTGCCGGCTGACGAGCGGGCCTGCGAGGGCGTTTTCCTCGCGTTTCAGTATCCGGTCGAGATACCGGGCGTTAACAACATGTATTTCCTGCGTTCCGCGCTCAACGCGCAGCGCCGGCACCGCGGCGAGAACGAGCTCGACGCGACGCAGTTCCTGCGCGTGGTGCGGGCCAAGTTGAAGCTCCTCGACATCGGCGAGGATCTGATGCAGCGCGCGGTCAATGTTGGGTTTTCCGGCGGCGAGAAGAAGCGCAACGAGATCTTCCAGATGGCGATGCTCGAGCCGAAGCTGGCGATCCTCGACGAGACCGACAGCGGGCTCGATATCGACGCGCTCAGGACCGTCGCCGGCGGGGTCAATGGGCTGCGCGCGGCCGACCGGGCGATCGTCATGATCACGCATTACCAGCGCCTCCTCGACTATATCGAGCCCGACCACGTCCATGTGCTGCAGGACGGGCGGATCGTGCAGTCGGGCGACAAGACGCTCGCCGCCGAATTGGAGCGGCGCGGGTATGGCGCGATCGGGGATGCCGCATGAGGGGCAGGTAAGCGAAGATGACGGGTGCGATCGATTTCCCCGTGAGACCCGAGGCCCGGCCTTATCTCGACGCCTTTGCCGGCGCCGCGAACGAGCCCGAGTGGCTCGCCCGTTTTCGCAAGCACGGCATCAATCGCTTCGCCGAGCAGGGTTTTCCGAGCCGGCGCAGCGAGGGCTGGCGCTATCTCGACCTGCGCGGCCTCCAGGACAAGCCGCGTCTGCCGGCGGCGGCGGAGACGCGGCTGCCGGAGATCACCCGGGCCGGCGTCTGGCTCGGCTCCGTGGCGAAGGCGATCGCCGAGCGGCCCGATCTGCTGCGGGTCGCGCTGGAGGACGGGACCGACGAGGCTTTCGCGGCCCTCAACGCGGCGTTCTTCGCCGGCGGGTTCGTGCTCGATGTCGGTCCCGGCGCGACCGTCGGGCAACCGATCGAGATCGCCCATGCGGCGTCGAGCGGCGGCTCGCTTCATACCAAGACGCTGATCAACCTGGCGGCCGACAGCCGGGCGACACTGTTTGAGACCTATGCCGGCGACGGGGCGTATTGGCGCAACGATGTCGTCGACATCCGGCTCGGGCCGGGCGCCGTGTTGGACCGCATCGTCTGTATCGAAGAGGGCGCCGAGGCAGCGCATATCGGCGATGTGCGGGTGACGCTCGGCGAGAAGGCGCGGTTTGGCGCGTTTGTGCTGCTGCTCGGCGGCAAGACCGTGCGGCACGAGCTGTCGGTGGTCATGGCAGGCGAGGGGGCCCGGTGCCGGATCGACGGGGCGTTTGTGGTCGGCGGCTCGGATGAGGCGAATATCGTCACGATGATCGATCATCGCGCGGCGGGCGGCGAGACGCGCGAACTGATCAAGGGCGTCGCGGCGGGGCGCGGGCATGGGGCGTTCCAGGGTACGATCAAGGTCCGCGCAGGGGCGCAGCAGACCGACGCGCAGCAGACCAGCCGCAGCCTGATCATCGGGCGGCGGGCGGTCATCGACACGAAGCCGGAACTCGAAATCCTCGCGGACGATGTCAAATGCGCGCATGGGGCCAGCGTCGGTGATCTGGACGAAGCGTCGCTGTTCTATCTGCGCGCCCGCGGCATCCCCGAGGGCGAGGCGCGGCGGCTGTTGATCGAAGGGTTTGTGCGCGAGGCGGTCGAGCGGGTGTCTGACGTCGGGGTGCGCGAGACGCTGATGGAGCGGCTCGGGTCCCGGCTCGCGACGCTGGAGGGCGCGGAATGATCGACGTCAAATCCCTCCGCCAGCAATTCCCGGTGTTCGAGCGCAACCCCGGGCTTGTCTTCCTCGATTCCGGGGCGAGCGCGCAAAAGCCGGCGGCCGTGATCGACGGGCTCGCTGAGTTCTATCGCAGCGACTACGCGAACGTGCATCGCGGCGTTTATGGGCTCAGCCAGCGCTCGACCGATGCGTTCGAGGCGGCGAGAGAGACCGCAAGGGCGTTTCTCAACGCCGCCGACGAGCGCGAGATCGTTTTCGTCCGCGGCGCGACCGAGGCGATCAACCTCATCTCCCATGCCTGGGGCGGAAAGAACCTCAAGGCCGGCGACGAGGTCGTGATCAGCGATCTCGAGCACCATTCGAACCTCGTGCCGTGGCAGATGGCGTGCGAGCGCGCCGGGGCCACGCTGCGGGTGGCGCCGACCGACGAGACCGGGGAATTCGACCTCTCCGCGTTCGAGGCGATGCTGTCGCCGAAGACCCGGATGGTCGCGGTCACGCACGTGTCGAATGTCACCGGCACGATGATGCCGGTCGAGACGATCACCCGTCTGGCGCACCAGCATGGCGCGCTGGTGCTGGTCGACGGCTGCCAGGCGATCCCGCGCATGCCGGTCGATGTGCGGGCGATCGGGTGCGACTTCTATGCCTTCTCCGGCCACAAGGTGTACGGGCCGAGCGGGATCGGCGTGCTCTACGGCCGCTATGATCTGCTCGACGCGATCCCGGCGTGGGAGACCGGCGGCGGCATGATCCTCAGCGTCGAGTACGCGCACAGCGAATTCCAGGAGCCGCCGCACCGGTTCGAGGCCGGGACGCCCGATATCGCCGGCGCGGTCGGGCTCGGCAAGGCGCTGCAATTCGTCGAAGGCCTGGGCCGCGCCCAGATCCGCGAGCATGAGGCGGAGCTGACCGGGTATGCGGTCGATGTGCTGTCGCGCATCCCCGATCTCAACCTCGTCAAGGGCGGGCAACGGCAGATGAGCGTCCTGTCGTTCAACCTCGACGGCGTGCATCCGCACGATGTCGGCACCGTGCTCGACCAGCATAATGTGGCGGTGCGCGTCGGTAATCACTGCGCGCAGCCGCTGATGGACAAATTGGGCGTGGCGGGCACGGTGCGCGCCTCGTTTGGCGTGTACAACGATCGCGCCGATATCGATCGGCTGGCGGCGGCGATCGAGGCATGCCGGGAGATGTTTTCGCGATGATGGATCTGCGCGAGCTTTATCAGGACATCATACTCGACCATGGGCGCCACCCGCGGAACCGCCGCGCGCTCGACCATCCGACGCATCTGGCGAAGGGCCACAATCCGCTCTGCGGCGACCGGGTCACCGTGTACCTGTCGCTCGACGGCGACCGCATCGAGGATGTGAGCTTCGACGGACGCGGCTGCGCGATCTCGACCGCGTCGTCGTCGCTGATGACCGAGGTCTTGAAGGGCAAGACGCTCGGCGAGGCGCGGCAGCTCTTCGCCCGCTTCCACGCCGAGGTCACGGGCGGCGAGCCCGTCGCGGTGCCGGAGGATTTGGCCGAGGATTCCGAGCGGCTGGAGCCGCTGACTGGGGTCAAGGCCTATCCGGCGCGGGTCAAATGCGCGACCTTGCCCTGGCACGCCTTCGAGGCGGCGCTCAAGGGCACTGACACGGTCAAGACGGAGTAGGACAGGATGCCGTCGGATCCGCACAACCACGATTATTTCGACTTCCAGCCCCCGCCGCCCGCGACCGAGCCGGTCGAGCGGCCCGAGGGCGACGACGATCCCGTGCTGATGGAGCCGGTGCTCGAGGCTTTGAAGACGGTCCAGGATCCGGAGATTCCGATCAATTTGGTCGAACTCGGTCTGATCTACGAGCTGCTCGTGAAAAAGGGCGGCACCGTTTTTGTCGAGATGACCTTGACGACGCCCGCCTGCCCGGTCGCGCAAAGCATGCCGGGCGAGGTCGAAAGTGCGATCGCCGGCGTCGAGGGGGTCAACGAGGTGCGGGTGAACTTGGTGTGGTCGCCCCCCTGGGACCGCGACATGATGAGCGAAGCCGCCAAGCTCGAACTCGGTCTGATGTAGCTGGCGATCGTAGGAGGGCCGAGCGCGGCGAAGCCCATCCTACACAAATGCTACGAATGCGTTGCCCCCGCCAGCGCCTGTTCGATGTCGGCAATCAGGTCGTCGGGGTCTTCGCAGCCGACGGACATACGCAACAAATCGGACGGGACCGGAGAGCCGGGGCCTTCGATCGAGGCGCGGTGTTCGATCAGGCTTTCGACGCCGCCGAGCGAGGTGGCGCGCTTCCACAATTCGATGCGGGCGGCGGTAGCGATCGCGGCGGCCTCGCCGCCCTTGACCCGGATGCTCATCATCCCGCCAAACCCGCCCTGCATCTGGCGGGCGGCGACCGCGTGGTTCGGGTGGTCGGGGAGGCCGGGATAGAGCACCGCGGCGACGTGCGGGTTGCGGCTGAGCGCCTCTGCGATCCGTTGGGCGGAGCGGCAGGCGCGCTCGACCCTGAGCGGCAGCGTGCGCATGCCGCGCAGCAACAGATAGGCCTCGAGGCTGCCGAGGATCGCGCCGCTGCTGCTGCGCCCGGCGACGAGGCGCTGCCAGAAATCGTCCTCGCGGGCCGTGGTCAGCGAGCCGGCGATCACGTCGCTGTGGCCGTTGAGATATTTGGTCGCCGAGTGCATGACGATATCGGCGCCGTGCTCGATCGGGCGGGTCAGCACCGGGCTTGCCGTGGTGCTGTCGACGGCGAGGAGCGCGCCGGCCGCGTGGGCGATCTCGGCCGCACCGGCGATGTCGGTCACCGACCACAGCGGGTTGGCCGGCGTCTCGATCCAGACGAGCCGGGTACGGCCGGGGATCACGGCGGCGCGCAGCGCGTCGAGCGACGAGGCGTCGGCGAAATCGGCGGTGATGTGCCCCTCGGCGGCCCAGCCGGCGATCCAGCGGCGCAGGCTGTGATACATGACCTGCGGTGCGACAACGTGCGCGCCGACCGGCAGCGCGCGGAAGACGACCGTCGCCGCCGCCATCCCCGACGACAGCACCAGCGACTTCACACCGCCTTCGAGTGCGGTGATCACCGCCTCGGGCTGGTCGTACGCGGCGCTGTCGGCACGGGCGTAGTTGCGGCCGCGGCGGTACTCGTTGTCGGGGTCGCGGATAAAGGTCGTCGCCGTGTGGATCGGCAGCACCACGGCGCCGGTGGACGCATCGGTCCAGCCGAGGCCTTGGGCGGCCATGGTGGCGGGGTGGTAATTGCTTTTGGCCATCGATCGCCTCGTCATGTCGCCCACGTTTCTGGCATTGCGAGCGCGGCGAAGCAATCTTGTGCCGCAAGAGGCTCCTCCGCACGAGATTGCCGCGTCCCCGCGCGCGGGGCGGCCTCGCGATGACAGGTAATTGACCGCGACCTCGGGCTCGATTATCGGATCGCGCCATGCCGACCCGCCGCTTTCTGCTATTCCTCGCCGCCGCGCTGCTTTTCGCGCAGCCGGCCTTGGCGCAGCTCCAGATCTTTCAGACGTCGGAGATCACCATCTCCAGCGCGACGGGCGACCACAAATTCACCATCGAGCTGGCGACGACCCCGGCCCAGCAAGAGCAGGGGCTGATGTACCGGCGGAGCATGGCGCCCGATGCCGGGATGCTGTTCGATTTCGGCCGCCCGCAGCCGACGACGTTCTGGATGAAGAACACCCTCATCCCGCTCGACATGCTGTTCGTCGGCGCGGACGGGCGGATCGTCAACATCCACGAGCGCGCCATCCCGATGTCGGAGGACATGATCTCGTCGCAGGGAGCGGTGCGCGCGGTCATCGAGCTTAACGGCGGGACCGCGGCGAAGCTCGGGATCAAGCCGGGGGATCGGGTGATTTATCCGATTTTCGGCGGGAAGTAGGGCGGATCCCGGCGGCGGTCCGCCGGGTCGGCATTCCGGTCGCGGCACCGATCGAGTCCCGGGCCGCGAAGCGTCAAGGGGCCATGAACGGCGTCCACCGCCCCCTTGCCGCCGATATGTCTCAGGGGCAGAACACGTCCGACGATCCCTCAAGCGCGATCCCGTCCGCGCCGTGGATCGTCACCGATACGGTGCCGCCGCACGCCAGCGGGGGCTTGAAGCTGGTCGACCACTGGAACGAGCCGTCCGACTGCACCATGGCCGTTCCTCGGCGCCCGTGCGCGAGGAGATTGACCGCCGAGCCAGCCGGAAAATTCTCCCCGAAAACACCCACCGAGGTAAACCGCCGGCCCGGCACGTCATTGCCGGCGTCTACACTGATCGTCGGCTTTTTGGTCTGAGCCAAGGAACCCTCCCTTGCTAAAGAAAACGATGAATACGCCTTCCAGATAGGGCCACGACTACAAGCCGTCGCGGACGGTAGGGCCGCCCGAATTCTTGGTGACGCCGCATTAAGGCAGAAACTCCCGCACCAAGTCCAGGAACCCGTCGAGGCGGTCGTGGTGGACCCAGTGGCCGGCGTGGTCGAAGGAGACGACGCGGGCGTTCTGGAAATGCTTGATGCGGCCGTCGTCCTCGGGGTTCGAGGCCCAGCTTTCCTTGCCGTAGACGAGGAGGGTCGGGCAGGTGATGCGCTGCCAGAGGGCTTGCGTCTCGTCCTGGGTCATCCCGTAAGGGCGGTCGGAGCGGACGTAGTTATCGAATTTCCAGCTATAGGTGCCGTCTTCGTTCTGGTTGACGCCGTGCTGGGTCAGGTGGCGGGCCTGCTCGGGCGAGAGGTGGCGGTTGGCCTCCTGCATGCGCTTCAAGGCCTCGTCGATCGAGGGGTAACGGCGTGGGAGGCGGCCGGAAAGGTCGCGCTGTTGTTCGATCCAGCGCTGCATGCGGTCGGCGATCGGCTGCTTGGCACGGTCGACCATTGCGCGCGGGGTCATGCCGAGCCCCTCGATCGCGACGACCTTGCGCACGTTCCCGGGATAGATGCCGGCGTAGCGCAGCGTCAGCATCCCGCCGAGCGAATGGCCGACGATCGTGACCGGCGCCAGTTCCTGCTGATGGATCAACTGCGCCAAGTCGTAGATATAGGCGGCGACCGAATAGCTGCCGTCGGGCGACCACTGGCTGTCGCCGTGGCCGCGCAGATCGGGCGCGAGGATGTGGTACTCGTGGCGCAAGGCGCTCGCGACCCAATCCCAGTTGCGGCAATGGTCGCGCCCGCCATGGACAAGCAAAAGCGGCGGCGCGCCGGGGTTGCCCCAATCGACGTAGTGCAGCCTGAGGCGCTGTGAGAAGTAAATGCGCGAGGTCGGTCCGTAAGGGTCAAGGGTCGGCGGCACGATCTCGCTCCAATCAGGCACTCAGAAACAACAGAACCCCCGTGCGCCCTGGCCTTTCGGCCAAATGACGACAAACGGGGGTTCCTTTGCGAAGTATTCCTTCGCGCTCGACAGCATCTGTCGAGCTATCTCTTGGTCTTGACGATCGGTTGCCGATGCCAAGTGGTCGGCAACTGACGCTTCCCAGGTGGTATCATGTTCTTTACACACCCTCCTGCTGCGTTGACGACAAGTAAAACTTGGCACTTGCCAAGCGGGATCGCAAGGGAAAATGCGCCGGCGCCATCCGTTGGGATGGCTTTCCTTAGTTCGTCACCCCCGCAGAGGCGGGGGAGAATGACGAAAAAAGAGGTGCGGAAGGGGTGCTTTTACCGGCACAGCCCGGGGTCGGGGCCGGTGCCGTAGTCATGCCAGAGGCAGCGGGCGATCTCGATCTGGGCGAGACCCGGCTGATGCAGCGTCCTTTCGGCCTCGGCGTTGTTGATCCCGCCGGGCACGAGGTGCAGCGCGTCGTGGTAGCCGACGCCCTGGCCGTCGCCGTCGATGGCATAGGCCTTGAGGAGATAGCGGCGGATCGGGGCATATGGCTGGGTCATCTCAGCGGCCGCGACGACGAGCACGCGGCGCCGCTGCTCGCCCTCGCCGACGGCCAGCATGACCGGCGCGGTGATGTCGAGCCCCCTGTCGGGCGGAAGGCCGGTGGCGATCGCCAGCAGCGACCAGCCGGCGAGGAGGTCGGCGCTGATCCCGGTGATCCTGATCGCCGCGCCTTGCGGGGCCGACGGTCCCGCGCCGGCGGCGCTGACCTCGAGCAGCTTGGTGACCGGGGTCCCGGCCTCGCGATACTCGATCGGCGGGCGCGGCGCGACGTTCGGCGCGGCCTCCTCGTCCTGGCGGAAGTAGGTCATCAGGTTGGCCTTGGCCACCGTCGCGTCCTTGCGCAGCACGGTCGGTGCGATGCCGAGCGCGGCCTCTTCCTCCTGCGGGGTGACGTCGGAGGCGTATTGGAACAGCGCCAGCGCGCGCTGTATCGGCGACAACCCGTCGAGCCAGCCGTCGATCTCGGACGCGGTCAGCTCCTGCGACAGGTCGGCGGCGGTGGGTGTGCCGAGCGGCTTTTGGGCGCGGCGGACGAGGCGGCGCTCGGCGGGCGACAGGGGCGGGCCGTCGCCGGTGGCGTACTGCGCGCGCGGGTGCTTGCGGTCCTCGATCCGCCGCAGCGCGAGAGCCTGCATCGTCTCGATGACGAGGCCGAGCCGGTGGGCGCGGTCGGTCGCCTCGATGCGCGGGCAATCCCTCAGCAGGGCGTCGATCCCGTCCTGCACGAGGTCGTCGATCTCGGCGCCGGTGAATTTGCGCTTGTCGTAGCTGAGCGTCGACCGGACGGTAAAACTGACGAGGCCGGCGAGCCGGTCTTCCTCGTTGTGGCGCAGCGTGTTGTCGCAAAGCCGGCCGAGGAGCACGGCGGCCGACCAGGGTTCGCTGTCGAGCTCGCGGACTGCGCCGCCGACCGGCGGTGGCGCGACCGCAGCGACCGGTGCGGGGACGATCACCGGAGCGGGTGGCGCCGCCGCCGCAACGGCAGGCGGCGGCGCCGACGGCCCCGACCCCGGACCCGGCGGAAGGCCGATCGGGAGCGGGCTTTGCGGCGGCGCCGTGGCCGCGACCGGCGCGACGCCGGGTGGAGGCGCCGGCGCGATCGGGGGCAGCGGGGTCGTCGGCGGGGTGGCGATGCTGTTGGGGTCGATCCCCGCCGAATAGTCATCGTCGGGCCGCGGCCGCCTCTTGTGGTGATGTTTCTTGACCCCCGGCGGCGCGTCCGGGACCGGAGCGGCGACGATCGGCGTTTCGTTGTCGATGTCGTCCTGCGCCCGCGCGGTCCCGCCGCAACAGAGCAGGCCGGCAAGCGCCGCCGCCGCGCACCAGAGGGCCGGCGAGGCCGCCCTTTTCGCGCCCGGGTCGAACAGCATGCGCCACGCTCCTTGGAAATCGCTTTGGTCCATCGGGTCGCACCCCCCGGACGCGCGGGCGAGACTTTCCCCCAATCCCGCCGGCGCGACAAGCCGACACAACACGCTGGCGCGGTGCGCCGATCCCCGAGATTATGCCGGCAAAGAGGTGTGTGGGAGGAGCGCGCGATGCCGGGATCCGGCCTGAGACGGCGTTCGGCCAACCGGGCGGCGGTGCTCGCCGCGCTCCTGGCGCTGGTGCTGATCCTGCCCGGCAGCGCGGCATGGTGCGGCGAGCCGGCGATCTACACGATGCAGGATTTCAAGTTCGAGGACGGTTCGGTCCTGCCCGAGCTGCGCATCGCCTACGAGACCCAAGGCAGATTGTCGCCGGCCGGCGACAACGCGATCGTCGCGATGCCGGGGGCGCGCGGCGGCCGCGACGCGCTGGCGCCGCTGATCGGACCCGGCAAGGCCATCGACACCGACAAGTATTTCGTCATCACGGCCGACCTGATCGGCGGCGGCGGGTCGTCGTCGCCGGCGGACGCGGCGGGGCAGGAATTTCCCCGCTACACGATCCGCGACATGATGGAGGCACAGCAGGCGCTCGTTGCGAATGGGCTGAAGCTGACCCGGCTGCGTGCCGTCGTCGGCCGCTCGTTGGGCTCGTTCGTCGCGCTCGAATGGGCGATCCACCACCCGGCGATGATGCAGAGCGTCGTGCTGATCGCCCCGAGCCCAAAGGCCGAGGCGAATTTCCGTCTCGTCATCGACGTGATGAGCTCCGTCGTCACGCTCGACCCCGAATGGCAAGGCGGGCGCTACGAGCACAACCCGCAGGAGGGGCTGCGCCGCGCCGGGATGGTCTATTACCCGTGGAACGTCTCGGCCCCCTATCTCGAGCGCGTTTCGGCGAAGCAGCTCGGCGACGAGATGGAGGCGACGGCAAAATCCTTTGCCGCCTGGGATGCCAACTCGCTGGTGTTCCGCTACGCTGCCTGCCGCGGGCACGACGTCTCGGCGCCGTTCGCGGGCGATATGGCGACCGCGCTCAAGCAAATCCGCGCACCGGTGCTGGTCCTCGCCAGCGCCAGCGACCGGCTCCTCGGGCTCAACGGCACCCGGCGGATCCGCGATCTCGTCAAGCATGCGACTTACGTCGAGATCGCTTCAGACATGGGCCATCGCGGGCTTGGCGAGGATGCCGAGCCGGCCGAGGCGGCGATCATCGCCCGCGATGTGCGCACCTTCCTCGATGGACGCGATTAGCGCGCCGGCATCAGCGGATGCAAAGATTGCGCGGCGAGCCGTGCGGTGATGCCGGTGAGGCGGATCGACCCCTGCAGCATCGCGTCGAGGCTCTTTCGGACAAACCCGGCGTTGATCTCAAAGGCTTCGGTCAGCGTCCTCGCGCCCAGCATCGCCTTGGCCGTGTCGGTCGCGGTGGCAAGGCCGGTCTGCATGAGCCCGGCCATCTCGTCGGCATAAGCCTCCGCGCCGTGCGCGAAGGCGTCGAAGAGGGCGATCGGGTCGGGCAGCGCGGCCGGATTCCTCACCGGCGCCGAGGCCGGCTGGTCGCGGGGTGCGGGCAGCGCTGCGGGCACGGCATCCGGCGCCGCCGCGGCGGCCGCGGCGGCGGGGCGCGAAGGCTCCGCGGGAGGTGTATGGGGTGGACGTTTCGTCGATGATTCGCTCATGGCATCCCTCGTTCGATTCGGCGCCTTATCTTGCGCCGCACAATTGACAGATAGAGGTCATTATATCCTGTTTCAACAATAATTGTGCA
Source organism: Allostellaceae bacterium (assembly GCA_036489765.1). GTDB lineage: Bacteria > Pseudomonadota > Alphaproteobacteria > ATCC43930 > CGMCC-115725 > DATARH01. Next base: position 31,271 of record DASXFE010000128.1, on the reverse strand, counting down.
ACGCACAATAAGCGGGCAAAAGCCGGAACCGAGGTCGCGGCAGGGGGGAAGGGCACGTTGCCATCCCGGCCATCCGGCGAAGCCGCTGCCGCCGTTCGCCTCGCCGGCCTCGCGCCGCAGGGGGGGGGGCACGGCGGCCTGGGCGTGGCGCGTCCGCTTTGACAGCACCCCGGGTTTTTTCTACCCTGTCGGTGACGGACGTGTACCGGGGGGTTGCGTCCGTCGGGGGTACGGGGGGGTAGCGTGCGAGTCGTCGAATCGGAATTGCGGGGGCCGGGGACGCTCCCAGCGTGGCGCGTGGCGGCATTTCGTCGTGCCGCGGCGTCGATCGGGATGGCCGTGATGCTGGTCGGGATGATGGGGATCCCGGCGGCGAATGCGCGGCGTCATCACTTTGTCGCATCGTCGTCGGTGATCTTCGAGGCGATCGTTCTCGATGCCGATACGGGTCAGGTGCTCGGCGAGAACAATGCCGATGCGATCACCTACCCGGCCTCGCTTACAAAGATGATGACGCTGTACCTGACCTTCGAGGCGCTCAACGATGGCCGGCTCCGGCTCGACAGCGGTTTGCCGGTGTCGGCCTACGCGGCATCGCGGGCGCCGTCGCGGCTCGGCCTCAATCCGGGCGAGACGGTCGCGGTGCGCGACCTGATCCTGGCGATCGTGACCAAATCGGCGAACGATGCCGCGACCGTGCTGGCCGAGGGGCTGGGCGGCGGCAGCGAGGCGGCCTTTGCGCAGATGATGAACGCGAAGGCCCAACAGCTCGGCATGCAGCACACGTTCTATCATAACGCCTCGGGCCTGCCCGATCCCGAGCAGCGCACGACGGCGCGCGACATCGCCCGGCTGGCGCTGGCGCTGATCCAGCGATTTCCGCGCGAATACCGGTATTTCTCGGTTAAGCAATTCGACTTCCGCGGCGAGGAGGTCGTCGGCCACGATCACCTGCTCGACTGGTATCCCGGCGCCGACGGGATCAAGACCGGTTTCATCAACGCATCGGGGTTCAACCTCGCGACCTCGGCGGTGCAGAACGGACACCGCCTCATCGGCGTGATCATGGGCGGGCGCACGTTCCGCTCACGCGACGCGGCGATGGCCGCGATGCTCGACAAGGGCTTCGCCGAAGTTGCCGGCACCCCGCCCGCGGTGCCACAGGCCGTGCCGCAACCCATCGCCATGACCGCCGCCGCGCCGGCCGCCCCGACCCCGGCCCAGCCCGCGCAGCCGGCGGGCGACGAAGGGCAGCCGGCGGCGCCGCGGGCCAACGCGATCGGCAAGCTCGCCGCCGCGGCGATGCGCGCTCCGGCGCCTGCCGCCGATGACGATTCCCCGTCGCCGCGCGGGCGCTGGGGGATCCAGCTCGGCGTCTTCCACGGGGAAGCGGCCGCCCAGCGCGCGATCGAGCACGCCGCGAGGTTCCACGTCGCCGAAGGGAAGCCACAGCAGATCCTGCCGCCGGCCAAACGCACCCACAGCGCCGTCTATCGCGCTCGGCTTTTGCACTTCACGTCGAAAGAGGCCCGCTCGGCCTGTGCCACCCTGCACCGGCGCGGCATCACCTGCGAGATCGTCCGCCCCGACTCCGTCAAATACGCCAGCGGCTGACGTCTTAACCTCGAGCCGCCAGCACCATGGCGGCGGCTTTCTCGGCTATCATCATCGTCGGGGCGTTGGTGTTGCCGGATGTCACCGTCGGCATGACCGATGCGTCGGCGACGCGCAAATCTGCGATGCCGTGCACCCGCAACTGGTCATCAACCACGGCGGTGGGGCCGCGCCCCATGACGGCCGTGCCGACCGGATGGAAGATCGGGCTCGAGACGTCGCCGAGCGACTGGAGGATATCCCCGTCCGATTGGAATTCGGGCCCCGGCCGGAACTCGGTCGGGTTGAAGCGGGCCAGGGCGCGCTGCGCAACGATACGGCGCGTCAGATGGATCGACTCGACCGCGACGATCCGGTCGCCTTCCGCGGACAGGTAGTTCGGCTGAATGGCCGGCGCCTCCGACGGGTCCGCCGACCGGACATGAACCGCCCCGCGGCTCTCGGGACGGAGGTTCGCGACGCTCGCGGTAAATGCCGGGAACGGATCGAGCTTGCCACCCCATGCCGCCAGGCTGAGGGGCTGGATATGGTATTCGAGGTTGGCGGTCGCGAAGCGCGGGTTGGATTTGGCGAAGATGCCGAGCTGGCTCGGTGCCATCGACATCGGACCCGACCGGGCCAGTAGATATTCGAGGCCGATCATGGCCTTTCCGAACCGCGTGCGCGCGCGGGAGTTCAGCGTGGCCACGCCAGTGATCTTGTAGGCGCATCGAATCTGCAGATGGTCCTGGAGGTTTTCCCCGACGCCCGGCAGGTGCCGTACCGTCCGGATGCCGACGGCATTCAGCCGCTCGCCGTCGCCGATGCCCGACCGCTCCAGAATGGCCGGTGAGCCGATCGAGCCGGCGGACACGATTACCTCGCCGCGTGATGTCGCATAGAGACGAGATCCCGCGATGTCGAACTCGACGCCAATGGCGCGGCCGTCCCCGATCACGACGCGATGGATTTGCGCCCCTGTCGTGACCCGCAGGTTCGGACGATTCAGAGCCGGGCGCAAAAAGGCTTTCACCGCGCTCCAGCGCCTCCCTTTCCGTTGATTGACCTGGAAATAGGAGGAGCCGAAATTATCGCCTCGATTGAAGTCGTCGATCCTCGGGATACCTGCCTCGGCGGCGGCATTGCGGAATGCATCGAGCAGATCCCAACGCAGGCGCTGCTGCTCGACGCGAAGCTCGCCGCCGGAGCCATGGAACTCGCTGGGGCCGGCGAAATGGTCTTCGGACTTGGTGAAAAAGGGCAGCACATCGTCCCACCCCCATCCGACATTGCCGGCCTGGCGCCACTGGTCATAGTCGGCGCTTTGGCCGCGCATGTAGATCATGCCGTTGATCGAGGAAGACCCGCCGAGCACCCGGCCGCGCGGATAATTCATCGGCTTGTTGCCAAGCCGGGCCTCCGGTTCGGTGGTGAAGCACCAGTCCGTCCGCGGGTTGCCCATGCAGTAGAGATAGCCGACCGGGATGTGGATCCAGATGTAGTTGTCCTTGCCGCCCGCCTCGAGCAGCAGGACCGAGTTGCGGCTGTCGGCACTGAGACGATTGGCGAGCACGCAGCCCGCGCTGCCCGCGCCGAGCACGATGTAGTCGAATTCGCCGAATGTCGTGCCGGTCCTGTCCATTGTGCCGCTCCGCAACTTCCCGCCGCTGGTCCTATCCGTCTTTCTTGGCCCCAGCGCCAGTTATTTGCCTTATCGTTGTGCTTGGTCACAAACCGACGGGGCCGCCGCCATGAGCACAATCGAGCTTGTCGATCCCGAATTGCGCGATGCGCTGGCCCAGGCACTACCGCCGCTGACTGCCGCGTCATTGATGCAGCGCCGCGCCAATATGCTCGAACTGGCCGCCGCCGAGCCGAAACCACACCTGCCCGACATCGCCGCCGGCGAGATCCATGTCGAGAGTGCATTTGGCGCAAAGCCGATCCGCGTTCTGACCTACCGCCCGGTTTCGTCCACCGATCCGTTGCCCGCCATCGTGCACATTCATGGCGGCGGGTTCGTGATGGGCGCGCCGGAAATGAAGGATGCGGAAAACAGGGTTTTCGCGTCAGAGCTGAAATGCGCGATCTATTCCGTCGATCATCGCCTCGCGCCGGAATCACCGCACCCGGCACCAGTGGAAGACATCTATTCGGTCTTCGCCTGGCTGCATGCGAACGCCGGCCGGCTCGGGCTCGACCCCGACCGCATCGGTATCAAGGGCGAAAGCGGCGGTGGCGGGTTCGCGGCCGCGGCGGCCCTTTACGCCCGCGACCGGCAGGGGCCAAAATTCGCCTTTCAGCACCTGATCTATCCGATGATCGACGACCGCACGGCGGCGCGCAGAGACCTGCACCCTCACGTCGGCGAGTTCGTCTGGACGCAGGCAAACAACCATTTCGGCTGGCGTTCTCTCCTCGGCGAAGAGCCGGGGGCCGCCGACGTCTCGCCTTATGCGGCGGCGGCGCGAGCGACGGATGTGTCGGGCTTGCCGCCAACCTACATTTCGGTGGGCGGTCTCGATCTCTTCCTCGAGGAAAACCTGATCTATGCCGATCGGTTGAGCCGCGCCGGGGTGCCGGTCGAGCTGCACCTGTATCCGCGGGCGTATCATGGCTTCTATCGGGTAGCGAATGCGCGCGTTACCAAGCAGGCCGAGCACGACACCCGGGAAGCGCTGCGTCGTTTCCTGCACGGATAGGACCGTGCACCGGTTCGATCGAGCCGCGAGAGGAAAGAGGCCGCCATGAACCAGCGCAAGATGCGGATCGGCATGTCGATCCGGGGCCACGGCTACCATCAGGCCGCCTGGCGCCATCCGGATGTCGCGGCCGACGCGACGCTGCACGTCGAGCACTATGTGCGCAGCGCCCAGATCGCCGAGCGCGGCAAGCTCGACATGGTTTTCTTCGCCGACGGCGCCGGCATTCGTCAGGGCGACAATCCGCCCGGCGCACTGGCCCGCACCGGGCGTGACATGGTCGAGCTCGAGCCGACAATGCTGCTGCCGGCGTTGGCCATGGTCACGAACCATATCGGTCTGGTGGCGACGGCATCCGCCACCTACAACGAGCCGTACAATCTGGCGCGCCGCTTTGCCACGCTGGACCTGATCAGCAAGGGGCGCGCCGGCTGGAACGTCGTCGCGTCATGGTCCGAGCACGAGGCCCAAAATTTCGGGCTGGAAACAACGCTCGACTACGACACGCGTTACGCGCGCTCGGCCGAATTCGTCGATGTGGTCAAGGGCCTGTGGGACGGTTGGGATGACGGTGCGCTGTTGCTCGACCAGGCCGGCGGCCGTTATTTCGACGAAGCAAAAATGCATGTGCTCGATCATCACGGGCGGTTCTTCAAGGTGCGGGGACCGTTGAGTGTCGCGCGCATGCCGCAGGGCCACCCGGTGATCGTACAGGCCGGCGCTTCCGAGCAAGGCCGGGAGCTGGGCGCGGCGACGGCCGATGTCATCTACGCGATCAACGGCTCGCTCGATGCCGCGCGCGCCTACTACGCCGACGTAAAGGGGCGGATGGCGAAATACGGCCGCGAGCCGGACGACCTGAAGATCATGCCGGCGTTCTGCCCGGTTGTGGGAGGCACGCGCGCGGAAGCTCAGGGCAAGTTCGATGAGTTGCAGGAGCTGGTCGATCCGCTGGTCGGGCTTGGTGCGCTCTACAGCACCTTTGGCGATCTTTCGGACCATCCGCTCGACGGTCCGGTGCCCGACGATGCGGTCGGCAAGCTGGATATCCGCAGCATCAGCGCGCAACTCCGCGAGCGCGTGAGACGGGAGAAACCTTCTATTCGCGAATTGTATCTCCGTACCGGGATCACCGGCTCGGCGCGGATCGGCACGCCTTCCGATATCGCCGACGCCATGCAGGAATGGTTCGAGAACGGTGCCTGCGACGGCTTCAACATTACGCCGACGCATCTGCCGGGCGGCTGCGAAGACTTCGTGGCGCTGGTCGTTCCCGAATTGCAGCGCCGCGGCCTGTTTCGTGCCGAATATGAGGGCAAGACGCTGCGCGAGAACCTGGGGCTCAAACGCCCGGTGAGCCGCTACGCTGCCGCCAGTCCCGATCGGCGGTCCGACGCTGCCGCCCAGTAGAGGGCCGCGGATCGCGGCTGGAAAGTGATTACCGTTTGCTCGAAGGCGGGAGCTGGACTTTGCTGCCCTCGGCGATCTCGTCCGGCGGGTTGAGCGCGATGCGCAGGCCGATCGCGGCTCCCTCGGACAGCGACGCGTTGGTGCCGTCGGTATGGGCTACCGTCACCGGCAGCATATGGACCGTCAGATCGTCGGCGATGCTGGCGATAAAGGTGCGCGTACCGCGGACGACGAGCCCGGTCGCCGGCACCTCCGGATAGCTCTCGACAGGCACGTGCAGCGTCACATAGGCAAAGCTGCCCGGCACGAGGAAATGGTCGGTGTTGTCGACCTCGAGCTCGACAAACAGGGTCCGCGTCCGCTGGTCGAGCTCGCCGGAGGTCCGCGTGATCTTGGCCGTCACCTTGCGCGCGGAATTGGCGCCGTCGGCGACATCGGCGGTGTCGCCGACGTGGATATAGGGCACGTCCCGCTGCTCGACATAGACATCGACACGCAACTTGCTGTCGTCGGCGACGGTCAACACCGGCTGGTTGCTGGTCTTGTTCGTCGTCGAGTTCTGGACGAGCGCGCCGACATCGACAAAGCGCGCGGTCACCACCCCGTCGAACGGCGCGCGGATCTGCTCGTAGGATTTCAGGGTCTCGTTCTGGGCCATCACGGCCTGCGCCATGGTATAGGCGGTTCCGGCCTGATCGGCGGATTGCTGCGATGTCCAGCCGTGGGCGACGAGCTCCCGCTGCCGGGTCCAGACGCGCTCCTTGTTTTCGAAGTCGTGTTTGGCGGCCTCGTATTGCTGGTCGGTCTCGACCGAGGAGATCGTCGCCAGGACCTGTCCGGCCTTTACCGTGTCCCCGCGGTCGACCGCGATCGACGTCACGTAGCCGCTGACCTTGCCGTAGAGCGTCGCGCTCTGGGTTGGACGGGTGTCGGCGAGGAGCCGGATCAGCCGTTCCTTGGGGCCTTCCGCCACCCTTGCGACCTGTACGACCGGGCCGCGCGCGATGGTCTCGGCCAGCGCCGTGCGTGACGCGGCGAGCGCCACGTCCTTGTCGTGCGAAAGCAGGTAGGCGCCGAACGCCGCTCCGCCGATCACCGCCAACCCCAGCGGATAGAGCAGAAGGCTCTTAAGGTTCCTGTCGGCCATGCGAGGTCTCTCCGGCCCCGTCTCCCGCCGCCTCGGCGGCAAAGCGGGAATCCAGGGTGTGCAGCATCGGGGGCTGGCGGCGCAGCAGCGTGTAGAAGATCGGCACGATCAGCAGCGTCGCGAAGGTCGCGACGACGAGGCCGCCGATCACAGCGCGGCCGAGCGGGGCGTTCTGCTCGCCGGCGTCGCCCAGCCCCAGCGCCATCGGCACCATGCCGATGATCATCGCGAGCGCGGTCATCATCACCGGCCGCAGCCGGATCGTGCCAGCCTCGATCACCGCCGCTACGACGTCGGTCGCGCCCCGCGCCCGCAGATCGTTGGTAAAGCTGACCACCAGGATCGAGTTCGACACCGAGATCCCGATCGTCATGATCGAGCCCATCAGCGACTCGACATTGATGGTCGTGCCGCTGAGCGCAAGGATCCAGATGATCCCCATCAGCCCGCCCGGCACCGCCATCATGATGATCAGCGGATCGACCCAGGACTGGAACAGCACGACCAGGAGCGCATAGACGAGGATCACCGAGAGGATCATCCCGATCGCGAGGCTTTTGAACGACGCCTGCATGACCTCGTTCTGGCCTCGGATATCGATGTGCGTGGTGATCGGCAGCCCCTTGCTGAGTTCGTCGATCGTGGCCTGGATATCGGCCGCGGTCGCGCCGAGATCGCGCCCGTCGACATTGGCGTCGATGTCGAGCTCGCGCTGGACGGTGTAGTGGCTGACCGATTCGAGGCTCGACCGCGGATAGATCGTGGCAACATCGGCGAGCCGCATGACCCGCGCCTCCGGTGTCGCGGTCGTGTCGGTCGCGGCCTCAGCCGGCGGGGTGCTGACCGGGGTATTCATCAGATCGTCGACCGAGTGGATCTGCGAGATCGGCGTCTGCACCGCGACGAAGTAGTTCACATTGTTCTGCGGGTTGAGAAAGAAGTTCGGCGACACGAGGACCGACGACGACAGCGAGGTCAGCATGTTGCTGGCGACGTCGCGCTGGGAGATATGCAGTTTGGCGGCACGGAGCCGATCGACATCGATCTGCAGCGCGGGGTAGTTCAGCACCTGCTGCAGATGCGCGTCGGCGACGCCGGGGATGGTCTTCATCCGCTGCAATAGGCGCTGCGCCAGACCATAGGAGCGGTCGAAATTGACGTCCTGGATCTGGACGTCGATCGGTGCCGGAAGGCCGAAATTGAGCACCTGGCTGACGATGTCGGCAGTCTGGAAATAGAACAGGCTACCCGGGAATTGCGCCGGCAACTCGCGGCGGATCGCCCTGATGTAATCGATCGTCGGGTGGTGCTCGTGCTTGAGCGAAATCAGGATCTCGGCGTCCATGTCGCCGACATTGTCGCTCGGCACAAAAGCCAGGTTGAACGAGGACGGCACGCCGACCGTGTCGTTGATCGTGTCGAGTTCCGCGGCCGGGATCAGCTTGCGGATCGCCTCCTCGACCTTGAGGACCTGGGTTTCGGTTTCCTCGATCCGGGTCCCGGCGGGGGCGCGGTAGTGCAGCTTGATGAGGCCGACATCGGCGCTCGGGAAGAAATCCATGCCCAATGAGCGCGCCGCGAACCCCGTCACGACCAGGAGGAGCCCAAAGCACACCAGCGTAAAGAGGCGATGGCGCAGCGTTCCCGCGAGGAGCCGCCCGTATCCACGGCGCAGCCTGTCGAAGCCGCGATCGAACAGTCCGAAGAAGCCGCGCGGTGCGGCGTGATGGTCGGCCCCGGCCAGCAGAAACCGGGCAAAGCTCGGCACCACGGTGAAGCTCAGCGCATACGACGCCAGCATGCAGAAGACGACGGTCGCGGCGAGCGGAATGAAGAGGTAGCGCGCGACGCCGAACAGCAGCACCACCGGAAAGAAGACGATGCAGATCGCCAGCGTGGCGACGGTCAGCGGCTGGATGACCTCGGCCGAGCCTTCGAGGATCGCGACGGTCAGCGGTCTGCCGAGCGTCAGGTTGCGGTGGATGTTCTCGACCGTCACGGTTGCGTTGTCGACGAGGAGGCCGATCGCCAACGCCAGCCCGCCGAGCGTCATCAGGTTGATACTGTTGCCGGTGAGGAACAGCAGGAGGATCCCGGCGAAGACCGATAGCGGGATCGAGGCGGAGACGATCACCGTGTTCCGCCAGCTTCCCAGAAAGACGAGGATCAAGAGCGAAACGAGGATCGACGAGATGATCGCCTCGTGGATCACGTTCTCGACCGCCGCGCGGACGAACACCGATTGGTCGAAATCGAGCTTGAGCTCGAGCCCGTTGGGCGCGGCCGCCTGGATTTCGGGTAGCGCGTCGCGCGCCGAGTCGACGACCGCCAGCGTCGACGCGTCCGCATGTTTGAGGATGGCAAGGTACACGGCGCGCTTGCCGTTGACGTGCACCATGCTCACTTGCGTGGCAAAACTGTCGCTGACGTGGCCGACATCGCCGATCGTGACGGTGCGGCCGTCGAAGACGCCGAGCGGCAGGGCGTTGAAGCGGTCGACCGTCGCCGGGCTCGAATTCAGCTGGATATTGTATTCGCGGTCGCCGAGGCGGGCCGTGCCGGCGGGAACGATGACGTTCGACGTCTGCAGCGCGTTGACCACGTCGGTCAGCGAAAAGCCCTTCGCGGCCAGCAAGGCCGGATCGACATCGACGTTGATCTGGCGCTGCTTGCCGCCAAACGGCCCCGGTGTCGCCAGACCGGGAATCGTGAACAGCTTTACCCGGATGAAATTGAGGCTGTAGTCGTAGATCTGCTGTTCGGTCAGCGTTTTCGACGACAGCGTCATCTGCACGACGGGGACATTGGCCGCATTGAACTGGATCACCGCCGGGGGCTGCATGCCGGGTGGCGCGATGCGCAAAATCGTGTTGTTTGCCGCCGCGATCTGGGCGATCGCCGCGCCGATCTCTGTCCCCGGCTGGAAATAGACCTTGAGCAGCCCGATCCCGGGCAGCGTCTGCGACTCGATCCGCTGGATGCCGTTGACCGTCGTCGAATAGGCGCGCTCGCTGATGAAGACGACGCGGCGCTCCATGTCTTCGGTGGTCAGCCCGCCGTAATTCCACACGACGAGGACGACCGGGATGTCGATGATCGGAAAAATGTCGACGATCATCCGCGTGACGGACAACCCGCCGAGCAGGACGATCAGCATCGCCGCAATCGCAGAGGTATAGGGCCGGCGCAACGCAAGACGCACCAGGCCGATCATCGACGACTCCCCCACCCGGATTGCCGAGCCTTAAAGGAATTTTCGAACCATTAGTACCCGCGCCCGTTGCAGAGGCCTATTCGCGCAACGCACATGGTCGCCATACTCGGGATGCGCCGCCTGCATCCGTGATGGCCGCCGAGACCGGCGACCGATCCCGGCCGTGAAGCGCCGCGATCGCTGGAAGCCCCTGCGATGCTGTTCGCGCGGCGGTTGGGCAGTAGCAGAAGTCCGCCTGCCGTTGCCGAAAGCGCCCAAAGACGCGATCCTTGGCCCCTACCGCCGAGACGCGGCGGGTAGTCGATGGCGACCAGCGACGGAGGAGAGGCGAATGACCGAGGCCCTCAACGGCATCCGCGTAATCGATTTCACCCACGATCAAGCCGGACCGTCGTGCACACAGATGCTCGCTTGGCTCGGTGCCGAGGTCATCAAGATCGAGAGGCCGCCCTACGGCGACCGCGCGCGCCGCCTGTGGAACATGGACAACCCGGATATCGACAGTTTCTTTTTCCTGCTTTTGAACAGCAGCAAGAAGAGCATCGTCCTCGATCTCAAGACGGACGAGGGCAAGGAGGTGGCGCGACGCCTCATCAAGGACTGCGACATCGTCGCCGAAAACCTCGGCCCAGGCGTCATGGAGCGCTTGGGTCTCGGCTGGGATGCGGTGCACGAGCTCAACCCGCGTGCCGTCTATGCCTCGGTCAAGGGGTTCGGTTCCTACGGGTCCTACAGCGACTACAAATGTTTCGAGCCGGTCGCCCAGGCGACCTCCGGTGCGATGAGCGTGACCGGCGAGGGAGACGGGCCGCCGATGGTCAATGGCGCCAATATCGGCGACAGCGGCACCGGAATGCACCTGACGATCGCGATCCTCGCGGCCCTGGTGCAGCGCGCCCAGAGCGGCAAAGGACAGCTCGTCGAGGTGGCGATGCAAGAGGCGGTGCTGAACCTGACGCGGGTCAAGTACACCGGTACGCTCGCAACCGGACAGCCGCTCGGCCGCAGCGGCAACCGCTCGGCGACCGGCGGCTACTCCGACCTCTTGCGCTGCAGGGGCGTTGGCAAGAACGATTACGTCTACATCATCGTGCCGCCCGATAACCCGGAGATGTTTCATTCCGCGATGGACGCGATCGGCCGGCCCGAACTGAAGGAGGACGCCCGCTTCAAGACCGCCGCCGCACGCGCCCAGAATGGGCCGGCACTGACCGAGGTCCTGGCCTGGACCGCAGGGCGCGACAAGCACGAAGTCATGCAGGCGTTTGCCGGGCGCGGCATGGTGTGCGGTGCGGTACTCGACACGGCCGAGGTGCTGGCAAACCCGCACCTGCGCGAGCGCGGCACGATCTTCGACCTCGATCACCCGACGCGGGGCCGCTTCTCGATGATCGGCTGTCCGGTACGGCTCTCGGATTCACCGGTCGAGGCGCGCCGAGCGCCGCTTTACGGCGAGCATTCCGAGGAACTGCTGCAGAGCCTCGCCGGATACTCGGCCGACGAAGTTCGCGCACTGCGGGAGAAGACGATCATCGGCGTACCAAAGGCCTGACTCTAAAAGAAAGCGCGCTCGCCGGCTCGCGGGAGGTGGGAGCACGAATTGCCGGGCATGCGAGGCAACCTCTGGCCGAAGAAAGCGTTTGCACGCGAAACGTTGGAGGACGACCCATGACGAAAACCTTGTCGGCAGCTGCAATCATTCTTCTTGGGGCTACGAGCTTCGCCGCGGCGCAGGCTACGCACGGCACGTTTCTGTCCTCTCCACCTCCGGGCAAGACGGTGGCCAAATACTACAAGCAAAGCGTCTATGACCCGGCCAAGGACAAAATCGGCACGGTCGACGACGTGATCCTCAATGAGAGCGGACAGGCTACCGGGCTGATCATCGGGGTCGGCGGTTTCCTCGGCGCCGGCGAAAAAGACGTGGCGGTAGCCTTTGGGGCCGTTCATGCGGAAATGAAGAACGGCGATTGGTACCTGACCCTCGATACCACCAAGGACGCGCTCAAATCGGCTCCGGGTCTTACCTTCGACAAGGGAAAGACTTCCTGGGTGCCGGCCAAATCGTAACACCGCCGCCTAAGGCTTCTGACGAAGCGGCTGCCGTCTTGACGGCAGCCGCTTTTCGTTGGGGGCTACGGACGTGCGGCAACGAACCGTCTCGAGGGGCGTTCGCCTAGAACCGAAGCTTTTATTGGAGAAGCGTAATGGACAAGGATCGTGTTGCGGGTGCCGGACATCAGGCGAAGGGCGCAATCAAGGAAGCCGCCGGCAAGGTGACCGGCGATCAAAAAACCCAGGCTGAGGGCGCCGCCGAGAAGACTGCCGGCAAAGTGCAGAATGCCGTGGGCGGAGCCAAGGACGCGGTGCGTGAAGCGTTAAAGAAATAACCGGCTCGGATCCGCGATGACGAGACGATCGGGCTCCACCTGGCTAGGCCCGTCACTACTGTGGTGGCAGATGGGGCTGGAAGCCCAACAGGTCATCGCTCTGCGCCTTGCTCGTCTTATGGGCGGGGGCAATGCCGCTTGGGCCGAAGCAGCCCTCATGACGACCGAGAAGCTATCCGCGCTGTACGAAGTGCAGACCGACGCCGCCATGGCCGTGCTCACAGGTAAGGCGGCGGCTGTGCCATCGCGCGCGGCGGCCCTGTACCGACGAAGGATACGCGCCAATCGCAAACGGCTGACGCGCTCGCGATAAGCGGCGCGACGGTCGTGGGATCAACGGTGGTCGACGTTCGACTTATAAAAATCGGCTTGCCGCCGGTGACGCCGACCATCGTTCCCGACACCTGGCTTGCCTCGTCGCCAGCATCCGGGCGAAGCCGCCGGCGGCTCGGTTGCCAAGCGAAGATCGCCGTCAGGCTCGCTTCCTGCGCGCCGGCGCCGGCTGGCTCAGCCGTAGACGGAGAAACGCGGTTACGGCGGATTCTTCAGGAGTCATTTGGGTGATATTCGCGCCTGATAAGCGCGTATGCGGTCGTCCATCGTCTTGCGCAAGGTTCCGTCAAGATGACCGTCGAAGATCGCCGGGTGGATGTAGCACTTGCGGCACACGGCCGCGGTGTTGCCGAGATGGGCCGCGACCTGTTCGACCGCCCGCACCAGTGACGATCGCCGCGGCGTTTCGGTAGCGGCGGGTTCGAGCTGCTGCAGCGCCATCGCCGCGAGGTAGGTACCGGCCCAGGTGCGGAAATCCTTCGCGGTGATCTCTTCGCCGCTGATCTCGCGCAAATAATCGTTCACCTCGCCCGAACCCACCGTGTGACGCTCACCGTCGTCGTCGAGATATTGGAACAGCGAATAGCCCGGCAGGTCGCGGCAGTTCTTGACGATGCGGGCGAGGCGGCGGTCGCTGACCCGGCTTTCGTTCCAGACGCCGCTTTTGCCGCGGAAGGCGAGGCGGATCGTGTTGCCGCTGATCGCGGCGTGGCGGTTGCGCAGCGTCGTCAAGCCGAAGCTGTTGTTGGCCTTCGAATACTCGCTGTTGCCGATGCGAAAGAGTGTCAGTTCGAGTAGCCGCACGATCGCGGCGAGCACCCGCTCGCGCGGCAGCCCATGACGGCGCAGATCGGCGTCGACCCGCTTGCGGATTCGCGGCAGCGCGCGGCTGAAGACGAGCATTCGGTCGAACTTCGTCTCGTCGCGCGCCTCGCGCCAGCGCGGGTGATAGCGGTACTGCTTGCGGCCCCGGGCGTCGCGTCCGGTCGCCTGGATATGGCCGTTGGGCAGGGGGCAGATCCACACGTCGGTCCAGGCCGGCGGGATCGCGAGGGATTTGATGCGGCCCAGCGTTTCGTAATCGCCGATCAGAGCACCGTTGTCGTCGAGATAATCGAACCCGGTGGACGCCCGCCGCCGGGTGATGCCGGGTCTGTCGTCGCTGACATGACGGAGCCGTACCGCCCGCGCGGCCGCGGCCGGTTCGTCTTGCAGTTCTCGTGCTGTCCTGCCGGCGGCCATTGCCCGTTACGACTGACCCGTCAGCCCGCCGTCTGGCGCTCGCGCGATTGCGACCATCGCCTTCCAGCGGGTGAATTCACCAACGGACCGGCCTCATTCGCGTTCCCCTTGGACCCCCAGGAACCTGCGGGTGGATCGCGCGGTGGGATCGTGGAGGTCGACCACGTGGATCGTCGTCGGCCTCGGCGGTTTTGCGGCGGTGCCGGCGTTCAGCTCATACCGTCAAATCTCCTTCATCACCTGCGCATAGGAGATGAGCCCGAAGAGGACGGTGCCGCCGACGATGTTCCCGGCCAGGACGGGCAGGAAGAAATCCCTCACCAGCCACAACACCCCGGCGTCGTGATGCAGCACCAGCATAAAGCCCTCGACGCTGCCGGCGACGATGTGAGGGAAGCCGCCAGCGGCGATCAGATAGGTCATCAGCGTCACCACGAAAAACTGCGCGGCATCGGCGCTCGGGATCATCCACACCATCGCCGCCATCAGAAAGCCGGCGGTAATGCCGCCAAAAAACATCTCGCTCCAGCCGTGCGACAGGAGGTGGCTGCTGATCGACAACATGGGGGCGTAGAAGGTCGAAGCGAGCGCCGGGTTCCAGGTGCAGAACAGCGCGGCGACAAGCGTACCGACGAGATTCGCGGCCAACACGACGCCCCACAGCCGGCCGAGATTCAGCACCTTCCCGATGGTCATCCGGTTCATCACCGGGAGGATCGCGGTGACCGTGTTCTCTGTAAAAAGCTGCTGACGGGACAGCACAGCCATAAGGAATCCGACGGAATAGCCGAAGCTGCTGACGAGAGGCCGCCACCCCGCGTCGGGCAGCCGGGCTTCGAGGATCGCCTGGGCCAGGACCGAAAAGCTGATCGATAGGCCCGCAGCAACGCCTGACCACACCAGCGAGGTGACGGGGCGCGACATTTCCTCTTCGCCGAGGCGTGCGACGATCTCGTAGATGACCGGCGTGCGCGGGCTCGAACGCGCCTCGACGTCCTCGACCTCGCGCTCGGTGATCCCGGGCGCACCGTCGCCGGCTTTCCTGCTGCGGGGCTTGGCTGACCGACGCTGCTGCATCGTAATCGCGAACCGCACGGTGCGAAGGCGGTTCCCCCCGATCCGCCGCGGGTCGGGCAAATTCTCGCCCGCGATCGGATGCGTCGGCACCAGGCAGGAACCGCCTCGTCGGCGGGCCGTTGGAAACGTGCCCCTCCTAAAGAATTTGGCGGTCGTCATGAAAAAAAATCCGAGTTTTGCCGCCTATACGGGACCCGCAGGCGGATGGGGCTCGGTTGGCTCTTTGCGCCGGAGCCTGACGAAAGAGCAGGTTCCGGTCTCCGGGTCTCGCGTGCTGCTGCATCAGAACAAGCCCGACGGCTTTGCCTGCGTAAGCTGCGCCTGGGCCAAGCCGGCCGAGCCGCGCCCGTTCGAGTTTTGCGAGGAAGGTGCAAAGGCGACGGCCTGGGAGATTACCCGCCGCCGGGCCGGACCGGATTTCTTTGCCGAGCATAGCTGCGCCGAGCTCGAGACCTGGAGTGACCACGCCCTCGAAGCGCAAGGCCGGCTGACCCATCCGCTGCGCTGGGATGCGGCAACCGACAGATACTTGCCGGTGGCCTGGGCGGACGCGATCGCGCAGATCGGCGCCGAGCTGAAGCGCCTCGATCCGAAGAAGGTGGTGTTTTACAGCTCCGGCCGGGCCTCGCTCGAGGCGTCGTATCTCTACGCGCTGTTTGCCCGCCTCTATGGCACCAACAACCTGCCCGACAGCTCGAACATGTGCCACGAAAGCACGTCGACGGGGTTGCCGCTGAGCATCGGGGTGCCGGTCGGCACCATCATGCTCTCCGATTTCCGGCATACCGGCTGCATCCTCTTTTTCGGTCACAACACCGGCATCAACAGCCCGCGGATGCTGCACGATCTGCAGGAATGCGCGCAGCGCGGCGTGCCGATCATCGTCTTCAACCCGCTCCGCGAGCGCGGGTTCGAGCGTTTCACCAACCCGCAGAGCCCGATCGAGATGCTGACCGGGGCGTCGACGCCGATCAGCTCGCAGTACCACCAGATCAAGGTGGGCGGCGACAAGGCGGTGCTGATGGGGCTGTGCAAGGCGGTCCTGGCGCTCGACCGGCTCGACCGCGACTTCATCGCCGAGCACACGCATGGGTTCGACGAGTTCGCCGCCGCGGTCAGGGCCGCGGATTGGCGGGAGATCGAGCTCCGGTCCGGGCTCGGGCGGGCGCAGATCGAGCGCGCGGCGGCGGTCTATGCCGCAGCCGACGCGGCGATGATCGCCTACGGCATGGGGATGACGCAGCAGATCGGCGGCGTCGAGAACGTGCAGATGCTCGTCAACCTGCTGCTCATGCGCGGCAATATCGGCAAGCCGGGCGCCGGCGTGCTGCCGGTCCGCGGCCACTCCAACGTGCAGGGGCAGCGGACCGTCGGGATTACCGAAAAGCCCCAGCTCGTGCCGATGGACAAGCTGAAGGAGCAGTATGGGTTCGAGCCGCCGCACGACAAGGGCCTCAATGCCGTCGAGGCCTGCGAGGGCGTCATCAAGGGAGACGTCCGAGCCATGTTCCAGCTCGGCGGCAACCTCGTGCGCTCGCTGCCCGATCTCGGCGTCCTCGTTCCCGCATGGCGCAAGCTGCCCCTGACCGTGCAGATCCTGACCAAGCCCAACCGGTCGTGCCTCGTCCACGGCGCGGTCTCATACATCCTGCCGTGCCTCGGCCGGATCGAGATGGACCGGCAGGAGGGCGGGATGCAGGCGATCAGCATGGAGGACAGCACCGCCTGCATCCACGGCTCGCGCGGCGTCGCCGAGCCGGCGAGCGAGCATCTCCGGTCGGAGCCGTGGATCGTGGCGGAGCTGGCCAAAGCAACGCTGCCGCCCAACCCGAAGATCGATTGGGACTGGTGGATCGCCGACTATGCCCGCGTCCGCGCCGCGATCGCCGAGACCTATCCCGACGACTTCCACAAGATGGACCAGCGCATGTGGGAGCCGGGCGGCTTTCACCGGCCGCTGCCCGCGCGGCAGCGGGAGTGGAAAACCAAGACAGGCAAGGCGAATTTCATCGTGCCAAAGGTGCTGTCGGGCAACATCGATACTGACGATCCGGCGGTGTTTCAGCTCACCACGTTCCGCAGCCAGGGCCAGTTCAACACGACGATCTACGCCGAACGCGACCGGTTTCGCGGCGTCGAGGGCACCCGCATGGTTTTGTTCATGAACCGGCGCGACCTCGACCGGCTGGCGCTGACCGAAGGCGCGACGGTAAGCCTCGTGACGGCGATCGACGATGGCGTCCCCCGTCGGGTCGACCACTTTATCGTGCATGAATACGACATTCCGGAAGGTTGCATCGGCGGCTACTATCCCGAATGCAATCCGCTGATCCCGGTGTCGCACCACGCTGAGGGCAGCTTTGTTCCCGCGGCGAAAGGCATCCCCGTTCGGGTCGTGGCCGATGGCGGCCAGCAAAGCCTCACCACCGGCCACGCCTCGCTCCTCGAAACAGCGCGGCGTCAGCCGATGGCGACCGCGCTTGTCGCCGCCGCGGCCGGGTTCCTGGTGGGCGTGAGCCTGGTGCGGCGCAAGTGACGCCGACGTTTCGACAGGCGGAGCGGATCATCTGGCGCGGCGATGCGCCCGACCCGGCCACCGAACCGCGCCGCGTGCCCGAGGAAACGCCGATCGCGCTTTCCTATGAGAGCGCCAGCTATGCGGTGATGATGGCAACCCCGTCCGATCTCGAAGATTTTGCGATCGGGTTCAGCCTCAACGAGCGGATCGTCGGGTCGGCAGCCGATATCGAGGAACTCGACGTCGTCGCGGCCGAGAATGGGATCGTCCTTCGCATGGCGCTGGCCGATGGAGCGGCCGAGGCGTTCTGGAGCCGCCGGCGCCGGATAGCCGGCCCCAGCGGCTGTGGCCTCTGCGGGATCGAGAGCCTCAGCGAAGCGCTCGCGCCACCGCGTCGTGTCGGACCAGGGCCTCGGATCTCCGGCGCGGAGATCTTCGCGGCGATGGCGGCGCTGCCGGCGCTCCAGCCGATGAACCGCATGACGGGTGCCCTTCATGCCGCCGCTCTGTGGACCCCCGATGAAGGCATCGTCCTTGTTCGCGAGGATGTGGGTCGCCACAACGCCCTCGACAAATTGACCGGCGCCGCGGCCCGCGCCGCCCGCAACGGCGCGGATGGCGTCGTGCTGCTGACAAGCCGGGTCTCGGTGGAGATGGTGCAGAAAGCCGCGTCGTTTGGCGCCACGATCGTCGTCGCGGTCTCGGCGCCGACGGCCTTGGCGCTGCGGGCAGCACACGAGGCCGGCATCACGCTGATCGCGGTCGCCCGGCACGACGGATTTGAGCTGTTCACCCACCCTGATCGAGTACGGCGTTGGCGGCGCACGGTGGAATGACCGCCGACAATTAGGGATGAGAGGTCATCTAAGCCGAGGTCCGTGCGATTGCAATGACGCTAGTATTGGCAGCGCTCGACGACGACCTGGCGCGTGCGTGCCCGCGAGCAAGGGCGTGTACACAGGGGCCGGACGCGAAGCTAACTGGAGAGCGGCGCGTTGCCCGTCTCTACATCCGTTGCCAGTTCCTCGAATTGATCGGCGATGAAGAGTAGCTGCTCCTGTACGAAGCCGCCCTGCGGCTCTCCGGCTGCCATCTCCCGCAAGTCCCGAGCTCGTTCGCGGTAATACGCCACACGCTGCGCCGGAGTGCATCCCATAACTTAAGTTAAGCAGCCCGGCGGCTCCGCGCCAGAGGAAGCGTGTGTCGTGCCCACGCAACTCCTGGTAAACTGGGTGGAAAACTCAGGTCTCACCCAGCGAGCGGCAGCGGCGCCTCCGAGATGGGACGCTCAATCGCCTCGGCGCGACGCTCCAGTTCGTCCGCCAGCTCGGCGAGGTCCGTAGCGCCATATTTGGATTGATCGACCATCCGGCGAAGGCTGGCGGAGTGGTCGCGTAGCCGCTTCGCTCGCTCAATGCGAGTGTTCTCTAGAACCGACATCGGGATGTCCTTTCAAGAGCACCTGTCCTGCGCGAACACAATAGGCCGGCTCGCGGTTCGATCGTTACAACCCATGTTGAGTCGATTGGTAGGTGAGCGCTTTCAGCGGGTTTTCAGACGCGCACAAACTCCACAAGCCGATCACTAAGCCCACGGAGCGTCCCGCGAACAAGGGGCGCGTGCACAACGGCCGTGGGCGGAGCTAAATGATATTCTGCCCCCGCAATCGTAGTTAACATATTGCACTGATGATCTCAGTTTGACACATTTGTAGCAGCGAAGAAGTGATTTATCGACCTGTCGGTGTCTAGTGCATGGGTATTCCCGAGACGGACGCAGTGCTCATCGCTGCAGAGGCGTGGGTTTCCGCGCAGGAAACTCTGGTAGCGGCAAAACAGAAATCTTCGAACACTGAAGCCGACACGGAAGCCGCAGACATTGCCGGCTCTCAACTGGTGCTGGCTGTGGCGCGATGGCGATCAAGCCAGCCATCCAAATTGCCCGAGACCAGCCGCAGCGAGACGTTGAGGATCATTTGACAATTGCACGTTGTTGCCATTCTTGCGCACGTCAGGATTGGGGCACGGACAACAGAACGAAGTGTCGATAGTGTATCGGTTTTTGAAACGAACCTTAAACTAGGTTATGGGCTTTGAAGAAGTGGATGAAATAGTGTTTTTAGGCGCCGTAATTTATTGTATAAGTCCGGCATGCCCTTCGGAGGACCACACTTATCTGGACGTGCTGACCGCTTGCGTTTATGCGCTGCGCGTCTTCGTAGGGTAGCTGCCCTGGCACCGGGCGGCCCGATCACTCCGGACTATGTGGAAGAGCTTGCCGCTGAATTCGAGCGCGAGGCACAGGCCCTGGGGCGTGACCGCGAGGTAACCGATATCGCCGGCATCAAGCACAAACCGTAATCTCAATTCTGTCGCCGCATCTCCCCCGTCTGCCGGTCAATGGCGCGCGGGGTCGCCGGGCCGGCCAGCGCGATCACCGCGCAGATGGCGACGGTGCACAGGCCGATCGGCTCGGCTAAGGCCCGGGACCGGCGCCGTGGAGGTCGAGGTCGAACGCAAAGCGGAGCCGGCTCCGCTTTCCAGACCCGGCGAGGCCTCGCGCAGAGGCGAACACCCCATATAATCTGTTCCGAACACGAGGCACGCTGCTGCGAAATCCGCGATGCAATGCTCCGACTGCCGGTGGTGGGATTTAGCGACACGTCAACAAAATGAAGCGAAGGGCGGTCTATTGGCCGGCGATCCTGGTGCTCGCCTCTATGAGCGGCGGGAGGTCCGTCGAGGCCATACCGTCTTTGTCAGCGACTCAGCCATCTGCCGCGAGAACAGCGCCATGAACCGGACACGGCCCGACGACTGGTGCCGACATTTCCACCAGCGTTACGGGTGACGGCTCTTCGTGCCCCCAAGCCGCCTAGACGTCGTCTTCGCGGAGGCTCAAAGCCGCGGTCACCTGAACGCCGACTTGACCTCCTGGGCCAGCAGGCGGATCGCCTCTCGCTCGGCCGCATGATCGGCAAGGCCGGCGCAATTGGTTTCCAACTGCACGCCCGACAGTCCAATGTCGCGCTGCAGGTCTTTCAACTTTTCCACCACCGTATCGGGTGAGCCGATAAAGACCGAGCCGCGCAAGACTTCCTCGAACGTGATTTCGGTGAGGCGCTGCGCGGTCTTCCAGCGCGGATGGTCCGGCGGGCTGTTTTGCCGCCGCGCGGAGTCGGACAGCAGGCGGTTTTGGTTTTGGAAATGCTGCATCAGCGTGGGCCGATAGGCCTCCTGCGCCGCCGCATCGGTTTTGGCAACAAAACCGGGGCAACGGAGATAGACGGGCGCCTCTCCGGGATATCCCGCATCGGCCCAGGCTCTGCGGTAGACGTCGATATGCGGCTTGAACACCCGCACATCCTCGTGCCGCGCGGACAGGAACAGGCCCTGGCCGGACTTGCCGGCCATGGGGAATGTTTCGACGCTCGCCGCCGCGAGGCGGATTTCGGGCGTTGGCTTTTGCACCGGGTGCGGCACAACCGTAACATCCTTGATGTCGTAGAACTTGCTCTTGTACGAGAAGTTATCTTCCTGCCAGGCGCGCTGAATAATTTCCAGACACTCGATCTCGCGGTCCTTGCTCTCGGCATACGCGATGTTCATCGCCTCGTAGGTCTTCACGACGCCGCTGCGCCCGACGCCGAAGATCAGCCGGCCTTTGGAGACGTGATCCAGCATCGCAGATTCCTCGGCGATGCGGAGCGGATTGGCTAGCGGCAGCACCTGCACGCTGGTCCCGATCTTGATCCTTTCGGTGCGGGCCGCGATCGCGGTGCCGAGGATCAGGGGGCTCGCGGCGAGGGAGCGCTGTTTGTCGAAATGAATTTCCGCGAGCCACATCACGTCGAGGCCGTATTCCTCTGCGGCGTCGACGATATCGAACCCTGCGGCGACGCATTCGGCTTGGGTGCGGCCGGGCAGCATCGGAAACTCGTGATAGATACCTAGTTCCATTTTGGACGGGCCTTCCTCAAACAGGCTCTATCCGACATTCACTGAATTGCCAGCGGTGTCGGGCGGCACGCGGCGCGGTACTGCGAAACCGCCATCATAAGAGGTCGGCGACAGTATCCCAGTACTGTTTGATGGCAGACAGGTGATCGCCAAGTGCCCGCCCTTCGATGCGTCGCAAATGACCACGTCCCGAGTAAGTCACCAGGGTAATGTGGGTGGCACCGCACGATTTCCAGAAACGTATCGTGTCGCGCCATTCGGCTTCGTTCCCCAAACCGGCGGTGGTGCGGGTGTCGATGCCGATGCTCGCCGGGTCGCGGCCGGCCGCCTCGGCCATCGCGCGCAGCTTGTCGAACGCCGCCTTCGCTTCGTCACCCGGGGCGTAGGCCATCGGCATCCAGCCGTCGCCCCATTCGACGACCCGCCGCATGGTCACCTCGGCATGCCCACCGAACCAGATCGGGATTTTCCGGCGCGGGGGTAGCGGGTTGATCCCGGCATCGTCGATCCTGTGGTACTTGCCGTGGAAGGTGACGTGCGGCTCCGCCCAGAGCGCCTGCATCACCTGCACCTGCTCTTCCGAGCGGCGGCCGCGATTGCGAAAATTCTCGTTGAGGCCGACAAACTCGACCTCGTTCCAGCCGACGCCGACGCCGAGCCGGAACCGGCCGCCGCTCAGCACGTCGAGCGAGGCGGCCTGCTTGGCGACCAGGACCGCCTGGCGTTGCGCGAGGATCAGCACCTGCGTCGAGAATTCGATCGTCCTCGTGCAGCCGGCGAGAAAGCTGAACAGCGCAAACGGATCGTGGAACAGATCGGCCGAGGTGTTGCGGTCGCCCCAATCGGGGCGACTGGCGACATTGACGCCCAACACGTGATCGGGTGCGGCCAGATCCTGGTAGCCGATATCTTCGGCGGCCTGCGCGAACTCACGGAGCGCCGCGGGGTCGCCGCCGATGGCCGGATCGATCGCCGGTATTGCAACGCCAAGCTTCATGCGGTTCTCCCGGCTTCATACATTGGCGACGGCCCGGTCGCCGCCCGCAAAAGGGCACAGATCACGACCATCTTGGCGATGACGTCGCCGGCAAAGGGTTCGATCGCGGCGCGGATCGCCGCGGCGGCCGCCGGATCGATCGGCGGCGCGTCAAGCTGGATCGCGAGGCGCGCGGCCTGCGTCCGCGCCTTGGCGAGAGCATCCTCGATCGCCGCTTCGAGCGAATCGTCGGCATCGAGCGGCGCGATCAGCGCCCAGGTCAGCGCCAGGTAGCCGGGCCAGTAAGCGAGGTGACGGTACATGCTGGCCAGAACCGGGTTTTTCCGCCGCGTACCGAAGCGGTTCAGCGCCAGCACGAGGTTGGCGACCGGCTCCGGCAACGATTCGATACTAGGCAATGGCGGCAGCGGAATGGGTGCCGGCTCCGGAGATGGTTTGGGCTTTTCCTCGGCCAACCGAGCCGTGGCCGCAGGCGGCTCGTCGAGCCGGCAGAGCAGCGCCGACAGCGCGACGAGCGCCATCGCGTTGGTTCGATCGTAAGCGGCGAGGATGTTGCGGATCGTTGCCTGTTCGTCTCGGCCCAGGCCGATGGCGGCAAGGAGATCGTGCGGCAGCGGCGGCAGGCGCGGCAACGCCAGCCGCCCGTGCAGGGCCTGCGCCTCCCTGGCAATCGTACCGTCGGCGTAGAGCGGGCGCAGCATTCCCCAGGCCCAGGGTAGCGCATCGGGGATGGTCGCGAGATGGCGCCAGATCAGGTTGACCACCTCGACGCCGAGCACGCGCCGGATATCCGCGAAAATCTCGGCGACGGCGCCGGTGGCGGAAGCCTCGGCGATCGCGGAGACAGGATCACTCATTGCCGCGCCTTTATCGTGGAGATGCCCGGCGCCCGAGTCGGCGCCGGGCTCCAAATAACCTACCTCTTAAGCGGCGGCCTGCGGATAATTCGACGGGAACAGTGCACGCCGTGTCTCCTCATCGACCTCCTTCTTGAAGGTATGAGAGCTGCCGATCGCCCTTGCCCGCGCAACCGCGGGCCGTGCGTCGATCGCTTGGAACCAGCGGCGGATGTTGGGATAGGCGGCAAGCGGGTCGTCGCTGCCGGGCAGTACGAAACTCGCGCGATCGACCCAGCCCCAACCGGAAATGTCGGCAAGCGTGTATTCGTTCCCGACGATGAAGTCACGGCCCGCGAGGTGCTGGTCGAGCACGCTGTAATGGCGCTCCGCCTCGCGTCGATACCGGTTGATCGGGTAGGGCAGCTTTTCCGGCGCGGCGCGCTGGAAATGCACCGCCTGGCCGGAGAAGGGGCCAAGACCGGTTGCGATGAAGAACAGCCATGACAGCAACTCGCCGCGATCGGCGGGCGAACCCATCAATTTGCCGGTCTTGTCGCCGAGATAGAGCAAGATCGCGGTTGAATCGAACACCCGGGTTTCGCCGCCCGGTCCCTCGGTGTCGACGATCGCGGGCACTTTGCCGTTCGGGTTGATCGCGCGGAACTCGGATGTGTGTTGCTGACCTTTGGCCGTGTCGACCGGTACGATCTCGTAGGGCAGCCCAATCTCTTCGAGCAACAGCGCGACTTTGGCCGGGTTCGGCGTCGGGTGATAGTAGAAGCGGATCATCCTCGGTCCCTTCGATATTCTAGATCGACCAATCTAGAATGACTTGATGCGCCGCTCGCTGACAACGGCTTTGCGATTCTGGCGCGGTCGTTCTAAAATTTTATCGAACGATCATGGAGATAGCGGCCCCGATCGCGTGGCCGGGACGAGGCGGTTATGGCGCGACCGAGAGAGTTTGACGAGACGACCGTGCTGGAGGCGGCTATGAACTGTTTCTGGGCGCAGGGATTCGAGCAGACCTCGGTGCGTGATCTCGCGGAGCAGATGGGGATCACCGGCGCCAGCCTCTACAACGCCTTTGGCGACAAGCGCTCGCTGTATCGTCGGGCGTTTGTCCATTACCTCGCGCTGACCGTGCGGGATCGAGTGGCGCGGCTCGACAAGCTGCCGCCGACCCAGGCCATCCGAAGCTTTTTTGACGAGATCATCGAGCGTTCGGTGGACGACGAGCAGCGCCGTGGCTGTATGTTGGTCAACGCGGCGCTGGAACTGGCGCCTTACGACCCCGAGTTCCAGCAACTCGTCGCGGAAGAGATGATCTTCATCGAGGCGTTCTTTCGCCGCTGTGCCGAGGCGGGGCAGAAAGACGGGTCGATCACCGACAGGCGCTCGGCAGACGAACTCGCCAAATTATTGCTCAGCGTCCTGCTTGGCATCCGCGTCCTCGCGCGCACGCGCCCGCAACGCGCGGTCCTGGAGGGTGCGGCGAGCGGGGCGTTGGCGTTGCTCGGTGGGACATCCCCATTTTAGATTGATCGGTCTAAAACACATGATAAGCTTCTCCGACCCGTGGCGAGCCATCGCCGCGCCCCTCATTCGAGGAGAGGCTCAGTGACCAGACTGACCGACTTGTCGCCCGATCAGGCGAAACGCCTGGCCGAGGTCGAATGCCCGACATTTGAAACGCGGCCCTGGGTGACGGGACCCGCGTTGTCTCAGCGCCGGATCGCGATCGTCTCGTCGGCCGGCCTCGTCGTGCGCGGCCAGGACCCGTTCCGCGGCCGCGACCCGCATTACCACGCGATCCCCTCGACGACCGCGACCAAAGAGCTGCTGTGCAGCCACATCTCGATCAATTTCGACCGCACCGGACTGCAGGAAGATTGGAACGTCGCCTTTCCGATCGATCGGCTGCGCGAACTGGCGGCCGACGGCACGATCGGATCGATGGCGGATACCCATTACGCGTTCATGGGCGCGACCGATCCGGTGCAGATGGAGCCCTATGCGCGTGAGCTCGCCGTTCGCCTGAAACAGGACAAGGTCGACAGCGTCGTTCTCGCCCCCGTTTGACCGGTCTGCACGCGCGCCGTGAGCGCGCTGGGCCATTATCTCGAGGAAGAGGGTATCGCGACGGTGGCTGTCGTGTTGATCAGGCCGCAGGCCGAGAACACAAAGCCGCCGCGCGCGCTGTGGGTGCCGTTTGAACTCGGCCGGCCGTTCGGGCCACCGAACGAGCCGGAATTTCAAGGGCGCGTCTTGCGAACTGCGCTCAACATGCTGGTCGAGGATGGCGGGCCGGTGCGGATCGCCGATTTTCCCGATGACGATCCACGCGCGACGCCCGATCCGGCGTGGCAACCGCCCTTCGGGCCGACGACGGTCGCCAATGGCGATGCGGATTCTCTTGCATCGCGGATGGAGGCGGAAATCCTACTTCTGCAGGGAGCCCATCGGCGCTGGCTGGAACAGCACGGGCGTACCACGGTGGGTGTGAGCGGGCTCGCCCTCGCCGAATGTGCCCGCTATGTCGGCGATTGGCTGCGCGGCAAAGGGCCACCGAGCCCGCGCGACGGATTCTCGGCGCCGCTGATCCTGCGCTTCGCGGTCGACGATCTGAAGGCGTACGGCCTGGAAGCGGCCGCCGCCGGCCCGGCAAAGCCGTCGAGCCGTCAGCTCACCGACTGGTTCTGGAACGAGACCGCGACCGGGGCGGCGATCCACGCGTTGCGCGAGGTGCTGCTCGCCCATGAAGACGAGCGCCTGCGGCTGATCGTCAGTAATTTCGTCGTGCCGTCCGCGCGGGTGCGTGCCGGCTGAGGGAGCGTATGGAACAGATCAAGGTTCTGGCCTTTGACACCGGCGGCACGGTGCTCGACTGGCATGCCGGCCTAACCGCGGCCATGACGGCCTGGGGTGCCGCGCGCGGCATCGAGCGTGACTGGCATGCGCTGGCGAACGAACATCGCCGCCGTTCGCTGCGACGGATGACCAATACGGTCGATCCCGGCTTCAACATCGACGACGTGCATCGCGACGTCGTCGGCGAAGTGTTCGACGAGAATGGGCTCGGCGGTTCCGCCGTGGAACGGTGGACAATCGCCGAGCGCTGGCACCAACTCGATGCGTGGCCGGATTTTCCCGAGGCCCTGCGCCGGCTCCGGCGTCAGCGCATCTGCGTCTCCTTCACGATCCTCAGCCTGTCGCTGATTGTCGATGTCTCGCGGCGCAACGGCATCGACTGGGATGCCGTGCTTCCCTGCGAGATGTTGCGCGTGTACAAACCGCTCCCCGACGCCTACCGCCGCGCGGCGGCCTTTCTATGCGTCGAGCCGCGCGAAATTCTAATGGTCGCGTGCCACAATTTCGATCTCGATGCGGCGCGCGGCGTCGGTTATCGCACCGCCTTTGTGCGCCGGCCCCACGAATGGGGACCCGCCGGGCCGCCCGATCCCGTGCCCAATCCCGCCACTGACATCGTGGTCGACGGGTTTGCGGAACTCGCCGAGCACCTCGGCGCCTGAAGCGAGGGTGATACCTCGCCGCTGAGTGATATCGCGTGGCAAACCTGGCACATCCCGGCGAACTGGAGCGCCCGCGCCTCTTCAACCTGAATTCCGTCACTGCGGGAGTAGCGGCGGGTTGCCTGATGTCGCTGGGCGCGCCGCTCTCGTTCGCGGCGGCACGCGGTGCCATGCTCAACGACGGGATGAACCCCGGCGATCTGATCCTGATGCGCTACCTGGTCGCTGGCCCGCTGATGCTGCCGGTATTGTTCTATTTTGGCGTGTCCGGTCTCGCCGGCCTTGGCTGGCGTCGCGGCATTATCCTCGCGGTCCTGGGTGGGCCGTCATTCACGCTGCTGCAAACCGCCGGCCTGGCCTATGCGCCGTTGGCACATGGCGGGGTGATCACGCCGGCCGCGGTGGCCATCATCAGCACCGTACTGGCCGCGGTCATGCTGCACGAGCGGCTGGGTTCTGTCCGTCTTGCCGGTTCGGCCCTGTTGATCGCGGGTATCGTCCTCATCGGCTGGGACGGGTTGCACGGCGGCGCCGGCCCGAAGGTTTGGCTGGGTGATCTCTTGTTTCTCGCCGCGGCCGTGGCCTGGGCTCTGTTCTCGGTCCTCGTGCGCCGCTGGCGCGTCGACGCCCTGCGAACCATCGCCGTGGTATCGGTCTTGTCAGCGGCCGTGACCGTGCCCGGTTACCTTGCCGTCTTTGGGACGGCGCACATCGTGGAATTGCCTCGCGGCGCACTACTAGCGCAAGGCCTGCTCCAAGGCTGCATGCACGGAGTATTGGCGACGTTAGGCTTCACTCACGCCATCCGGGTGTTGGGCGTCAGCCGTGCGGTGTTTTTCGCCGCCGTCGTGCCGGTCGTATCGGTGCTGATCGGCATCCCCCTGCTGCACGAGATTCCCAGCCTGCAACAATGGCTCGGTGTCGGCGTCGCGACCGTCGGCTTGTTGGCGACGATCCTGCTGCCGAGTTTGTTTCGCCGGGTCGTAGCAGTTTAGTCTTGCTTGGGATTTTTCCACCCGGCGCGGTTCTTTTCGATGAACTCGATGGCGCATGCCCGGAACGTGCGACCCTTCGCATCGGCAAGTCGCTGCGCTTGTTTTTGAGCCACCTTGGCCTGGAGGTGATCGATCCCATCTCGGCGCTGGTTGCGATGCTCTGAGGCCCGCCGATGTGCCTCCGCGAGCGAGACGTCCGGGAAGGGACCGAGCCCCATGCCGCGGCGCTGGCCGTCGAGCTGGAACCGAAAGACCCGCACAATACCTCATTGTTTGAAGATTGGCGGATCAAGCCGATACAACTAGAAACAGGGTAGTGGCGGAGGGAGAGTTCCCCGAAATATTCGTTAAAGACGATAGTTATCAACATAATGAAATTCAGTGGAAATAATATTCCCCCAAGAAATCCCCCTGTTCTAAGGTGCTAACGTGATATGAGCTGGAACACCCGGAGACGAGTGTGTCAAACGGCCCTTGACCGAGGTCACCATCACACCGTCCCGGCAGGGACGCCTACCGGTCCCGCATAACCCGCGGCCCGGATGCTGTTCTTATGGCTGCGCCGTCTTTGCTCCCCATTCGAACTCGGTGCCATCGGTCCAGATACAGTGCAGGATCACGGCAATCTTGCGGGCGACCGCGACCTTCGCCTTCTTGGCGCCGACGCGTTTTCATTAGGCGTGTGCCCCGTACTTTCAGGGCCGACCAGCGCTGGGTTCGGTGCAGCAGCACACTCGCCGCTTCGAAGAGGTAGGTTCGGAGCAGCCGATCGCCCCACTTCGAGATGCGGCCGTTGAAGTCCAGCTCGCTGGCGGCGATATACTCGTTGATCGAGCGCGCCAAGCGCCACGCTCAGCGGCACCAACCCGCAGCATTACCTCGCCGATGTGCTCTCGCCCGCATCGCCGACTACCCGGCTCGGCACATCGCCGAGCTCCTGCCCTGAAACTAGAATCCTGCCGATCTCAGACGCGCCGCCTAGCCTAGCGCCTTCGCCGAGCGCTTTCTATGCAGGATGGCCATTTCGGTTAGTGCTGATCCGCCCCCAGGATTGATGACTCCGCTAGATTAATCATGCCAGACGAACCATTGGGTCCGAGAGGCCGGGCTACCGCCTCTGCGACTTGGTATAGGACCACCGACACATCACGGAGATTCAACGATGGATTCGTCCAGAACGCGTCGTTTACGAATCGGTTGAACAGTTCGGGCGGTAGCACGCTCTCGCGCTCTATCCATTCCACTTTACGCCGTACAGTGTGAAGGTTCGGAGTGCCTAAAGCCAAGTCGAAATCTTGAGCCTCATATTGGACGTGGTCGAAATCATGAGAAAATGGATCTTCTCCAATAAATCTGTAGATCAGCCGCATTGTTTCGTGGGGATCGCGAGCCAGAGCTTCGTAACCCACAAGCATTAATCGGTCGGAATTTTCTCCGAAGAATGCTTCTCGGAGCGCGTCCAGCGCGAATCCAACCATGCCGTCGCTTGTCGCGAGCCGGTTCACCCGCGTATACACGGTTGTCAATGGTTCAAACCCAAAAAGTCCGGAGAGATCAAAGGCGTTAGAGCGGATTAGCCGTTCGATACTATCCATGATCCACGGTACATGGCGCACGCAGCAGATCATTTTTGATTCAGGAAATAATCTGGTCAGCGTTGGGAGCTTGGTGCACCAGGCCCGGTTGGTGTCAAAGACCAATTGGTGCGGATGTATCGCATGATAGAAGCTGGTGAAGATGCCGCGCAACAGTTCATGTTTTTGTTCGTCGTCGATAAATAGGGCACCTTCGTTGCGACGGCTCATCGCGCCCTGCAACGCCATGAAGAGTGAGGCAACCGGGCTGCTCATGCCGGCGTGAAAGCGCGGATTTTGGCGAAGGATCGCGGCGAGTAGTGTCGAACCTGACCGCGGTAATCCGGAAATGAAGTGCAGTCCGTTTTGCATTTCATCCTCTAAAAATTGCAAACTCAAAGATTTGCGTTCGCAACCATCCAAACACAATTTGATGTTGCTAAAACGCCCTACGACATGTTGGTGCTCGTTAGCTCTCTAAGTGAAAGGCCTCTGCTAGGCTCCAAAGCGTATGAGAACAGCGATGAGCGCTGTAACTTGGTCATCCAAGCCGGTTCCGGCTGAGTGCTCGTCGAATCCAGAGCGCTTTTTTCTAATGCTGCCCCGTCGATCCTCGGAGACCGCCGCTCCGTAATATCCTCGGTTGCGCGTTTTTCAGATACACCTTGTTGAGGTACCACCAAATTTCTTTATCAAAAATGTTATTTCAACGTAAGGTAATTCCACTGCTACCATCCCAGAAATCGTCAATAGATGGGATAAGCGAACTTACGAAGAGGTCCCGGTCATGGGATCCGTCCGCAGGGGACAAGCCCTATGAGCGACATCGACGTAATCGGAGCTCCTGGAACAGCGGGGTTCAATGGTTCGGCTCCCGGACAATCAGGAATGGATGGTGGACCTGGCGGCAATGCCATTGCCGCAAGCTCGGGGAGTGGGACCGATACGGTCAACACGGTGGAGGCTGCGGGCGGCTCGGGCGGTCAGGGCGGGAGCGGCGCGAGCAATCGCTATGGCGCCGGTGGTAATGCGGGTGCCGGTGGTGCAGGGGGCTCAGCGACAGCCAACTTAATTTTTTCTGTCTACGCCAGCACCGAGGTCGTTGCTGGGGCTAACGCCAACGGTGGCGCCGGCGGCTCTTCTGGGAACCCAGGCAGCGGTCCCGTTGCCGGTGCGGGTGCAAGCGGTGGTGCCGGCGGGAATGCTTACGCGACGGCGGTCGCGGATAATTCTGGTGCCGGTACGATCGATAGTTACAGCCGTGCCGCTGGTGGGAATGGCGGCAGTTCCGGGGTGGGTGTTGGTCAGGCGGGTGGTGCGGCGACGGCGTCGATTGCGATGACCGGAGCGAACTACGTCGTGGCCACGGCGACGGCGGTTGGCGGCATGGGTGGGGCGAGCACGGGCGGGAGCGGCGGCGCTGGTGGTGCGGCGGCGGTGACGGGTGCGAGCGCGATCACCAGTTCGGCGACCCAGAGAGGGTACGCGATTGGAACGGCCGCCGGCGGCACGGGCGGTGCGGGTTATGGGGTGGGCCAATCGGGTGGAACGGGCGGCAGTGCGGCGATCGGCGGCGTGTCGGCGACGGGTTATTCGGCGTTGGCGACGGCGCATGCGACGGGTGGCTTCGGCGGCAAGGGAGAAAACGGCGCCGGCGGCGGTGCGGGAGGGAGCAGCACGCTGACCAACGCGGTCAGCGGCTCGACGAGCGGCGGACTGCTGGTTCTGGTGCAGGAGGCTTATGGTGG
>DASXFE010000107.1:0-13016 GCA_036489765.1 Allostellaceae bacterium | reverse complement strand
CCGAACGCATCCACGCCTCCAACGCGGACGCTGACGAACCCGAAACGCCCCGGCCGCCGCGCCGCGCGCCGGTCCATCGCCGCGAGCCGGCGCTGGTGGAGGGTGGTCGATGACCACGTCTACCGACACGGAAAACGAGAGTCAGGCCCGGCGCGTCGCGCCGGGCCTCAGCGGCCGCTTGGCCACCCCGACCCGACCGCTGCGGCAGCGCCTGCGCCTGCCGCTGATGCTGGCGGGGCCGATCGTCGTCGCGCTCGCCGCCGGATGGTGGTACCTGACCAGCGGCCGCTATATCGAAACCGACGATGCCTATGTCCAGGCGGCAAAGACCATGATCAGCCCGGATGTCGCGGGCCGCGTCATCGAGGTGGCGGTCCACGACAACCAGGCAGTCAAAAAGGGCCAGGTCCTCTTCCGTTTCGACCCGATCACCTATCAACTGAACGTCGATCGCGACAAGGCCGAACTGGCTGCGGCGCGGCTCCAGGTCAACGCGCTCAAGGCGACCTACCGCCAGAAGCTCGCCGACGAACAGGGTGCGGAAGACACGCTGTCCTATGCACAGCGCGAATATGACCGGCAAAAGCGGCTCGTCGGTTCGGGCGTCGCCTCGCAGGCACAGTTCGACCAGGCCCAGAACGCACTCGAAGTCGCCCGCCAGCGCGTTGCGTCGACCCAACACGATATCGGCAACACGCTGGCCCAATTGGGCGGCAACCCCGACGTCGTCGTCGACGATCACCCGATGGTGCAGCGCGCCAAGGCGGCGCTCGGCATCGCCGAGGTCGATCTGCGCGACACCGTGATCAAGGCGCCGGAGGACGGCATCGTCACCAAGGTCGAGCAGCTCCAGATCGGCGACTACATCACCGCGGCGACGCCCGTGTTCTCGATGATGTCGAACAACGTCTGGATCGAGGCCAATTACAAGGAAACCGAGCTGACCAATATGCGGGCCGGCCAGGAGGCGACGGTCGAGGTCGACACCTATCCGGGTGTCGATTTCCGGGCCAAGGTCGTGAGCCTCAGTCCCGGTACCGGTCTCACCTTCTCGCTGCTGCCTCCTGAAAACGCCACCGGCAACTGGGTCAAGGTGGTGCAGCGCTTGCCGGTGCGGCTCCACCTCGACAATACCGATGCCGACCACCCGTTGCGCGCCGGGATGAGCGTCACGGTCGAGGTGGATACGAAGTACCGCCGGCCGATGCTTGACTGGATCACGGCTTCGTTCGCCCGGCTCTTTGGCTCGGCCCATGCCGGCGAGCCGGCGCGGTGACCACCGCGCCGGCTGAACCCGTTCTTTTCCGATCCTTGCTTTATCCGGGAGCCGGCGGCGGTTAGAGTGTGATTCGACGATCATAATCCCCGCGCCGCTCGCCCCCGTGATCTCTCCGAACAGGCTCTAAGCGTAAGATGACACCGCGATCCCGCGCCGCCGCGGCAAGCCCGGCGGTTCTCCTGAGCCTGTTGACGCTCTCGCTTGCCGGTTGCGAACTGGGCCCCAATTTCTTCTCTCCCGCGCCGCCCGAGGCAACCGAGTATGCCTCGCCGGGCGAGAGAAACTTGGGCGACGGACCGCGCGACAAGCGCACCCTCGATGTCGGTGCGCGGATCGCGAGCGACTGGTGGACGATCTTCCATTCCCCGGCGCTCGACCGGGTCATGAAACAGGCCATCGCCGATAGCCCGAGCCTCGCCCAGGCGCAGGCCCAGCTCGCCTTTGCCCGCGAGCAAATCATCGTGGCGCAAGGAGCGGAGCTGCCGCAGGTCGACCTGACCGGTGGCATCGCGCGGCAGGAGGTCAACGTCGAGATTTCGGGCAATCCGCGCCCGCCGATCCCGGTCAACATCTACTCGATCAGCCCGACCGTGAGCTATCCGCTCGACATCTTTGGCGGGCTCAAGCGCACCGTCGAATCACGCGAGGCGAGTGCCGAGCTGAGCCAGGACCAGCTTGCCGCCGCCTATCTCGCCCTGACCGGCAACATCGCGATGCAGTCGATCACGATCGCGTCGGTGCGGGCCGAGATGGAAACGGTCGAACGCATCATCGCCGACGACGAACGGAACCTGAAGCTGGTCAAGACGGCCCAAGAAGCCGGCACCGCGACCGAGGTCGACGTGACCAGCGCGCAAAGCCAGCTCGCCAACGACCGCACCCTGATCCCGCCGCTGCGCCAGCGGCTTAGCGTCGCCAAGCATGCGCTGGCGGTTTTTGCCGGCAAGGTGCCGATCGAGTTCGACGCGCCGGATTTCGATCTGCGCGGGTTCGCGCTGCCCAATGTGATTCCGGTGACGCTGCCGTCGACCATGGTCCGCGACCGTCCCGACATTCTTGCAGCAGAGGCGCAGATGCATGTCGCCAGCGCCAATATCGGCGTCGCGACCGCCGCGCTCTATCCGAACCTGACGCTGGGAGCGACCTTTGCCCAGCAGGCGACTCAGCTCACCAATTTCTTCTCCGGCGCCTATAGCGCGTTCAGCATCGGCGCCAGCGCCGCCGCACCGATCTTCCACGGCGGCGCCTTGAAGGCGCAGCAACGCGCCGCCTACGCGGCATTCGACGCGGCCTTTGCCGCCTACAAGCAGGTGGTGATCCAGGCTTTCGGGCAGGTCGCCGATTCGCTGCAGGCGCTGCTGCACGACGATCAGGACGTCGCCTCACAAGCCGCCGCGGTCGCAGCGGCGGACAAGGCGCTAAAGCTCGCGCGCCTCAGCTTTCAGGAAGGCAATACGACGCTGCTTCAAGTGCTCGACTCCGAGCGTCAGGCCGACCGCGCCAATATCGGGCTCGTCCAGGCTCGCTCGCGCCGCGTGCTCGACACGGCCCAGCTCTTCGTCGCGCTCGGGAGCGGCTGGTGGAATACGCCGCCGCTCGTGCCGCCGCCGCCGGCAACGCCCGCGGCGGCCAAATAAGCAAAGGGCCGGCAGCGGGTTCGCCCCGCTGCCGGCCCAAAGCTAGCTTGCGCTAGTTAGTACGGACGCCACCCGTGGTGCCAGTAGTGATGATGCCAGAAGTGGTGGTGGTGCGAACACTCGGTGACGGACCCGTTCGACCAGCAGGCCGCGGCGGCCGGCTGCGCGAGAAGGGCGCTTGCCACAAAGCCCGCGGCCAGCGTGCTGAGAATGATCTTCGTCATGCCGGTACCTCGTTCGTTGATCCTTAATGCCGGTATCAACGCAACGGGGCCGTAGAGAATTCCATCCTTTTGTGAGCGGCCGATTTCGGCGCGGGTTCAAAGCGCTTGGCGCACCCGGGGGATGAGATCGGTGGCGATGCGCTCGATCGTCTCGATCGCCAGGCTTTCCGGCATCCCGGCCCATTCCGTGCTCATCACGAGGTGATTGACGCCGAGCCGGCGGTGGAGCGCAACGATCTGCTCGGCGACCTCGTCCGGCGAGCCGATCAGAAAGCGGTCGCCGACCAGCGATTCGAAATCCTGGCCGAGCCCGCTGTCGTCGTCCGGCAATTCCTGACCCCAGGCGTTGTAGGCGGCGTATTTGGCGCCGAGGTACGGCTTGCACAGCCGCAGCGCCGCCTCTCGCGTATCGGCGACGAAAACCTCGCGCCGCATCGGCAACTCAGCCGGAAACGGCTTTAGCGCCGCGTCGAGAGCGCGGCGGTAGAGGTCCATCTGCCGCTCGGTCGTCGCAAGGCCGGTCGACGGGCCGATATACCAGCAATCGCCGAGCCGAGCGGCGCGCTCGACGGCGCGGTCGGCAAAGGCGCCGACCCAAATCGGCGGGTGCGGCTTTTGCAGCGGGCGCGGCGAGCACGAGGCGTCGTCGAGCTCGAAATGCCCGGTCGTCATCGTCACCCGGTCTTCGGTCCAGAGACGCTTGATCGCGATCAGGTTCTGCGACATGCGGCGGGCGCGTTCAGCCCGCGGCACGCCGAACGCCTTGAATTCGACATCGCGATAGCCGAGCCCGACGCCGAGGATCACCTTGCCGCCCGACATCACGTCGAGCGTCGCGAACTCCTCGGCCACATGCAGCGGGGACAGCAGCGGCAGCAGCACAACCCCGGCATTGAGCCGGAGCCTCGGCGCCTCGGCCGTGAACCGCGCCAGCATCGGCACGAGCTGCAGCATCTGCCACGGATGGGCACTGTAGTGCGCGGTCTTGGTGATCGAGTCGTAGCCGAGCCGATCCGCAAGCCGCACCAGCTTTAGCGTCTCCTCGAAGCGGCGGGAAATGTCCTCGCCGGGCTCGGCCTGGCCGCGGATGACCAGGCCGAACTGGAACCCCGGCGCCATCAGGCCGCCAGGAGCTGGCGCGGGCGATAGATCGAAACGTGCTCGACCCGGGCGAGCGGCGTCGTCTCGTTGGCGATCACCAGCGCATCGATATCGACGAAGAGATGCCCCTTGTGATCGTAGTTTCCGGTCACCCGGGCGCGTACCCCTAGCGAGTCGCCGATCTTCGCGGCCGCGAAATTGCGGATCTTGCTGCCGACATGCATCCACGGCCCGAACACGACGTTGCGGGTCAGGACGAAATTGCACATGCGCAATGTGACGACCGGGTGCACGAGCCCTTCGGCCTCGTAGATCGGCGCGGTCTCGCGCACATCGCGGAGATACTCGGCGGCAAGTTCCCGGGTCGCCTCGATCGGCACGATGCCAAGCCATTGTCCGATCGCCAGCGAGTCCAGGTCCGCCGGTGGACGCGCCTCGCGCTCCGGCACTTTCACAAAATCGCCGAGCGAGGGCGGCGCGACAGCCGCGGGCAGCGCGGCGCGGCCGGTCGCGCAGAGAACGCCGCGTCCTGACAGCTCGATCGCCATGCCGTCCGCGTCTTCGGTCGCTGTGACCGTGACGAGGTCGCCGTCATAGGTCGGCTTCGAAAAGCGGCATTCGGCCGTGCCGTGCTCGAGCCAGTCGCGGCCCCATCGGGCAACCGGCTGATGGGTCATATAAGCGTAGACATCGACCCCGGGCACGAGCCCGCCACCAAAGCCGAACTGTTTGGCGACGGCGTCGTCGTGAATCTTGTTCTCGGACACCTTGGCGGTGTTGTAGGCCTCGACCTGATACGAGGGCAGCGCGGGCATCACGGTCCTCACTTCGTCTTGTCGGCGATGATCGCGTTGATCTTGTCGATGTCCTCGTGCGGCTGCTCGATCCCCGAGCGCTCGACCTGGAGCAGCATGCCGACCCGGCTGTCGCGCTGGCCCCAGCCGCGGGTCATCGCCTCGGTCAATTCCTCGAGCGCCAAGTTGGCGAGGCGCATCGGTACCCCGACCTCCTTGCCGAGCCCGACCGCGAGCGACACGTCCTTGTGTAAGAGGCGCAGCGCGAAATCCGCCGGGTCGTACTGGCCGGCGAGGAACTTGCCGAGCCGGTCGAAGGTGCGCGGCCGGCCCGTCGCGCCCTGGCGGACCGCCTCCCACAGATCGAGCGGCGCGACCCCGGCCTTGATCCCCATCGTGAAGACCTCGGCGAGGGCGACGTTCATGACCGCGCTCGTGCAATTGTGGACGAGCTTGGCGATCGTGCCGGCGCCGATCGGCCCGATATAGCGCGCCTGGTCGCCCATCGCGCCGAGCAACGCGGCGTGCCGGTTGAATTGCTGCTCGTCGCCGCCGACAAAGATTGCCATCTTGCCGCTCGCCGCGCCGCCGGGGCCGCCGCTGACCGGCGCATCGAGCATGTAGACGTTCTTTTCGGCGAAGGCGGCGTTGATCTTGCGCACGACCGAGACCGAGTTGGTCGACATGTCGAAAAAGGCGGTGTCGGGCTTCATCCCCTCGATGAGGCCGTTGGGGCCGAGCGCGACGGCCTCGACATCGGCCGGCACCGGCAGCGAGGTAAACACGGCCTCGACCTGCTCGGCGAGCGCCTTCGGGCTGTCGGCCCAAATGGCGCCGTTGGCGATGTACGGCTCCGCCGCCGCGCGCCGGATATCATGCACGACGAGCTGATGCCCCGCCTTCTGCAGATTGGCAGCCATGCCCTTGCCCATCATGCCGAGCCCGATGAAACCGACCTTCATGGTGTTCTCCTGGTTCTGTCTGCGGGCGGAGCCCAGTCCCGAGCCCCCACCCGACCCTCCCCCGCTAGCAAGGGAGGGAGTTCGCTGTACCGCCTGCAACCGTCGTCCCCTCCCCCGCGAGCGAGGGAGGGTTAGGGGGCTGAGATTCCGCGAGGCTACTCCCGGTGCCTGAGCTGATTGTTGACGCTCCGGTCGCCGCCGAGCCAGCGGGCGAGCTCGCTGTGTGCATCCGCCTTGCGCATCGCGTCGATCTGGGCGACATCGGGCGGATCGCAGGTGAATTCGAGGATCATCCCGTCGGGCGACTGCGTGTAGATCGACTTGCAATAGCCGTGGTCGGTCTCGCGGAATTTCTCGCCCGCCTTGTTGAGCCGATCCTTCAACTCGTCATAGCTCTGATCGCCGACCTTGAGCGCGATGTGGTAGTGGCTGCCGACTTTCGGCGGCGATTTCGCCTGGGTCAGCGCGTACATCTCGTCATCGGCAAACTGGAAGAAGGCGAGCGCCCCGCCATCCTTCAGTCCGAAAAACGTATGGCAGAACTCGACCTCGCGCCCGAGATCCTCGCGATAGGTCTTCTCGCACCAGGTCGCGACCAACGGGATGCCGAGCAAGTCCTCGAGAAACCGCCGGTTGGCCTCGTGATCCCTCACCACATAGGCATTGTGGTGCAGCCGCAGCGGCAACTCGCCAAGCAGTTTCGCCTCGGTCCGCGGCTTCGCTTCGATCGTGTCCATGGCGAATCCTCCGATGTCGTCGCGCGAGGATAGGACCGCCGCGCCGCCCCGACAAGCAGCGGCGGATTTCTATATTCACTACTAATTTCGAGAAGCGAGAACTCGGATGGCCACCGGACTGCCCCTTCTGTTCAAGGGCGGCGATTTTACCGTGACAGATGTCCCATCGGCTCTGCCTGCCTGATCGTCACGCCGCCGACTTCACAGCCCCATTCTGGTGCAGCGCCGCGACTTCGGTGGCCGAGAAGCCCCATTCGCGGAGGATCTCGTCGGTGTTCTCGCCGATCCGCTGCGGCGGGCGCTGGACCTGGGTCGGCGTGCCCGAGAAGCGCGGGGCCGGCCCCGGCTGGGGGATGCCGTCGATGACCGGGAAGCTGTCGCGGCTGCGGTTGTGCTCGTGCTCGATCGTCTCGGACATCTTCAGGACCGGGGCGAAGCAGATGTCGGTGTCCTGCATGATCTCGACCCATTCGGCGCGGGTCTTCGTCTTGAAGATCGCGGCCATCCGCGTCTGCATGTCGGGCCAGGTCGAGCGGTCGGTCTGCACCGGCACGTCGGCCGGGGTCAGCCCGGTATGCTGGAGCAAGAGCGCATAGAATTGCGGTTCGATCGAGCCGATCGCGACGTGCTCGCCGTCCTTCGTCTCGTAGACATGGTAATAATGCGCACCGCCGTCGGTGCGGTTGTGGCCGCGCTTTTCGACCCAGGCGCCGGAGGCGAGCGCGGCGTACATCATCGTCATCAGCGACGCCGAGCCCTCGACCATCGAGCAGTCGACGACTTGGCCCTTGCCGGTCGCCCGTGCGCTGAGGATGCCGGCGAGGACGCCCATCGCGAGATAGAGCGCGCCGCCGCCGAAGTCGCCGACGAGGTTGAGCGGCGGCACCGGCGGCCCGCCGGCTTCGCCGATCGTCGACAGCACGCCGGAAAGCGCGATGTAGTTGATGTCGTGCCCGGCGACATGGGCGATCGGGCCGGTCTGGCCCCACCCGGTCATCCGGCCATAGACGAGCTTCTTGTTTCGGGCGAGGCAGATTTCGGGGCCGAGCCCAAGCCGCTCCATGACTCCGGGCCGGAACCCCTCGAGCAGCGCGTCGGCCCGGTCGATGAGCCGCAGCACAGCGGCGACCCCGTCCTTGTTCTTCAGGTCGACGGCGATGTTCTTGCGGCCACGGGCCAGCAGGTTGAAGCGGTATTCCTCGCCCGGTGGCCCGCCGACGCGGCTGTCGTCGTGCCCGACATTGCCGGCGCGGTCGACGCGGATGACCTCGGCCCCCATATCCGAGAGCAGCATCGCGCAAAACGGCCCCGGACCGATCCCGGCCAGCTCGACGATCCGTACCCCTTCGAGCGGTCCCATAGCCTGCTCCTTCCGTGGCGATGCGCTACGATAACGCATACTCCGGGCGCCCGCGGGGTGCGACAGAAATCACGGCTGCGAATGGCAAACCCGATTCGCGTTCGGTGGATAAGTTAGGCATACTCCACTTAACGTGCATGCCAAGATGGGGGGTATGTGCGCGACAAACGTAAAAGTTGGACTCGCTATGGCATTGAAGGGCAATCCGGGACTTTATGATCCACGCAACGAGCACGACGCGTGCGGCGTCGGCTTTGTGGCGAATATCAAGGGCATAAAGTCGCACGACATAGTCGCGCGTGGGTTGCAGATTCTCGTCAATCTGGACCATCGCGGGGCGGTCGGTGCCGATCCGCTGGTCGGTGACGGGGCCGGCTGCCTGATCCAGACGCCGGACGCCCTCCTGCGCGACTGGTGCGGCCGCAAAGGCATCGAGCTCCCCGCGCCCGGCCGCTATGCCGTCGCGATGTGCTTCCTGCCTTGGGACGAGCAGGCGCGGGCGATCGCGATCGCCCATATAGAGCGGCTGGTGCGGG
This sequence comes from Allostellaceae bacterium, assembly GCA_036489765.1. Taxonomy (GTDB): domain Bacteria; phylum Pseudomonadota; class Alphaproteobacteria; order ATCC43930; family CGMCC-115725; genus DATARH01. Next base: position 4,386 of record DASXFE010000107.1, on the reverse strand, counting down.
TCGAGGGGCAGACCCTCGTTGCCTGGCGGGACGTGCCGACCGACACGAACGGGCTCGGCGCCCGCGTCATCGAGACGATGCCGTGGGTCGCCCAGGCGATCGTCGGCGCCAGCGACGACATCCCCGACCAGGACGCCTTCGAGCGCAAGATCCTGACGATCAGGAAGCAGATCCTGAACCGGGTCGTCGCGCTCAGCGAGCGGCATAAACAGCCGACACTGCGCGAGCTTTACATCCCGTCCTTCTCGACCCGCACCGTGGTCTACAAGGGCCTGTTGCTGGCACCGCAGATCGAGAGCTTCTACGAAGACCTGCGCAACCCGCTGACGGTTTCGGCGCTGGCGCTGGTGCATCAGCGGTTTTCCACCAACACCTTCCCGTCGTGGCGGCTGGCGCACCCGTACCGGTTCATCTGCCACAATGGCGAGATCAACACGGTGCGCGGCAACACCAACTGGATGCACGCACGCCGCCAGGCCATGTCGTCGGAGCTTCTGGGCGCCGATCTCGAAAAGATGGTGCCGCTGATCGGCCTCGGGCAGTCGGACACCGCCTGCCTCGACAACGCGCTCGAGCTTCTCGTCATCGGCGGCGGATACTCGCTCGCCCATTCGATGATGATGCTGATCCCCGAAGCCTGGGCCGACCCGCTGATGGATGCGGACCGGCGCGCGTTCTACGAATATCACGCGGCGCTGATGGAGCCGTGGGACGGCCCGGCGGCGATCGCCTTCACCGACGGCCGCCAGATCGGCGCGACGCTGGACCGCAACGGTCTCCGCCCGGCGCGCTACATCGTCACCGACGACGACCTCGTCATCATGGCCTCCGAGGCCGGCGTTTTGCCGGTGCCGGAAGAGAAGATCATCCGCAAGTGGCGGCTTCAGCCCGGCAAGATGCTGCTGATCGACCTCGAAGAAGGCCGCATCATCGACGATGCCGAGATCAAGCAGAAGCTCGCCGCCGAGCACCCTTACGAGGCGTGGCTCAAGCAGACGCAGTACAAGCTCTCGGAACTGCCCGACGCCGACGACGCCGCGTCGCCGGCCACGCGCAACGACCCGTCGACGCGGCAGACGCTCCAGAACGCGTTCGGCTTCACGCAGGAAGACTTCCAGTTCTTCCTCGAACCGATGTCGAGGGACGGCGACGACCCGATCGGGTCGATGGGCACCGACACGCCGATCGCCGCGTTCTCGAACCGGCCTAAGCTGCTCTACAACTATTTCAAGCAGAACTTCGCGCAGGTCACCAACCCGCCGATCGACCCGATCCGCGAAGAGCTGGTGATGTCGCTGATATCGATGATCGGCCCGCGCCCGAACCTGCTCGGCCACGAGGTCGGCACGCATCACCGGCTCGAAGTGTCGCAACCGATCCTGACCGACGGCGATCTCGACAAGATCCGCAACATCGAAAAGCTGATCGACGGGCGGTTCAAGACCGACACGCTCGACATCACCTGGCCGGCGGCCAACGGCGCTGCGGGGATCGAGCACGCGCTCGACCGCATCTGCCGTCAGGCGACCGAGGCGGTCGAGGCCGGACACAACATCCTCATCCTCAGCGACCGTGCGGTCTCGGCGGACCGGGCGCCGATCCCGGCATTGCTCGCGACCTCGGCAGTCCACCACCACCTGATCCTGCAAGGGCTCCGCACCAGGACTGGCATCGTCGTCGAGACCGGCGACGCGCGCGAGGTGCACCATTTCTGCGTGCTCGCGGGCTATGGCGCGGAGGCGATCAACCCCTATCTCGCCTTTGCCACGCTCGAGCAGATCCGGGTCGAAAGCGGGCTGCCGCAAACCGCCTACGACGTGCAGAAGAATTATCTGAAGGCGCTCGGCAAGGGCATCATGAAGGTGATGTCCAAGATGGGCATCTCGACCTATCAGAGCTATTGCGGCGCCCAGATCTTCGACGCGGTCGGGCTCGAAAGCACATTCGTCGAGAAGTACTTCACCGGCACGGCGACGACGATCGAAGGCGCCGACCTCTACGCGATCGCGACCGAGGCGCTGGTGCGTCATACCCGCGCCTATGGCGACGACCCCCTTTACCACGACATGCTCGACGCCGGCGGCGACTACGCGTTCCGCCTGCGCGGCGAGACGCACGCGTGGATGCCGGATTCGGTCGCCAAGCTGCAGCACGCGGTGCGCGCCAACTCGCCCGACGACTACAAGGGTTTCGCGGCGACGATCAACGACCAGTCCGAACGGCTGTTGACGATCCGCGGGCTGATGAAGTTCCGCATGGCGCCACACCCGGTGCCGCTCGACGAGGTCGAGCCGGCGACGGACATCGTCAAGCGCTTTGCCACCGGCGCGATGAGCTTCGGCTCGATCAGCCGCGAGGCACACACGACGCTCGCGATCGCGATGAACCGCATCGGCGGCAAGTCGAACACCGGCGAGGGCGGCGAAGAGGCCGAGCGGTTCAAACCGCTGCCGAACGGCGATTCCAAGCGCTCGGCGATCAAGCAGGTCGCGTCGGGCAGATTCGGCGTGACGACCGAATACCTTGTCAACGCCGACGTCCTGCAGATCAAGATGGCGCAAGGCGCGAAGCCCGGTGAGGGCGGGCAGCTCCCCGGCCACAAGGTCGACAAGGCGATCGCCAAGGTGCGCCATTCGACCCCCGGCGTCGGCCTGATTTCCCCCCCGCCGCACCACGACATCTATTCGATCGAGGATCTGGCCCAGCTGATCCACGATCTCAAAAACGCCAACCCGGCCGCCGATGTGTCGGTCAAGCTGGTGAGCGAAGTCGGGGTCGGCACCGTCGCCGCCGGCGTATCGAAGGCGCGGGCCGACCATGTGACGATCGCCGGGTTCGAGGGCGGCACCGGCGCGAGCCCGCTGACCTCGCTGACCCATGCCGGGTCGCCGTGGGAGATCGGCCTCGCCGAGACCCAACAGACTCTCGTGCGCAACGGGCTCCGCGGCCGCATCGCCGTGCAGGTCGATGGCGGCCTCAGGACCGGGCGCGACGTCGTCGTCGGGGCGCTGCTCGGCGCCGACGAATTCGGCTTTGCGACGGCGCCGCTGATCGCCGCCGGCTGCATCATGATGCGCAAGTGCCACCTCAACACCTGCCCGGTCGGCATCGCGACGCAGGACCCGGTATTGCGCGCGCGCTTCACCGGCCAGCCCGAGCACGTCATCAACTACTTCTTCTTCGTCGCCGAGGAGGTGCGCGAGTTGATGGCGCAACTCGGCTTCCGCAAGTTCGGCGACATGATCGGCCGGGTCGACCGGCTCGATATGGTCCGCGCGGTCAACCACTGGAAGGCAAAGGGGGTCGACCTCTCGCGCCTGCTCTACGAAGAGCCGGCGAAGCCGGGTGTCGCGATCCACCACTCCGAGCGGCAGGACCATCATCTCGACAAGGCGCTCGACAAGACCCTGATCGCCGAGTGCGCGGGCGCGCTGGAGCGGCGCGAGCCGGTGCGTCTCGATCACCCGATCCGCAACGTCAACCGCACGGTCGGCGCGATGCTGTCTGGCGAGGTTGCGAAGCGCTACGGCCATGATGGCCTGCCCGAGGACACGATCTGGATGCGGTTCGACGGCACCGCCGGCGGCAGCTTCGGCGCGTTCCTCGCGCATGGCGTGACCGCCGAATTGTTCGGCGACGGCAACGACTATGTCGGCAAGGGCCTCAGCGGCGGCCGGCTGATCGTGCGCCAGCCCGACGCGTCGACGCTGGAGCCGACCGAGAACATCATCATCGGCAACACCGTGCTCTACGGCGCGATCGCCGGCGAGGCGTATTTCCAGGGCGTCGCCGGCGAGCGCTTTGCGGTGCGCAACTCGGGCGCCGTCTGCGTCGTCGAGGGCACCGGCGACCATGGCTGCGAATACATGACCGGCGGCGTCGTCGCCGTGCTCGGCGAGACCGGCCGTAACTTTGCCGCCGGCATGTCGGGCGGGATCGCCTATGTCTACGATCCGCACGGTAAGTTCGCGAGCCTGTGCAACCAGTCCGGCGTCGATCTCGAAAGCATTCCGGCAAGCGATGACGAGGAAGACGGCAAGCCGCGCCAGCGCGGGGTCGATGTCCACGACAACGGCATGGGCGACCTCTTGCGCCACGACGCGGCGCGGCTGCGCATCCTCGTCGAGCGCCACCTGCTCTTGACCGGCAGCGCCCGCGCCCGCCAGCTCCTCGACGACTGGGACAACACGGTCAAGGCCTTCGTCAAGGTGATGCCGAAGGACTACCGCCGCGCCCTCCTCGAGCTGAAAGCCGAGGCCGACGGCGCCCGCGCCGCCGCGGAGTAGGCAACGACGGCGCCGTACTCACTGGGATAACGTGCCGGTTGACCCGCCGCTCCCGGCGAGCCATCGTCGTGGAAAAATCGAAACGGGGTCAAGCACATGC
>DASXFE010000050.1:0-12071 GCA_036489765.1 Allostellaceae bacterium | reverse complement strand
CGCACCCTTCGTGGATTGCGGGCGAGACGCCCACGGTCCATTCTCCACTCCAGGTGGGCCGGTAGTTCAGTTGGTTAGAACGCGCCGCTCATAACGGCGTTGTCGCAGGTTCGAGTCCTGCCCGGCCTACCAGCTCCACCTGATTTGGCTCGCGGTCGTCAGTGCCGCGTTTTACCCTTAGCGCTTACTCGATCGGGCGCAGAGGATTGCAGAGCGCCGAGCCATTGCCGTTGGTCAGGATGCAGCGATTGTAGATCGCCCGGTTGAAGGACGGCGCGTCGCCGTCCCAGTTGCGGTAGGCCAGACGGTCCTGTTCGCTGAGGAGCGGCCACAACCGCACCGTCACCTGATGACGGTGATAGATGTCGCTGGCAAAGGGAAGGACCAGCGCCGCCGCAATGACCGCGGCGGCAATATATCCGACAAGCTTCAGCGTCGGCTTGCGACGCTCCACACCCGGCGCAGCGAGATCGAGAGGACGCCGCTCGTCAGTAAAAGGCGCTGCAATATTTGCCACGAAAAGTGCTCCTTAAAGAGTTTCTTAATGAACCTCTTCTGGCGCGACGGGGCCACGTCGAGTAGCCGGCCGGCCGGAGTACCCCTTGTGCATGAGGTCAGATGGAGATCGCCCCCCACTTGGGTGCGGGGCGGTTGGTGCGGCAGAGAGCGTTGCCGGTGTGCGCTCTGCCCGGCGGCGTCATCTATTTCGCCGTTCCGTTCGCGTTGGGAGCCACGCTGATGATCTGTGCGGAGATCCGGCGCCCGCTGAGCCGGGCGTGACAAAACCCGACCGGCGGCGGTGATCCGCGCCTCCCGACGCCGCAAACCCCTTCAGCCCGCCGCCTGCCACGGGCCGGGCGACCACATTACCCGCCGGGTCGGCACTGGGTTTTGCGGGCCCGAGGGCAAGCGTTGCCGGTGCGTCCCCTGCTGAGCCGATTTCCCGGCTGACCCTTCGCTAAGCGCTGGCGTTCGGGATACGGCTGGTCTAATCCCAGCCGTATCCGAACGGATGGCCGGAACGGCGGGGTGCGCGATGAACGGATCGGATCAGGGGCCCGGCGCGATCGAACGCCCGGCATTGGGCAACGAGGCCGGTGATTACTGGGGCAGCGACGCGATCGCGCTGATGATGCGCGAGATCGGGCTGCCGTTTGTGGCGCTCAATCCCGGTGCAAGCTATCGCGGCCTTCACGACAGCCTCGTCAACCTGCTCGGCAATACCGAGCCGCAGATGCTCCTCTGCCTCCACGAGGAACATGCGGTCGCGATCGCGCACGGCTACGCCAAGGTTGCCGGGAGGCCGATGGGCGCGATCGTCCACAGCAATGTCGGGCTGATGCACGCGACGATGGCGATGTTCAACGCCTGGTGCGACCGCGTGCCGGTGATCGTGTTCGGCGCCACGGGGCCGGTCGACGCCGCGCAGCGCCGGCCGTGGATCGATTGGATCCACACTGCCCAGGACCAGGGCGCGCTGGTCCGCAACTATACGAAATGGGACGACCAGCCGATGTCGGTCGGCGCCGCGGCCGAGTCGATCCTTCGCGCGCATCGCATGGCGACGACCGCGCCGTGCGGCCCGGTCTATGTGTGCCTCGACGCCGCGCTGCAGGAAAGCCGGATCGGCGACCTGCCGGCGCTGCCTTCCGCGGCCCGGTTCAAGCCGCCGCGCGGCGCCGCGGTCGATCCCGCCGCCGCCGCCGAGGCCGCGGCGATCCTGCAAGTGGCCGAGCGCCCGCTGATCCTCGCGGGCCGGGTATCGACCAGCGAGGCCGCCTGGACGGATCGGGTCAAGCTCGCCGAGGCGCTGGGTGCGATCGTGCTGACCGACACCAAGACCGGCTCGACCTTCCCGACCGCGCACAAGCTCCATGGCCCGCCGGCCGGCGCGATGCCGGGCGCCGATGCCTGCACTCTCATCAAGGAGGCCGATGCGATCCTCAGCCTCGACTGGGTCGATCTCGGCGGCGCGTTCAAGGCGGCATGCGGCGCCGAGCAGCCGGCCGCGAAGGTCATCCTCGCCTCGCTCGACCACACGATTCACAACGGCTGGAGCATGGACTACCAGATCCTGCCGCCGACCGACCTGCACCTCCCGGTCGAGCCCGATCAGGCGGTCGCCGCGATCCTGCCTCACCTGAAGCCGCGCGCGCCCGGCTGGCAGGGCTACACCCTCAAGCCCACCGCGCTGCCGACGCTCGGCAAGGGCGAGACGATCGTGCCCGCCGATGTCGCCGCGGCGTTGCGCGAGCAGGTCGGGCGACGCGACGTGTGCCTGATCCGCACCCCGCTCGCCTGGGCCGCCGGGTATTGGGAGGCGGCACATCCGATGGATTTGCTCGGCGGCGACGGCGGCGGCGGGATCGGCGGCGGGCCGGGGATGGCGGTCGGCGCGGCGCTCGCCTTGCGTGGCCGGGGACGGCTGCCGATCGCGGTGCTCGGCGATGGCGATTGCCTGATGGGAGTGACGGCGCTGTGGACCGCCGTCCATTACCGCATCCCGCTCCTGGTGATTGTCTCGAACAACAACTCGTTCTTCAACGACGAGCTCCACCAGGACCGGATGGCGCGGCAGCGCAGCCGCCCGGTCGCGAACCGCTGGATCGGGCAGCGCATCTCCGACCCCGAGCCCGACATCGCGATGCTGGCGCGCGGGCAGGGCGCCGCCGGCTGGGGTCCGATCCGCCGGCCCGAGGAATTGCCGCGTGCGCTCAGGGCGGCGATCGACCATGTCGATGCCGGCGGGGTGGCGCTCGTCGACGTGCGGGTCGAGCCGGGCTACGCGCCGGTGTCGCCGGCGTCGATCACGCGCGGCTGAACCCCGTGGATCTCGACCGGGAGCTCGACCGGCTGGAGCGCTGGCTCGCGGCTAATGTCGATGGGTTCTGGGGCCCGCTCGCCGCGGAGCGCTTCTCCGGCGGCCAGTCGAACCCGACCTACCGCCTGCGCGCCGGCTCCGGCGACTACGTGCTGCGCCGCAAGCCGCCCGGTGTGCTCTTGCCGAGCGCCCATGCGGTCGATCGCGAATACCGCGTCATGCGCGCGCTCGCCGACACGAACGTGCCGGTGCCGCGCGTCTTCGCACTGTGCGAGGACGATGCGGTCATCGGCAGCGCGTTCTATGTGATGGAATTCCTCGACGGCCGCATCTTCTGGGACCAGCGCCTGCCCGGCGTCTCGCGCGCGGACCGCACCGCGATCTTCGCGTCGATGAATTCGGTCATCGCCGCGCTGCACTCGGTCGATTACGAGAGGCTGGGCCTCGGCGATTTCGGCCGGCCGGGCAATTACATGGGCCGCCAGATCGCGCGCTGGAGCCGGCAGTACCGCGCCTCCGAGACAGACCCCCAGCCGGCGATGAATGCGCTCATCGACTGGCTGCCCGAGCACCTGCCGCCCGAGGGGGCGGCGTCGATCGTCCACGGCGACTACCGCATGGACAATCTCGTCTTCCACAAGACCCAGCCGCGCGTCATCGGCGTGCTCGACTGGGAACTGTCGACGATCGGCGATCCGCTGGCCGATTTCGCGTATCACTGCCTGACCTGGCGCGTGACGCCCGAATTGTTCCGCGGCCTCGCCGGCGTCGATTTCGCCGCGCTCGGCATCCCCGACGAGCCTGACTATGTCGCCGCCTATCGCCGCAACACCGGGCGCGGGCCGATCGGGAACTGGGAATTCTATCTGGTCTACAGCCTCTTCCGCATCGCCGCGATCCTGCAGGGCATCGCCAAGCGCGCGATCGACGGCACCGCCGCCGGCGCCGACGCGGTCGAAATGGGCGCAACCGCCCGCCCGCTGGGCGAGGTGGCGTGGGACTTGGCGCGGTCGCTGGGCTGATGGGAAATTGACATTCCGGCCCGGCGATAGATATTCATTGTCATCTATTGGTTACGAGGCACTCATGCCAAGCATTAATCTGGGTGACCATTTTGAGGAGTTCGTTCGCGAGCGCGTAGCCCGGGGCCGGTATCAAAATGCCAGCGAAGTCGTCCGGGCAGGGCTGAGACTGCTTGAGGAGCACGAGATCGGCGTCGAAGAGCGCGTGCGGCTGCTGAAGAAAAAGATCAACGAAGCTTGGGACGATCCGCGACCGAGCTTGCCCGCGGATGAGGTTTTTGACGAGATCGAAGCCATGTATGAGAAGTCCGCCCGACCCGCGAAGAGCCGTGCCTAGGCTTCTCCTTAGGCCGTCGGCGAGAGCGGACCTCGCCAACATTTCCCGATACATCTACGAGCAGAGCGGCAGCGACCGGATTGCCGTCGAATATGTGCGGCGCATCAGGGCGTGGTGTGCGCATTTGCCGGTTTTTCCGGAAGGCGGGCGGACGAGGGACGATTTGCGGCCTCGTGTGCGCATCGTCACCTTCGAGCGGCGGGTCGTCATCGCTTACACGATCTTGCCGTCAGGCGATGTCGAAATCGGCCGGTTTTTCTATGGTGGCCGCGATTATGAGGCGATCATGCACGCCGGGGATCAGGGGGACTGGAAATGAGCGGAAAGGTCGGGGTTGTCGGGGCCGGGTTGATGGGGGCGGAGATCGGGCTGGTCTTTGCGCTCGCGGGGCATGACGTGGTGCTGTCGGATACCGGCGAGGCGCAGCTTTCGGCGGCGATGGATCGGCTGGCGCGGACGCTCGACCGCGGCACCCAGCGCGGCGACTACAAGGACGAGGAGAAGCCGCTGGCGCTCGCCCGCATCTCGACAAGCGTGGCGCTAGACCCCTTCGCCGAGTGCGATTTCGTCACCGAGGCGGTGTTCGAGAACGAGGAGATCAAGGCCGAGACCTACCGTAAGCTCGACGCGCTGTGCAAACCGGGCTGCATCCTCGCCAGCAATACCTCGACGATCCCCATTTCGACCCTTGCCTCGTATGTGAGCGAGGCGCGCCGGCCGAATTTCATCGGCACGCATTACTTCTCGCCGGCGTCGCGGATGAAATTGGTCGAGGTGATCCCGGCCTTCGACACCTCGGCGGCGACCCTCGACACGACGATGCGGCTGATGCGCGAGAACAACAAGGTCGCGATCAAGATCAAGGACGTCGCCGGCTTCGCGGTCAACCGCGTGTTCCTGATCTTCCTCAACGAGGCGGTGCGGCTTGTCGAAGAGGGGGTGGCGACGCCGGAGGATATCGACACCGCCTGCAAGCTCGGCCTCGGCCACCCGATGGGGCCGTTCGAATTGATGGACGCGACGACCTCAAAGCTCTGCCTCCAGGCCGGGGAGGTGCTCTACGAGGCCTATGGCGAACGCTTCCGCCCGCCGGCCCTCCTCAAACAGCGCGTCCGAGCCGGCTTCACCGGCGGCCGCAACGCCCGCGGCTGGCGGAAGTGAACCTCGCAGACAAGGTGGTGGTGGTCACCGGCGCCGCGCGGGGGATCGGCGCGGCGTTGTGCGCACGGTTTGCCCGCGAGGGGGCGAAGGCCGTCGTCGGCGCCGATCTCGACGCGGGCGGCGATATCGTGTGCCGCGATGTCAGCCGCGAGGACGACATCCTCCGCCTGATTGACGACACCGAGACCCGCCACGGCCCGATCGACCTGTTCTGCTCAAACGCCGGGATCGCCGTGCTCGACCCCGATTGGAACAACCCGGCGAGCGCCCCCGACGACGGATGGGCGCGGAGCTGGGCCGTCAATGTGATGGCGCATGTCTACGCCGCCCGCCACCTCGTCCCGCGCATGGCCGCGCGCGGCGGCGGGTATTTCCTGCAGACGGTCTCGGCCGCCGGCCTCCTGTCGCAGATCGGCAGCGGCCCCTATTCCGCGACCAAGCACGCCGCGCTCGGCTTCGCCGAAAACCTCGCCCTCTCTACCCGAGACCGCGGCATCAAGGTCTCGGTCCTCTGCCCGCAAGGCGTCGACACGGCGATGCTGCGCGGCATCGACCGCGGCGTCCCGGACATGAACGGCGTCCTCACCCCCGACGCCGTCGCCGACATCGCCGTCGAAGGCCTCGCCGCCGAACGTTTCCTCATTCTCCCGCACCCCGAAGTCGCCACCTACACAAGCCGCAAAGCCGACGATCCGGATAGGTGGCTCGCCGGGATGGCGCGGCTCAGGCGGGGGATGTAGCGGACTTTCCCCCTCGCGAATTTCCGTTCACCGATTTTTTGGGGATCGGCGCTGACATTCACGTCGTTCGGCCTACGTTAAACGTGGTGACCGAATTCGCGTGGCGGTGAATATGGATACGGTGCCTCCTTCTTCGTCCGAGCCTCTGCATCTGCACATTCCGCCGCATCGGTCGATGCCGGGGCAGCAGCCGGATTTCAGCTATTTCAAGATGCCGCCGCCCGGGAAGCTGGCGCGGCCGGAGGTCGATGTGCCGTCGGTCAAGACGCACCGGCTGGCGACGGCGCTGATTCGCGTGCTCGGCGACGACGACAAGGCGGTCGGGGAGTGGGATCCGGGGGTTGATGCAGAGACGCTGCGGGCCGGGCTCAAGTGGATGATGCTGACGCGGGCTTATGACGACCGGATGTACCGGCAGGTGCGCGCGGGCAAGACCAGCTTTTACATGAAATGCACCGGCGAGGAGGCGATCGGGGTCGCGCAGGCGATGGCGCTCGCGCCCGACGACATGGTGTTCCCGACCTATCGCCAGCAGGGGCTTCTGATCGCGCGCGGGTATCCGATCGTCGACATGATGTGCCAGTGCTACGCCAACAAGCGCGACCCGATGAAGGGGCGGCAATTGCCGGTGCTGTATTCGTCGCGCGAGCATTCGTTCTTTTCGCTGTCGGGCAATCTCGGCACCCAGTTTCCGCAGGCGGTCGGGTGGGCGATGGCGTCGGCCTATAAGGGCGATCGCCGCATCGCCGCTGGGTGGATCGGCGAGGGCGCGACGGCCGAGGCCGATTTCCACCACGCGCTGACCTTTGCCGCCGTGTACCGCGCGCCGGTGGTGTTGAACGTCGTCAACAACCAGTGGGCGATCTCGTCGCATCAGGAGGTCGCGGGCGGCGACGAGGCGACATTTGCGGCGCGGGCGGTCGGGTTCGGGCTCGCGACGTTGAGGGTCGACGGCAACGATTTCCTCGCGGTCTACGCGGCGACGAAATGGGCGGCCGAACGGGCGCGGGCCAATCACGGCGCGACGCTGATCGAGCTCTTCACCTATCGCGCCGGCTCGCATTCGACGAGCGACGACCCGACCCGCTATCGCCCCGAGGACGAGCCCAAGGACTGGCCGCTCGGCGACCCGGTCGAACGGCTGTCGCGGCATCTGATCAAGCTCGGCGAGTGGTCCGAGAAGAAGCAGGACGCGCTGGCGAAGGAATTGACCGAGGAGGTCCGCGCCGCCAACCGCGAGGCCGAGAAATCGGGGACGCTCGACCAGGGGCCGCAATTCAGCGCCGACACGATGTTCGAGGATGTCTTCAAGGAGATGCCGCCGCATCTCCGGGCACAGCGCGACGAGCTGAGGGGCTGAGCGATGCCGTCGATGACCATGGTGCAGGCGCTCAACTCGGCGATGGACGTGATGCTCGCGCGCGACCCGAACGTGCTGGTGTTCGGCGAGGATGTCGGGTTTTACGGCGGCGTCTTCCGCGTCACCGAGGGGCTCCAGAAAAAGCATGGCGAGCGGCGCGTCTTCGACACCCCGATCGCAGAGGGCGGGATCATGGCGGTCGCGGTCGGGATGGGCGCCTATGGGCTCCGGCCCGTCGTCGAGGTGCAGTTCGCCGACTACATCTATCCGGCGACCGACCAGCTCGTCTCCGAGGCGGCGCGGCTGCGCTATCGCTCGGCCGGCGAATTCTGGGCGCCGATCACCGTGCGCGCGCCGTGCGGCGGCGGCATCTTCGGCGGCCAGACGCACAGCCAGAGCCCGGAGGCGCTTTTCACCCATGTCTGCGGGCTAAAGACGGTGATCCCGTCGAACCCGTACGACGCGAAGGGGCTCCTGATCAGCGCGATCGAGGACGACGACCCGGTGGTCTTTTTCGAGCCGAAGCGGCTCTATAACGGGCCGTTCGACGGGTATCCCGACCGTCCAGCGAAACCCTGGACCCGGCATGAGAAGAGCGACGTGCCGGAGGGCCACTACGCGATCCCGCTCGGCCAGGCGGCGGTGGTGCGCGAGGGCGCGGCGGTGACGATCCTCGCCTACGGCACGATGGTGCATGTCGCGCTCGCCGGCGCCGAGGAGGCCGGGGTCGACGCCGAGGTGATCGATCTCAGGACGCTGTTGCCGCTCGACCTCGACACGATCGCCGAGTCGGTCAAGAAGACCGGTCGCTGCGTCATCGCGCATGAGGCGACGCGCACGAGCGGGTTTGGCGCCGAGCTCGCCGCGCTGGTGCAGGAGCACTGCTTCTATCACCTCGAGGCGCCAATCGTGCGCGTGACCGGGTGGGACACGCCCTATCCGCATGTCTTCGAGTGGGAATATTTCCCCGGCCCGCACCGCGTCGCCGAGGGCATCCGCCGCGCGATGGCGGCGTGAGATGGCGCGCCAGATCGTCAAGCTGCCCGACGCCGGCGAAGGAACGACCGAGGCCGAGATCGTCGCCTGGCACGTCAAGGTCGGCGATGTCGTCGAGGAAGACGACCCGCTCGTCGAGGTGATGACCGACAAGGCCACCGTCGAACTGCCGGCGCCGAGAGGCGGCAAGGTCGTCGCGATTCATGGCGAGGTCGGCGAGAAACGCGCGGTCGGGTCGGATCTGGTGGAGTTGGAGGTTGCGGCTGACGGTGAGGCCGAAGAAGACCTTCAGCCGTCCGGGTCCCCCCTCTCCCGCGATGCGGGCGAGGGGATGGATGCTGCTTTCACCTCGCCTGCATCGCGGGAGAGGGACCGTTCGCAGAGCGAACAGGACGAGGTCGATGGCGCCCGCGCAAAGCTGCTCGCGTCTCCGGCCGTCCGCAAGCGCGCTTCGGATCAGGGAGTAGCTCTCGAACAGGTCCCGGGCACCGGGCCCGAGGGACGGGTCACCCAATCCGACCTCGACGCCTATCTTGGCGCCAAGCCGCGGGAGGCGGGCGAGGACGCGGTCGAGACCCTTCCGGTCGTCGGCCTGCGCCGGGCGATTGCCGAACATCTTTCCGAGTCGCACCGGCGCATCCCGCATTTCGCGTATATCGAGGAGGTCGAGGTCGGGGCGGTCGAGGCGCTCAGGGCGCATCTGAACGAAACCCATCCCGGCCGACCGCATCTGACCCTGCTGCCGTTCCTGATGCGCGCCATCGTCAAGGCCGTCGCCCGGCATCCGCAGGTCAACGCGCGGTTCGATGACGAGGCGGGGACGCTGTCCCGTCACCGCGCCGTCCATCTCGGCGTCGCGACGCAGACCGATAGCGGGCTCGTCGTGCCAGTCGTCCGCAATGCCCAGGCGCTCGATCTGTGGCGGTGCGCGGCCGAGGTCGCCCGGCTTGCCGACGCCGCGAGACGAGGGAAGGCGACGCGTGACGAGCTCTCGGGCTCGACCATCACCATATCGAGCCTCGGCCCCCTCGGAGGGCTAGCGGCGACACCGGTCATCAACCGGCCCGAGGTCGCGATCGTCGGGGTCAACAAGATCGTCGCCCGCCCGATCGTCCGTGACGGACAGGTCGCGATCGCGCAGATGATGAACTTGTCGTCGTCGTTCGATCATCGCATCGTCGACGGCTGGGAGGCGGCCTCGTTCATCCAGCGGGTCAAGGCGTATCTGGAGCAGCCGGCGATGCTCTTCATCGATTGAGGCGCGGCGCGACATCTGGTTTGCTGGTGCGGCAAACCGTGTCGGAGCGTTCGGATGGACCAGGCTGAGATCGAAATGCTGGCGCGCCGCGCCGGGCTCGACAAGGCGCTGAAGGAATTTCCCGACGACGTTGCCGCCGCCGTCAACGCGGCCACCGGCTCGATCGCGCGGATGAAGGCGCCGACCGACCCGCGCGCCGAGCCGTGGCCGCCGATGCGGGCGGGAGAGGGGCTATGATCGACCTCCACTGGCTGACCGCCGCCGAGGCGGCCGGCGCGATCGCCGCGCGCAAGCTGTCGCCGGTCGAGCTGACCCGGGCGCTCCTCGACCGCATCGAACGGCTCGACCCCAAGCTGCACGCGTTTATTCGGCTCGATGCCGACGCCGCGATGGGCGCCGCGAAAGCGGCCGAGGCCGAGATCGCCGCCGGCCGGCCGCGCGGCCCGCTGCACGGCGTGCCGGTCGGGATCAAGGACATCATCGATGTTGCCGGCCTGCCGACGTCCTGCCATTCGAAGATCCTGATCGACCATGTCGCGAAGCAGGATGCGGTGTGCGTCGAGAAGCTGCGCGGCGCCGGCGCGATCGTGCTCGGCAAATTGTCGACGCATGAGTTTGCCATCGGCGGGCCGAGCTTCGATCTGCCGTGGCCGCCGGCGCGCAACCCGTGGAACACGGCGCATCATCCCGGCGGCTCGTCGTCGGGGTCCGGGTCGGGGGTCGCGGGCGGGCTCTTCCCGATGGCGCTCGGCAGCGACACCGGCGGCAGCGTGCGCAACCCGGCGAGCGCTTGCGGCATCGTCGGGCTGAAGCCGAGCTATGGCCTCGTGTCGCGGCGCGGCGTGTTTCCGCTGTCGTTCACGCTCGATCATGTCGGCCCGCTGACCCGCACGGTTGCCGACAACGCTCTGGTGCTGGAGACGATCGCCGGGCACGACGCGCTCGACCCCGGCAGCGCCGCCACATCTGCCGGCCATTACGCCGCCGCCCTCGACCGAGGCGTCCGCGGCCTCAGGATCGGCTTTGTCCGGCATTTCCACGAGACCGACCTGCCAGCCAGTTCCGAGGTCGCGGCCGGGCTCGAAAACGTCGCGGCGACGCTGAAAAGCCTCGGCGCCGAAATCCGCGACATCCGCCTCCCGACGCTCGGCGAGTTCGCCGCCGTCAACCGGGTGATCTTGCAAAGCGAGGCATGGGCGATCCACGGCCCTTGGCTGCGCGAGCGGCCGGGTGATTACGGCAAGCTCGCGCGCCGTCGCTTGCTGCCGGGTGCCTTTATTGCCGCCGGCGACTACGTCCAGGCCAACCGCCGCCGCCTCGAGATGATTGCGGCGGTCGAAGATGCACTGCGCGAGGTCGACGTGCTCGTCTGCGCCAGCGCGATGGACCCGCCGAGCCGGATCGAGGACGCCGAGGAGACCGAGCGCACCTATCCGCGCCAGGCCCGCACCCCGTTCAACGTCACCGGCCACCCGGCGCTGGCGATGATGGCCGGCCTCTCGTCGGCCGGCCTGCCGCTCTCGGTTCAGTTCGTCGGCCGCTATTTCGCCGAAGCGACCCTCTACCAAGTCGCCCGCGCCTGGGAGCAGGCCGCCGGCACCGACGCGAAGCATCCGCCGATCGGGTGAGCGGTCGGGAATATGGAAGATGGGCCCCGGCTTTTGCCGGGGCAGCAGGTTTTCCAGGCTCGCGTTGCTCGCCAAGAAAACCTAGCTGGCTGGGGCGCCTGGATTCGAACCGGGGAATGCCGGAATCAAAAATCGCGGCCTTTTTAAGTCATTGAATCGTAATAATGATTAGCTCTCGCGATTCCGGAACCTTAGAGAGGATGCCTTGATCCGTGGCTCGACATAGTTATCCACCTATGACCCCTATCCGCGAGACCCGGCTGAGACCCCAAATGCTATAATTTGGGCATATCAGCTAGCCCGTTCGCGCGTTGCTCCTTGCGGTTAGCGGGGAGCACGTTCGAGCGCAAATTGTATGGAACAGGTTTGTCACGGGTGTGGTGGTTATCCCGATGCAGATTGGACGATATGTTCTCGTTGTAAACGGGAACAATTAGAGGAGGCATGGTGGAGTTGACCCCGTTAAACCGGACACGCGGCGGGTTGGGACAGGATGTACTCCCTGGGTAAGCGGTAGCCCAGCCGGGAATGGGGATGGACGGTGTTGTAGTCCTCGATCCATGTATCGAGGAGAGCAAGAGCGGCAGCGGCCTTGGGGATCGGGCTTGGTCGCGTCCGTCAAGCTGGTGTAAATCGGGGTGGGGTTTGAGGTGGGCATTGGTCAGGCCGCCATGGGTGGAAGTGTGGCCGGATTGGCGTCGATGAGCAGCGGTGTAAGTTGGGCCATGCCCTCGATCTGCATGTAGCG
>DASXFE010000043.1:0-8225 GCA_036489765.1 Allostellaceae bacterium | reverse complement strand
GGCGAAGAGGCGATCGACCAGATTCGCCTGCGCGCCCGCCGGCTCGGCGTCGAGGACGCGCCGATGCGGCTCGCGGTCGCGACCAGCGTGCGCGATATCGCCGCCTCGCTCGACATCGCCAACCCGCCGCAACTGGCGGTGATCGACTCGATCCAGACGATGTATCTCGACACCCTCGACAGCGAGCCGGGTACGGTCAGACAGGTGCGAGGCTCGGCGCAGGAGCTGATCGCGCTCGCCAAGCGGCGCGGCTTCGTGCTGGTGCTGGTCGGGCATGTCACCAAGGAAGGCGTCATCGCCGGCCCGCGCGTACTTGAACACATGGTCGACACGGTGCTGTATTTCGAAGGCGAGCGCGGCCATCAGTTCCGCATCCTGCGTGCGGTCAAGAACCGCTTTGGCGCGACCGACGAGATCGGCGTCTTCGAGATGGGCGACCGCGGCCTCGCCGAGGTGCCGAACCCGTCGGCCCTGTTCCTCGCCGACCGCAACGGCGACGAGGATGGCGGCATCGTCGCCGGCTCGGCCGTCTTCGCCGGGATCGAGGGCACGCGGCCGGTGCTGGTCGAGGTCCAGGCGCTCGTCGCCCCGTCCCCGCTCGGCACGCCGCGCCGCGCCGTCGTCGGGTGGGATGCGACGCGGCTGGCGATGGTCACGGCGGTGCTCGACGCGCGCTGCGGGCTGTCGGTCGGTGCCAACGACATCTATCTCAACATTGCCGGCGGGCTGCGCATCGTCGAGCCGGCGGCCGACCTCGCCGTCGCCGCCGCGCTGGTCTCGGCGCTGACCGAGACGCCGGTCCCGGCCGACGCCGTCCTCTTCGGCGAGATCGGGTTGAGCGGCCGGGTCCGTCCCGTGTCGCATACCGACGCGCGGCTCAAGGAGGCGGCAAAGCTCGGCTTTGCCGAGGCCTGGACGCCGGCCCTCCGCGGGCGCAATGCCGAGGGGCTCGCGGCCAAGCCGATCGGGCACCTGAGCGAACTTGTCGCCCGTCTCGCCCCGCGCGGCAAACGGCAACGGGACCACCGACCGGTCGCGGTCGCCGAATGAACCCCCTTGATCTAGGCGTCCTCGCGGTCATCGTGCTCTCGGCGGTTTTCGCTTTTGCCCGCGGCTTTGTCCGCGAGGCGCTGTCGATCGTCGCCTGGGTCACCGCCGGGGCGGTGACGCTTTACGGGTTCAAGGCCGTCTACGCGATCATCGACCCGATGGTGCACAACCCGCTCCTGTCGCAGCTCATCGCCGGGTTCGGCCTCTTTATCGGCACGCTGATCGTCATGACGATTTTGACCGGGATCGTCGCCCGCTCGGTGCGGTCGAGTGCCCTGTCGCCGATCGACCGCACGCTCGGGTTTATCTTCGGTCTGCTGCGCGGCGCCTTCATCGTGTCGCTCGCCTATCTCGTCCTCGATATCAGCCTCACGCCCAACGACCGGCCCGGGTGGATTCGCGAAGCGAAAAGCTCGCCGTATCTGCAACAAGGTGCCGACCTGCTGCGTTCGGTCCTGCCCGACTCGCTGAAGAGCAAGGTCGGCGATGCCGCCGACCAGACGATCCGGACCGTGTCGCCGGCAATCCAGGCCGACAAGGCGCTCCGGGCGCTGTCGAACCCGACGCCCCCCGCTCCACCGGCTCCTCCCGCGAACCCCGCACCGTCTTACAACCCGACCGACCGGCAACAGCTCGATCGGCTCATTGGGTCGCAGCATTAGGCGAAACGGAATGTGTTACACTGGTCTTACAGGCCCTGCAGACCCATATCAAAGCCTGTCGGACCACGGCCTCAAGGATCGCGAATGGGTACGACTGGCCACGCCGATTCGGATCATTTTCACGACGAATGCGGCGTGTTCGGGGTCTTCGGCCACCCCGACGCCGCTGCCCTGACCGCGCTCGGACTGCATGCGCTGCAGCATCGCGGGCAGGAGGCGGCGGGGATCGTCGCATATGACGGCAACCAGTTCATCCCTCAGCGCGGGCCCGGGCTCGTCGGCGACAACTTCAGCTCGAAGGAGGTCATCGACCGCCTCAAGGGCCACACCGCCATCGGCCATGTGCGCTATGCCACGACCGGCGAGGTCGTCACCCGCAACATCCAGCCGTTCTTCGCCGATTTCGAGTTTGGCGGGCTGGCGCTGTGCCACAACGGCAACCTCACCAACGCGTATCAGCTCCGCCGCCAGCTCGTGCGCCGCGGCAGCCTCTTTCATTCGACAAGCGACACCGAGGTCATCGTCCACCTGATCGCGACGAGCCTCAAGGACACCGTCGTCGAACGATTGACCGACGCGCTGCGACAGGTCGAGGGCGCCTATTCGCTGGTTGCGTTGTCGCAGGAGGCCCTCATCGGCCTGCGCGACCCGCTCGGGGTGCGCCCGCTGGTGATCGGCCGGCTCGGCGACGCCTGGGTGCTGTCGTCGGAAACCTGCGGCCTCGACATCATCGGCGCGGAATTCGTCCGCGACGTCGAGCCCGGCGAGATCGTCGTGATCGCCGGCGGCGGGTTACGCAGCCTGAAGCCGTTCGAGGCGGTGTCGCGGCGTTTCTGCGTCTTCGAATACATCTACTTCGCCCGCCCCGACAGCGTCATGGAGGGGAAAAGCGTCTACAAGGCGCGCAAGCAGATCGGCCGCGAGCTCGCCCGCGAGGCGCCGGTCGACGCCGACATCATCGTGCCGGTGCCGGATTCCGGCGTGCCGGCCGCGCTCGGCTATTCGCTCGAAAGCAGTATCCCGTTCGAGCTCGGGATCATCCGCAACCACTATGTCGGCCGCACCTTTATCGAGCCGACCGACCAGATCCGCCATCTCGGCGTCCGCCTCAAGCACAACGCCAACCGCGCCGATCTCGAAGGAAAGCGCGTAGTGCTGGTCGACGACTCGATCGTTCGCGGCACGACCTCGACAAAGATCGTCGACATGGTCCGCCGCGCCGGCGCGCGCGAGGTGCACGTGCGGATCTCGAGCCCGCCGACGAGCCACTCCTGTTTCTACGGCATCGCGACGCCCGAACGCGGCGACCTGCTCGCCTCGCGCTACGACGTCGACGAGATGGCGAGGTTCATCGGCGCCGACAGTCTCGCCTTCATCTCGATCGACGGGCTTTACCGGGCGATGGGCCACAACCGTCGCGAGCCCGCCGGCCCCCGTTTTTGCGACGCCTGCTTCACCGGCGACTACCCGATCCCCCTGATCGACGCCGATGACGGCAAGATTTCCGTGCAGCTTTCCCTGCTGGCGGAGACCGTGTGAGCATGGTCTAATCCTCGGAGAAAAGAACCCGGGGAGGTGGTGATGGCGGTCGACGCGGCAATAGCCGGTGGTTATCAAAAAAAGACATCGCTGGGGCGGGTACTCCTAGCCGCAACGATCGGCAATGTGCTCGAATGGTTTGACTTCCTCGTCTACGGCTATTTCGCAGTCACAATCGCCCAAGTCTTTTTTCCGGTCGCCAATCCGACCGTCTCGCTGCTGATCACTTTCGCCGCCTTCGGGCTTTCCTACGTGGTGCGTCCGCTTGGGGCGATCTTCATCGGCGCCTATACCGATAAGCGCGGACGCAAGGCGGGGCTGACCCTGTCGATCGCCCTGATGATGGTCGGCACGATCCTGATGTGCGTGACGCCGAGCTTTGCGACGATCGGCCTTGCCGCGCCGGTCATCATCACCGGCGCGCGGCTGCTGCAGGGGTTTTCGGTCGGCGGGGAATTCGGCAGCGCCGTCGCCTTCCTGGTCGAGCACGGCAGCGACCGGAAGGGCTACGCGGCGAGCTGGCAGTGGGCCAGCACCGGCATCATCTCGGTGATCGTGGCGCTGTTCGGCATCGCGGTGACGACGACCCTCTCGCACGACCAGATCGTCGAGTGGGGCTGGCGCGTCCCTTATTTCTTCGGCCTCCTCGTCGGCCCGGCCGGCCTCTACATCCGCTCGAAGATGGAGGAGACCCCGGCCTACCTCGGATCCCGCCGCGAGAAAGCTCCGGTCCGCGAGTTGCTGCGCGATCATCCGCGCGCGGTGGTGCTGGCGATGGGCGCCGCGGTCATCTCGAACAGCTCCTATTACCTGCTGCTCTACATTCCGACCTACGGCATCAAACAGCTCCATCTGTCCGCCGCGACCGGGTTCATCGCGACCTTGGTCGGCGGCGTGTTTCTCGCCGTCTTCTCGCCGATCGCCGGCTACATCTCGGACGGGACCGCCCGCACGCGGCTGATGAAGATCACCGGCTGGCTGTTCCTCCTGACCTCGTATCCTGTGTTCTGGATCATGCATTCCTGGCCGTCGCTGGCGACGGCGATGCTCGCAGTCGGCTGGCTCAACCTGATCAAGGCGGGATATAGCGGCATCCTGCCGTCGCTGCTGTCCGAGCAATTCCCGGTCGACACCCGCGCGGTCGGGGTCGCGTTCAGCTACAGCGTGTCGGTGACGATCTTTGGCGGGTTCGCGCCGCTCGTCGCGACCTGGCTGATCGCGAGCACCGGCGATCCGCTCTCGCCGGCCTATTACCTGATGTTCAGCGCGCTCTTGAGCCTCATCGCGCTCGCGGTGATCTCGCGCCGCCCGGCCGTGCAATAGATGCCCGGACGCCTCGACGGCAAGATCGCCCTCGTCACCGGCGGCTCGCGCGGGATCGGCGCGGCGGTCGCGGTCAAGTTTGCCGCCGAGGGCGCGCATGTCGTGCTGGTCGGGCGAACCGTCGGCGCGCTCGAAGAGGTCGACGACCAGATCCGTGCTGCCGGCGGCGAGGCGACGCTGGTGCCGCTCGACTTGCGCGAGTTCATCAAGATCGACGAACTCGCCGGCGCGCTTTACAAGCGCTACGGCCATCTCGACATCCTCGTCGGCAACGCCGCCGAGTTCGGCGTCTTCTCGCCGCTCGGCCATATCGATCCAGCGCTCTGGGGCGAGGTCGTCGACCTGAACCTCACCGCGAACTGGCGCCTCATTCGCGCGATGGACCCGCTCCTCCGCGTCGCCGAGCACGGGCGGGCGATCTTTGTCACCAGCAATATCGCCCGCGCGCCGCGGGCCTATTGGGGCCCCTATGCCGCGAGCAAGGCGGCGCTCGAGGCGCTCGTCAAAACCTATGCCGCCGAGCTCGCCACGACCCGCGTCCGCGCCAACCTCCTCAGTCCCGGCGTCGTCCGCACCCAGCTCCGCGCCCGTGTCTTCCCGGGCGAGAACCCCGACACCCTGCCGCCGCCCGAAAGCGTCGCCGAAGCCTTTGTCCGCCTCGCCCTCCCCGAATGGGACAAGAACGGCGAGATCGTCGCCGCCAGCGACCTCAACGACACCGTCTCGCAGGTCCGGCCGGTATAGGAGCGCGGGTGTCCCGCCCGCATTTCCAGCGAAAATTATGGGCGAGACGCCCGCGCTCGTCAGTTCCGTGCGTAGGGGTTCTGCCCCTTCCGCAGCATCATTCGGATCGGCGTGCCGGGCAGGTCGAAATCCTTGCGCAGCGCGTTGACGAGGTAGCGCCGATAGGATTCCGGCAGCTCGCCCGGCTTCGATGCGAAGAGGGCAAAGCTCGGCGGTCGGGTGTTGACCTGCGTGATGTAGCGCAGCCTCAGCCGCCGCGCGCCGACGACCGGTGGCGGGTGGTGTTCCTGGATCGCCGCCAGCCATCGGTTCAGCACCGGCGTCGGCACGCGCTTGTTCCACACCGTATCGGCCTCGCACGCCGCCGCCATCAGCGCGTCGAGCCCAAACCCGGTGAGCCCGCTGACCGGCACCAGCGCGATGCCGTCGAGCTGCGGCAACGACGCGGTCATCCGGTCCCGGAGCCGCCCCAGCGCCGCGCCGCGATCCGGAACGGCGTCCCATTTGTTCGCCGCGAGCACGATCGCCCGCCCTTCGTCTGCGGCAAGGTTGGCGATCGTCAAATCCTGCCGCTCGAACGGCAGCAGCGCGTCGAGCACGACGATGACGGTCTCGGCAAAGCGGACCGAGCGCAGCGTGTCGGCGACGGCGAGCCGTTCGAGCTGCTCTTCGACCCTCGCCCGCCGCCGCATCCCGGCCGTGTCGACAAGGCGGATGTCGCGGTCGCGCCAGCGCCATTCGACCGCGATCGAATCGCGTGTGATGCCCGGTTCGGGCCCGGTCAGCAGCCGGTCCTCGCCGAGAAGCCGGTTTACCAGCGTCGACTTTCCGACATTCGGCCGGCCGACGATTGCGAGCTGCAGCGGCCTCGGCGCATCATCGCCGTCCGGAGCCGCTTCCGCCTCGGCCGCGAATGGCGTGAGCCGCGCATAGAGCTCGGCAAAGCCCTCGCCGTGCTGCGCCGAGATCGGCACGGGGTCACCAAAGCCGAGGCCATAGGCTTCCGCGGCATCGGCGAGTGCCCCCGCCGTTTCGGCCTTGTTGGCGACGAGGATGATGGGCTTGCCGCTCTTGTGCAGCCAACGGGCGAAGTGGCGATCGATCTCCGTGAGGCCGGCGCGGGCGTCGAACAGCAACAGCGCGAGATCGGCATCGTCGAGCGCGCGCTCGGTCTGCGCCCGCATCCGCCCGGCCAGCGTCTCGGGCGCCTCGTCCTCGAGTCCGGCTGTATCGATCACGCGGAATTCGAGATCGGCGATCCGCCCCTCGCCTTCACGCCGGTCGCGGGTGACGCCGGGCAAATCGTCGACAAGCGCCAGCCGCCGGCCGATCAGCCGGTTGAACAGCGTCGACTTCCCCACATTGGGTCGGCCGATGATCGCGACCGTCAGAGACATCACCCAGCCCCGGCCGGGACGCCCAGCCTCAACGATAGGCCGAGAGATTGGCGTCGTCGGCCAGCAAATAAAGGGTCCCGCCGGCGATAATCGGGCCCAGATAGCCGCCCGCCGACATCGAGATGCGCCCGAGCGGCTGCCCGGTATAGGGCGACACCGAAACCGCGTCGCCGGTGCTCGATAGGGCGATGAGCCGGTCGCCGCCCAGCACGGGCCCGGCCCACAGGATCGGGTCCTCGCGCTTTTCGGGGTTGTCGTATTGCGGAAGCTGCTGCACCCAGCGGGTCTTGCCCTTGTCGCGGGTCAGGCAGGCGAGCTCGTTGTCGTTGGCCAGGACAAAGACATAGTCGCCGGCGACCCAGGGACCATGGGCGCTGGCGATGTCCTGCTCCCAGACGCGGTCGCCGCGCCTGAGGTCGATCGAGACCATCCGCCCGCTATGGCTGATCGCAAAGACGCGGTCGCGGTCGATCACCGGCCGGCCGCGGATATCGGCGAGGCCGGACATCGGATCGACCGTACGCGACGCTGCCAGGCTGTCCGACCACAGCGGCCGCCCGTTTTCGACCCGCAGCGCAAAGAGCTCGCCCGAATTGTAGGCGACGACGACGATCTCGCCCTCGACCGCCGGGCTCGCGCCGCCGAGCAACCCCGCGGTCTCCGGGATGCCGTTATGGGTCCACAGCCGCCGCCCGTCCTCGGCGGCGAGCACGAAAAGCTGGTTGTCGACCGTGACCGCAAAGACGCGGCCGTCGGAGACGGTCGGCGCCGCATGGACCGGCGAATCGACCGGTTTACGCCAGATCACCTTGCCGCTCGCCGGATCGACCGCCAGCACCTCGGCATAGCCGGTCGCGACGTAAAGCCGGTCTTTCCAGAAACACGGTCCGCCGCCGAACGCGTTGCCTTCGGTGTCTTCGGGCTTGAGGTCGACCTGCCAGATGCTGTTGCCGTTGCTTGCGGAAAGCGCGCTGACCTGCGTGCCCCCATCCATCGCGAACACGGTGTCGTGCGCGACGACCGGCTGCGACATCACCTTTCGATAGCGCGAGTTGCCGTCGCCGACGCTGGTTTCCCAGGCGCGCGTCAGGCTCGGCGCCAGTCCGAGGTGGTACATCGCGTGGTTCGGATAGCCGCCGGGCTCGGGCCAGTCGGGGTTCACGACCGGCCGCGGCAGCGTTACCGCCACATTCGCCAGCAGAGGGTCGGGCGCGAGCCGGTGGTCGAGACCGAGCACCGAGATGCGCTCGCCGGGCAGCGGCGTCTTCTTGGTGGTGTCGCCAAACAGGCCGCAGCCGGCCTCGGTCAGAGACGCCAGGAGCAGCACGCCAAAATCGCGTCGGTTCATGGGCCCGATGATCTGTTAGGGGGCGAGCGCGGCAGCCAGTTCGGCGGCGCGGCTGCGCAGCCCTTCCGGCGTCGAGAGGTCGTCGGCGAGCTCTTTGTAGATCTTGAGCGCGGCGGGCTTGTCCCCCGCCTTGAGATCGGCCGCGGCGGTCAGCTCGAGGGC
>DASXFE010000038.1:0-42632 GCA_036489765.1 Allostellaceae bacterium | reverse complement strand
AGAGGTTCTCAACGTTGGCCCCAAAGAACTCGCCGAATTTGCGGTCGTTGCGCTGCGGCAGATAGCCGGGGATGGTGGAAATCTCGACCTCGGCGCCCATCGCCATCGCGCCGGCCCGCAGGCACCGGTCGACCTTGAGGTTGGCGTCGGTGATCGCCTCCAGCGAGCCGCCGCGGACAAAGGTCTCCATCGTCACCTCGGCCGGGATGACGCTGACCGCGTCGCCGCCCTTGGTGATGATCGGGTGGATGCGGATCGTGTCCTTCTCGTAGAAGGTCTCACGCTGGCAGTGGATCGCGTTGAGGGCGATCATCGCCGCCGAGAGCGCGTTGATGCCGAGCTGCGGCGCGCCGCCGGCGTGGCTGGCGCGGCCCATGAACCTGATCTGCTTGACGAGCGCGCCGTTCGACGAATCGGCGATGTAGCTGCGTTTCGACATCTGGTCGTGGCTGCCGACATGGATCATCATCGCCATGTCGATATCGTCGAAATGGCCCTTGGCGACGAGCTCGGGCTTGCCGAGGAGGAACTCGATCTCGCCGGCGTTCTTGCGGCGGAGACGCTCCTCGACATCGATGAACTCCTCGGCCGGGACCGCCATGAAGACGATCTCGCCGGCGAGGTTTTTGAGGGTGCCGGGGTCGGAGAGCGCCATCGCGACGCCGAGCATGCCCGCGACCTGGGCGTTGTGGCCGCAGGAATGGGCGGCGCCGGTATGCGGGTCGGCGAGCGGGTGGTCCGACGTTCTGAGGCTGTCCAATTCGCCGATAAGGGCGAGGCGGGGGCCGGGCTTGCCGCCCCGGAGCCGGCCCTTGACGCCGGTGAGGGCGAGCCCCGTCTGCGGCTCGAGGCCGAGATTGCGCATCGTCTCGGCGACGAGGGCGGCGGTCTTGGTTTCGTTGAACCCGGTCTCGGGGTGATGCAGGATCGTCTCGCCCAATTCGATGATCTCGTTCCCGCGGCGGTCGATCGCCTCGCACACGGCGGCTTTCAGTTCTTCCCTGGTGGCCATGGTGTCTTCCCCGAACCGGTTACACGGGGAATGATACAGCGCAACGCCGTCATTGCGAGCGGGGCGAAGCGATCTCGGGCAAGGACGGCGCGGGAAGGGTGCCAGGATGAACTTCGACCGGGCGCAGGGGCTGCAGGCGCTGTCGTATCTCGTGATGGCATTTTTTGTGGCCGGCGGGGTGGTGTCGGGGCGGTGGCGGCGGCGGATGAAGTGGGCGGCGATCGCGCTTTACGGAGCCGGGGTGGCGCTCGCGCTCGTCTGGGTAGGTGTTTGGTTTTTCGGGATTCAGGGTTAAAGACGCTGCGCTCGCTTGGATTACGATCAAATACGGCCTAAATACCAGGCGCCACCCGGGGGGATTTCCCCCGACTCTCGGGAGGATGCCATGGACCCCGTCTACCCCAACCCCGACTACCCCAACTCCGACTACCCGAACATCGTGCCGCCGAACAACTTGCGCCTGCCCGACGCGCTGACCATCAAGCACGGCCCCGCGCCGCTGCTCGGGCGCTTTATGCTGGCGGGCGACCGCGCGGTACGCGACATGGGGATGACGCTCAGGATCCGCACCGATTTCGACGAGCTCATCTATCTCAACAAGCAGCACGTCGCCGCGGGAAGCTGGCTTACCATTCCCGATGCGTTCAACCCCGCCATCGCCGACCTGACGCCGGAAAACGCGTTCTGGGTGGCGGGCGAGAACGACAGCGGCGACATCGTCGTGACCTGGGCGTCGAAGATCTACAACTGGATCGGCACCACCCTCGCCGACCAGATCCGGGTGGCATGGTACGGGCGCGACGAGGGCCAGGAGTGCATCGTCACCGCCGAAGCCGCGAGCCGGATCACCGGCATCGTCTCGTGCGCCGGCGCGTCGTGGGTGCGCCCGGATTTCCGCGGCAAGCACCTCTCCCACCTGATGCCGCGGATCGGCAAGGCCTATGCCTGCTCGCGCTGGCCGATCGACTGGGCGATCGGGTTCATCAGCCTCGGCAACGTAAAAAAGGGGCTGGCCGACAGCTATGGCCAGAAAAACCTGAGCTACAGCATCGTCTACCCGGGCTCGTCATGGGGCGAGGTGGCGCTGGTCTACACCTCGGCCGACGACGTCTACGCCGATCTGGCGGCGTATCTGTCCGAAAAGATCACCGAGCGCGAGGACGCGCTTCAGGATTTGGCGCTGTCGTCGATCAGCCTGGCGCAGGAAGTCACGAAGACCTCGCTCGACGGCGTCTTCCAGGGCAACAGCAGCCGGTCGTAATGGGTGACCCGGCGCGGATGGCCGGGCTCGCTGTCGTATTGCATGACGGCGGTCACCCGGTCATAGCGCGGACGCCCGGTCGCGGCGACCGATTTGTAGAACTCGGAGACCCACTGCCCGTATTCCTTGTCGGGCAGGTCCTGGGTCTTCTGGCCGACCCCCGTCAGGTGAAAGGACTCGTCGAGCCACCGCTGTCCGCTGCCGATGAACCGCCATTCGGGCTCGTTGCCGTGCGGCTTGACGCCGACGATCATCAGCCGCGACAGCATCTGGTTCTGCATGGCGATGGTGAGCACGTTGGGATCGAAATGGCCGAACGAAACACGCCACTTCTGCGCGACCGGACGGAGCTGGTTTTCGTCGTCGCGGAAGATCGCGCCGAACTCCTGGGGCTCGACCCAAAAGCGCTCGGTGACCGGCGGAGAGAAGGCCGGGGCGCACAGCTCGGAAAGCCGGGCGATGACCTGCTCGGGCGACACCCAGGTTTCCGAGCGCCATTCGGCATCGAAGAATTTGATCCGGAAGAGCCGCACCGGCGAGGTGAGAAGCTGCTGCTGTACCGCCAGCAGCGCCGGAAGCTGAACATTGCGCGGATGCAGTTGCACCTCTGTCAACGCCTGCCCGATCGTCTGCACCTGGATGAAGCCAAGGTTCCGGACGGCGTATCCGGGCGCGTCGTAATCGGGATCGGGGTCGCCGAGCGCCGCGAGGAATTCCGGGCTGTCGGCCAAGACCCACCGGCCGTCGGAGGTGGCCAGCAAGACCGGCGGCGATACCAACTGGGTGTCCATCATGGAAGGTCTTTGGCGCCAAGCGTACCGAACATCGCTGAGGATTAGCACTAATGTCGTAAATAGCCGGTTAACAATGCTTTTGATTGACATTCGGAGCGGTGCGCGACCGCGCATGTCTCCCCCTCCCGTGATGCATCGATGACCCAGCTCGCGGGGATGACCGTGCCGAGACCAGCCGGCCGCACTATCGCGACTGCAGGGCTGATGATCGCGACGGCGATGCAGGCTGCGGATGCGCTGATCGTCAATGTCGCGCTGCCCCGGCTCGAAGCGGATCTCGGCGGCGGCCCGGCGCTCGGCGCCTGGGTGCTGATGGGGTATCTTTGCGCCACCGCGGTCCTCGCGCCGCTGACCGGGTGGCTGCGCCGCCGGTATGGGGCGCGGCGGCTGTTCCCGCTGGCGATCTGGTCGTTCGTCGCAGCGTCGCTACTGTGCTCGGCGGCGCCGACCGCAATCGTGATCATCATCGCGCGAATCCTGCAAGGCGCAGGCGGCGGGGTCCTCCATCCGCTGTCCCAGGCGATCCTCCTCGACATCCATCCGAAGGAACGCCACGGACGAATGCTGGCGATCTGGGGCTCTGCGGTAATGGTGGGGCCGATCCTCGCCCCGCTGATCGGCGGCGTCATCACCGACCTGTCGTCATGGCGCTGGGTGTTCGTGATCAACCTGCCGCTGGGGATCCTGTCGATCTGGTGCCTCCGCCGGGTACACAGAGTCGCCGAGACCAGCCGCGACCTGACGATCGACGGGTTCGGGATCGTCCTCTTGACGGCGGGGGTGGGGGCCCTGCAGCTTTGCCTGCAGCGCGGCGCGGGCCAGGCCTGGTTTCGGTCTCCCGAGATCGTCAGCGAAGCCGCGATCGCCGGGATCGCCTTCGCCCTGCTGGCGCTGCGGGCGCGGCGTTCGGGATTTGCGGTGTTTCGGGCGGAGGTGTTCAGGGACCGGAACTTCGCGACGGCGTCGTTCTACAATTTCATGCTGAGCGCGCTGCTGTTCTCGTCGGTCATGTTCGTGCCGCTGCTCGCCGAGGGGCCGTTCGGGTTGCCGGCGACGCTCGCCGGGGCGCTCGTCGTGCCGCGCGCCGTGCTGATGACGGCCATGATCTTGTGCATCGGGCAGATCATCGGCCGGGTCGACATGCGGATCCTGCTTGCCAGCGGCTGGCTGATGATGGCCGCGGGCCTCGCCATCCTGTCGACGATCGGAACCGAGAACGGCGCGCTGTGGATCATCATCGGCAGCGCGATCCAGGCGATCGGAGCCGGGATGCTCTACACCCCGATCAGCACGCTGGCCTTTTCCACCCTCGCACCCGAATTGCGGACCGACGCGACCGGGCTGTTCAGCCTGCTGCGCCAGTTGGCCTATGCCTCGGGGGTGGCGCTGATGACGGCGACCCTCGAGCAGCGGGTGCAGTTCAACCTGGCCCGACAGGGCGCGATGCCGCATGCCGTCGACGCAGCCACGCTGGCCGCCTATCGCGACTGCTTTCGCATGATGGCGGTGACCGCCGTGGTCGTGATACCGGGCATATTCATGTTCCGCGTCGCCCCCCGCCGGGCCGCAGCGCAGAGGCCCGCGTGACGGCAGGAGCAATTCACGACGGAGGTATGCGCGAGGCGCAACGAGGCGGCGCGACGCCTCTTTCGCGGACCCGAAAGCGCGCGTGCCTGGACCTATTATCACAATTTCATGGCGTATTTTGGGGCACAAGTTCTCGTGGTACGCAGCGGCGGATACAGCAAGATATTGCCGTTCGGCGCGCGATCATAGTCGTCGACAGCAGGCCGAGAGAGCCGCCCCGCCACGCCGGAAATCGTCATCTGCCTCGCCCAAGAAGCAAAGAAAACAGGCCTTTGTTAACTCTGTTATTTGGGTAATTAGATTGACATTTTATGAGTATTCGATGATCCTTTAAGCAGCGTAACGGCGCGCGGGGACGCGCTTACATCGCGGAGTTTTATATCGATGTCGGACATTTTTCCGACGCCGGGAGCAGTTGTTCCGGCGCGCAGCGAACTTATGCCCAGTTTGCCGGAGGGCGTCATCGGCGCCTATGCCGGCGTCATCTTACGCCATGTCCGAGACGAGGATTCCGCCGCGATCGTCTCGCTGATTTCGTCGATATGGTCGGAATATCCCGGCAAGGTGCTGGCGGCGACACAGGACATGCCCGAATTGCTGGCGCCGGCGACCAACTATGCCGCCGCGAACGGCCGGTTCTGGGTCGTCGAGGCGCGCGGCGAGATCATCGGCACGGTCGCGCTGAAGCCCAACGCCCATGACCCCAGCATCGTCGAGTTGCAGAAGATGTACGTGGCCCACCGGCTGCGGCGCAACGGGCTGGGCTCGTTCCTGTGCAGCCTCGTCGAGCGCGAGGCGCGCGAGCGCGGCAGCCGGGCGATCGAGTTGTGGAGCGACATCAAGCTGCTCGATGCGCACCGCCATTACAGGCGCTATGGGTTCACGCGCGGGTCTCAGCGGCGCTACGTCGCCGACGCCTCGCGCACGGTGCAATACTATTACCGCCTCGACCTGACCGACGCGGTTGCGATGGCCGAGCCGGAGATCGACGCGGCGATCCTCAGGAGCCTCGTCGCCTCGTGGACGGCGCGCGGCGCCGATATCGCGAGCATTATGGGGGCTGACGTAACGGGGCGAGTCCGGCCATGATCCGCGGCCTGAACGGCGCCCGCCTCGCGGCGGTGATGTGCATCTGCGAAATCCTGTGCATGGCAGGGTTCGCGACCTATCCGGCCCTGCTGCCGCTGTTGCGCGCGACCTGGGGCATGAGCAATGCGCAGGCAGGTCTCGTCGGCGGCGTCCTGTTTCTCGGCTACGTCATCTCGGTGCCGCTGCTTACCAGCATCACCGACCGCACCGACGCCCGGCGCATCTATCTCGTCTCCTCGCTGATCGCCGCGTGCGGCAGCGCGTTCTTCGCGATCTTTGCCGACGGGTTTGTCGGGGCGATGATCGGCCAGGCGCTGTTCGGCATCGGGTTTGGCGGCGTGTTCATGCCCGGGCTCAAGGCGCTGTCGGACCGCATCCACGAAGAGCTGCAGCCGCGCGCGACGGCCTGCTACCTATCCTTGTCGGGGTTCGGGCTTGCCGGATCGTACCTCGTCGCCGGGGTCATCGCCGCTCATGCGAGCTGGCGGCTCGCCTTTGCGCTTGCGACGTTCGGGCCGCTGATCGCCGGGCTGCTCGTGCTGTGTTTTATGGCGCCGCGCGAGCCGAACCCGGTGGTTGGGCCGCGGCCGGGCTTCTTCCGCAGCTTCAAGCTCGTCTTCGCCAACCGGCCGGCGGCCGCCTATATCGGCGGCTATGTCGCCCATTGCTGGGAGGTGCAGGGCATCCGCGCCTGGATGGTCGCGTTCCTGACCTTTGCCGCAGCACAGACGGGCGGTGGCGTCGGCGGGTTGGAGCCGGCGACACTGGCCTCGATCATCTCGTTGACCGGCATCTTTTCGAGCATCGGCGCCAACGAGTTCGCCAAGAGGCTCGGCCGGGTCAATTTGATCGTCGCGATCATGGCGGCAGGGATCGTGTTCGGCGTCGCCACCGGGTTTTCCTGGCGTATCTCGCTGTGGGTCGCGACCATCCTGCTCGGCGGCTACTACGCGACGATGATGGCCGACGCCGGGGCCCTGGCGGCCGGCGCCGTCTCCGTCGCGAGCGCGGAGCTGCGCGGCGCGACGCTCGGCATCTATGCCATGCTGGGATACGGCGCCGGGCTTTTCGCCCCGACCGTGTTCGGCGGGATCCTCGATCTGTTCGGCGGGTCGCAAAACGGCTGGGCCTGGGCCGCCGCCTTCATCTCCCTCGCCTTCCCCAACATCCTCGCCATCATCACCCTGCGCCGGCTGGGCCTGCCGACGGCGAGACGCACGGGCACCCCGAGGCTGGCGCCGTCATAAACAGCTTTTCGACGCGGAGGGCGCGGAGTTTTCGCAGAGGACGCCGAGGCGCTGTGCCCCAGCGAAGCTGTATTTTTGGTTCACAATGAGGCAGTGAGACGGTGAGTTTTTGGGTTATCCCACTCACCGTCTCACTGCCTCATTGTGAATTAAATGGCGCTGCGCGCCGGTTCCCTGACGCCTTCGCACCCTCCGCGTCGAACTCCGGACTTACGCTTGGGCGGCGATTTTGGGTTCGTGGTTCGTGCGGGTGCGCTCGGCGGGGAGGATGATGCGGATGCGCGTGCCGCGGCCGGGGTTGCTCGAAATCTCGAGCGTGCCCCCATGCGCCTCGACCAGGCCCTTGGTGATCGGGAGGCCGAGGCCGGTGCCGCCCTGGGCGCGGGTGGTCGCCGCCTGAGCCTGGCCAAAGGGCTGCAGCGCGCGTTCGAGATCGGCGGGGCTCATGCCGATGCCGTTATCGGTGACCGACAGCACGACGCGGCCCGCCTCGTCGAGCGCGGCGTCGAGGACGACGCGCCCGCCTTCATTCGAGAACTTGATCGCATTCGAGACGAGGTTGAGGAGGCACTGCCGCATCGCCCGCTGATCGGCCCAGAAGACGAACTCCTGTGCGGGCGGGTCGGCGACGAGGTCGACATGGGCCTGGCGGGCGCGCTCGCGCACCATGCGCGTGACGGCCCCGAGCAGTGGGCCGGTGGCGACATCGGCCTCCTGGATTTCGAGCTTGCCGGCCTCGATCTTCGACATGTCGAGGACATCGTTGATGATCGACAGCAGGTGATGGCCGCTCGAATGGATGTCGTGCGCGTATTCGAGATAGCGCGCATTGCGCATCGGCCCCAGGTGCTCGCAGCCGAGCAGCTCGGAAAAGCCGATGATCGCATTCAACGGCGTGCGCAGCTCGTGGCTCATATTGGCGAGGAAATCGCTCTTCGCCCGGTTCGCGAGCTCGGCCTGGGCCCAGGCCTGGGCCATGCGCTGCTCGGCGGCCTTGCGCTCGGTGATGTCGGAATAGAGCGACACGACCCCGCCCGGCATCGCCTGGCGCCGGATCAGGAGCGTGCGGCCGGCGAGCGTGGTGCGCTCACGCACGACCGGCAGATCGCGGAACATGCGGTCGAACCGCTCCTGCACACCGATATCGGGCTCGGAGTTGCCAAAGTCGCCGCGCGTCAGCTGGAATTCGAGGATCTCGTAGAGCGAGGTCGCGTTGCCGAGATCTTTCGGCAGGTCGAGCAGCTCGACAAACCGGGAATTGAAGATGACGAGCCGCCCGTCGCGGTCGAACACGCTGAGCCCCTCGCCCA
Organism: Allostellaceae bacterium; assembly: GCA_036489765.1. Taxonomy (GTDB): domain Bacteria; phylum Pseudomonadota; class Alphaproteobacteria; order ATCC43930; family CGMCC-115725; genus DATARH01. The sequence continues at coordinate 34,332 of DASXFE010000038.1, read as the reverse complement.
TGTTTTCGAGCGTGAGCTGGAGGAGCGCGCTCTGCCGCTTGATCTGGTCCTCGCTGGTGCGCAGCCCGGCGGTGATCTGCTGCTGGCGGTTGAGGCCGCGCACGACGAGCGTGGTCAGGATGGACGCCGTGATCGCGAAGAGGATGAACGCGGCGATCGAGGCCGTGTATTCCTGCCACCAGCGCGCCAGGATCGCGCCGCGGTCGCGGGACACGGTGATGACCATCGATCGGCCCGGGATCCGCCGGAAGCTCGTGAGCTGCTCCTGGCCGTCGACGCCGGTCGTATGGTGGTCGACGCCGGACGGCTGGGCTTTCGCCCGGCCGAGGATTCTGCCGACCGAGGAGAGCTTGCGCCCGATCAGCTCCTCCTGGTGCGGATCGCTCGCGACGAGCGTGCCGTCGTCGAACACCAGCGCGACTTGCGTCGCGTTCGTCGTGACGACCGATTTGAAGAAATTGGCGAAAATCGAGATCGGGATCTCGGCCGCGACAACGCCGATCCGCTTCTCGCCACGCAACAGCGGGCGGCTCAGCATGATCGTCCAGGTGCCGGTCAGCGGGTTGCGCGCCGGCGGCCCGATATAGAGCGCGGGCAGGATCTCGTCCTCGTGGGCGGTGAAGAACGGCTGCCGCGAATCGTCCTGCCCGGGGCCGGAGGTCGAGTTGGCGTTGTTGACCTCGCGGCCCGTGTTGTCGACGATGAACAGGTTGCGAACGACGAGGTTTTGGTCGTTGAGCTGGCGCAGCAGCTGCTTGACCGAAGGGTCGCCGAGCTGGCGGTCGGGCAGCACCTGCTCCAGCATCTGCGAGACGCCGAGGAGGGTCATGTCCGCTTCGAAGATCGCGCGGTTGGCGCCGATCTCGATCGAACGGGTCATGCTTTCGACGGTGGTGACGGCGTCGAGCATGGTCTGGTGGTGCGACCGCTCCAGGGTCAGGTACGTGCTCGCGCCGTAGGCCAGCACGAGCAACGAGCTGAGGGCGATCACGACGTGCTGGGGCCGCGCCCAGCGCCGCATCGCCGTAAACCGCTCGCTCAGTCGCATCATCACCGCCTACGACCCGCTTGCCGAGGCGGTGAGGCCCCAGAGCTGGCCGATCGTATCGTTCCACTTCGCCGCGCAGACCGCACCGCACAGCCGGGCCCAACGGGGCAGCACCGACTTGCTCAAGACCTCGCGCTCGAGAACCCGGTCGGCCTCGCTGACCGGAACCAGCTTCATGGTGCCGGGCGGACCCTCGGGGCACGGGCCCGTGCCGGTAACGCAGGCGATGCCCTCGTTCGAAGTAGCCTCGGCCGAGGACCAGATACGGTCGGTCAGCTTATCGATCTGCTGCCGCAGAAAGGCGCGGACCGGCTCGCCGAGCATCTGCCAATCCGTGTGATTGGCGATCAGGATGTTGGGACCCCAGCTCACCGTGACCGGATCGAGATGGGTCGTCACCTTCTGCAACCCGATGCGATAGCCCGAGATGGCGCCGGTGATCGCGCAGTCGGCGACATGGTTCTTCAGCGCATCGCTCACCGCGTTGTAGGGCGTCGTGATGTCGATGCCGCCGAGCCCGCGCACGAAGTCGCCATGCGCCGCGCTCGCGACACGGACCTTGACGCCCTTGAGGTCGGCGAGGCCGTGAATTTCGCGGTTGCAGAACAGCACCTGCGCCGGGTTGGTCCACACCGCCAGCACATCGATGTTATAGCGCTCGCGGTAAAGCTGGGTCAGCGTCGGCAGATAGGCGGTGATACTGCGGCGCAATTCGTGGATGTCGCCGTTGAGGCCGGCGAGATCGACGCCGGCAACCTCGGGATCTTCGCTCGCCACCTGGGCCAGCGGCACATCGCCGATCGTGATCGCGCCCAATCGGGTGAATTGGAGGAGCTCCGCCCCGCTCATGCCGTCCTGGTCATAGGGCGACACTTCGGCGGTGATCCTGCCCCCCGACGCCGCGGACAATTGCTTGGTCCAGAACGGCTCCTCGAATTCCTTGAACTGGTCGGTCTGACCGAGGCCGCCGGCGACCTTCAGATGGATCGTCGGCAACTCCGCCGCGGCGGCCGGCAGGGCCAGAAGAGCCAGCAGAGCGGGCAAAAAGATGCGCAACCGACGTTCCTTTTCCAACGCCAGCCTATTTGTTAAGACGGCTAGGTTAAGAATCGATTACGCCAGCGTCACCTCGCGCGGTTCGAAGGGGCGTTGCGAAGGCAGCAGAAAGCCGCCTAGGTGATGATCAGCGCGTCGAGCGCCGCCACGCCTTCGCCTTTCGCGCGCACCAGCAACGGGTTTACGTCGACGCTCTTGAGCCGGTCCTTGTGTGCGGCGGCGAAGAGGGAGAGGTTCGACACGGCCTGGGCGAGCGCGTCGGTGTCGGCGGGGGGCTGGCCGCGGGCGCCTTTGAGGATCGCGGCGCCGCGGAGCTCGGCGATCATGTGGCGCGCCTCCTCGACCCCGAACGGGGCGATGCGGAAGGTCACGTCGCGCAGCACCTCGACAAAGATACCGCCGAGCCCGAGCATCACGACCGGCCCGAACACCGCGTCGTTTTGCACGCCCAGGATCATTTCGGTGCCGCCGCGAACCATCGGCGAGATGATGACGCCTTCGAGATTGGCGTTCGGCGCCCGCTCCTTGACCCGGGCGACGAGGCGATCGTAGGCGGCGCCGACTTCGGAAGCCGGGACATCCAGCATGACGCCGCCAACCTCGGTCTTATGGGTGATCTCGGGCGAAACGATCTTCAGGACAAGACGGTCGCCGAGCTTTGCCGCGGCCTGCGCGTCGGCGGCGCTCTTTGCCAGCACCTCGCCGAGGACGGGGATGCCGGCGGCAGACAGGATGTTCTTCGCGTCGTATTCGCCGATCGCGCCCGACGGGAGCGGTGGCATCGACGGCACCGGCGGCACCGGCAGGGCCGGCATATCGATCCGCTCGGCGCAGCGCACCGCGGCGGCGATCGATTCGACGGCGCGCCAGGGGTCTTCGTAGCAGCCGATCCCGGCAGCCTCGTAGCGGCGCTGCATCTCGGGCGCGGCGATCGCCGAGAGGGCGATGTAGGCGTCGGGATAGCACTGCGCCGCGCCGCTCAAGGCCTTGTACAGCGGCTCGGCCATTTGCGGCGACGACGCCCAGGTCGTGAAGAACCCGACCATCGACGGGAATTTCTCCTTGCCGAGCAGGAGGTCGAAACCCTTGTCGAGGATGGTCGGATCGTTGAGCGCCTGCGCCGTCACATCGACCGGGTTGCGCGGCGCGGCGAAGGGGACCCATTCGAGGACCTGCTTTTGCGAATCCTCGGCAAGCGGGGCGAGGTCGAGCCCCTGTTCTTCCGAGGCGTCGGCCATCAACACGCCGGCGCCGCCCGACATCGTCACCACCGCAAGGCGGCGCGAGCGCGGCAGGCGGCCGCGGGTGCAGGCATAGGCGATCTCGACGAGATCTTCCGGGGTCTTCGCGCGCTCGACCCCGAGCTGGCGCAGCGCCGCGTCGTACACGGCGTCGGAGCCGGCGAGCGAGGCGGTGTGCGACGCCGCGGCGGCAGCGCCGATCGTCGAGCCGCCGACCTTCATCAGGATGACCGGCTTGCCGTTGTTGCGGGCGCGGGTGACGGCCTCGGCGAAGAGCGCGCCGTCCTTGATCGCCTCGACATAGCAGGCGATCGCGGTCGTGTCGGGGTCGTCGGCGAGAAACGAGATGCCGTCGGCGACCGCGACATCGGCCTCGTTGCCGGTCGACATCCAGACGCCCACCGAGATGCCGCGCCGCGCGGTCAGCGCCAGGAGATGCGTGCCGAACGCGCCCGACTGCGTGATCATTCCGAGCGGCCCGGCCGGGGTCGGCCCCTCCTCGAGAAACGACGAGAAGGTCGGCGTGTGGCCGATCCGCATGTTGAAGAGCCCGAGGCAGTTCGGGCCGCAGAGGCGGATTTTATTGGTCGTGGCGATTTGTGTGATGCGCTCTTGCAGCCGCCGCCCCTCCTCGCCGATCTCGGCGAAGCCGGCGGTGAACATGACGACGCCTTTGACGTCCTTGGCGACGCACGCCTCCATCGCCTCGACCGCGAGGTTGGCCGGTACCGCGATCAGGCCGAAATCGACATCACCCGGCACCGAGGCGAGATCGGGAAAGGCCGGCAGCCCCTGCACCGTGTCGCGCGTCGGGTTGATCGGATACAGCCCGCCCTTGTACCCGGCCTCGCGGAAATATCGGAGCGACCGTCCGCTGATCCGGGTCGGGTCGTTCGACGCCCCGAAAATGGCCACCGATTTCGGGGCAAGCAGCGGGGAAAGCGGATGTGCATCGGTCATCAGTGAGGCCATTCACGGTGGGGAACAAACGGAAGGCGCATCCTTCGGGCAAATGGCGGGGAGCGCAAGACTCGGCGTGCAGTTGCATGGCTGGACCGCGAGCGTCCCGGCCGCGGTCCGCAATTGCGCCGATGATGTCAGTCGTTCGGCCCGCCGCCCCAGCCCATATCCACCAGCCGCGCCACCGCAGAGCGTAGCGTTTCGTGTGGCTCGACGAGGCCGAGACCGGCCATCCAGCCGTCCCATTTCTGCACGAGCCGCTGCGCGGTGGGGGCGCCCGGGGCGTCGGCGAAGCGCTGGGTCCAGGTGACGAGGTCGCGCGAGGCGAAGAGGCCGAGCACCAGGGTTCCGATCACGCACATCAGCAGCACGCCCGCGGGCGTCGTCCCGGTGCGGCGAAGGCGCGGCGGGATCGCGTCGGTGACGAGGGGGGCGCGGGGCGGCTGCTCGGACATCGCCGTCAGAACCGGAAATAGATGAACGGCGCGACCCCCTCGGGGCCGAGCGCGTTGACGATCGCGACCCCGATGCCGGCGGCCACCCCGATCCCCCACAACGGTACCCGTTCGAGCCACGCCGACAGCGGCTCGAACAAACGCACCGGCGTGAACTGTTCGGCCATGCCGATGAGGATCAGCGCCACGGCAAACGGCCCCGCCTGCTGCACCCCTTGGCTCCAGCGGCTGAACAGCCCGGCGATAAAGAGGCTCGCCACGGCGAAATCCTCGGCCCGGAAGAAAATCCAGGCGAGGCAGACGAAATGGAATACGACGATCGTCGAGACGACCTTGGCCCACAGGCTCACGGGGCGCGCGCCGAGCCCCAGCATCCGCTCGACCGCCAGCCCGCCGCCGTGCATCGCCCCCCACATCACGAACTTCCACCCGGCGCCGTGCCAGATCCCGCCCAGCAGCATCGTGATCATCAGGTTGCGGTAGGTCTTGAGCCGTCCATAGCGGTTCCCGCCCAGCGGCTTGTACAGATAGTCGCGCAGCCAAGTGGAGAGGCTGATGTGCCAGCGCTGCCAGAATTCCCTCAATCGCTGTGCCCGGTACGGCTGGTCGAAATTGCGCGGAAAGCGGAACCCGCACAGGGCGGCGATCGCGATCGCCATGTCGGTATAGGCGCTGAAATCGCAATAGATCTGCACCGCGTAGGCATAGGCGGCGAGCAGCAAGTCCGGTCCGCCATAGCTGGTCGGCGCGCCGAACACCGGATCGGCGAGCCCGGTCGCGAGATAATTGGCGATCACCACCTTCTTGAAGAGGCCGCCGAGGATCAGCACCACCGCGGTCGCCACCGGTATCGGCCCGGTTGAGGGGCGCTGGAGCTGCGGCAGGAAATACGACGCCCGCACGATCGGCCCGGCGACGAGCTGCGGAAAGAACGACATGTAGAGCAGCATATCGAGCGGCCGCCGGCATACCGCGACATCGCCGCGATACACGTCGACGACATACGAGATGCCGTGGAACGTGAAAAACGAGATCCCGACCGGCAGGATCACCTCGATAAACGGCAACTCGGCGTGGAGGTCGAGCAGGTGCGCCAGCCGGTTCGCCGACAGGGTCAGGAAATCGAGATATTTGAAGGTGCCGAGCAGCAGCAGGTGGATCGTCACTGCAACCGTCAGGATCGGCCGCTTGTGCCGCTCATGCTTGGCGATCAGCAACCCGGCGGTAAAGCTCACCGCTGAGCTGAACGCCAGCAGAAAGCAGAAATGCCAGTCCCATGCCGCATAGAAGTAATAGCTGGCGACGACCAGCACCGCCTTCTTCGCCTCGAACCGCGGTCCCAACGCCGCCAGCGCCGCCGCGACGACGAGGAAGAACAACAGGAAGCCGAAGGTCGGGAAGAGCATGAGGCGAGGGTCTGCTACGAGTGAGGCCGGACGACGGTGGTGCGTCCTTCGAGACGCGGGCTACCCCCGCTCCTCAGGATGAGGAACCTTGGGTGAATGGCATACACTACCGCTCCTCATCCTGGGGAGCACCCGCGGGGTGCGTCTCAAAGGACGCACCGTGCCAATCCGACCGTCCACCGCTAGCTTCCCGCGCCCGAAACCACCGCACGATACCGCCGATACCCGTCGATGATCTCTCCGAACAACATATCGGCGGATTTGCGGTAGCCGTCGGGCTTCTGATGCACGTGGTCGGGGGCTTCGAGGGGCGGGGTTTCGCGGGCCCAGCGCTCGGCGGAGCAGGGGCCGCCCATCGCCGCCTGCCAGTCCCAGAAATACCAGCCCGCGCGCCGGGCAACGGCGCGCTGGGCGTCGCGGACGATCGCGATTCCCGGCGTGGGCGCCAGATCGCCGTCACAGCCGGCGACCGGCGGCTGGCCCTTGCGGTCGACATCGGGCGGCCCGATAACCAGCACGGCCGCCCCAGGCGCGGCCCGGCGCAGCACCTCGACCCCGCGGGCGAAGCGCTCGGCATACGAGGCCAGTCCGGCCGCCGGCTCGACCCCCTCGTTGGTGCCGTAGGCGACGATGATCAGCGCCGGGTCCCGCCGTCTCAGTTCTTCGGCCACGGTCGCCGGGTCCCAATGTCCGATGACGCTCACCGTCGCGCCGACGATGCCGAGGTTCTCGTATACGACCCCGGGCCTCCGCCGCTCGGTGCCCCAGCCCAGCACGGTCACCGCCCCGCCGCCGGCCGGCGCCAGCGTCATCGTGCGGCTGCCCGGCGGGGTATCGAATTCGACCCAATGCGGCTCGGCCACGCTCGCCGCGGTCGCGAAATCATGCGCCTCGCCGCCGTCGATCCGCAGCCTCAGCGTGCGCGCCCCCGGCTGCCGCAGCACCTCGAAAAACGCCCGGTCGAACCCGTCCGGCTCGGTCTCCGTCAGCGTCATCTGCGCCCCCGGATCGCCGCTCTGCTGGATTACCCCGCCAACCCCGAACGGCCCGTTCGCGTGAAAACTCGATACGCGCCGCCAGTCCCCGTTCGCCTCGACCCGCACGAGGTCCGGACGAAAATAGTCGTAGGGAATCCCCGGCGGCAGCATCCCGCGCCCGGCCACGCCAAACCGCCCCTGGAACAATTCCCGCATCCGCCCCGACAGAAAGTCGCTGGCGCTGTGGCTGTCGCCGATCTGCATGATCACGACCGGGCCGGCGCCGCGGCGGTCGAGCGCGGCGTAGAGCGGCACCAGAGCCGCGGCCGGGCCGAGGGCGGTCGCCGCACCCGGGGGCACGGCGATCGGCTCCAGCGGCGGTGACGGCGGGATCACGGCGAGCGGCGGATCGCCCTCGGTCGGGCCGGGCGGCGCAAACGGGTTCGACAGATCGCAGGTGCCGGTGAGAAGGAGTGTGGCGAACAGCAAGGCGCCGGCGGCGGCCGAGCGGCGGACGGCCGCACTCATCGGGCCGCGGCCGACCCGAGCGCCACTTTTGCCCGCCGCTCCTCGATCAGCGGCTCGATCCGCGCGGCGACGACATCGTACCCGGCCGGCGTGAAATGGACCCGGTCACCGGCCCGCAGGCGCTGGGTCATCCCGTCCACGCGCTTGCCGTAGGGGGTAAAGCCGCCGTCTGGCGTCGTGAACCTATGTCGGCCTTGCGCGTCGCCGCCAGGGTTTTCGCCTCCTGGGTCCAGTCATAGCTGGCGCGCACGGAAACCCCGGTCGAGATTTTCGAGCGGTCGAGCACGCGAAAATCCGGCTTGCGCAGAAACAGTCGCTCGAGCGCGCCGGCGAGCCCCTGCGCCTGCGAATCCCCGACGACCTCCACCGTAGTTGGAGCTGATTGCGCACGCGCCGCCGGGCCGGGCCCGACCATCGCGAGCAGAAGCGCGGCGGCGATCCAATGTACGGGCGAAAATAAACGGCGGGGCCGCATCGCGCGCAAATTTCCGAGGATTGACCGAACCTTTTGTACGGGTTGCCTAACAGGCCGGCAAGCCGGCTTTTCCGGCCTGCCTGTGACCTCATGTCGCCGCGCCGAATCCCCACAAACGGGTTTGCATCGCCGCCGCCCAACCCGCACAATCCGGGTGTCGTTGGGGGCGTGTTGGCGGGGGACAGGGCCGTGCGTGGACTACGTCGGCTGATCGGGTTGCCCTGGCTGTCGGCCATTGCACCCGCATTGTTTATTTTAACGGCGATCGCCGCGGCGGCACGCGCCGAGGACGCGCCCCCGGCGGCCGAGCCGCTGCAGGTGGCGGTATTCGGCGACAGCCAGGCCCAGGGCATCGCCGGCGGGCTCCAGCGGGTGCTCCTCGACGATCCGCGCATTCACATCATCAATCGGACCCATCCGGGCGCGTCCCTGACCCATGCCGAAAGCGAATGGTTCGGCCCGGTCGAGCATTTCGTCGGACACGACAAGGCGGATGTCGCGATCGTCATGTTCGGCGCCAACGACCGGCTCGACATGCGCGACCCGAAGCTCGGCTACCTGCATTTCGAAAGCGATGTCTGGCACGACGCCTACACCGCCAAGGTCGACCGCATCCTGGCGGCGCTCCAAGGCGCGCATCTCAAGATCATCTGGTGCGGCAACCCGATCGCGCGGAGCGCCACCTACTCGTCGGACATGAGCTACATCAACGGCATCTTCGAGGCGGAGGTGCCGAAATACGGCGGCACCTTCTTCCCGCTGTGGAGCATCATCACCGACGCCAAGGGTGAGTTCGCCGCCTATGGCAAGGACCGCAGCGGCACGACCGAGCGGCTCAGGGGCGACGACGGCATCCACTTCACCTCGGCCGGGTACGAGGTCATCGCCGACAAGCTGATGCCGCTGTTGCTGCCGCGTTTGCAGACCACCGCCCAGAAGTAAGCACCTTTCACGACAGGCGAGACCGCCCGATGCCCGCGACCGCGCGCCGCCCCGGCATGCCCGAATATTTCGGTATCCGCATCACCGCGGCCGAGCCCGACCGGGTGACGGCCGAGCTCGACTGCGACGAGCGTCACATCAACGCGCTCGGCGTCATGCATGGCGGCGCGCTGATGGCGTTTGCCGACGAGCTCGGCGGCCACGGCGCCTCGCTCAACATCGCCGCCGGCGCACGCACGACGACGCTCGAATCAAAGACCAATTTCATCCGCGCCTGCGCCCCCGGCCGCGTCACCGCGGTCTCGGTGCCCTTGCACCGAGGCCGCCGCACCAGCGTCTGGCAAACCTCGATCCACGGCCCCGACGGCAAACTCGTCGCAATGGTGACCCAGACCCAGCTGGTCCTGGATTAGACTGCGCGAGTGCCCGACCCGCTCGACAGACGCCTGAACGCCTACCGCGACGACCTCGCCGACATCCGTCTGAAGGGACAGGTGACCGCGTCGCGCTTCGTCGAGGGCGAGCCGGCCCGCGTCATCGTCGGACGCGCCCCGGTCCATCGCACTCCCGAGCCCGCCGCCGCGCTCGACACGCACTACCACTATGGCGAACGCCTCCGCGTCTTCGCGCAGACCCGCACCACCGCCTGGTGCCAATCCGAGGAAGACGGCTATGTCGGCTACACTGCCGTACGCCACCTGGTCTTCGGTGCCGCGCCAGAGCCGACGCACACCATCGCCAATCTCGGCGCCTACACCTACCGCGTCCCCGACTTGCGGGCGGCCCCGCTCGACTTCCTGCCCCGCCACAGCCCGGTCGCTGTCACCGAAACCGGCATCATCACCCGCGACACCGAATACGCCCGCCTCGACGCCACCGGCTTTCTGCCCTTGTCCTGCCTCTCGCCAACCCCGCCAAGCTCCCGTGACCTCGTCTCCGCCGCCGCGCTCTATCTCGGCGCCCCGTATCTGTGGGGCGGCCGCAGTTTTCTCGGCATCGACTGCTCGGGGCTGGTCCAGCAGGCGTTCCGCGACCTCGGCATCGCCGTCCCCCGCGACACCGACATGCAGCGCGACACGATCGGCACGCCGGCCTCGGTCGACGACCTGCAACCCGGCGACCTCATATACATCCCCGGCCACGTGATGATCTGCGCCGGCCAAGAGGAAGTGATCCACGCCAGCGGCACCGGCATGGCCGTCCGCCGCGACAAGCTCTCGGATTTGACCAAAGCGTGGGGGCTCGACCCCGCCAAATTCACGGTGCGCCGGCCCTAACACCCATCGTCATCGCGAGCGCGGCGAAGCAATCTCGATCGGGGTAGGCTTCTCCGATGAGATTGCCGCGTCGCCTGCGGCTCCTCGCCATGACGGCTATGCTCTAGGCCGGTGGAAACTGTGCGATCCAGTGCCGGGCGACGTCCTCGCGCCGGCAGATCCACACGCGGTCCTTCGCCGTGATGTGCTCGATAAAGCGGATGAGCCCCGCCGCGCGCCCCGGATGTCCGGCGAGCCGCATGTGCAGCCCGATCGACATCATCCGCGGCCGCTCGGCGCCTTCATCGTAGAACACGTCGAACGTGTCGCGGAGATAGGCGAAGAAATCGTCGCCGGTGCCGAACACCCCGCGCCCGAACTTCACGTCGTTGGCGACGAGCGTGTACGGCACGACGAGATGCGGCTTTTCCGCGACGCGCACCCAATACGGCAATTCGTCGTTATAGGCGTCGCTGTCATAGAGGAACCCGCCATGCTCGGCGACGATACGGCGCGTGTTGGCCGACGGCGAGTAGCGGCAATACCAGCCGAGCGTCGGCTTACCCGTTGTCTCGCGGATGAGCTCGACCGCGGCAGCGATCTGCCGCCGCTCTTCGGCCTCATCGAGCTCGTAATGCTTGATCCAGCGATATCCGTGCCCGCAGATGTCCCAGTCGCCGGCCCTGACCGCGGCGGCCGCCTCGGGGTTCGCGGCAAACGCCCGCGCGGCGGCGAACAACGTCACCGGCAGCCCGTATTTCGTGAAGATCCGGTGCAGCCGCCACCACCCGACGCGGCTGCCGTACTCGAACATGCTTTCGGCGGCGAGGTCGCGCCCCATCCCGGCATCGGTGCTCGCCGCCTCGATCAGCCCCGTCTCCGACACCCCGTCTCCGGCCGGATACGACAATTCCGACCCTTCCTCGAAATTGATCACGAAATTGACCGCCACCCGCGCATTGCCGGGCCAGTTCGCATGCGGCGGCGTGGCGCCGTAGCCGACAAAGTCACGGGTCATCTAGGGGCTCCGGATACCATTCGTCGCGCAGCACGTCGTCGAGCGAATAAGGCGACGTTTCGGGCAGGGAGTCGACGGCGCCGTGCTCACCGTAGCGCGATAGACCAAGCGCCGCGCGGTGGCGGGCGCGGCGGTATAGGTCGGCCCAGCCTGCCTCGACGTCGAGACGTAAAGTTGCCGACAGCTGGTCATTCAAAGCGTCCCTGGCCTCCGCGATCGAGCCCATCCAGCCATTTCGCGGATCGGCGGCCGGCGACTGGGCAAGCTTCAGCAAATGTTCGAGGATACGGATGACTTGGCTCCGCGCGGCGTCGCGATAGCTTTGCCCCAAGTCTTCGATCTCCTCGACCAGGTTTTCTCGATCGAAGCGGTTGTCCTTGGTGCGCAGCGTACGCAGCACCTCGGCCTGGTACTTGGTCCAGGCGTAGAAATCGTCGTCGTAGCGCGGGCCGTCGGGCATGGGGGGAGTATACACTAATCGTCCGCGGCAGCCGCCTCGGCTGCTGCTGCGGCGGTGCGGCGGGTGAGGGTGCGGATCGGGGCGCAGAGGATGAGGAGGAAGACCCCGAGCGTGACGAAGCTTTCGGTCTCGCCCCAGCCGTCGGCGATCCAGCCCATGATCGGCGGGATGACGATCGCCGCGATGCGGTTCATCGTCTGGCGCAGGCCGACCATCGAGCCCTGGCGGAACGGGCCGACCGCCTTTGCCTGCATCGAGAACATCATCGGCTGCACCACCCCCTGCAGCCAGCCGCGGGCAAATTGCGCGGCGAAGAGCAGCACGAAAATCCCGCCGAGAAACGGTGTGCAGCACACGAACACGATCGACAGCACCGTTCCGCTCAGCATCGTCCGCAGCGGATCGCCGAGGCGCATGGCCCGCCCGGCGAACAGCGACCCGATCCCGCTCGCCGTTTCGATCGCCGCGAAGAGAACGCCGATCGTCGTGCCGGTGAGCCCGATATCCTTGAGGTACACCACATAGAGCGAAAACTGCACGCCATTGGTCGCGGTGCGCAGGAAGATGATCGCCATCGTCGTCGCCACGGCCGGGATCGCCATCAGCGCAAAGCATTGGGTGTAGTCGGAAACCCGCGGCATCAACTCGCGCAGGCGCACCCGCCGCGGCGATTGCGTCGAGGGGGGCGTCGGGGCCTCGGGGGCGCGGATCAACGCGAGGGTGAGCATCATCCCCCACAGCGCCGCCAGCATAAAGGCCGGCCACGCACCGCCGAGATCCCACGCGACTCCGGCGATCAGCGGCGCGAGGGTCGTGCCGATACGGGTGAAAAAGCTGAACCGACCGAGATATTCGGCCTCGCCCTCGGCGAGCTGCGCGATCAGGGTCTGCGACCCCGACCACGCAAACGACAGCGCCCCGCCATTGATGATCTGCACCAGGAGGAGCGGCCAGAACCACGGGATCAGCGGAAACACCGGCGCCAGCGAGATCGCAATCCAAATGCAGATCAGCGTCACCCGCCGCGTCCCGTACTTGTCCATCAAGACGCCGAGATGGATCGAGAGGAACACCGCGAGGAACGACCGCGCCCCGACCAGGAGCCCGATCTGCCCCGCGTTCATCCCGAGCGACAGGCCGTAAAGCGGCAACAGGAAGATGTAGAAATCCGTATAGCCCATCGCGAAGAGCCCGGAGACATAGATCGCCCCCGGGTTCTTGAGGCCTTGGGGCCGGTCGGGGCTCATTGGCCTGACAGCACCTCGATCAGCGGGCAGCTCGGGCGGCGGCCGGCGGCGCATTCGTCGATCGCCTCGGTCAGCACCCGCTCCAGCGATTGCAGATCGGCGATCTTGGCCCGGATCTGCGCGACATGCGCGGAAAAGACGCCGCGCGCCTCCTCCCGCACTCCATCGCCCTCGCTCGCCGCGAGCTTCAGCAGCGCCCGCACATCGTCGAGCGAAAACCCGAGCTGTCGCGCGCGCCGCACAAAGCGGAGCCGTCCGACGTCCTCGGCACCGTATCGGCGAAACCGCCCGCCCTGCCGCTCGGCCCGCGGCAACAGCCCGATCCGCTCGTAATAGCGGATCGTCTCGATGTTGCACTCGGTCCGCCGCGACAATTCGCCGATCGCGATCTCCATGCGAGCCCCAATTTTCGCTCTTGTATCTGTAGCGACTACAGATTGTAGGCTCGTTTCATGACGGTCAAGGACACCGTGCTCGACCCGGTTTGCGGGATGAGCGTTGACCCCGCGGCGGCAAAGCACGAGGCCGAGCATCACGGCCATCGTTATGTTTTCTGTAGCCTGCGCTGTCGCGAGCGCTTCGTCGCGGAGCCCCACCGTTTCCTCTCGGCCGAGCCCGCGCCGCCGCCGGTCTCCGAATCGGGCCGATGGACTTGCCCGATGCACCCGGAGGTGCTGCGCAACGAGCCGGGCCCCTGCCCCTTGTGCGGCATGGCGCTCGAACCGCTCGTCCCGCAGGCCACGCCCAAGGAAAACCCCGAGCTCGCCGACATGACCCGCCGCTTCTGGTCATGCCTCGCGCTGTCCGCGCCGCTGGTGCTGCTGACGATGGGCGGGCACCTCGCCGGGCTCGGCACGCATATCGCGGTCTGGGCGCAATTCATCCTCGCGAGCCTCGCGGTCGTCTGGGGCGGCGCGCCGTTTTTCGTCCGCGGCTGGGAGTCGGTGAAGGGGCGGCACCTCAACATGTTCTCGCTGATCGCCCTCGGCACCGGCGTCGCGTATGGCTACAGCGTCGCCGCAATGCTTTTCGGCTCGCACGGCGATCTCTATTTCGAGGCCGCCGCGGTCATCGTGACGCTGGTGCTCCTCGGCCAGGTGCTCGAATTGCGGGCGCGGGAGCAGACCGGCGGCGCGATCCGTGCGCTTCTCGGCCTCGCGCCGAGAACGGCCCGTCTCGTTCGCGACGGCGGCGATGAGGAGGTGCCGCTCGACCGCATCCGCTTCGGCGATGTCCTGCGCGTGCGCACGGGCGACCAGGTCCCGGTCGATGGCGTCGTCATCGACGGCGACGGCGCGGTCGACGAGTCGATGCTGACCGGCGAGGCCCTGCCGGTCGCGAAATTCCCGGGCGACCGCGTCACCGGCGCGACGCTCGGCACCGCCGGCAGCTTTACGATGCGGGCCGAACGGGTCGGCGACGACACGGTTCTCGCCCAAATCGTCCGCCTCGTCGCCGAGGCGCAGCGCTCCCGCGCGCCGGTGCAACGCCTCGTCGACCGCGTTGCCGGCTGGTTCGTACCCGCGGTGCTGGCCGTCGCGATCGCCGCCTTCGTGTTCTGGGCGATCCACGGCAGCTTCACCGCCGCACTCGTCAACGCCGTCGCCGTGCTGCTGATCGCCTGCCCCTGCGCGCTCGGCCTCGCGACGCCGATGTCGATCATGGTCGGTACCGGACGCGGCGCCCGTGCCGGCGTGCTGGTCAGAAACGCCGCCGCGCTCGAGGCGCTAGCCCGCATCGACACCCTCGTCGTCGACAAGACCGGCACCCTGACCGAAGGCCGCCCACAACTTTCCGGCGACATCGCCGACGAACCCCTCCGCCTCGCCGCCAGCGTCGAGCGCGGCAGCGCCCACCCGCTCGCCGCCGCGATCATCGCCGCCGCCGAGGCCCGCGGCCTCACCCTCGCGGCGGTCGCCGATTTCATCACCGTCGCCGGAAAAGGCATCACCGGCACGGTCGAGGCCCATCGCGTCGCGGTGGGCAACCCGGCGCTCCTCGCCGAACTCGGCATCCGGCCGGCGGGCCAGGGGATCTTCGTCGCGGTCGACGGCAAAATCTCCGCGACAATTACTGTCGCCGATCCGGTCAAAGAGGGCGCCGCCGCGGCGCTCGCCGCGCTCCGCGGCGAGAAAATCCGCATCGTCATGCTCACCGGCGACAGCCGCGCCGCCGCCGAGGCCGTCGCCCAGCCGCTCGGCATCACCGAGGTGATCGCCGAGGTCCTGCCCGGTCAGAAGGCCGCGACCATCGCCCGCCTCCAATCGGAGGGCGGCGTCGTCGCGATGGCCGGCGACGGCATCAACGACGCGGCCTCGTTGGCCCAGGCCGAGATCGGCATTGCGATGGGCACCGGCGCCGATGTCGCGATCGAAAGCGCCGGGGTCACCCTCCTCGGCGGCGACCTCGCCGGCCTCGTCCGCGCCCGCCGACTCGGCCGGACGACGCTCGCCAACATCCGCCAGAACCTGTTCTTCGCTTTCGTCTTCAACGCGCTCGCCGTGCCAGTGGCGGCCGCCGGCTTCCTCAACCCGATGATGGCCAGCGCCGCGATGAGCGCGAGCTCAGTCCTCGTCGTCGGCAACGCGCTCAGGCTGCGGCGTGTCCGGCTTTGAGCGGTGGATGTGGACCTCGCGCTGCGGGAACGGCAACTCGATGGCGTTGTCGCGAAAGGCCTCCCACAGCGCCAGGTAGACCTCGCCCTTGATGTTGGTGACGCCGCACACGGGATCGTCGATCCAGAACCGCAGCAGCAGATTGACCGAGCTGTCGCCGAAGCCGGTGATGTGGCAGACCGGGGCGGGGTCGTCGAGCACACGCGCAACGCGCCCGCACGCCTCGATCGCGAGCACTCGCACCTCGCGCAGATCGCTCGCATAGGCGACGCCGAACGGCGTGTCGATGCGTACCAACGGGCTCGAATACGACCAGTTGATGACCTGGTTGGTGATCAGGTTTTCGTTCGGGATCAGGTACTCCTTGCCGTCGCGCCCAAGCACCGAGGCATACCTTGCGCTCAGCGACACGACATGCCCGAACGTGTCGCCGACCTCGATCACATCGCCCGGTTTGATCGACCGCTCCATCAACAGGATGATCCCGCTGATAAAGTTCGACACGATCTTTTGCAGGCCGAACCCGAGGCCGACGCCGATCGCGCCGCTGAACACGGTAAAGGCGGTGAGGTCGATCCCGACCGTGTTGAGCCCGATCACCACGGCGACGACGATCAGCACGATGCGAATGAGGTTCGCCGTCAGCACCTGGATCGACGGGCTGAGGCCGGCGACCCGCCGCAGCCGCGCATTCAGCACTCGCGTCAGCACCGATGCCGCCCAGAGTAGGAGCGCGACGACGATCGCCGCTTTCGCAACGAGCAGCACCGACAGCCGCAGCGTCCCGATCGTCACCGCGAGCGCGTCGAGCGCGCTCTCGGTCGGCTGCAGCAAGCCCAAGAGGTCGAGCGCAAAGATCGCCCAGGCGACCGTCGCGACGACCCGCCCCATCAGCGCGTCGCGCAAAACCAGCGTCGTGATCCGCAGCACCAGCCACAGCGCCGCGACATCGGCCGCGATCTGTACCAGCCGCCAGTCGTACCCGAGCCCCGCCCCGACGCGGTCGGCGATCTCCAAGAGCAACCACGCGTAGAACAGCGGCGCATCCCGGTGGATCGCGGTGGTGAAATTCAACCCCGGAAACCGGCGCTGGATCGTCGCGACGAGGTGCTCCGTCCACGCCCGCGTCAGGATCCGGATCAGCCAGCACAGCAGCAGCGCGACGACGATCGCCCCGGCCTGCATCGCCAGCATGAGGATCGTTCCGCGCGATCCCAGCGTCGCTCCAGCCCGGTCGAGCCAATCCTGCACCGGGATGCTGTACCAGAATTCGTCCATCGCGCTGAGGCAAACGCGCGCGATGGGCGAATGGCGCAATTCCGCACCGACATCACATTATGATGCCCTACCGTCGGGAAATGCCGAACCCCACCCGGCCTCACCCTGAGAAGCGGCCCGGAGGGACGATCGCTGCTCATCCTGAGGAGCCCGCGCAACGGGCGTCTCGAAGGACGCACGACGCTTACGCCCCTTCCACCTTCATCTCCCCGAGATAGGCGCTGCGGATCATTTCGTTCTGCCGGAGCTCGGCTGCGGGTCCGCTCAACACCACTTGCCCCGTTTGCAGCACGTACGCGCGGTGGGCGATCGACAACGCCATGTTGGCGTTCTGCTCGACCATGAAGATCGTCGTGCCTTGCGCGTTGATCGTCTGGATGATGTCGAAGACCTGCTCGACAAAGACCGGCGACAATCCCATCGACGGCTCGTCCATGCAGAGAAGCCGCGGGTGCGCCATCAGCGCGCGGCCGATCGCGACCATCTGCTGCTCGCCGCCCGACAGGGTGCCGGCGAACTGGCGCAGCCGCTCCTTGACCCGCGGGAAGAGGGTGAACACGCGGTCGAGGTCGGCCTCGAATTCGGTGCCCTGCGACGATTGCGTGTAGGCCCCCATCTCCAGGTTTTCGTAAACCGTCATGCGCGGGAAGAGGCGCCGGGCCTCCAAGACCGGAGCGATCCCGCGCCGCACCCGCTCGGCGACGCTGACCCCCTTGAGGGACTCCCCGTCATAGACCACGTCGCCGCGCGTCGGCACGACGACACCCATGATCGCCTTCATCGTCGTCGACTTGCCCGACGCATTCCCGCCCAGCAAACACACGATCTCGCCGCGCTCGATCCGGTAATCGACCGATTTCAAGACGTGGAGGTCGCCGTAATGGGTGTCGACCGCCTTGAATTCGAGGAGCGCCTCAGGCAATGGCCGCACTCCGGCCGAGATAGGCGCGGATCACCTCTTCGTCGCGCCGCACGACATCGGGCGTCCCCTCGGCGATCTTTTCGCCGTGGTCGAGCACGACGACCCGCTCGGCCAGGTTTACGACCACGTCGAGCTTGTGCTCGATCAGCACGATCGAGAGGCTGCGCTGGTTGAGGCTCTTGATCTGCTCGGCGAGTTCCAGCGTCTCGGCCGGGTTCATCCCCGCCGTCGGCTCGTCAAGCAGGAGAAGCTTCGGGTTCGACGCGATCGCCCGGGCGATCTCGACGCGGCGGCGGTTGGCATAGCTGAGGCTCGACACGACGTGGTCGATGCGCGGGATCAGCCGGTTGCCGAAGATTTGGAGGATCTCGATCGCCCGCGCGCGTGCTTCCTCCTCCTCGTGCCGCGTTCCCGGCAGCCGCGCCAGCGCGCCGAACGGTCCGGTGCGCAGCCGCGCGTGCATCCCGACCATCACATTCTCCATGACGGTCAGGCTCGGGAACAGGCGAAGGTTCTGGAAGGTGCGGGCGATGCCGTGGTCGAGCACCGCGTGCGGCGGCAGGCGGGTGATGTCGCGGTCGTTGAACCTGACCTTGCCCTCGTCGGCCGATACGAGGCCGGTCACCGCGTTGAACAGCGTCGATTTCCCCGACCCGTTCGGCCCGATCACCGCGATGACGCCATGCGCCGGCACATCGAGCGACACCGAGCGCAGCGCGACGAGCCCGCCGAACCGCACGGTCAAATTGGCGATGTCGAGCAGCGGCCCCTTAGGCTCGGGGTCGAGCTTGCCGAGCTCAGCGAGCCGCCGCTGGCTGTCGGTGATGCCGCCGCGGATCACCACCGCGTTCTGCTGCTCGAAGGTCAGCGCCGCCTGCGTCCGCGTGGCCGGCAGCAGGCCTTGCCGCCGAAACAGCATCATCAGCACCAGGATGATGCCGAAGATGAACTCGATCGACTGCGCGAGCTCGACCTGCTGCAGCCATCCGACATGGACGAGCCGGCCGAGCGCGTGCAGCCACCCGGACATATCCTCGAGGAACCACGATTGCAGGATCTGCAAAATGACGGCGCCGAGCACGACCCCCCACACGCTGCCGATGCCGCCGAAGACGATCATCACGAGGATCATCACCGACACCGGAAACATGAACATCTCGGGAGTCGCGGTCTGCAATTTGGCGACGAAATAGGTCCCGGTCGCCCCGGCGAACGCGGCGCCGATCGCAAACGCCAGCAGCTTGTAGCGGACGCGGTTCACCCCCATCGCCGCCGCGGCGATCTCGTCCTCGCGGATCGCCATCCACGCCCGCCCGACGCGCGACGCCTTGAGCCGGAAGCTCGTGAAAATGAGGAACGCGATCAGGCAAAGGCCGACGTAGTAATACGGCATCGCCGTCACGCCGAAACTGTGCCCGAAGAGGCGCGGCGCCTGCACGCCGTTGAGGCCCATCGCGCCGTTGGTCACGCTCTGCCAGTTGCGCGCGACGATCGGCACGATCTCGCCAAAGCCGAGCGTCACGATCGCCAGATAGTCCCCCTTGAGCCGCAGTGTCGGCGCCCCAAACAAAACGCCGAAAAACGCCGCGACCAGCGCGGACACCGGCAGCATGATCCAGAACGACACGGTGAAGTGAAGGATGTCGCCGCCGTCCTGGTGGATGCGCGCGACGAGCCCGAGCCATTGGAACGGCTCCCAGAAACTCGACCAGGCCGGCTCGATCTGGAACGAGGCGAAGGCGCCGTAGGTATAGGCGCCGATCGCGAAGAACGCCGCATAGCCGAGATCGAGAAGCCCGGCAAACCCAACGACGATGTTGAGCCCCAGCGCCAGCGCGGCAAAGGCGAGCGCGTTTGCCGCCGAGTCGATATTGGCGTCGTTGCCGCTGAGGATCGGAAACAGCAGCGCGGCGACGGCGACGACCGCAACCCCGGCCGGGCTGCGCCACGCCGCGGGCAGCCGCTGCAGCGGCGATGCGCGCAGGATGAACCCGTAGGATGCGCCCAGCATGCCTTTTGGGCGGGCAAGCTGATTGCCGCTATCCGACATCGGGGGCCTGCCGCGGGCTCCGCCCGCTCCTCAGGATGAGGAGCCTCGATGATCGCATCGACGTGTGTGGCATCCTCAGACTCTCCTCATCCTGAGGAGCGCCTGAAAGGCGCATCTCGAAGGACGCACCACCGCAATCCAGCCCCGAGCCCCGCACATCGTCACGACTTCGTCGGCGCCGCGCGGCCGAGGAGGCCGGTGGGCACGAAGACCAACACCAGAACGAGGATCGAGAAGATGATCACGTCGGTCCACCGCGTCGAGACGATCTGCCCGCCAAAGGCTTCGATGAGGCCGATCAGCAGACCGCCGACCATCGCCCCGCTGACGCTGCCGATCCCGCCCAGAACGGCGGCGGTGAACGCCCGCAGCCCGGCCGAATAGCCGATGATGAAGCTCGTGTAATTGTAATAGAGACCGAAGATCACCGCCGCCGCGCCGGCGAGCGCCGAGCCGAGAAAGAATGCGGTCACGATGACGCGGTCGACATCGACACCCATCATCCGCGCCGCCTCGGAATCCTGGGCCGTCGCCCGCATCGCCTTGCCGAGCCGGGTCTTGTCGACGAAAAGCCTCAGCGCCACCATCAGCACGATCGCGATGCCCCAGATCATCACCTCGCGCAGCCGCAGCGTCGCGCCGCCGATCGACCAGCTCAAGGGCGGCAGCGGGTTCGGGTAGTTCTCCGACTGTGCGCCGATGCCGAGGATGACAGCGTTCTGCAACACGTACGAGACGCCGATCGTCGTGATCATCGCCGCGGTGCCGCGCACCGCCCGCATCGGCCTCAGCGCGATCCGCTCGATGCCGACGCCGATGAGCCCCGTCAGCACCATCGTGAAAAGAAAGGCGAAGGCGAGCGCCCCGATCAGCGATACGCCCGTGAGGATTGTGTTCTGCCCCTCGAGCCCCAGCATGCTGAGCGCCCACATCCCGATGAACGAGGCGACCATGAACACGCTGAAATGGGCAAAGTTGATCAGCTCCATGATGCCGTAGACGAGGGTGAACCCCAGCGCCAACAGCGCATACATCGCCCCAAGGCTGAGCCCGTTGATGAGCTGCTGCAGATAAAGTGCTGTGTCGGTCATCGGGTGTGCTGCGTCTCGCCAAACAAATGCCCTCTCCGCCCAATGGGGGGAGAGGGAGGGGCCCATCGCCCCGGCGATGGGAGGGTGAGGTGGGCACGCGCTGAGGATTCCGACCTCACCCCGGCCCCCTCCCCCCATTGGGCGGAGAGGGAGCGGGTACGGCGCGAACCGATCACGCGCTGGCCGGGGCCACGCCGACGTATTTGTATTGATGCACCGTGTCGTTCAGCGGGAACTTGTCGTCCTTGGTGATCTTGAACACGCTGACGATGCGATTGTTGATATCGCCGTTGGCGTCGAAGCTCACCTCACCCTGCAGCGTATCGACCTTGGCGGCCTGGATCGCGTCGCGGACGTTGCCGCGGTTGACTTCCTTGCCCCCGGCCGCGACCGCCTTGATCGCGGCGAGGATCACCAGCGCCGCGTCGTAGGCCGTCACCGAATAGTCTTCGGGCGGGCCGCCGAACTTGTCCTGGAACTTCTTGGCCCAGGCCGCCACCTCCGGCTTGTCGAAGACGTGCGGGGCGGCGATCGTGCAGTACCATCCCTCGGCCGCCGGGAAGCCGGCGCCGCTCAGCAGATCGGTGCTGTGCATGCCGTCTCCGCCGCCCTTCACGATCTTGGGCAGGATGTCGTAGGACTGTTTCGCCAGCTTGACCCCGGCCTGCGCGACGCCGCCGTAATAGAGCCCGTCCGGGTTCAGCGACTTCATCTTGGTGAGGGCGGTCGTGTAGTCGGCCTCTTTCGCATTGAGCTGGTCGCGGCCCAGCACCTTGATCCCGCGCTTCTCGGCCTGTTTCTGGAACGAGTCGGCGATGCCGACGCCATAGGCGCCGCTGTCGTCGAGCACGTAGACCGCCTTCACCTTGAGCGTGTCCGCGTAGTAGTTGGCCATGTTGGGGCCCTGGAACGCGTCGGTCGTGACGGTGCGGAAATAGATCGCCTTGCCGCCCGGGCGATACTGGCCGGCGAATTTCGGGTCCGTGATGTCGGGGTTGGTCGAGGCCGGCGTGATGATCGCGAGGTTGCCCTGGCTGAGGATCGGCGACATCGCCTTGCCCGAACCGCTCATCTGCGGGCCGATTGCGGCGACGACGTTCGAATCCGACACCATCTTGCGCGCGTTGGTGGCGGCCTGGGCAGGGTCGTACTGGCCGGCCGTCGCGGTGCCGTCGTCGAGCACCATGATGTTGATCTTGTACCCGTCGACGCCGCCCTTGTCGTTCGCGTCGTCGAGCGCCAGCTGCGCGCCCTGCTTGATCTTCAGAGCGGCCTGCGCGTCGGCGCCGGTGAGCGGCAGGCTGATGCCGACCGTCACGGTCTTGTCGGCCGCAAAGGCGCGCCCGGCCGCGCTCAGCGCGAGCGCCGCGACAGGCAGCTGCATGATGATGGATCGGCGTGTCGGCATGATGGTCCTCCCCTGTTCGACCCTGCCTCGGGCAGGTTCAATTTTCGCGCCAAGCCGGGTTGCCGGCAAGCGCCACTTCCGCGGTCAGCCTGGCGGCTTCATGGCGACGTCGAGCATAACATTCGGTAAAATCTCGCGCAGCACGCCGCGCAATGTCGACTCGTCGGACGCCGTCGCCGCGGCGATCAGCCGGCGCGAGCCGCGGCGCAGGATGCGGGCGGTGGCGCGCCCTTCGCGCCCTGGGCGGATCGTCGCAAACGCCTCCGCCGGCTCGACCCGGCGGAGCTGGCGCTTCAGCGCGGCGAGGCCCTCGCTGGTCTCGACGTCGTGCGGCGGCGACTCGCCGCTTTCGGGCTCGACCTCTTCGTCGACGACCGCGTCGATCGCCTCGACCGGGCGGTGCCGCGCCAGCGACTGGTAGATCGCGCGACCGGCCTCGGTGTCGATGCGCGACTGCAATTCCCAGCTCTCGCCGCGCGCCGACAGCTCGGCGACGAGCGCAAACAGGTCGTCGCAATCCTCTTCGTGCGTGCAGGTGAGAAAGGCGAGGCGGTTGTCGTGCTCGATGACGCGGTCGTCGTCCTCGGAAAAGCCGAGCTCGTTGAGCGCATTGTCGAGGGCGCGGCGCGACGCGACGAGCAGGACGGTCACATGCAGGTGCTTGCCCGCTTCGGGCGCAGTTTTTTCCGCCATGACCTCCTCCTCAGCCGAGCTGGCTCTCGCCGAGCCGGCTGATGCGCACGTCGCGGTGGATGCTGATGTTCATCAACAGCCCAAACCCCAGCATCACCGTCACCATCGCCGTGCCGCCATAGGAAATCAGCGGCAACGGCACGCCGACCACCGGCAGTAGCCCGATCACCATCGCCGTATTGATGAAAACATACAAAAAGAAATTGGTTGCCAATCCCAGCCCCAAAAGCCGCCCGAAATGATTGCGGCTCCTGAGCGCGATGGCAAAGGCATAGGTAATGACGATCGCGTAAAGCGTCATCAGCGCCAGCCCGCCGATGAGGCCGAATTCCTCGGCGATGATCGTGAAGATGAAGTCGGTCTGTTTCTCGGGAAGAAAGCCCATATGCGTCTGGGTGCCTTCGAGAAATCCCTTGCCGAAAAGGCCGCCCGAGCCGAGCGCGATCTTCGATTGCAGGATGTGGTACCCGGCGCCGAGCGGGTCGGTGGTGGGGTCGAGGAAGGTGTAGAGCCGCTCCTTCTGATAGGGGCGCAGCAACGACCAGGCGAGCGGCGCCGCGGCACCGGCGGCGGCGAAGCCGAGCGCGAACATCCACAGCCTGACGCCCGCGAGATACAGCACCACCCCCCCGGTCATCACCAGCATCACGGCGGTGCCGAGATCGGGCTGCTTCAGCACCAGCGCGACCGGAACGAGGATCAGCGCCGCCGGCAGGAACACCTTGCTGACCCGCCCGACATCCTCGCTCGACAGCGTGTGGTAATAATGCGCCAGCGCCAGCACCAGCGCCGGTTTCATGATCTCCGAGGGCTGGAGTTGGATCACCCCGACATGGATCCAGCGCTGCGCCCCGAGCCCGACAAACCCGTGCAGGTCGACCGCGATGACCAGCGCCAGCGCCACCGCATAGATCCAATAGGCAAACCGGAACCAGTGCCGGATATCGATCAGCGCCGCCGCGATCATCGGGATGAATGCGAACGCGAACCGCATCATCTGTTTCTGCGACCACGGCTGCAGGTTGCCGTTCGCCGCCGAATAGAGCGTCGCAAACCCGACGCAGGAGATCGCTGTGACGAGCGCGATCAGATCCCACCTTACCCCGCGGACCTTGTCGGCAAAGGTCAGCTCGCGGTGGCCGAGATCGGGGGAGACGCTGGTCACGGCTCAGTCCGCCTGCGCCACGGTTTCCGGGTTCGGCACGCGCCGTCCGGGGTCGCGCTTTTGCGCCTCGATCAAGACGTCGCGCACGATCGGCGCCGCGACCGCCGACCCGCCGGCCGCCTCCGCGCCGCCGTGCTCGACGACGACGGCGCACACATAGCGGGGCGCGCCGACCGGGGCGAAGGCGACGAAGAGCGCGTGGTCGCGTTCCTTCCACGGAATCTCGTCTTCCTTGCGTAGGCCGTGCTCGCGCTCGTATTCGCTGATCCGGCGCACCTGCGAGGTGCCCGATTTGCCGGCCATCGCCATCGACGGATCGGTGATCCGGGCGGCATAGGCGGTGCCGCCCGGCTCGTTGCAGACGGCGTTCATCCCGTCCATCACCAGCGCGAGCTGCCCGTGGCTGAGGCCCATCGACGGGAAATTCGGCGGCGTGCGATCGCCGCCCGCCGGCATCAGCCCTTGCTGCCGCACCAGGTGCGGCACGACCTCGCACCCGGTGACGAGCCGCGCCGCCATCGTCGCGATCTGCAGCGGCGTCGCCAGCACCGAGCCCTGGCCGATCCCGGTGATCAGCGTCTCGCCCTGCTGCCAGGGCTGACCGGTCGTCGCCAGCTTCCACGCGCGCGTCGGGATGAGGCCGCCGCGCTCGCCCGGCATGTCGAGGCCGAGCGGGCTGCCGAACCCGAACCGGCGCGCCATCGTCCCGATGTGGTCGATCCCGGTTCGCCGCGCCGCCTCGTAGAAATAGACATCGCAGGAATTCTTGATCCCGTCGTGCAGCCGCATCGGCCCGTGCCCGCCGTGGCGCCAGCAGTGGAACGTCGCGTCGCCGAGCTCGAGATAGCCGGGGCAGTTGATCACCGTGTCGGGCGTGACCGCCCCCGACTCGAGCGCCGCCATCGCGACGACCGGCTTGAAGGTCGAGCCCGGCGGGTAGAGGCCGGCGGTCGCTTTATCCTGCAGTGGGTTGCGCGGGTCGGTCGACAATTCCTGCCAGTTCGCCGGGGTCAGCCCGTTGGTGAACAGCATCGGGTCGTAGCTCGGGCTCGACGCCAGCGCGAGCACCTCGCCGGTCACCGCGTCGAGCACGACGCACGAGACCGCGATCTCCTCCGCGCAGCGCTTGATCGCATAGGACTGCAAGGCCATGTCGAGCGAGACGACGACATCCTGGCCGGGCGTTCCCTCGGCGCGGCCGATCTCGCGCACGACGCGGCCATAGGCGTTGACCTCGACCTGGCTCGTGCCGGCGGTGCCGCGCAGCACCAGATCCTCGGACTTTTCGATCCCGGATTTGCCGATCCGGAAATCGGGCAGCTCGAGCAGCGGGTCGCCGTTCAGCTCCTTGTCCGACACCGCCGCGACGTAGCCCAGCACATGCGCCGCCGACGAGGCGTAGGGGTAGAACCGCTGCAATCCCTGCTCGATCGAGACCCCCGGCAATTCGGGCACCGCGACCTCGATCTTCGCCATCTCCTCCCAGGTCAGGTTGGCGCGGATCGATACCGGGATGAACGGGTGGTGCCGCCTGGCGTCGCGCATGACGCGCCGGCGGTCCGCGTCGGCGATCTCGATCAGGGTTCCGAGCGCGTCGAGCGTCGCCGGGATGTCGCTCGTCTGCTCGGGCACGAGCACGACGCGATAGCTCTGGTGATTATCGGCCAGGACCGCGTTGAAGCGGTCGATGATGCGTCCCCGCGGCGGCACCAGAAGCCTGAGGCTGATCCGGTTTTCCTCGGCCAGCACGGTGTAGCGGTCGCGGTCGAGGATCTGGAGCTGGTACAGCCGGCCGACCACCCCCGCGCACAGCAGCGCCTGGCCGCCGGCCAGCAGCGCCGCCCGACGCGTCATGGATTTCTGCCGCTGCGTATCGCGTGCCACGCACAAAATCCGATCAGATCATCGCCGGGCAAACCGGCATCACTGGGCGTCGCCCATCAATGCGCGCTGCGTGCGACCCAACAGAAAGCTCGCCGCCGGAAAAAAGGCTACCGTCAGCACCGCACGAAAGATCGTGGTGCGGATGTCGAGCAACGTCGCGTCGAGCACGCAATGCACCGCCCATAGGCCAAACATCGCGCACCCCGTCAACACCGTAAAGCCGGACCACACGAACGGAAAGGTGCGGTTGACGAAATACCGCCGATACCCGATCACCGCCGTATGGACGAGAAGGAGCTCAAGCGCGCCGACCCCGACCGGCGAGCCGACCAGCAGGTCCCCGCCGATCCCGATCAGAAACAGCGCCAGCGGTGGCAGCAGGTCGGGGCGGTAGATCGTCCAGTGATACGCCGCCATCAGCGTAAAGGCCGGGGTCAGCGCGGCGTAGCCCGGGATCTTTAACGGCAGGATCGAAATCAGCGCGGCCACCACCGTCGTCGCTATCGGCAACAGCCGCATGATACCGCCGTTGACCCGGGGCAGGGCCGGCATACTGAACACCTTGAGCGCCATCGGGACACCGCCCGCGCGTCTCAGCGCGAGGCGGCCTCTTTCGCGGTTCCACCCTTGCCCGGCGCGGACCGCCGCTCGGCAAACGGCACCGGCTGCGGCAGCGACGCGGACAACCCGTAATCGACGACCATCACGTAGCCGAGCTGCGACAGCTCGGCAAACGGCTCGACCCGAGGTCCCATCGCATCGACCGCCGAGACCACCCCGACCGGCAACCCCGGCGGAAACACGCCGCCCTCGCCCGAGGTGACGATCCGGTCGCCGACTTTCACGCCGTCCTTTTCGGAGAGGTACACCAGCCGCGGCCGTTCCGAGTTGTCGCCGGCCAGGATCGCATTGGTCTTCGACCCGTCGATGGTCACCGGGATGCGCGAGTTCAGATCGGTGATCAACAGCACCCGCGCCGCCCGTGCCCCGACCTCGGTCAGCCGGCCGACAAGCCCTTCACCGGTAATCGCCGCCTCGCCGCGCGCGACGTGCTGCTCGACCCCGGCGTCGATCATCACGGTCCGCACATAGGCGCCGCCCGAATTGGCGATAATCCGCGCGGTCACGTAAGAGACCGCCGCGTTGGGCACCGCCTTGACGAGGCCCCGCAGCTTTTCGTTGTCGGCGGCGAGGTCGAGCGCCGCCTGCTGCCAGCGCAACAGCCGCTCGTTCTCCTGGGTCAGCCGCCGGTTTTCTTCGTAGGTGCCGATAAAGCCGCGAGCCCGGTCGACCATGTCGCCGACCGCGCCGACGGGCCGGGTCACCGCCTGCAACAGCGGCGCCAGCGTATCTGCGGTCGTCGCGCTCAGCGAATCGAACAGCATCCGGTCGGCCTTGCCGAGCACGATGATCGCCGCCGACACCAGGATTAAAAACGGCAGTGTCGCGCGCTGGATCGCCGCGCGCAGTTGCGGCGACAGCCTGATCACGCGGCGGCCCCCGTGGCCGCGCCGAGTTCAGCCCCTCGCACCATCGCTCCCCTGACTTTTGTCCCCACCTGTCAAGGCGCAGAAAACCCCGTCACCACATGCTGATCAACAGGTTTTTTAACGTCTTCATTTCTTCGAGCGCCCGTCCGGTACCCAGCGCGACGCAGGTCAGCGGGTCGTCGGCCACCGAAACCGGCAGTCCGGTGGCGTGGCGCAGCACGAAATCGAGATTGCTGAGAAGGGCTCCGCCGCCCGTCAGCACGATCCCCTTGTCGACGATGTCGGCGGCGAGCTCGGGCGCGGTGTGCTCGAGCGCGACCTTGACCGCCTCGACGATCGAGCCGACCGGCTCCGCGAGGCTTTCCGAAATCTGCCGCTCGCTGATGATGATCTCTTTCGGGACCCCGTTCATCAGGTCGCGGCCCTTGATCTCCATGACCCGGCCTTCGCCGTCCTCGGGCATGCAGGCCGACCCGATCTCCTTCTTGATCCGCTCGGCGCTCGACTCGCCGACGAGCAGGTTATGGTTGCGGCGGATATAGGCGATGATCGCCTCGTCCATCTTGTCGCCGCCGATCCTGACCGAGCGCGCATAGACGATCCCGCCGAGCGACAGCACCGCCACCTCGGTCGTCCCGCCGCCGACATCGACGACCATCGATCCCGTGGGCTCGGTCACCGGCAGCCCGGCGCCGATCGCCGCCGCCATCGGCTCTTCGATCAGAAAGACCCGCCGCGCGCCGGCGCTTTCCGCGGATTCCTGGATCGCCCGGCGTTCGACTGCGGTCGATCCGGAAGGCACGCAGATGATGATCTGTGGGCTCGCGAAACTGCGGCGGTTGTGAACCTTTCGGATGAAATGCTTGATCATTTCCTCCGCGACTTCGAAATCCGCGATGACCCCGTCGCGCAGGGGCCGGATCGCCTGGATGTTGCCCGGCGTGCGGCCCAGCATCTGCTTCGCCTCTTCGCCGACCGCCAGGACCTGCCGCTTCCCTTTGACGCTGGCGATCGCCACGACCGACGGCTCGTTGAGCACGATCCCGCGACCCTTGACGTAGACGAGCGTGTTCGCCGTCCCCAGGTCGATCGCCATATCCGCAGATAACAATCCCAGCATTTTCCCGAACATTGTGTTCCTGAAACCCGAGGTGCAGGCGCTCCGGGGTTCCGGCCCGGCCCGCAGCGGAATTCTTAATCCAGCAGATTGAGTGGTTTAGGATGTCCCGCGCCGCAACAAACCGCCCCTGTTCGTCGCGGGGTGCGAGAGCGATCCCGATGCCTCTCCCCAATTCCGGCCGATCCTTGCGGATTGGCCGCACTATTTCAAGCTATCCGGTGAGACAGAGCGCATTTGGCTTGAGCTTTACGCCCCGGTTTCCGATGATTCGCTGATGGCGGAAGACGGCGTCCTCAAGCGCTCGCTGCGCATCGCCGGCCACGCGACGAGCGTGTCGCTGGAGCGTGAGTTCTGGCGCGCGCTGGGCGTCATCGCGCGCCGTCGCCAGGTCTCGGTCGCGACCCTCGTCGCCGGGATCGACGCCGAGCGCGCCGGCAGCCTGTCGAGCGCGATCCGCCTCTATGTTCTCGCCCGCGCCCGGGCTGGTGAGCTATCTCACGACGAACTGCCGATGGAAACATGCTGATGTCCGAGGTCGTCAATCTCAATCGCTTCCGCAAGACCAAGCAGCGCGAGGAGGAAAAGCGCGAGGCCGCGGCCAACCGCACCCAACACGGCCGCACCAAGGCCGAGCGCGAAAAGGAAGCCGCCGACCAAAAGCGCCGCGACGCGCTCCTCGACGGCAACAAGATCAACGATTAGGAGCGCAGGCGTCCAGGAGCGCGGGCGTCCAGGCCGCTTGCTTCCTCCTTTCCCGTGGTCATTCCGGGGCCGCCGAGGCCGAACCCGGAACCCAGGAACCCGGACGGAAGGAATACGCGGCTCGGCCGTCGCGGCGATCCTTTCGATGTCCGCGCTCATAGGTTCAGGGTGCGCAGCGTTGCCCCGTCCCGGTGCCCCCCCTTCAGCCAAGCGCCGCCTCGTAAGCCCGCACCGTCGCCGCGTCGAAGCACACGAACGTGACCACCTCCGGCACCTCGCGCGCCGCCAGGTGATCCAGCACGACCCGAACGGCGATCCGTGCCGCTTCGCCTTTGGGGAACCCGTAGACGCCGGTGGAGATCGCCGGGAAGGCGATCGTGCGAAAACCCTCTGCCGCAGCGATCTTGAGGCACTCGCGGTAGCATGACGCGAGCACCTCGCGCTCGCCGTGCTCGCCGCCGTGCCAGACCGGCCCGACCGTGTGGATGACGTGGCCGGACGGCAAGCGATAGCCGCGGGTCAGCCGTGCCTGTCCCGGCGGGCAGCCACCGATGCTGCGGCATTCCGCGACAAGTTCCGGTCCGGCGGCGCGGTGGATCGCCCCGTCGACCCCGCCGCCGCCGAGCAGCGACGAATTCGCCGCGTTGACGATCGCGTCGACCGCCAGTCGCGTGATATCGCCGCTGTCGAGGCGGATCCGCCTTGCCGGGGATTGGTCGAACGCCATATCGGTCTCCTCGCGTAACGCGTGATCGATCGCACGGGGCATCACACTCCGGCGGGAACCTTGGACGGCATCGGGGCGTTCTCTGGGCAAGCGCCCGCCTTCTGCGTGGCTACCCAAGGGGACGAGCATGGAACGGTTGGTGCTGGTGTCGAACCGTGTCGCCTCCTCGCTGAGGGCCGACGAGGGCGGCCTCGCGACGGCGATCCGCGCGGCGGTGCGGCAGCGCGAGGCGGTATGGTTCGGCTTTAGCGGCGATGTCGTCGACGGCGAGCCCGGCCCGGTCCGGGTCCAGGTCGATGGCGGCCTGACCCGCCTGCTGCTCGATCTCAACCGTGACGATTTCGACGGCTACTATCTGCAATTCGCCAACCGCGTGCTGTGGCCCTTGTTCCATTATCGGGTCAACCTCGCCGAATACGATTCCCCCGCTTGGGCCGCCTATCAAAAGGTCAACACCCTGTTCGCGGAACGTCTCGCCGCGATGCTGCAGCCCGACGACGAGATCTGGGTCCACGATTATCATCTGATCCTGCTCGGCTCAGCCTTGCGCCGGCTAGGCGTCAGGAACCGGATCGGGTTTTTCTCGCACATCCCGTTTCCGGCACCCGAGGTCCTGACGACCCTTCCGGTGCACCGCGAGATCGTCCGTGCCCTCCTCGACTACGATCTCGTCGGCTTTCAGACCGACCGCGACGTCCAGGCCTTTGCCGATTACATCACCCGCGAGGCAGAGGGCTGGTGGACCGAGGACGGGGTCGCCCGCGCCTTTGGCGAGGAGACGCGCGTCGCCGCCTTTCCGATCAGCATCGATACCCGGGCCGTCGCCGCGCATGCGGCGCGCGCCGCCGGCACCGGGCTCGCCCGCCGCCTGCGCGACAGCCTCCGCGGCCGCGACCTGATCATCGGCGTCGACCGCCTCGACTATACGAAGGGGCTCGTCCGCCGCCTCGCCGCGGTCGAGCGCCTCCTCGAGACGCGCAAGGAATACCAGCGCTCGGTCGTGATGCTGCAGATCGCCCCGCCGAGCCGCGGCGATGTTCCCGAGTACCAGCAGATCCGCAACGATCTCGACGCCCAGGCGGGGCGCATAAACGGCACCTTCGGCGACCTCGACATGCAGCCAGTGCGCTACCTCAACCGCCGTTTCCGCCAGGACACGCTGTTCGGCTTCTATCGCGCCAGCAAGGTCGCCCTGGTGACGCCGCTGCGCGACGGGATGAACCTCGTCGCCAAAGAGTTCGTCGCCAGCCAGGACGCGGAAAATCCGGGCAGCCTGGTGCTGTCGCGTTTCGCCGGCGCCGCAGTCGAGCTCGATGCCGCGCTGATCGTCAACCCGTTCGACACGGACGAAGTCGCCAACGCGCTGCACCGGGCATTGTCGATGCCGCTCGACGAGCGGCGCGAGCGCCATGCCGCGATGATGGCGCAGGTTGAGGAGCACGACGTCCACGCCTGGTGGAACGCGTTCCTCGCGGCGCTGCACCCTTTCGCGCTCCCTAGTGTCGCGCCGCCGCCGTTGCGCGAGTTTGTTGCCTGGCATTGACGATGCCGCTATCGGAACCTTCTGCCGGCGCGGCGAGCCGCCCGCCGGGTCTGTCCCTGGGCGACGCGCTCTTTGTCGATTTCGACGGCACCCTCGTCGAGCTCGCCCCCACCCCTGGCGAGATCCGCGTCTCGGACCGGCTGCCGGCGCTCTTGACCGGCCTTGCCGACCAGCTCGGCGGCGCCGTGGCGCTCGTCAGCGGGCGCAGCCTCGCCGATCTCGGACCGCTCGTCGCGCCGTTCGGCGGGGCCATGGTCGGCCAGCACGGCAGCGAGATCCGCTATCCTGACGGCCGCCTCAGCCGCGGCACGGGCAACGGCGCGCCGGATCCCGCGATCAGCGCTGCCCGCGCCGTGCTGCTGCCGTTCGCCGCGCGCCATCCGGGGATCATGCTCGAGGACAAGGGCGGCGCGATCGCCCTCCATTACCGCGGCGCCCCCGATTTTGCCGAGCCGAGCCGCCGGGCCGCACGCGATGCGATCGAGGCCGGCGGCGGCGGGCTGCGCGCGATCGACGGCAATCAGGTGATCGAGCTGGTGCCGCGCCGGGTCGGCAAGGGCGGGGCGATCGCCGCGCTCGCCGCCGAGCCGCCGTTCCTTGGTCGCGTCCCGGTCTTTGTCGGCGACGACACGACCGACGAGGACGGCTTCGCCGCCGTCGATGCTCTCGGCGGCGTCTCGGTCAAGGTGGGCCCCGGCCCCTCGGCCGCCCAGTTCCGGCTGCCCGACGTCGCCGCCGTCTGGGCCTGGATCGGGCGAGGTGCGGAAGGATAAGGTGTCGGGAATGACCAAGGGCCAGAAGATGCCCAACCTCGACCTCGCCGTTGTGGGCAATTGCAGCTACGGCGCCCTGATCGACCGGCGCGGCCGGGTGGTCTGGTGCTGCCTGCCGCATTTCGACCGCGACCCGGCCTTCTGCTCGCTGCTCGCCAACGACAATGCGACCGACGGATTTTTCGAAATCGGGCTCGAAGGCGTCGAACGCGCCGAGCAGTTCTACTGGCGCAACTCGGCCGTCCTCGAGACCCGGCTTTTCGACGGCGAGGGCAACGCGATCGCGATCGTCGATTTTGCCCCGCGCTTCGAGCAGTACGACCGCGTCTTCCGCCCCAGCATGCTGATCCGCCGGGTCTGCCCGCTCGCCGGCAACCCCCGTGTCTGCGTGCGGCTGCGCCCGCGCTTCGACTGGGGCTCGGGGAAGCCCGAGGTGACGCGCGGCAGCAACCATCTCCGCTTTGTGATGCCCGACCGCGCCCTGCGCCTGACCACCGACGCGCCGGTATCCTACGTCGCCGAGGAGGTCCCGTTTGTCCTGACCCGCCCGATCGAGCTGGTGCTGGGGCCGGACGAATCGCTCGCCACCTCGCTCCCCGATCTCGGCCGCGAGTTCGCCGAGCGCACCGACGCTTATTGGCGCAACTGGAGCCGCAGCCTCTCGGTGCCGCTCGAATGGCAGGAGCCGGTGCTGCGTGCCGCGATCACGCTCAAGCTGATGGCGTTCGAGGACACCGGCGCCATCATCGCCGCGATGACCACCTCGATCCCCGAGGCGCCCAATTCCGGCCGCAACTGGGATTACCGCTACTGCTGGCCGCGCGACGCGTTTTTCGTCGTCACCGCGCTCAACCGCCTGGGCGCGACCCAGGTCATGGAGAATTACCTCGAATTTATCGTCAACATCGTCTCGGCGGCGGCTGACGACGGCTATCTGGAGCCGGTCTACGGCATCCTGCGCGAGGTCGAGTTGCCCGAAAGCGTGATCGAGACGCTGCCCGGCTACCGTGGCATGGGGCCGATCCGGCTCGGTAACGAGGCGGCGAAGCAGGTGCAGAACGACGGCTACGGCAGCGCCGTCCTCGCCTGCGCGCAGATCTTTTTCGACCAGCGCCTCGACCGTATCGGCGACGAGGCGCTGTTCCATCTCCTCGAGCCGCTCGGCGAGCAGGCGGTGCGCCGGTGGGACAAGCCCGACGCCGGGATTTGGGAATACCGGAAGCACGAGGACGTCCACACCCATTCGGCGATGTTCTGCTGGGCGGCCTGCGACCGGCTCGCGCTGATCGCGAGGGTGCTGGGGCTCGCTGCTCGCGAGCAGCACTGGCGCGAGCACGCCGACCGCATCCGCGAAGGGGTCCTCGAAAAAGGCTGGAGCGAGAAGAAGAACAGCTTCGTCTCGGCCTTTGGCGGCCACGATGTCGAGGCCAGCCTCCTCTTGATGGCGCATATCGGCTTTATCAGCCCCGACGACCCGCGTTACATCGCGACCGTCGAGGCGATCGAGCGCGACCTGCGCCACGGCGACTACCTCTACCGCTATGTCCACGAGGACGATTTCGGCAGGCCCGAGACCGCCTTCACGGTCTGCACCCTCTGGTACATCGAGGCGCTGGCCGCGATCGGCCGCCGCGACGAGGCCCGCGCGCTTTTTGAAAAGCTCCTCGCCCGCCGCAACCACGTCGGCCTTCTCTCCGAAGACCTCGACATCGGCAGCGGCGAACTCTGGGGCAATTTCCCGCAAACCTACTCGATGGTCGGCCTGATCCGCGCCGCCACCCTCCTGTCGCGGCCGTGGGAAG
>DASXFE010000135.1:0-8222 GCA_036489765.1 Allostellaceae bacterium | reverse complement strand
TGCCCTTGCCCTTGCCCTTGCCCTTGCCCTTGCCCTTGCCCTTGCCCTTGCCCTTGCCCTTGCCCTTGCCCTTGCCCTTGCCCTTGCCCTTGCCCTTGCCCTTGTCCCTGCCCCTGCGGGATGCCCGGCTCGCGCTGCCCCGGCTCCTGCGCCGGCTGACCCGGAGTGTTGCGCTGCTGCTCGTGCGGCACGCAAGTGCCACCCCGAGCCATTTCCCCGGCCGGGCACACGCATTGCCCCGGCACCGCGCCCGGAACCATCGGCGGATGACAGGCCTGCTCCTTGACGCATTCGCGGCCGCGGAGCACCTCGCCCGCCGGGCACGTGCACTGCCCTGCCGCGTTCGGCACCAGCGGCGGCTGACAGACCTGTTCCTTGACGCACTCGCGCCCTCGCAGCACCTCACCCGCCGGGCACGTGCATCGGCCCGCCGGGTTCGGCACCAGCGGCGGCTTGCAGGTCGTCTCCCTGACGCACTTCCCGTTGATCAGCACCTCGCCCTGCACCGGGCACACGCACTGGCCCGGAACCGGTCCCGGCACCAGGGGTGGCTGACAGGTCTCGCCCGTCGTCACCTCGATGCACGACTTGTTGTTCGACGGGTCGCCGTCGGTAAGCCCGGAACCCGTCGACAGTCCGACGACGGCGCAGTTCTCCACCGTCCCCGGCTTGGGCATCGTCGTCTTCACCAGGATCGGCGGCGGCGACGCCCCCGCGTTGAGCGTGCCGCCCGGCCCATAGGTGCAGGTCAGCGCGCCCGGTCCGGTCACCGTCGCCGGTATGCAGGTCCAGCCCGTCCCGGTTGCGCTCGTCACGGTCATCCCGGCCGGGACGTTATCGGTGACGGTGATCCCGCCCGCGGGATAGGTGAACGTCGCGCCGGCATTGGTCACGGTCAGGTCGAACCAATGCGTGCCGGCCCGTTCGCCCTCGGGCGTCCGCGCCGCCTCCTTGGTGATCTTCAGATCGACCGGCGGCGGCTTCGGGCAATCCGGCAGCGTCAATTTGATCTCGCCCGAGCAGCATTCGTCGGTGCCCGGCTTGCTGCCGCCGCCGATTTTGGTCGCGTTGGCCTCGAGCGTCACGGCCTCGCCGGGGGTTCCACCGGCCAGCGTCCATGTCGTCGCCGCCGCCCCGGGCTGCTGCGCTGGCGTCACCGTGACGCCAGCTGTCGCCGAGGTCAGCGTGATCTCGCTGCCACTAGAGCTGCCGCCGCTCAACGTCAGGGTATAGGTCCCGTCGCCGTTGCACTTGATCGTGGCCTTGTCGTCCTTAAGACACCCGGTGATGACCGGCGGCGGGGTCTTGCCGCAGCCGCCGGGGCTCATGCAGAGATTGTCGTACCCTGCCTCTTCCGACGGGTCCGAGGTCCAGTCGATCGGCAGCTGCACCGATGTCACGTTCTGGATGATCGTGTTCCAGTTGGCGCTGTAGGCGTTGCCGGTCGGCGCGATCCGCCACTGGCCCGACGCGCTCGACGGCAGGTTCTGGCCGGGATCGATCAGGTTGATCGGGGCGCAGATGTTCTGCTTCCACGGGTCGCTCGAGGTCACGGTGAAATTGGCGACGAACGTCGCGCTCAGGGACCCGCTCCAGATCGTAAAGCTCGGCGTGATCGGCCCCGGTGGCGTCCCCGACTTGATCACTTTGAAGTCGAAGCAGAACTGGCCGCACCCGCCCATCTTGGCGTTCCAGTCGCCGACATATTTCGGGTCCCTGGAGCACGCCGCCGACGGCCCGGCCGTGTCGCGCAGATGCAGGTAGTAGTCGTTCGCCCCGCCGATGCTGTTCACGTTCGACGTGTCGAGCACGATATTCGGCGCGTTCGGACACGGGCCCCACCCGCTGAGGCCGGCGGTCCCTTCGCCGAACCGGTCGCACATCGGTCCGGATTGAGCTGCGGCCGGGGCGATCCCCGCGACGGCCAGCGCGACGACAAACGTCAAGGCGGCGATGACGTTGCGCAGCATTGCGTGCTCCGTCGATGAAGGAAGGTGCTTGCGGGGCTTCATTGCCGGAGCCTGCAGCTGGCTTTCGGGATCTCGACCTCGATCCTGGCGCGGCAGCAATCGTAGGGCTTGCCACTCGCGACCGCGGCCGCATCGAATGCGCAGACATCGAGGATCGCGGTGGTGCCCGCCGGCCCGGTCAGCGGGATGCTCGCCGGATTCAGCGAGATCGGCCCTCCCGGCACGCTGACCCCGGCGGTCTGCGAGCTCGCACTGATCGCGGTGATCCAGCTCGGCCCGGTGACGGTCAGTTTGTAGACCCACTTCCCGGTCGCCGTGTCACACTCGAAGGTGCCCTTGCTCGCAAAGCACGCGCGCGGCGGAGGCGGTGGCGGATGCCCGCAATTCGGCCCGACGCAGCCCGGTCCCGGCGGATTGCCTCCGCTGCCACCGCCGGGAACGGTCCCGTTACCCGCGCCGAAAACGCCTGCCGTCCCCGCCGCCGCGACTGCGGCCGCCCCGGCGCAGGGCTGAGCGAGGATCCGCACCCCGCCGATATGGCCGAGATCGCCGGGGTCGTCGAATTTGTCGTCATAGTCGACGAAATAGCTCGTCGCCGGTGGCTCATTCGCCGGGCGCACCATGTCCGCGGGATTGCCCTGCAGCCCGTGCACGACGAGCGGCCCGCCGGGGTCGAGCTGGGCCCGGCGCGCCGGGTCGTTGCGCAGGTTCTGCCCGGTCGTCCACAGCGCCGCCTCGCACGCGCCGATCGCGAGCGTCCCGTCGGGCCCGTAGCCGTAGCCGAGCGCAACGCCGCCGTCGGTGTTGCGGTACTGTCCGGCGAAGCCGATCGCATATTCCTCGGGCGCGGGCTTCCATAGTCCCGGCGAGGGCGGGTCATTTGGCGCCTTCAGCCAATAGCGCAGCACCCCCGGCTCACCCGGCTTTGTGAAGGCCGAATAGTCATAGCTGGCGGCGATGGGCGCCCGCTGCGCCAGGATCATCGCCCCCGCTTGCGAGAACGCGATATCCGGCACCGCATAGGGACCGGGCTGCGCCGGCGTCTCGGCCTCGAGCCGCGCATCGCTGCCCGGCGCGCCGTCCGTCCCGATCCCCACCGACCAGATCTCCGGCCCCGCACTGGCCGCGCCGTTTCCGGCCGAATAGAACAGCCGCCCGCCATGCACCGCGAGCGCCCACACCCGCCTCTCCGGCGCGGCAAAGCCCCAGGTCGCCGGATTGGTCGCATCGAATTTGGGGCTCGCGATAGTGGGGCGGTTTGCCGGGCTGAACGCCACCGGCGCCCGCTTGGCGGCGCCGCGCCCGGTCACGCCATGGTCGTAGGGTGCGCCCGCTTCGCTCCCGTCGGCGATGGCGAGCCGGTGGATCATCCCGGTGTAGAGGTCGGCGACGAAAAGCTGCTTGTGCTCGGCATCATAGGCGAGCCCGCCCAGCGCCGGACCGGGGTTCGGGACCCCGCTCAGCATGATCTCGGCGAACAGCGTCACCTCGCCGGTCGCCCCGTCGACCTTGTAGACGCTACCCGGGCCGCCTTGCCGGTCGAGCCCGAACTGCCCGGGCATCCAGCCGGTGCCGGGGCCGCCGGTCTTGCGCCGCTCCATCGTATCGCGGGGACCGCGGCGGACGAGGTTCAGGCCAAACGCCGACGTTGCGGCCAGGTAGATGTTTGGCGGGTTCTGGTCGTCGAGCGCGACACCGAACACCTGGCCGACATCCTTGGCGTGGACATCGAAGACCTTTGGCGCCGGATAGAGCCGGCCGTCCCAGACAAACCCCGGCCTGGTCAGGTCGATGACCCGCGCCGAGGAGCCGTCAGGGTCGATGAGAGTCTGGTCGGCAGCAGATTTTCCGGGCGGCCGAGGTTGTGCCGGGTCGGGCGCGACCGTCCCCGAAAACCCCGTGACGACCGCGTCGCCAACTGTCAGCGCCGGCGGCGCCGGGGGCTGTTGCGCCAGGGCTCCGTGCGAACATGCCAAAACAATCCCAAGTACTGTCCAAATAGACACGCTGAATTTTGACATGACGCCTCTCACCCAGGCCGTTTCCGGTAGAGTCCACTCCCTCATAGCGACATACCCGAATGTATTGGTCGCCATCAACCGATGGCTAAACGGAGCCACAAAAAGCGCAACCGCGATGGCAATGTTCTTCGGTTTCAGTCAGGTTCGTAGCGCTTATTCCGTCAAAGATGGCATAGCTGAATTAACCACAACGCGATTTGAGCGTTGCCGGCGCCACAATGTCAAGCGCCGTCACGAGCGTACCGGCTTGTCGGAAATCTTTGCATCGTTTATTCGACGCTTTAGGCGGTCGAATCCCGACTTTGAACGTGTCTTAAGGACCCTGGCGAACCTTCATCCCCAGACTCGCGAATTTTTT
The DNA here is from genome assembly GCA_036489765.1 of Allostellaceae bacterium. Classification (GTDB taxonomy): domain Bacteria; phylum Pseudomonadota; class Alphaproteobacteria; order ATCC43930; family CGMCC-115725; genus DATARH01. Next base: position 3,873 of record DASXFE010000135.1, on the reverse strand, counting down.
CAGTCTTCAAACCGGCAGTTTCAGCACCGGCTTTATCGTCGGGCCCCGGACCGCATCCTCGGCGGCCCGGTTGATCTCGGCGAACGGGTACATCGTGACGAGCCGGTCGAGCGGAAACCGCCCTTCCATGAACAGGTCGACGAGCCGCGGGATGAACTCGCGCGGCCGGCTGTCGCCTTGGATCACGCCGCGCACGACCCGTCCGCCCTGCAGCCATGGCATCTCGAACTCGACTTCGGTTCCCGCCCGCGCGCTGCCGACCAGCACGCAAGTCCCCATCCCCTTCAGCGCATCGACCGCCAGCCGGAACACGGCCGGCACCGCCGACGTCTCGAGCGCGAACTCGACCCCGCCGCCGGTGATCTTCCTGATCTCGGCCAGCGTCTCCGCCCCGCGGCTTTCGAGCGTATGAGTCGCCCCCAATTCCCGTGCCAGCGCCAGCCGCCGCGGATGTACATCGATCGCGATGATCGGGTCGCACCCCGCGATCCGCGCCGCCATCAGCCCCGACAGCCCGACCCCGCCGACCCCGAACACGGCAAAGCTCTGCCCCGGCTTCGGCGCCATCACATTGAGCACCGCCCCGGCGCCGGTCTGCAGCCCGCACCCGAGCGGCCCCAGCAGCTCGACCGGCGCGTCCTCGCGGATCTTCACTGCATCCTTCGCCGGCGCCACGGCGAACGTCGAAAACGACGATTGCTGGAAGAAGCACGAATAGACCGACTCGCCGTCCCGGCTCAGCGGGGTCGAGCCGTCGACCCGCCGCCCACCCGATTTCATCGCCCTCGCATTCGTGCAATAGGCCGGATGATCATCCCGGCATGGCCCGCATTCCCCGCACCAGGGAAACGACACGACCACCGCATCGCCGGCCTTCAGGTCCGTAACCCCGGCCCCGGCCGCCTCCACAATCCCGGCGCCCTCGTGCCCGCACACGACCGGATACGGCAGATTCGGAAAATACCCGTCGCGCGCATGCAGATCGGTCTGGCACATCCCGCTCGCCGCGACCCGGATCAGCACTTCGCCCGCCGCCGGCCCGGAAAGATCGAGTTCCTGGACCTCGAAAGGCGCCCCGCGCGAAGGCACGACCGCCGCGGTGACTTTCATCCCACCCTCCAGTTGTCATTGCGAGCGCAGCGAAGCAATCTCGACCCGCAGCAGTCTCCACCCACCGAGATTGCCGCGTCGCTCCGCTCCTCGCAATGACCGCCCGGAGACAGCCGTGCCCGATTTCCCAGCCCTACTCGACCGCTTCGCCGCCGCGGTCGTCGCCAATGACGGCGCCGGCCTCGCCGCGCTCTTCACCGAAGACGGCACCTACGACGACGGCTTCTTCGGCGCCCACAGCGGCCGCCCTGCGATCGCCGAGATGCTCCAGCGCTTCCACGACACCGGCCGCGACTACCGCTGGATCTGGTCCGAGCCCCTGTCCGACGCCACGACGGCGTACGCACGCTGGCGCTTCAGCTACGCCTCCCGTCTCCCCGGCGCCGAGGGCAAGCCGGTCCTCTTCGAAGGCATCAGCCGTTTCCGGTTCCGCGGCGACCTGATCGCCCACTACGCCGAAGCCTTCGACCGCGGCGTCGCCCTCGTCCAGACGGGAATGCCCGCAGATCGCATCGCCCGCGTCCTCGAAAAAGCCGCGGCCGTGCAAAACGCGACACGGGAGGCGCGCGAACACCTCGACAGATTCTGATCGAGCGCTATCCGGCGGTCGTAAGGCTTGGCCGTGCGATCGCGGGAGAAGAGCCGCAAAGGGCTTCAAGTTCCCCGGAAGCTTTGTCCGGTCAGATCAGATCACCCCTCCGCGGCCGGAAACGCCTCGAACACGGCAGCACGGGGACTACAAGATGGTGCTATCGAGCCTTTTCTCGTCCCACAGGTATTTCACGGGGATCTTGGTGGGGTCTTTCCCTTCCCGACGGCAGCGATCCGCAGCAGCCCGGTAGTGTCGTGGCAAAACCGCCAGACCCGCCGCAACGTACCATGCTGCTTTTTCCAGGCTCGGCATGACAGATTGTTCGGGCCGCCCGCCTGGGCGTTCTGTGATACCGTTCGTCCCGCATGGTCACATAGAATTCCCGCCCATCGGGTCGGCTGACTTTCAGCCAACCGACGCTATCAGCAACGATCTGTAGCGGGATGGTCAGGTTGTCGGCGATCGTCCGAACTGCGTCCTCGAACAACCGGAGACCGGGAGGACCTGCCGCCGCGAGCGTCCTTATGCGCGACTCGACCTCGGCGCAGACGGAGCCCGTGATCGGGCTTCCGATGATCACCAGGCTTCGCGCCCCCGGTTCGGCCGCGCCGCGATCTCCGCCATCTCCTTCACCCCGCGTTGCTCGGCCTCGTGCTTGTCGAACATCGCCTTCGCCGCGGCATTCCGCTTGGCCCCGAACTCCGCCCGGTTGTCGCCGCACCACGCGTAAGACGCCGCCCGCGGGCGGTTCTGCTTCGAGAAATGCGGCATCACGTACCGGGCGTAGAGCTCGTACGACCGTTTCGTCGCCTCGAAATCCGCCCAGTTGTGCGCTTGGTGCAGAAACACGCCGAACTCGCCCTGCTTCGCCTGCAGCCGCTCGATCAGCGCGATCGCATCGTCCGGCGTCCCGCACACCCCGAACTTGTTGTCGACAAACCATTCCAGCCCGCTCTGCCCGGCCGGCACATTGAACCGCGGCTGGTTGTTGTTGAGATAGCCGAGATACCGGTCGAACCCCCATTTCGCGTTCTTCATCGCCTGCTCGCGCGTCTCGGCGATATGCATCGGCCCGACCAGGCGCAACTGGTTCGCATCCATCTTCCGCCCGTCCGCCTCGGCGAGGTCGCACGCAATCTTCCAGTTCGAGCCGAGCGCGTCGTAACCGAACGGGTTCGTCGCCGCAACGCAGATCATGCTGAGCCCGTATTTCCCGGCAAGCCGCCCGCCCGAGGGCGTCACCGCGCTGACGACTGCCACCTCGGGCCGCGGCTTCGTGTACGGCAGCAGGTGCAGCCGGCACCCGTCCATCGTGTACCAGTCGGTCTTCTCGGTGATCACTTCGCCATTGAAGAGCCGCAGGATCGCGTCCAGCGACTCGGCCATCCGGTCGCGCTGGGTCATCGGGTCGATCCCCATCATAATCGCGTCCGACGCCAGCAATCCCGGCCCTGCGCCGAACATCACCCGCCCGCGCGTCATGTGGTCGAGCTGGACGATCCGGTCCGCGATCATCATCGGGTGGTGATAGGGCAGCGACACCACCCCGGTGCCGAACTTGATGTGCCGCGTCCGCTCGGCGGCAAAGGCGATAAAGATCTCCGGCGACGAGATGATTTCGTACCCGGCCGAGTGGTGCTCGCCGATCCACGCCTCGTGAAACCCGAGCTTGTCGAGCCACACCATCAGATCGAGGTCGCGTTCGAGGCATTGCGTCGGATCCTCCTCGTTCGGGTGGAACGGTGGCAGGAAGATCCCGTGGCGCAGGTTGATCTCGCTCATCGCAAAGCCTCGCTTATCATCAGCTATGCAATGCTAACGGCTTTCCCCATTGCGGAAAACATTTCAGCCCGCAACCCTCACGCGCCATATTGCGCTGCCGCATAGCGTCAAGGAGCCCGTTTTCGCCATGAGCCTGTCGCCCCAAGAATACCGCGAGCACCTCGAAGCCACCTCCGTGCGCGCCGGCTTCAGCTTTCCCGGCGTGGTTTTGCCGGAGAGCCACGAGTTCCGTCTCGGCGAGATGCGCTTCCACTATCTCGACTGGGGCAACAAATCCTTGCCGACGATCGTGTTCCTGCATGGCGGCGCGCTCAACGCGCACACCTGGGACCTCGTGTGCCTGGCGCTGCGCGACGACTATCACTGCGTCGCCCTCGACCAGCGCGGCC
>DASXFE010000129.1:0-14611 GCA_036489765.1 Allostellaceae bacterium | reverse complement strand
GTTTGGCCGCAGGAAACCGGCTTTGAAACCCAGCTCCTTCCGAGCGAACTTCATTTCGCCGATCGCGAGGTCGATCGACTGCAGCGGCAGCATCGCGACACCGAAAAGCCGGTCGGGATAGGCGCTGCAATAGTCGGCGAGCCAACGGTTGTAGGCCCGGCAGCACGCGGCGGCGAGCTCCGGATCCTCGATCGCCCCGCTCGACAAGCCGAGCGTCGGGTAGAGAAACGCCGCGTCGACCCCGTCCATGTCCATGTCGGGCATGCGCTTATGCGGATCGAACCCGCCGGGTCGGCCCTGGCTGTATTCCATCGTGTCGTCGCAGACGACACCGTCGCGCGCGCCGATCGCCCCGGCGACGCCGAGCCCCTTCGAGCTGCCGATGATCCGGTCGCCGATCAGCAGGCGCTGCTTGCCGTCCTTGTCGGTGATCAGCTTCGGCGCCCGGTCCCGAAACGCCGGCTCGATATACCGCTCCCACAGATCGAGCGGTTCGAGGATGTGGGCGTCCGCATCGACGACATTGTAGCTACGCGGCATGATTCCTCCCTTGTTTCCCACTGTCATTGCGACGAGCGGAGCGACGCGGCAATCCTGATCGGAGGAGTCTATTCCGCCCGAGATTGCTTCGCTTCACCCGCGCTGACGACGTAGCCCTCAATTCAACCCGTAAAACTTCATCGCCCCGCCGGCGAAGACGCCGTGCCGGGTCTCGGGCGAGCAGCCTTCGAGCATCTTCTCGATCATCGCCGGCGCCCCGGGGAAGAACCCGTCGCGGTGGGGATAGTCGGTCGCCCACAGGATCTTGTCCGGACCGATATAGTCGGCCAGATGCGCGAGGCTCCCCTCGACCGGCTCGAACGAGATCCAGCATTGCCGGCGGAAGATGTCGCTCGGCCGCGTCTTCAACCCGCTGTCGTTGAAGCCCTGGTCGTCGAAATGCCGGTCCATCCGGTCGAGCCACGGGGCGATCCAGCCACCGCCGCTTTCCATGAAACCGACGCGGAGCTTGGGGTGCCGCTCGCAGACGCCGCCCCAGATCATGCTGAGGCAGGCGAGCATCATCTCCATCGTGTGGCTGATGATGTGCTGCGCCCCGCGCCCCTTGAACCGGTCGAGGCCCACAGTCGGCATTCCGCTCGACCCGCCCTCGTGGAACCCGATCACGAAATCGAGCTCTTCGGCCTCGGTCCAGAACGGCTCGTAAACCGGGTCGTGGATCAGCCGGTTCTCGTATGGGTTCGGGCGCAGGAAGCCGCCGCGCATCCCCAGCTCCTTGCGGGCGAACCGCATTTCCTTGATCGCCGCGTCGACATCCTGCATCGGCAGCATCGCGATGCCGAAGAGGCGGTCGGGATAGGGCTTGCAGTAATCGGCGAGCCAGCGGTTGTAGGCTCGGCAGAGCGCGCCGGCGAGCGCGGGATCGTGCACGGCGCCTGAGAAGAGCCCCATGCTGGGATAGAGGAAAGCCGCGTCGATCCCGTCGAGGTCCATGTCGGGGATGCGCTTGTGCGGGTCGAACCCGCCCGGCCGGCCGTCTTCGTACTTCATCGTCTCGGCCTTGATGACGCCCTGGCGCGCGCCGACGCCGCCGATCCCGCCCATGCCCTGCTGGCTGCCGAGCACCTGGTTCTCGATCAGCAATTTCTCCTTGCCGTCATCGTCGATGACGAGCTTCGGCGCACGGTCGCGAAAGGCCGGGTCCATGTAATCGGTCCACAGGGTCACCGGCTCGAGGATATGACCGTCGGAATCGATGCGGTTGTAGACGCGGGCCATGATCAGCTCCCTGCAAATGACGTGAGCGGATCGTAGCGCAGCCTCGGGGACAACGCGAGATCGTAAGCAACGCTTATCAAGCAAGCCGACATGCATCCGGCGCAAAGATGCCGTCACCAAAAGTTGATCGGGTGTGCTATGGGATTCCGCGCCGCGACAAAAAAGGGGAATGCGGCGCGCGCGAGGGGGGAACCGATGGCGCAGGCGGCAAGGGCGCAAACGATCGAGTCTTTCGTCGGCGAGCAGATGGACAATGCCCGCATGGGCAGCACCCATTGGTGGGTGCTCGGGCTCGTCGCCGCCGGGTATTTCTGCGACGTGATCGACTACACGATCCTCGGCGCGCTTATCCCCGACATGGTCAGCAGCAATTTCATGACGCCGGCACAAGGCGGGCTGATCGGGTCGGCGACGCTGGCCGGCCTCTTCTTCGGCGCCCTCGGCCAGGGCGAATTCACGGACCGGTTCGGCCGCAAGGCGGTCTACCAGTTCAACCTGCTGCTTTTCGGTCTGGCCACGATCGCGGGGGCATGGTCGCCCAGCTACAACTGGCTCGTCTTTTTCCGCTTCCTCGCCGGCCTTGGCCTCGGCGCGGAGCAGCCGCTGTGCTTCTCCTACACCGCCGAATACGCCCCAAAGGCGATCCGCGGGCGCATCATCGCGCTGATGCAGTTCATCGGCGGCGCCTGGCCGTGGCCGATCGGCGCGATCTTCGTCTTCGCCTTCCGCGACTCGCTCGGCTGGCGCGGCATCTGGACCGCAGTCGGCATCCTCGCCCTCATCGTCTTCGTGCTGCGTTTCTCACTGCCGGAATCGCCGCGCTGGCTCGCGACACACGGCCGGGGAGAGCGGGCGATGGATCTGCTCGGGCGGATGGGGCTCAAGACCGTGCCGGTCGACAGCCTCGCCCGGGATGCCGCGAGCGACACGAAGAGCGACCCGTTCGGCATCATCTTCCGCGCGTTCCCGGGCCGGGTCATCTCCGGGATGATCTGCTTCGTCGCGTTTTTCGGCGTCGCGCTGGGCTTGGGCAACTGGCTCCCCAGCATGATCAAGAGCTCGCACGGCTTCACGACCGGCACGTCGATCCTCTACACCGCCGGGATCAACCTGGCGTTCCCGCTCGCCAGCGGCTTCATGATGTACGCACTCGAAAAATACGGCCGCAAGACCACGGCCGTCGCCGCGTTCATCCTCTCCGGCGTCGCCGCGGTCGGGGTTGGGCTGTCGGGTTCGAGCGAGATGTTCATCGCCTCGCTGTTTATCCTGACCTTCTTCATCCAGCTCGCGGGGAACTCGTCGCAGATTTTCATCGCCGAGGTGTTCCCGACCAATGCCCGCGCCTCCGGCTTCGGCATGGCGCAATCGGCGGGCCGCATCGCCAGCGCGTTCATCATCCCTGGCATCCTGATCGTGATGAATGCGTATGGCGTCTCGGCGGTCTTCATCGCGATCGCGATCTCGGTCATCATCGCAGCGATCGCCGTGACGACTGTCGGGCCGGAGTCACGCGGCTTGGCGCTCGACGCAGTCGCCCCACCTACCGGTTGATCATCGCGACCGGCTGATTTTCCCGTTTGTAGTAGGAGAACCTCCATGCACATCGGCGCTCGCATCGCGGGCTTTGTCGCGGCCTTGATGCTGGCCGGGCCGTCGGCTTTCGCCGCCGAGCCGTCGGGCAAGCCGATCACGATCGGCTTTTCGATGGCCCTCACCGGCTCGCTCGCGGTCAACGGCAAGTCGGGCCTCTTGGCGATGCAGATCTGGGCCGAGGACCAGAACAAGAAAGGCGGCCTCCTCGGCCGCCCGGTCAAGCTCGACTTCTATGACGACCAGACCAACCCGGCCTCGGTTCCCGGCATCTACACAAAGCTCCTCGACGTCGACAAGGTCGACCTCGTTGTTTCGGGTTACGGCACTAATATCGCGGCGCCGGCGATGCCCGTCGTCATCGCCCACAACATGACGTTCATGGGGCTCTTCGCGCTCGACATCAACGAGGAGTTCAAATACCCGAAATACTTCTCGATGCTGCCGGTCGGGCCCGACCCGCGCCGGGCGATTTCCGAAGGCTTCTTTGACGTCGTCAAGGAGTACAAGGACAAGCTCGGGCTGAAGACGATGGCGCTCGCGGTCGGAGACGGCGAGGCGACGCGCAACGGCGCCGATGGCGCGCGCGCCAATGCGAAGGCCTTGGGTCTGAACCTGGTCTACGACAAGACCTATCCGCTCAACACCGCCGATTTCAGCCCGATCATCCGCGCGATCCAGGCGACCAACCCGGACATCGTCTACCTGTCGTCCTATCCGAACGACAGCGTCGGCTTTATCCGCAGCGTCCACGAGCTCGGGCTTACCACCAAGATCTTCGGCGGCAGCCCGACCGGCCCGCAATCGACCTCGATCAAGATGTCGCTCGGCTCGATGCTCAACGGCCTCATCACCTTCGACTGGTGGCTGCCGGCGCCGAAGCTGCAATTCCCCGGCGTCATGGATTTCCTCAAGAAGTACCAGGAGCGCGCCGGGAAAGAGGGTGTCGACCCGCTCGGTTATTATCTCGGGCCGTGGGCCTACGCCGATCTCCAGGTGCTCGGCGAGGCGGTCGAGCAGACCAAGAGCCTCGACCAGGACAAGATCGCCGACTACATCCGCACCCACACCTTCAAGACCCTCGTCGGCGACGTGACCTTCGGCAACAAGGGCGAGTGGGCAAAGGCGCGGGTCATGACCGTCCAGTTCCAGAACATCGCCGGCACCAGCGTTGACGATTTCCGCGACGGCAAAGGCGAAACGGTGATCTGGCCGCCGGAATACAAAAACGGCGACCCGATCATGCCCTATTCCAGCATCAAGCATTGATCGGCTTGGACCGCGGGCGTCCAAATTCCCAATCAATGCGGCGTCGTGACCTCGATCTTGACGACGTCGCGCACGCTTCGTCCGCCGCGTTTGTCGAGCGGCACCACGACGCGCAGACGGTTTGGGTCGAGGGGTTTCCCGTCCATGCTGGTCGCCAGGATCACGTCCTTGCCCTCGAATTCGGGCGAGATTTCGCCGACGGCGAGCACCGCGACGTAGTTGTCGCTCCCCGTCAGCGAGACGATCTCGCGCGTCGTATCCTTGGGCTTCGACACGTCGATCGCGCCGGCCTTGGTCAGCACGTCCCACAAGAGCGGCCCTGAAAACGACGCCTTGCGGGTGCCGTGCTGGGTCATAAACGACACGGTCACATCGACCGTCGCCAGTTTCGCCATCTCGGTCGCGGCGAGGGGATGGGGGCCGTCGGGGCCAACGATCGTCAGGTCATCGGCGAGGACGGGACGCGCGCCGCAAACGACGAGGGCGAGCAGCGCGGCTCGAAATATTGCTTTGAGCATAGCGGCGAGATTAGGAGCGCTGGCGTCCCGCCGGCAATTTCTTTGTAGGATGCGGGCGAGACGCCCGCGCTCCTTCAGTTCGGCCGCTGCCTGTGCCTGAGTCGCCCGAGGTCCGCCTCCGACAGCCGCACCGACAGATGTGCGGCCTCGGCGTCGTCGCGCCGGCCGAGCACCTCGGCACGGGCATAGACCCAGGCGAGGGTCTTGCCGTCGCTCAACGGGATATCCAGCCGTACCGGCTGCGCGGCCCGGTCGAGCCGCCGCTCGATCGAGCGCAACAGCTCGTCGCAGCCCTCCCCGGTCACGGCCGAGAGCGGCACGATCTCTTCGTTGTGGCGCGACTGGTTGATCACCGCGTCACGCGACAGCTCGTCCAGCAGGTCGATCTTGTTGAGCGCCTCGATAAGGCCGTCGGCGACGATCGCGCCGAGCCCGAGATCGTCGAGCACGGCGAGGACGTCAGCCCGCTGCGCGCCGCTGTCGGGGTGGTGGGCATCGCGGACATGGACGACGATGTCGGCCTCGGTCACCTCTTCCAAGGTTGCGCGGAAGGCGGCGACGAGATGCGTCGGCAGGTCGGAGATGAACCCGACCGTATCGGAGAGGATCGCGGTCTTGCGCGACGGCAGGTCGAGCCGCCGCATCGTCGGGTCGAGCGTCGCGAACAGCATGTCTTCGGCCGTGACGCCGGAGCGGGTCAAGCGGTTGAAGAGGGTCGACTTTCCCGCGTTGGTGTAGCCGACGAGCGCAATCACCGGATACGGCACGCGCCGCCGCGCCTCGCGATGCAGGCTGCGGGTGCGTTTGACGGTGTCGAGCTCGCGCTTCAGCCGCCCGATGCGCTCGCCGATCAGCCGCCGGTCGATTTCGAGCTGGCTCTCGCCCGGGCCGCCGAGGAATCCGAACCCGCCGCGTTGGCGTTCGAGGTGGGTCCACGACCGCACGAGGCGCGAGCGCTGATACGTCAGCGCGGCCAGTTCGACCTGCAGCCGCCCCTCATGCGTGCGTGCGCGGGCGCCGAAGATTTCGAGGATGAGGCCGGTGCGGTCGATGACCTTGGCCTGCCACTTCCGTTCGAGATTGCGCTGCTGTACCGGCGACACCGCGCCATCGACGACGACGACGTCGATCTTGGCTTCGGCAATGGTCTCGCCCAGCGACGCAACCATGCCGCTGCCGAGGAGTGTCCCCGGCACAGGGCGCGCCAGGCGCACGACGCGGGACGCGGCGATGTCGAGGTTGATCGCGCGCGCGAGGCCGATTGCCTCGTCGAGCCGCGCTTCGTCCGAGCGGACGGCCCCGGAGCGCGCGTCGCCGTCGCCGTCGCGGCGCGACGGCGCGGTCCTCAAGGCGGGATGGATGACGAAGGCGCGCGCGGTCGGCGCGGCAGTCGCTACGGTGTCGGTTTGCTTCAGATCTCCGCGGCCTCCCCGCCGCCCTCAAAAAGCTGGATCGGCTGGGCCGGCATCACCGTCGAAATCGCGTGCTTGTAGACAAGCTGCGAATGCGCATCCCGCCGCAGCAGGACGCAGAAATTGTCGAACCAGGTGATGATGCCCTGCAATTTGACTCCGTTGACGAGAAAGACCGTCACCGGCGTCTTGTTTTTCCGGACGTGGTTCAGGAACACGTCTTGGACATTCTGGGATTTTTCGGTCGTCATCGGTGAACCCCGATTCGTTTTTTGGAGCGGCGTGACGGCGGCTCGAGTTAAAGGGACGGCTCAGATGTGTGTCTCCCAATTCCGGTAGGGAAGATGGGCTCACGCCGGCAAATCACAACCCCCGTACGTGGTCATACAGACCCGACGCGTCTGCAAACCGTAAACGCGGCGGCAGGCGAATAAATTCCGACGCATCAACCGAGCCGTAGAGCAGCACCGGCACGCAGCCCGCGGCGACCGCGCATTCGATGTCGGTCACCGTGTCGCCGACGAACCACACGTCCTCGCCGGGCGCAATCCGGCCTGCCGCGAGCGCCAGCAGAACCGGCTCCGGCGCCGGCTTGTCGCGAGCCGCGTCGCCGGCACCGATGATGGCGCCGAAGTAGCGGGACCAGCCGATATGCTCGGCCTCGCGGCGCAGCACGTCGCCGGTCTTGTTGCTGACGACGCCGAGATAGATCCCCTCGGCCGCCAGCGCTTCGAGCATGTCGAGGCATCCCGGCAGCGGACACATCCGTTCGAGATGGATCGCCGCGTAATGGCTGATATAGATGTCCCGCGCCTCCTCCCAGCGGTCGCCGTAATAGAGCGGAAACGCCTCGCGCAGGCTGAGCCGCACCCGGGCCTTTGTTTCATCGATGGTCCACAGCTCGTGGCCCATCGCGAGGCGGCAGTGGTTGGTCGCCTCGTGGATCGTCGGCCAGGTATCGACGAGCGTATTGTCCCAGTCGAAGATGATCGCCCGGGGCCGGCTCATGCGTCGGCCGTGCGCGACTGATATTCCTCGTGCAGCCGCGCCGCGAACGAGCCGGGCTTGCCGTTGGCGACCGTCTCGCCGTCGATCGAGACGATCGGCAGAAGCTCGGCGGTCGTGCTCGTCAGGAACGCCTCGCGCGCCGCCTTCGCCTCGGCGACGGAGAACGGCCGCTCGACCAGCTTCAATCCCTCGTAGGCGATGATGTCGAGCATCGCGAGACGGGTGATCCCGCTGAGGATCGCGTGATCGCAGGCCCGGGTCACGACCTCGCCGTCGCGGGTCACGATCCAGGCGTTGGTCGAGGTGCCCTCGGTGACGAACCCGTCGCGATCGACCTGCCAGGCCTCATAGGCGCCGGCCTCGCGCGCCTGCTGCTTGCCGAGGATGTTCGGCAGCAGCGACACCGACTTGATGTCGCAGCGCTGCCAGCGGATGTCGGGAATCGTGATGACGGCGATGCCGTCCAGCCCGAGTGCCGGGTTGGCCGGTTTGCTGCGGCGCGAGGTCACCACCAGCACCGGCTTCGCCGATTTCGGAAAGGCGTGGTCGCGCGGGGCGACGCCGCGGGTGATCTGAAGGTAGACGATGCCATTATTGACGCCGTTGCGGCGCATGACCTCGCGCATGACGATCTTCAGCGCCGCATCGCCGACCGGCGGCTCGATGCGCAACTCGCTCAACGACCGGTGCAGCCGCTCGAGGTGCCGCCCCTCGTCGATGAGACGGCCGTCGGCGAGGGCGATCACCTCGTAGACCCCGTCGGCGAATTGGTAGCCGCGATCCTCGATGTGCACGGCGGCCTGCCGGTGCGGCAGGTAGCGCCCGGAGACGTAGGCGATGCGGGACAATGTCTAGCTTCCGTTCTTGAGGGCGCGCTCGTTGCCCATGACGCCGAGCGATTTCAGCTTGCGGTGCAGCGCCGACCGCTCCATGCCGACAAAGGCGGCGGTGCGCGAGATGTTGCCGCCGAACCGCGTGACCTGGGCCAACAGGTACTCGCGCTCGAACACCTCGCGGGCGTCCCGCAGCGGCAGGGTCATGATCTCGCTGCCCTTGTCCCATTTGACGACGGTGGGGGCGATCGCGGTGATTTCGTTGGGCAGCATCTCGGCACGGATCGGCTCCTGCGGATCGCCGGGCGCCATGATCAGCAGCCAGTCGATGACGTTGCGGAGCTGCCGCACATTGCCGGGCCACGGATAGGCCTGCAGCGCCGCCAGCGCGTCCTCGCCGAACTCGCGCGGCGGCACCCGCCCCGCCTCCGCGCCGCGCATCATGAAATGCCGCGCCAGCAGTGGAATATCCTCGCGCCGGTCGCGCAGCGGCGGCACTTTGATCGGCACCACGCTCAATCGATAGAACAGGTCCTCGCGGAACCGGCCGGCCGAGATTTCGCCGGCGAGCTCCCGGTTTGACGAGGCGACGACGCGGACGTCGACCTCGACCCGGTGCGACCCGCCGACCCGCTCAAAGGTCTGTTCCTGCAAGACGCGAACGATCTTGCCCTGCGTCTCGATCGGCATGTCGGCGACTTCGTCGAGGAAGAGGGTGCCGCCATGGGCACGCTCGAACGTGCCGATCTTGCGCCCGTCGAGCCCGTTCTCGCAGCCGAACAGCTCCGCCTCGAGCCGGTCGGGATGCATCGTCGCGCAGTTGATCGCGACAAACGGGCCCGCCGCGCGGCGCGAGCGGGCGTGAAGCAGCCGCCCGACCACCTCCTTGCCGGCGCCGGGAAGGCCGGTGATCAGGACGCGGCTGCCGGTCGGCGCGACGCGGTCGATCTGCTGGCGCAGCTGGTTCGCCGCCGTCGAGGCGCCGACCAGGTCGAGTTCGCCGCCCGCGCGCAGCTTCAGCTCCTCGTTCTCGCGCCGAAGAGCCGAGGCCTCGATCGCCCTCGCGATCAACAACAGCAGCCGGTCGGCCTTGAACGGCTTTTCGATGAAATCGTAGGCCCCGATCTTGATCGCCTCGACGGCGGTCTCGATCGTCCCGTGGCCGCTGATCATCACGACCGGCACCGGCGGGATATCGCTGCGCAGCTGGCGCAGGATATCGATGCCGTCGAGCTCGCTGCCCTGGAGCCAGATGTCGAGGATGATCAATGTCGGCTGGCGAACCTGGATCGCCGCCGCGACCTCGTTGCTGTTGGCGGCCTCGCGGGTGTCATAGCCCTCGTCCTTGAGCACGCCCGCGATGAGCATGCGGATATCGGCTTCGTCGTCGACGATCAGGATGTCATGCGCCATGATCGACCGTGCTCAGTGCGGCCGGCGGGACAGGTGCTTCGGGGCGAGGCATCGTGCGGGCGTCGCGCATGAACGCGAGCGTGATCCGCGCGCCGCGTGGCTCGCGGTCATCGAGCGCCAGTTCGCCCTGGTGGTCTTCCATGATCTTCTTGACGATGGCGAGGCCAAGCCCGGTGCCCTTCGTTCGCGTCGTCACGTAAGGTTCGGTCAGCCGCTCGCGCCCTTGCTGCGGCAGCCCTTTGCCGTTGTCCTCGACCGCGACGACGACCTGCCCGTCGCTTTCCTCGATCGCGACCTCCAGCTCGCCTTTTACCGCGGGCCGGCCCGCGGCTGCGTCCTCGGCGATGCGTCCTTCGATCGATTCGATCGCGTTCTTGGTGATGTTGACGACCGCCTGCCCGACCAGCCGCCCGTCGCAGCGGAGCGGCACCTCCTCGCGCGGCAGGCGGATGTCGAACTTGATCTCGGAATGGGCTTGGCGGTGTAGAAAGAGCGCACGCTCGACGATCGGCCGCAGATCCTCCTGCTTCAGGACCGGTTGCGGCATCCGCGCAAACGACGAGAACTCGTCGACCATGCGGCCGATATCCTCGACGTGGCGCACGATCGTGTCGGTGCAGATCTTGAAGGTCTCCGGGTCCTTCTGGATGTCTTTCAGGTAGTTGCGCCGCAATCTTTCCGCCGCGAGCTGGATTGGGGTCAGCGGGTTCTTGATCTCGTGGGCGATGCGGCGGGCGATATCCGCCCATGCCGCCTTGCGCTGCGCCGACAGCAGCTCGGTGATGTCGTCGAAGGTCACGACAAATCCGCTGATCGCGCCGTGGTCGCGCTCCGCCGCGATGCGCACGAGCAGCGTGCGGGTGCTGTTGGCGCCGGCGATCTGCACCTGCGCCTGGGCAAGCCGGTCGGGCCTCCGCGCCGCCTCTTCGAGCAGCGCCGCCATCTCCGGTGCGACCTCGGCCAGATCCTCGCCGAGTGCCGCGTCGAGATCGACGCCAAGCAGCGCGGCGGCCGAGCGATTGGGTAGGTTGATCCGCCCGTTCTGGTCGAGGCCGATGACGCCGGCCGACACCCCGGTCAGCACGGCCTCGGTAAATCGTCGTCGCTCATCGAGCTGGCGGTTGGCCTCGATGACCTCGCGCTGCTGGCTCTCGAGCTGGTTGGTCATGCGGTTGAAGGCGCGGCTCAGCGAGGCGAGTTCGTCGTTCTTCTTGCCTTCGGGCACACGTGTCGTCAGGTCGCCGGCGCTGACCTGCTCGGTTGCGTTGACGAGCCGGCTGATCGGGTCGGTCAGCTGTCCGGCGAAGTTGATCCCCATCGACACCGCCGCCGCGAGGAACAGCATCGCCACAAGGATGAACACGACGGCAAAGGTGATCTGGAATCCGGATCGCTGCCCCTCCGCCTTTTCGTATTGCGCCGCGGCAAGCTGCGTCTCCTCGCGGTGCTTCAAGACCTTGGGCTCGATGAATCGCCCGACGTAAAGGAACAGGTCGCTGAAGTTGTCGAGCTTGACGAGGGCGCGCACCCGCTCGTCGGTGTCGTCGGTCATGATGACGACCTCGCCTTGCGAGGCGCGGTGCAAGGCGTCCTTGTTGACGTCCTCGAACCCGAGCGCGAAGACGAGCCCCGTCCCCTCGACCATCTTGCCCTTGCCGTCGACGATCGCCGCCTCGGTCAGCCCGCGCATCGACGCCTGGGCCGTCAGGATCGGTCCCAGATATTGCGGGTTCATGATCAGGGCCGAGGCGTTGTGGTTGATCTCGGCCGCCATCGACAGCGCGTCGGCGCGAATCGCCTGGACGTGCTCCTTCACATAGGCGTCGGCAACCTGCACCGATTCGTTGATCGCCGTGCGCACGCGGTCGCTGAACCAGCTTTCGACGCCAAAGCTGAAAAACAGGTACGAGAACACGGCGACGATGATCGTCGGCAGCACCGCGATGAGGCTGAACAAGGTCACGAGCTTGACCTGCATCCGCGACCCGGCAATGCCGCGCCGCCGCTCGGCCCACACTTCGACCAGCCGCTTGGCAACGAGCGCGCCCAGCGCCAGCAAAAGCGTCAGGTCGAGATACAGCATCGGCAGCACGAGCTGCGGATGCGCGCCGACCGGCTGCGGTCCGGTCAGCAACAGATATGTCGCGATGCCCGAGGCCGGCGCGGCGATCGCCAGCGTGACCGTGATCTTGCGCCACAAACCGATGCGGCCGGCCCAGGTAGGAACCTGTCGCGCCAGGCTCATGCGGATTCCCCACTCGCCCGCATTAAAGATGCGGCGCAACCCGTGATTGGGCGCGTGGCAGCAGTGCCACAACCCTGTGCTATTTTAGCCCGCGGACGACCGGTATGTCCAACTCACGGATTTTTTTTCGCAGGGTATTCCGGTTGAGACCCAGGAGGTGGGCGGCCTTGATCTGGTTGCCGCGGGTCGCGCCGAGCGTCGCGACAATCAGCGGCCGCTCGATCTCGCGCAGCACCCGATCGTAAAGCCCGGACGCGGGCAGCGCGCCTTTGTGCGCGACGAAATAATCGTGGATATGCCGCTCGACGGCCGAGGCGAGCCCCTCCCCGCCGGCGCCGTCGACCGCGGCGGGCGGCGGCGCGGCTTCGGCCAGCTCGATCTCGACCGTCTCGGCGCCGATGATCTCCTGCGGATAAAGCGCCGAGAGCCGCCGCACCAGGTTTTCGAGCTCGCGGACATTGCCTGGCCAGCGATAACGGCGGAGCCGCTCCATCGCCGCGTCGTCGAGCGTCTTTTGCGACAGCCCCTCTTTCGCCGCGATCGCCGAGAAATGGCGCACCAGCGCCGGAACGTCCGAGCTCCGTTCGCGCAGCGCCGGCAGCCGGATCGGCGCGACATTGAGGCGATAGAACAGATCCTCGCGGAAGACGCCCTGGCGTATGAGTTGCGACAGGTCGCGGTGGGTCGCGGCGACAATGCGGATATCGGCGCGAATCGGGGTGCGTCCGCCGACCGCCGTGTACGCGCCCTCCTGCAGCACGCGCAGCAGCCGCGTCTGCGCCTCGAACGGCATATCGCCGATCTCATCGAGAAACAGCGTCCCGCCCTTCGCCTGCTCGAACTTGCCGACCCCGCGCGTTGTCGCGCCGGTAAAGGCGCCGCGCTCATGGCCGAAGAGCTCGCTTTCGATCAGGTCGCGTGGGATCGCCGCCATGTTGATCGCGACAAACGGCCCCGACCGGCGCTTCCCGTAATCGTGCAACGCCCGGGCGACCAGTTCCTTCCCGGTCCCGCTCTCGCCGGTGATCATCACGGTGAGATCGGTGCCCATCAGCCGGGCGATCGCGCGATAGACCTCCTGCATCGCCGGCGAGCGGCCGATCAGCGGCAACTGCTCCTCCGGCTCGTCGCCGGCGCCGCCATTGACGGTCGGCGGCGCGGTCAGGGCACGCTCGACGACGCTGACCAGCTCGCGCAGGTCGAACGGTTTGGGCAGGTACTCGAACGCGCCGCGCTCGGTCGCCTTGACCGCGGTCAAAAGCGTGTTCTGCGCGCTCATCACAATGACGCGCAGATCCGGCCGCACCTTTTTGATCCGCGGGATCAGATCGAGCCCGTTCTCGTCCGGCATGATCACGTCGGTGATCACGAGGTCGCCGTCCCCGTCGGCGACCCAGCGCCACAGCGTCGCGGCGTTGCCCGTCATGCGAACGTCGTGGCCGAGCCGCGCCAGCGCCTGGCTCAGCACCATGCGGATCGCGCGGTCGTCGTCGGCCACCAGGATGGTTGCGCCCATCAGCGAACCCCATCTTGCGCGACCACCGGCAGGAAAACCCGGAACACCGTCTTCCGGGGTTGGCTGTCAAACTCGATGACCCCGCCGTGGTCGCCGATCACCTTTGCGACCAGTGCAAGACCAAGGCCACTTCCGTTTCGCTTGGTCGTGACGAACGGATCGAACAGGTGCGGTGCGAGATCGTCGGGAATGCCGCCCCCGTTGTCCGCGACCGAAACCACCAGCGGCAGATAGACCCTCCCCTCGCCCATCTGCATCGCAACGCGCAGCCCGTGCCGGTAGGCCGTCGTCAGCGTGATCTCGCCGCCATTCGCCGGAACCGCCTCGGCCGCGTTCTTGATCAGGTTGAGGAACACCTGGACCAAGAGGTCCCGATTGCCGTTCACCGGCGGCAGGGACGGGTCGTATTCCTCGCGGATGCGGATATCCCGGGCAAAGCCCGATTGCGCGATCCGCCGCACCCGTTCCAGCACCTCGTGGATGTTGACTGGGTCGCGCTCGATCGGCCGGTGGTCGGAAAACGCCTCCATGCGGTCGAGCAGCGCGACGATGCGATCGGTCTCGTCGCAGATGAGCCGCGTCAGCTCGCGCCCCGGCTCATCGGCGTCCTGCTCCAGAAGCTGCGCGGCGCCGCGGATGCCCGAGAGGGGGTTCTTGACCTCATGCGCCATCATCGCCGCCATCGCGGTGATCGAGCGCGCGGCGTTGCGATGGGTGAGCTGGCGGTCGACCTTGTCGGCCATCGAGCGCTCGTGAAAGGTCAACACCAGCAGGTCGGGCGTATCGCCGGCCGGCGCCCCCTCGATGGTCACGGTGCGGGCCGGAAAGCGCGGCCCTTCGAGCAGCACGTCGTACTCGACGATCAACCCCTCGCTCTTCCACACCGCGTCGATGAGGCCAAAGACCGGGCTCTGCGGATGGATGAAATCGCTGAGCGAAGCGCCGTCGAGCGCTGCCGCGCCCGCGCCGAGGAACTGTTCAGCCGCCGGGTTCACGAACCTGAGCCGCCCGGCGCGGTCGAGTGCGGC
>DASXFE010000083.1:0-28672 GCA_036489765.1 Allostellaceae bacterium | reverse complement strand
CGCACGAGATGGGTCAGACGCCGGGTCAGATCGCCTTCGGGCTCGCGGGCGAACTCGCGCCACAGATGCTCGGCAACGACGAGGCCGAGCACACGGTCGCCGAGGAATTCGAGCCGCTCGTAGCCGCGCCGCGGCGGACCGGTGCGGCGCTGCGCCGGCAGCGCGCCGGGATGGGTCAGCGCCTCGACCAGCAGGGCCGGTTCTGCGAATTGGTGGCCAATCAGACTGGCGAAATCCTCGCCGGCCACTAGTGGATGCCGTGGAGGAGCCGGTCGTAGCGGGCCGCGAACGGCCACAGCCAGGGCTCCCACCAATGCGCGGTGCCGTCGGTCGAGAAGAAGATGAATTGCGCCTTGCCGACGAGGTTCTCCGACGGCACGAACCCGACCTCGGCGCGGCTGTCGTCCGAATTGTCGCGGTTGTCGCCCATCATGAAATAGTTGTCGGGCGGAATGTGGTACTCGCGCGTGTTGTCGAGCAGGTTGCCGTCTCCGTGCTTGATGATCGGGTGGGCGACGCCGTCGGGCAGGGTCTCGGTATAAAGCTGGCAGACCTCGCCGATCCGGTCAGGGCACTGCTGGTCCGCGACCTTCACCCGCGGCACTTGCTGGCCGTTGATGTAAAGCTCGCTGTCCTTCATCTGCACCGTGTCGCCGGGCAGGCCGATGAGGCGCTTGATGAAGTCCGTCGACGGGTTGCTCGGCAGCCGGAACACGACGACGTCGCCGCGCTCGGGCTTATGGAATTCGAGGATGCGGCCGGAAAACAGCGGCAGGTCGAACGGCAGCGAATAGCGGCTGTAGCCGTACGAGAATTTGGAAACGAACAAATAGTCGCCGACGAGGAGCGTCGGGATCATTGATCCCGACGGGATATTGAACGGCTCGTAGGCGACCGTGCGGACCATCAGCGCGATCAACACGGCGTAGATGATCGTCTTGACGGTCTCGAAGATGCCGCCAGACGCTCTCTTTTTGGACAGCGCGCTTTGGTTGTTCGATTTCATCGGCTGCCCGGGTCGGCTGGGTGACGGCGGATCAAGCCCATCGGCCCCTCGCGTGTCAAGTCGGGGCGTATCAAGTCGGGGCGTATCAAGTCGGGGCGCGTCAAGCCGGCACCGCGGTGATGACGACGATCGCCTGGGCCAACGGCGGCTCGTCGGTAAGGCTCACATCAATCTGCGCGGCCATGCCCGCCGGGATCATCGATTCGAGCCGCTGCAGCGCGCCGCCGGTCAGCACAAAGCTCGGTTTGCCGCCGGGCAGGTTGACGACGCCGAGGTCGCGCCAGAAGACGCCGCGCCGGAAGCCGGTGCCGAGCGCCTTCGACATCGCCTCCTTCGCGGCATAGCGCCGCGCATAGCCTTCGGCGCGGTTGGCGCGGCGATCGCAGCGCGCCCGCTCCAGGGGCGTGAAGACCCGATTCAGAAAGCGGTCGCCATAGCGTTCGATTGTCTTGTCGATGCGGCGGATGTCGATCAGATCGCTGCCGATGCCGAGGATCATCCGCGCGCGCGCTCAACCGAGTTGATGACCGGGGTCGCGCGCAGCGCGGCGATGATCGTCGTCAGCTGCTTCACGTCGGCGACCTGGATATCGATCATGATCTCGAAGAAATCGGTCGAGCGGTTGGTGATCTTGGGGTTGTTGATGTTGCCGCCCTGCTTGCCGATCGTCGTCGTCAGGCTGCCGAGGTTACCGGTCTCGTTGGCAATCGTGACGTTGATGCGGCCGACATGGGTGGCCTCTTCGCCGTCACCGGACCACGACACGTCGAGCCAGCGCTCCGGCTCGTTCTGAAAGCTCTCGAGCGTGTCGCAATCGATCGTATGGATCGTGACGCCCTTGCCGGTGGTGACGATGCCGACGATGCGGTCGCCCGGCAACGGGTGGCAGCACCCGGCGAAATGCAGCGCCATCCCGGGAATGAGGCCGTGGATCGGCACCGCGTTGCCGACCTTGTCGGGACGCTTGGCGCGAGTGATCGGGACGACCTTGTCCTTCGCGCCGGCGAGCTGCGGGAACGCGGCGTTGACGACCTCGCGTCCGGTCGCGATCCCCTCGCCGACCGCGACGTAGAGGTCTTCGACCGCGGCGCAGTTGAAAATCTTCAGCACCGCCTCGAGCGGCCGCTCGGAGAATTCGCGGCCGTCCTGGCGATAGGCCTTTTGCACGATGGCCTTGCCGAGATCGAGGTATTGCGCACGCTGCTGCGTGCGGACAAAGCGGCGGATGCGGGCCCGCGCCTTGGCAGTGACGACAAAGTTTTCCCAGTCGGGCGACGGAGTCTGCGCCTTTGAGGTGACGATCTCGACCTGGTCGCCATTGGCGAGCTGCGTGCGCAGCGGCAGCAGGCGACCGTTGATCTTGGCACCGACGGTACGGTCGCCGATCTGCGAATGCACGGCGTAGGCGAAATCGACCGGCGTCGCGCCGCGCGGCAGCGCGATCAGGTCGCCCTTCGGCGTGAAGGCAAAGACCTGGTCGGGAAACATCTCGAGCCGCGTGTGCTCGAGGAATTCTTCCGGCCCCGACGCATGGTCGAGCACGTCGACCATCTCGCGCAGCCAGCGATATTGCGGCCCATCGGTGCGGCCGACGCCCTGTTTGTACGACCAGTGCGCGGCGACGCCGAGCTCGGCGACCTCATGCATGTCCTCGGTGCGGATCTGCACCTCGATGCGCTGCCGCTCCGGCCCGATCACGCCGGTGTGGAGCGAGCGGTAATTGTTCGGCTTCGGCGTCGAGATGTAGTCTTTGAACCGGCCGGGAACGACGTGATACGCCGAGTGGATAACGCCGAGCGCGTGGTAACAGTCGCCGATATCGCCGACCAGCACGCGGAAAGCCATGATGTCCGAGAGCTGCTCGAACGCGACGTCGCGCTGCTGCATCTTGCGCCAGATCGAATAGGGCGATTTCTCGCGCCCCCCGACGGCCGCCTCGACGCCACCCTCCTTCAGCTTCGCCCCCAGCTCGGCGATGATCCGCGGCACGATGCCGACGCCCTTTTCGCGCAGGAACCCAAGCCGCGCGCTGATCCCCTCGCGCGCGTCGGGGTAAAGCTCGGCGAACGCCAGGTCTTCGAGCTCGTCCTTCATGCGGTGCATGCCGATACGCTCGGCGAGCGGCGCATAGATTTCCATCGTCTCGCGGGCGATGCGGCGACGCTTGTCGGCCTCCTTGATGAAGCGCAGCGTGCGCATGTTGTGGAGCCGGTCGGCGAGCTTGACCAGCAGCACCCGGATGTCCTCCGACATCGCGAGCACAAGCTTCCTGAAATTCTCCGCCTGCTTCGTCTGGTCCGATTGCAGCTCGAGGCGCGACAGCTTGGTCACGCCGTCGACGAGATGCGCGACCTCGGGGCCGAAGAGCCGCTTGATGTCGTCGAGCGTCGCGACGGTGTCCTCGACCGTGTCGTGGAGGAGGCCGGTCGCGATCGAGGCGGCGTCGAGCTTCATCCCGGCCAACAGGCCGGCGACCTCGATAGGATGCGAAAAGTAGGGATCGCCCGAGGCGCGAAGCTGCTTTCCGTGCGCCTTGATCGAATAGACATAAGCGCGATCGAGTAGGCTGTCGTCCGCCCCAGGGTCGTACGATTTGACGAGCTCGACGAGTTCGAATTGCCGCATCATCGCGCGGCGGCCTTTATCCGGTTATTACGGCGCTTACGCGGCGCCAAACGTCAGGGTTCCTCGTCCTCGAAGCTCTCTACCTCGCCGGCCGGAAAGTCAGCCGCTTCGCCTTCGCCCTCGTCCTCGACGGAGAGGATGTCCTCTTCGGCTTCCTCTTCCTCGTCGGCCACGTCGTCGACCTCATCGCCCTCATCGGCGTCGGCGGTCGCGCGCGGCAATTCGGCGACGCCGAAAAGGCTCGCCTCGAGCTCCGGCGTCTCTTCCGGCTCGTCCATCTCGACATGCTTCTGCATAGCCCGGATGAGCCCATCCTTCAGGTGGTCGAGCCCAACCGTTTCCTCAGCGATCTCGCGCAACGCGACGACCGGGTTCTTGTCGTCGTCGCGGTCGACCGACAGCGGCGAACCTGCGGTAATCTCTCGCGCCCGCTGCCCAGCCAGCAGCACCAACTCGAATCGGTTGGGAATCCGCAAGACGCAATCTTCGACGGTAACGCGCGCCATCCTTGAAATCCCCGCTCACTGGAATGGTTTGAATATATGGAAGGGGGCACGCCGCGGCAACACCACGGCCCCGCTTTTTGCGCGCAGCAGCCGCCGGAACCTTGACCATTTCCGGGGCTGACGCCTATATCAGCCCGCACCTCCGGCCGGATGGCAGAGTGGTGATGCAGCGGACTGCAAATCCGCGCACAGCGGTTCGATTCCGCTTCCGGCCTCCAACCTGCCCGCGGCGACAGCGCACGGGCCCGGCTTCCCGACCTTGATCGCGCCCCCGCCCCTCTTCCCGCCGTTCGTCGCGCACCGGAGCGCGGCGGTCTCGATTGACGCTCTCGCGGACACCGACATCGGCATCCCCGCTTCTCTCTCCGTCGCCGTGCCGAGCCGTCGCGCCGAATTCGTCGCCGGTCGCCTCTGCGCCCGCGACGCCCTCGCCGGGCTTGGTGCGCCGTCGACGACGGTGCCGCGCGGCAGCGACGGCGCCCCCGAATGGCCGGCCGGTTTTGTCGGATCGATCTCGCATACCGCCGACTTCGCCTTTGCCGCCGTCGCCCGCAGCGCGCAGGTGCGGGCGTTGGGGCTCGATGTCGAGCGGATCGCGCGGTTTCAAACGACGAAAATCACCCGCCTCGTCACGACCCCGGCCGAGCGAGCCCTCTTCGATTTTTCGACCGACATGCTGGCTATCGTCTTCTCGGCGAAGGAGGCGGTCTACAAATGCCTTTACCCGCTGCTGCGCCGCGTGCTCGGGTTTGACGCGATCGAGCTCGACTCGATCGGAGCCGGTAGCTTCTCCTGCCACCCGGCCCGGCAGTTGTCCCCGGAACTCGGTCCCGCCGCGATCATCAAAGGCCGTTACGTCATCACCGAGGGGCTGATCCACAGCGGTGTCATGCTGGCCTGAACAGTTGTCTTCAGGCTACCTGCACACGCCGTTTTAGTTCACTCAGTGCAGGCTGAGTAACGGCGAATTTTTGCCGCATAACGAGAACTCATTCTCGCCATAATCCGATAATACTTCGTCGTTACCGCGGCCCCTCGAGCAGGGCTGCGCGGCACATTCGAGGTTTGGGCGGGATACGTTATTAGGGGACTTCAGTCAAGTAAATCGGACAGACTGAGCTTGTACTCCGCCTGAGGGATTTCCTCTGGTCGGTGCGATCTTCGAACATGCTCTGTTCTTTGCGCTTCCGGCGATCATCGCGATTACCGGCGGTCTGCCCGCTTGCCCGCGCCTCGGCAACTCTTCCAATCAACAGCGCAGCGGACCCAAACACAGATGACGGCATCAGCGCTTATCGCGCTGCTGGTCTCGGCAGGTTTTGCCGAGCCGCAGGCCCACGCGATCGAACACTATGCAGTCAGCCAGGCTGGCTACGAAACCGACGGCGGCGACATTCTCGACCCTTGCGCCAAATCCTGGATGGGCGACGGGCTCTTCGGGTTGACCAGGGAACTTCGCCGTTCGATGCACGCGGAGGCAGGCACGAGGGGGTGTGTTTCCGCCGAGGACCAGGTCAAGTTCATCGCCCATGCCTGGCCCGAGCACTATCCCAACTGCGCGGCAGAATTCGCCGCCGGCAGGCTCCACCTCTTCCGGAAATGCTTCGGTCTGGGCGAGGGGAGCTAAAAACCCCTACTTCGATCCGGCAACAACCCCGGCGTCGTGCCCGAACAGCCACTGCATGCTTTCGGGCGCGCGCTCGCGGGTTGCCACCATCGTGGCGTCGCGCGCCACCTGATCCGGCCCGTCGGGCATGTGATAACGGATTTTGTTGGCGCGCGACATCTGCTGCAATCGCGACACCCGCGGCAGACGGATGCGCTCGTAACGGAGAAGCGCCTCGGCTGGGTTTCCGCCTGCCGCGAGGCATGCGGCGAGACAGGCGCCATCTTCAATCGCCTGCGCCGCGCCCTGCGCCATAAACGGGTACATCGGATGGCAGGCGTCGCCGAGCAATGTCGTGCGGCCAGCCGACCAGCGCGGCAGCGGATTGCGGTCGAAGAGCGCCCAGATGAAGCACGTCTCGGCCCGCTCGATGATCGTTCGGATCTGGCTGTGCCAGCCCTCGAACGCGGCGAGCGCGCGGGCGATTGTCGCCCGGTCGGTCCAATCCTCGCGGTTCCAGGTGTCGTGCTCGGTCCAGCCGACGAAATTGAGGAGCCGGCCACCCGACACGAAATAATGCACGAGATGCGCGCCCGGCCCAAGCCATGACTGGTTGCCGCGCTCCAATCCCAGATCGACGACGCGCTCGCTCGGCACGAGCCCGCGATAGGCGACGCAGCCGGCGAATTCCGGGTCCTCGACCCCGAACAGCGCCCCGCGCACGGCGGAATGGATGCCGTCGGCGCCGACCAGGATGTCGGGCCGGATGCGCACCCCGTTGTCGAACCACGCCTCGGTATGGTCGCCGCGATCGGCGATGCCGACGAGCCGATGCTTGAGATGAATGCGCTCGGGCGGAAACCCGGCGGCGATGATCGCGAGCAGGTCGGCGCGGTGCACGGTCAGATGCGGCGCGCCGTAGATCGCCTCGCATTGCGGGTTGAGGCCGGCCTTTTGCAGCGTGCGGCCATCATCCCAGCGGCGCTGGTGCATCCCGATTGGCCGCACCGCGACACGGTCGAGTCCCTCGCCGAATCCGAGCCGGTAGAGCATTCGGGCGGCATTCGGCCCCATATTGATGCCGCCGCCAACCTCGGTCAGCTCCGGCGCCTGCTCGTACACCTCGACGTCGAACCCGGCCCGCCGCAGCGACACCGCCGCCGTCAGCCCGCCGATCCCGGCGCCGACGATCGCGACTTTCATGGGCGCCTTGCCCCTGAGATGGTGCCTCCTACGAGACGCGCCCCTGCGGGCCGCTCCTCAGGATGAGGATGTGGCAAAACCAATCTTCCTCATCCTGAGGAGCCCGCACAGCAGGCGTCTCGAAGGACGCACCCGCGCGCGGATCGAGATCAGTTCGGATAGACGATCGTCCGCATCATCACGCGGCGTTCGGCGGGATGGGAGTCGCCGGCGCCGCGGTGCATTGTCGCCTGCTCGTCCCACATGACGAGGTCGCCGACCCGCCAGTGGTGGTAGTAGGTGAACTTGTCCTGCGTCGAATGCTCGGCAAGCTCCTCGATCAGCGCCCACGCCGCCTCTTTGTCCATCCCACGAAAGCCGTGGACGTGCATCGGGTTGACGAAGAGGATCGGCTTGCCGGTCACCGGGTGGTTGATGACCGCCGGCCGCTCCTTTTCGGGGTACGGCTTGTCCGTCATGCGCTGTTCTTCTTCGGGATCGTAAAGCTTGGCGCCGGCGGGGCCGTCGGTGCGGCCGTGGAGGCCGGTCATCGACGCGAGCCGCCCCTTCATCGCTGGCGACAGGGTCTCGTAGGCCCGGTACATGTCGGCGAACATCGTCCCACCCTTGTCGGACGGGATTTCGAGCGCGTGCAGCATCGCGAGGAGCGGCGGCGTGTCCTCATAGGTCGAGTCGGTATGCCAATCGGTCGCCCGCTTGACCCCGTACCAGTCAATCTTGCCGTCATCCTCGACATTGCGCAGCCACGACACCTCGGGCACGCCGGGATAGCGGTACTTGACCAGCGAGTGGATCTTCGGCGCCCCCCAGCGGCGACCGAACGCTGCCAGTTCCTCCGCAGTCAGCTTCTGGCCGCGGAACACCAGCACCGGGTTCTCGGCAAACGCCTGCCTGACCCAGGCAAAGGTGTCGTCATCGAGCTTCGACAGATCAACCCCGACCGCCTCGGCGCCCAGCGCCTCGCCAAGCGGACGAATCTGCGGTGAACCAGCCATCGGCTCCTCCTCTACACAAAAGGGCCCGAATACTATGAGCCTCTATTCGCAGGAGGGGCAACCGGCCTTGTAGGATGGACTGGGCGCAGCGAAGCCCATCCTACGGGATCGTCAACCCGATCAACTTCTCCCCCGCCTTCTCAACCCCCTCCAGATGCCGGCACATGTCGATCAATTCGGCGAATTGGGTGTCGGGAATCGGGATACCGGCGGAGATGGGGCGGATGCGGCGGGCTTGTTCTTCGAAGTCCCAGATGAATTCGCGGCCGGTGCCTTCGCGGGTGAAGCTCCTGCCGTCTTTGGTGAAGACCGTAACGCGCGGGCCAAAGAGGGTTTGGCGGACGACGGGGATCAGCGTCACGCGGTGCATCAGGTCGAGGACCTCGGGCGGGTCGGTGTCGCCGGGGCCGGGCATCGCCTGGCGCAGCATCGGAAAGCCGCGCGTCGCCGCGCCATAGGCCGAGAAGTACTGGGTGCTGCCCACTTTAGGCTTGCCGTCGATCGCCGGGGTCGGGAAGGCCGGGCTCGGGTATTCGGTCTCGAACCAGTTGACCCGCGCCTCGATGCGATCGATCTCCTCGTAGCGGATGTTGTGCTCCTCGCACAGCTTCGCCGTCACATCGACATGGGCGATGTTGTACCCGGCGGTCGAATAGATGCGGTAAAGGGTCTCGAGGAAGATCCAGTCCTTGCCGAGCCCCTTGGTAATGTCGGCAATGTTGGTGCGGTTGTCGCCGGTGAACGAATAGCGCAGCTCGCCGCGGTTGTTGCCCGCGTAGGAATGATAGAACCCAGCCTCGCCTTCGAGCACGGTCTCGCCGCCTGGCGTCCCCTGTTTCGCCATCGCGACCGCGAGCAGCGCATTGCGCACCGCCCCACCCTCACGCAGCGACCGACCACCGCTGCGGATGCCTTCGAGATTGCCGGATGCGAGGTTGACGCACTGCGCGATCGCACCATGGATCTGGCCCGCGTCGAGTCCCTGGATCTTCGCCGCCGCGATCGCCGCGCCGAAAATCCCGAAAACCGGCCCCGAGTGAAATCCGCGTGACATCACGGTCGGGATGAACTCGGCCGCCATCCGCTCCATGACCTCATAGGCGGCGGCAACGCCAGTGAGGAACGTCTTCCCCGACACACCGCTCAGTTCGGCCGCGACGAGCGCCGCCGGGAGGATCGCGGTGCCGGGATGGGTCAGCATGCGGAACGTGTCCCACTTGCCACCCGCGAGGATCATCTCGGCATTGACAAAGGCCGCGCCAGCCTTGGTCAATTTCGCACCGTTGACGAGGACCCGTGCGACCCCGCCCCCACCCGCCTCTTCCTCCTGCATCAGCGCCAGCGCCTGCTTGCTCGCGGCCATGTCGTGCGCGACGAGGGCCGACGACAGCGCTTGCAGCGTCACACCCTTGGCGCGATCGACGACGTCGGGCGGCAGGTCGTCATAGGTGAGCCCGGCGACAAACCCGGCGAACTCGCGGCTCAACGACGGCATCGGCTCCTCCCCAAGAGTGCGTTTCTGCTCTAGCATCGTTGTTGCGCACCGAGAGGGGAAGAGCGAGACATGCCGGACGGTCACATCCCCTATATCGGCCGCTCGATGACCCGCCGCGAGGATCGGCGGCTGCTGACCGGCCAGGGCCAATACGTCGCCGACCTCGTGCTGCCGCGGATGCTGCATGCGGTGCTGGTGCGCAGCCCCCTCGCCCATGCCCGCATCCGTTCGGTCGACGTATCGCGCGCCGCGGCGGCGCCCGGCGTTGCCGCGGTCATGAACGGCGCCGACCTCCTCGAACTGCTGCCGCCGATCCCCGAGGGCCAGGTCGCGCTGCCCGCGAAATGGACCTCGGTGATCCAGCACAAATTCCTCAATCCGCGCGAGCCGCTGCTGGCGCACGACAAGGTCCGCCATGTCGGCGAGGCGTTGGCAGTCATCGTGGCCGAGACCCGCAACCAGGCCGAGGACGCCGCCGAGCTCATCGCCCTCGACCTCGGGGAATTGTCGGCTGTCGTCGACCCCGACGCCGCGCTCAAACCCGACAGCCCGCTCGTCCACGACCGCTTCGGCACCAACCTGATCGGCGAATTCTCGCTGGGCAAAGGTGATGCCGCCGGGGTCATCGCCAACGCCCCGCACCGGCTCAAACGCCGCTTCCACCATCACCGCTACGCCGCCGTGCCGATGGAGTGCCGCGGCACGGTCGCCGAGTATGACCGGCGCACCGACTCGGTGACGATCTGGTCGTCGACCCAGGTCGTGCACTGGGTGCGGCGCGAGGCGGCGACCCTCCTCGGCATCCCCGAGGCGCGGGTGCGCTGCATCGCCCCGGATGTCGGCGGCGGGTTCGGCGGCAAGGGCCATGTCTATCCAGAGGAGATGCTGATCACCTTCCTCGCCCGCCGGCTCGGCCGGCCGGTGCGCTGGATCGAGGGCCGCAGCGAGCATTTGCAGAGCGCCACCCATTCGCGCGACCAGTGGCACGAGGTCGAGGCCGGCTTTAGCGACGACGGCCGCATCCTGGCGATCCGCGACGATTACATCGTCGATTGCGGCGCCTGGAACCCGATCGGCTCCGGCGTCGCCTACAACACCGCCGTGCACCTGACCGGCCCGTACAAGATCGAGCACCTCGCCGCCACGGGTCGGATCGTCGTCACCAACAAGGTGCCGAATGCGCCCTATCGCGGCGCCGGCCGCCCCGAAGCCGCGTTCGCGATGGAGCGGACGATCGAGCTCGTCGCCCGCGAGCTCGGACTGGAGCCAGCAGACGTGCGGCGCCGCAACATGATCCGGCCCGATGAGATGCCGTACAGCGCCGGCCTGATCTATCGCGACGGCGAGCCGATCGTCTATGACGGCGGCGACTATCCGGGCGCGCTCGACAAGGCCCTCGCCGCGCTCGGCGGCGTTGCGGCGTTCCGCGAGCGCCAGGCCGCCGCCCGCCAGGAAGGCCGCTGCCTCGGCCTCGGCATCGGCTGCTACATCGAAGGCACCGGCGTCGGACCATTCGAGAGCGCTTTTGTCCGGCTTGACCCGACCGGCAAGATCTACGTCGCGACCGGCGCCTGCGCGCAAGGCCAGGGCATGGAAACGATCTTTGCCCAGATCGTCGCCGACCAGTGGAAGGTGCCGCCCGAGGACGTCGTCGTCGCGCTCGCCGATACCGGGGCGATCTCGGTAGGGTTCGGCACGATGGCGAGCCGCAGCACCGTCACCGCGTCGGGCGCGATGTGCGGCGCCAGCGAGCGTCTGCGAGAGAAGGTGTTTGCGGTCGCCGCTGGCATCCTCGAATGCGCCCCGGAGGATCTCGAACTGCGCGACGGCGGGGTCGGCATCGCCGGCGTTCCCGGTGAGACCCTACCCTTTGCCCGCATCGCCGGCGCCGCGCGCCCGACCTGGGTCAGCGAACGGCCCCACGCGGCGGACCAGATCCTCGAAGAGACCTGTTACTGGCAGCCGCAAACCGTCACCTGGAGCTACGCCGTGCACGCAGCGATCGTCGAGGTCGATCCCGATACCGGGCAGGTCTCGATCGTCGATTATGCGGTCGCGCATGATTGCGGGACTGTCGTCAACCCGATGCTGGTCGAGGGCCAGATCATGGGCGGCGCCGTGCAAGGGCTCGGCGGTATCCTCAGCGAGGCCATCGCCTATGATGCCGACGGGCAACTCCTGAGCGGCTCGTTGATGGACTACGCGCTGCCCAAGGCGGACGAGATGCCTGAATCATTCCACATCGCGCACCAGCACTCGCCGTCGCCGCTCAACCCGCTCGGCGTAAAGGGTGTCGGCGAAGGCGGCGCGGTCGCCCCGCCGGCGGCGATCGCCAACGCAGTCTGCGACGCGCTCACCGCGTACAGCGTCGAGATCAACCGCACCCCGATCCGACCCGAGGCCCTCCTCGCCGCGATCGAGGCGGCCCGCACAAAGCGACAATAATCCCCGCCGCCGGGGGTTGCAGACCCGCCCCGCCGCGGCTTATATGACGCCTCCTTGATCCCCGGTAGCTCAGTGGTAGAGCAAGCGGCTGTTAACCGCTGGGTCGCTGGTTCGAATCCGGCCCGGGGAGCCACATGGATCAGCGAGTCAGGCTGACTTCAGCCGGCTCGCTGATTTTATTCCCAATCCGATATCGGCAATTTCGGCGCCTCGTGGCAGGTCAAGGAAGTCGGCGATTTCTTTGGGGCTGGCAGCGAGGGCATCGCGCTGCATAACACCAGCGGCCAGATATTTGTGATGGCGTTGAGCGGCGGCACGGTCAGCCACAGCGCCAATCTCGGCAATTACGGCAGCAGTTGGCACATCCCACTTCTGCCCGGCTAGGTTCCCCCTGGCGCTGAGAGTTCCGCTTCCCAGGCCTGCTGCACCGCCATCTCCTCGGTCCAGGGGCGCATCAATGCTGAGGCGCGGGCGTCGCGGGCGTAGCGTTCGAGCGGGTAGCGCTTGAGGAAGGCACGGCCGCCGCAGACGCGGATCGCCTCCTGCGTGACCGCGACGACTGTGCGCTGGACCGTCACATGCGCTGCCCGGGCGCGCTGGACCGCATCGGGCGGCGGATCGACCTTGGCCTCGGAGATGGCGCGGTAGTAGAGCGCTCGGGCGGCTTCGAGTGAAAATAGCATCTCAGCGACTGCGGGGCCTTTGGCCTGGAGCTCGCGGCGGGCGATCGGAGCGCCGGGCATCCGGCCAGTCAGATACGCAAGGGCGCCGTCATACGCCGCCTGCGCGATGCCGAGGAAGGTCGCGGAGAAGCTCAAGAATAGATGCGGGAAGGCGTTGTACATCGCCCCGAAGAGGCCGGGCGGCAGCACCTCGGCGTCGTCGGGTACGAACACGTCTTCGAGCAGCATGTCGCGGCTGACCGTGCCGCGCATCCCCATCGGGTCCCAGTCGCCCGGGAACGACACCCCCGGTGCGTCCTTCGGGACCTGGAGGTAGAGCGTGCGCTCGATCCACGGTTCGTCGCCGAGCCGGATCGCCGGGGTCGCGTAATAGGGAGCGGCGCCGCCCAGCGAGACGAAGAACTTCCGCCCGTTGACGACATAGCCGCCGTCGACCTTGCGCGCGGTCGTGCCGAAGCGCCGGCCGCCGACATTCAGCACCGTGTCGGTTTCGCCCTCTTCGACCGGCTCGCTGTGCGGCTGGCCGAAATAGATGCCGTTCTCGATGACGTCGCGGTAGCGGGCGGCGCGCAGCGTCTCGTGACGAGCCCGCGCGGCGGCGGACATCGGCATGTTGTCCGCGATCGGTCCCATCATCATCATGACGAGGCAATGCATGTTGAAGGTCAGCGCCGTCGAGCCATTGCCTTGGGCGAACTGCTCGGCTACCAGGCAGTACGTCTCGTAGCTGGCGCCGAGCCCGCCGTAGCGCTCGGGCACGCAGAGGCCGAGGAACCCTTCCGCGTGCAGATTCGCATAGTCGTCGAACGGAAAACTCGCCTCGCGGTCGTGGCGCTCGGCGCGCGGGGCGAAGCGCTCGCGGGCCAGATCGCGGGCTCGGCCGATCAGCTCGCGCTGCCGGGCGGAGGGCTTCAGGTTCATCGACGGTCTCGCGGGCGCTGATCCTCTGTCACCGACTATAGGCCACTCCCGCCCTTCTGGTTATCGGGCTGCGGCGGGGCCACATTTCAACGGCAACATCGCAAAGGGTGCGGCATGAAAGGCTCCGACCTGCTGATCGCGGCGCTCGAGAACGAGGGGGTCGAGCGGATCTTCGGGATCCCGGGCGAGGAGAACCTCGACGTCGTCGAATCGCTGCGGCGGTCGAAGATCGAGCTCGTCCTGACCCGGCACGAGCAGGCCGCCGCGTTCATGGCCGCGACCTATGGGCGGCTTACGGGCAGGCCTGGCGTCTGCCTGTCGACCCTCGGGCCCGGCGCCCTCAACCTGTCGACCGGCGCCGCGTATGCGCTCCTGGGTGCGATGCCGATGATCCTCATCACCGGGCAGAAGGGCATCCTTCACAGCAAGCAGGGGCATTTCCAGCTCGTCGATATTGTGTCGAGCATGCGGCCTCTCACGAAGATGGCGCGGCAGATCGTCAGCGCCCAGACGATCCCGACGGTGGTGCGCGAGGCGTTTCGCATCGCCCAGCAGGAACGCCCCGGGCCGGTGCATCTTGAACTGCCTGAGGACATCGCCGGTGACGACGCCCCTGCTCTCGCCCCGATCCCGCCGCATCCGGTCGAGATCCCCGTCGCCCCCTACGCCGCGCTCGACCGTGCCGCCGAGTTGATCGCCGCCGCCAAGCGGCCCCTCATCATGTTCGGCGCCGCCGCCAGCCGGCCGCATCTCTCCGAGCCGCTGTCGGTGTTTATCGCCCGGCTTTGCATCCCGTTCTTCAACACACAGATGGGCAAGGGCGCGGTCGTCGGCGGGTCGCATCTCTACATGGGCACTGCGGCCCTCTCCGAGCGCGACTATGTCCACCAGGCGATCGACAAGGCCGACCTGATCCTGGCCATCGGCCACGACACGATCGAAAAGCCCCCGTTTCTGATGGGGCCGGACGGACCGACGGTGATCCATGTCGGCGCGACCCCGGCGACGGTCGAGGAGGTGTATTTCCCCGATGCCGAGATCGTCGGCGATGTCTGTCCGAGCCTCGCGCTCCTCGCCGACCGGCTTGAGGGTCGCTTGCCGAATGCAGCGGCGCTGTTGCCGTTGCGCGACGGCATCCTCGCGCATCTGACAGACCGCGCGACCGAGAGCCGGTTGCCGCTGACCCCGCAGCGCATCGTCCACGACGTGCGCGAAGCGGTGCCGGAGGACGGCATCGTTTGTCTCGACAACGGCATGTTCAAGATCTGGTTCGCCCGCAACTACCGCACGCATGTCGCCAACACGCTGCTCCTCGACAACGCGCTGGCGACGATGGGCGCCGGGTTGCCGGCAGCGATCTCGGCGGCGCTCGTGCATCCCGAGCGGCGCGTCCTGGCGGTGTGCGGCGACGGCGGGTTCATGATGAACTCGCAGGAACTGGAGACCGCCACCCGGCTCGGCCTCAACCTCGTCGTCCTGATCTTGCAGGACGACGCCTACGGCATGATCCGGTGGAAGCAGCAGGTCGATAAATTCGCCGATTGGGGGCTCAATTTCGGTAATCCCGATTTCGTCGCCTATGCCCGGGCCTACGGTGCCGGCGGCCGGCGGGTGACCGACGCCGACGGGCTGGCGCCGGCGATCGAGGCTGCCTTCGCCGAGGGCGGGGTGCAGCTCGTCGTCGTGCCGGTCGACTATTCGGAGAACACACGGGTGCTAGTCGACGAGCTGAGCCGGATGGCCGCTCGATAGCAGGATCGAATGAGGCCGAAACAGCCTCCCCCTCGATGTCCATCCGGGGGGAGGGTTTCTGCGCCCTACCGAATCAGGTCGATCACGCGGCGGAGGCGTGGGTCTTCCGCCGTCTTCAGCCACTCGAAGAGCACCATCTCGGCCGTGACGATCTCGGCGCCGTTGCATTCGAGGCGGCGGATCGCGGTCTCCTTGCTTTCCGGGCGGCGCGATCCGACCGCGTCGCGGACGAGATGCACGCGCCGCCCGGCGGCGATCAGGCCCAGCGCGGTCTGCAACACGCAGACATGCGTCTCGCACCCGGCGATGACGAGGTCGCGCCCCGCCGGCAGCGCGCCGAGGAACCCCGGCATCCGGCAGGCGTCGAACGTCATCTTGTGGAACAGGCGACCGGCGTCGGCCCCGAGCTCGGCAACCGTGGGGCCCAGTCCGTCCGCGTTCTGCTCGGTGAACAGCACCGGCACGCCCAACAGCCCGGCCCCGTCGATGAGGCGGCGTGCATTGGCCACGACCGCGTCGCCCTCCGCGATCGCCGGCATCAGCCGAGCCTGGAAGTCGATCACCAAAAGGGCGGAGGTCTCACGGTCGAGTGCAGGCATGGGGGTCCGATCAATCGGCGCGGATGTAGTCGTATTTGCCGAGCGCCTGGACCAGAAGATAGCGCCCTGTGGCATCGCCCGCATTGCTGACGTGGTGAACCGTGCCCACCGGAACCTCGCAAGTCTCCCCCGGCTTCAGACGAAATTCGCGCGCCGGCTCCAGCAGGCCGACCCCGATCAGCCCTTCGAGACAATAGATCCGGTCGCTCACTTCGCTGTGACGGTGCCAGGGATGGCGCTCGCCGGCGTTGAGCGTGTACTCGACGATGCGGACGTTGTCCGTTTGCGCGATCACCTTGACGTTCCGCCGGGCGCCCGAGACCACGGTTGCGGCGGATTGCTGCGCCTCCATCTTTCCTCCTGTGATTCTCCCTGGGATAGATGACTTTATGATACATCTTTTAAACGCCCACGCGAGACCCAGCATGAATGACCTGATCATCGCCCGCGCCTTGCATGTCCTCGGCGTGGTGATCTGGATCGGCGGCGTGTCGGTGGTGACGACGGTGGCGTTGCCGGCGGTGCGGTGCGGCACGCTGGGCGGCGACCGCCTAGCCGCCTTCCAGGCGATCGAGCGGCGGTTTGTCTGGCAAGCGCGCGCCGCGATCGTCGTGGTCGGGGCGACGGGGTTTTACATGGCGGCCCGCGCCGACCTATGGGACCGGTTCCGGGCGGCGCGGCTCTGGTGGATGCATGCCATGGTGGGCGTGTGGACCCTCTTTGCCCTCATCCTGTTCGTGATCGAGCCGTTCATCCTGCACCGCCTCGCCGCCGCCGACCCCGAGCGCTTCTTCGCGCGGCTACAGCGCGCGCATTGGGTGCTCTTGGCCCTGAGCCTCGTGACGATCTTCGGCGCCGTCGCGGGCAGCCAGGGATGGTCGCCCTTCTGACCCGGCTAGTGGATAAAGCCAAGCCCCAACAGCCCGATCACGATCAGATATGCGGCGACGATAAAGTTCAGGATTCGCGGCATGATCAGGATCAGGACGCCCGCGATCAGCGCGACGATCGGTTGCAGATGGGCAAAGCTGATATACATTTTCGACAATTCCTCTGAAGCGACGATCGGCTAACGCTGCGCGCGCAAAACCGCTCCCATTCCGCATCGTCTCCGCGGGGCGCGCTCGCCCTCGGGTTGGGAATGACGAACAGAAAGTGTTAGGCTAGCCGCCGATCCTCACGACCGTCCGCCCGCGCACGCCGCCGGAGAGGATCTTCTTCGCGAGGCCGGGGAGCGCGTCGAACGAGACCTCGTCGATGATGCTTTCGAGCTTGTCGAGCGGCAGGTCGCCGGCGACGCGCTGCCACGCCTCGACGCGCGGCTCGTAGGGGCACATCACCGAGTCGATGCCGAGGAGGTTGACCCCGCGCAAGAGGAACGGGATCACCGTCGACGGGAGATCGCTGCCGCCCGCGAGGCCGCACGACGCGGCGCTCGCCATGTATTTGAGCTGCGTCAGCAACGTCGCCAGCGTATTGCCGCCGACCGCATCGACCGCCCCGGCCCAGCGCTCGCGATCGAGCGGACGCGTCGGTTTCTCGGAAAGGCTCGCGCGGTCGATCAGCTCCGCAGCGCCTAGCGCCTTCAGGTAATCGCCCTGTTCCGGCCGCCCGGTCGACGCGACGACCTGGTAGCCAAGCTTGGCCAGGAGTGCGACCGCCGTCGACCCGACCCCGCCCGCCCCGCCGGTCACCAGCACCTCGCCCGCACCAGGCTTCAGTCCGTGGTTTTCAAGCGCGATCACCGCCAGCATCGCGGTGAACCCCGCGGTGCCGACCGCCATCGCCTGCCGCGTCGAGAGGCCGGTCGGCAGCGGCACCAGCCAATCGGCCTTGACCCGCGCCCGCTCGGCATACCCGCCCCAATGCATCTCGCCGACCCGCCATCCGGTTAGCACGACCTTGTCGCCGGCCTTGAATTTGCCCGACGCCGATTCGACGACGGTTCCGGCAAAATCGATCCCCGGCACATGCGGATACGTCCGCACCAGCCGCCCGACCCCGCTGAGGACCATCCCGTCCTTGTAGTTCAGCGTCGAATACTCGACCGCGACGGTCACGTCTCCGTCGGGGAGACGCGAGTCGTCGAGCATTTCGAATTGGGACGAGACTTTGCCGTCCGCCTCATGGAGGACGAGTGCCTGGAAGCTCATTCCTAGCCCTTTCGGCTGCAATTCCGCTAATGCGTCCTTCGAGACGCGGCGCTACTACGCACTGCTCCTCTGGATGAGGATTGACGTTGGGGGCTTCACAAATTCTTCCTCATCCTGAGGAGGCGCGGAGCGCCGTTTCTAAGGACCCACCGCGCCCGATCCGCCTCAGCTTCGCAGCGGCTCGACGATCGAGACGAAGTTGGCGACCGCGGCGCCGCCCATGTTCATGACGCCCGCGAGCGAGGCGCCGGGGATCTGCATGTCGCCGGCGGTGCCGGTCACCTGCATCGCCGCCAGCACGTGCATCGACACGCCGGTCGCGCCGACGGGATGGCCTTTGGATTTGAGGCCGCCCGACGGGTTGATCGGCAGGCGGCCGTCCTTTTCGGTCCAGCCTTCGAGGATCGCCCGAGCGCCCTCGCCTCTCGGCGCGAGCCCCATCGCCTCGTATTCGATCAGCTCGGCGATCGTGAAGCAGTCGTGCGTCTCGACCAGATCGAGGTCGCCGAGCGACAGCCGCGAAGCTGCCAGCGCCCGCTTCCACGCCAGTTCCGGCCCCTCGAAAGCGAGGATGTCGCGCTTGGACATGGGCAGGAAATCGTTGACCTGCTCGGCCGCGCGGAACGCGACCGCCTTTTTCAGCGAGAGCGCGGTCTGCACATCGGCCAGCACGACCGCCGCGGCACCATCCGAGACGAGCGAGCAATCGGTGCGCTTCAGCGGCCCGGCGACGAGCGGGTTCTTGTCCGAGATGTTGCGGCAGAACTCGTAACCCAGGTCGCGCTGCATCTGCGCCATAGGGTTCGAAACGCCGTTCTTGTGATTTTTCGCGGCGATCCTGGCGAGCGCGTCGGACTGGTCGCCGTAGCGCTGAAAATATTTTTGCGCGATCTGGCCGAAGATGCCGGCGAACCCGCCTTCGATCGCGTCCTCTTCCTTGCGGTACGAGGCGCGAAGCAACAGATCGTTGACCTCGGCACCGCTGCGCTCGGTCATCTTCTCGACCCCGACGACGAGTGCGAGACGCGCCTTCCCCGCGGCGATCGCGTTGAGCCCCATATGGATCGCCGCCGATCCCGTCGCGCAGGCATTCTCGACCCGCGTCGCCGGCTTGAAGCGGAAACCGGGATCGGCCTGGAAGACGAGCGAGGCTGGAAATTCCTGCTTTACGAACCCGCCGTTCATCGTGCCGAGATAAACCTGACCGATATCGGCGGCCGAGACGCCCGCATCGGCGAGCGCGCCCTGCGCGACCTCGACGATCAGCGATTCGAGGTCGCGGCCGTCATGCCGCCCGAATTTCGAATGCGCCCAGCCGACGATGCACCCGGTCATGCCTTTGCTCCTTTTCCGCTGCCGCCGAAGATAGCAAGGGGGCGGCGCTCGCTCTATCCTCATATGGGGTGTCGCGCGGGGCGAGACGATGCGGATGGCGGTCGGAGCAGTGGTAGCGCTGGCGACAGTGGTCGGTCCGGCCTGGGCGCAATCCGCCGGCGCGACGATCCAGGCCTTTGGTCTCGTGGGCACCTGGGCGAGCGACTGCACCGGCGACCCCGGCCCGCATCGGCCGGGGTTCAAGATGACCGTCGCCATGCCCGGCAAGGGCCCGCCGACCCGCACGACCGTCAGCTCCGACGGCGCCAATACGACGACGGTAAACGCCGAGATCGTCGGCGCCTCGCAACTCGGCACGACCGGGCTTGTGATCGAGGCGAAGATCACCGAGGGCGACCGTGACGGCGGTCCGCTCCCGGCGATCGCGCTGCTCGACTTCGACCAATCCTTCGAGAAGCTCGAACCCAACGTCCTCTATATCAAGGGCCGCGACCCGGTGCGGCTGGAACGGTGCCCCATCCGATGACAGACACGCTGACGATCCGCCGCCCCGACGACTGGCACCTGCATCTGCGCGACGGCGCGATGATGGCGGCGGTGTTGCCCTATTCGGCGGCGACCTTCGCCCGTGCGATCATCATGCCGAACCTGGTGCCGCCGGTAACGACGGTCGCCGCCGCTCTCGCCTATCGCGGGCGGATCATGGCGGCATTGCCGCCAGGCGCGGATTTCACGCCGCTGATGACCTGCTACCTGACCGATGGCGCCGATGCCGACGAGATCGCCCGCGGGTATGAGGAAGGTGTCTTTGCCGCGGTAAAGCTCTACCCGGCCCACGCCACGACCAACTCGGCGCATGGCGTCACCGATCTCGACCGTGTGACCGGCGTCTTGGAGCGCATGGCCGCGCTCGGCATGCCGCTGCTGATCCACGGCGAGGTCACCGACCACGCCGTGGACGTCTTCGACCGCGAGGCCGTGTTCATCCAGCAGGCACTGATCCCGCTGCGCCGGCGCCTCCCCGAGTTGCGCATCGTGATCGAGCACATCACCACGCAAGAGGCCGCCGATTACGTCGCGGCCAGCGACGCGAACCTCGCCGCAACGATCACGCCGCATCATCTGACGATCAATCGCAACGCGATCTTCCAGGGCGGCATCCGCCCGCATCTCTACTGCCTGCCGATCGCCAAGCGCGAAAGGCACCGCCAGGCGTTACGCCGCGCGGCGACCGGCGGCTCGGCGAAATTCTTCCTCGGGACCGACAGCGCCCCGCACGCGATCCCAACCAAGGAAACCGCCTGTGGCTGCGCCGGCATCTTCTGTGCGCCGAGCGCGCTCGAACTCTACGCCGAAGTCTTCGAAGAGGAAGGCGCGCTCGACCGGCTGGAGGCATTCGCCTCGCTTAACGGCCCGAATTTCTACCGCCTGCCGGTCAACGAGAAGTCCATCACGCTGCGGCGGAAGGCGAATGAGGTCCCCGCTTCGGTCGGCGAAGGCTCTCTCGCGGTCAGCCCGTTCCGTGCCGGCGAGACACTGCGCTGGCGGGTCGCTGAGCAGTCCAGCCCCTAACGTCCTGCCTTCTTGTACGGGCCGCCGGTCGGCCACGGGGCACAAATCCATTCGGGGATGCCGAGGCCGATATCGAGAAATTGCTGCTCGATCACGGTGAGGATTTCGCGGCACTGGTCGGCTTCATGCAGGAACCGGCCCGTCAACTCGCCGCTGCAGCTCAGGATCAGCGATACCTGGCCATCGGCGGCACGCAGCGGCAGTCGCAGCGTCTCGACATCGACCCGCCGCCCCGAGCTGAGCTCGAGGTGGCGCATCGACCACGAGCCGCATGGTTGGCGGCAGATCGCCTCGAACTCGCACAGCGTCGACATCGCCGCGGCCGGCGCCAGGATGTCGGTATAGCTCGCCCCGGTGAGCGCACGGCCCCAGCGGCGCTCGATTTCGGTGCCGGCAAGGCGCATGCGCCACTCGCCTTCGTCGATCCGCTCGATCAGGCTGACCACGGGCAGGATCTGCCGTACCGTCATCGGGTCGAAATCGGCCCGTGCCGGCACGCCGTCGCGGCGGGACAGCGCGGACCATGCCGTCAGCAGATCGCGCGCGGTCGGGCGCATACGGTCGATGACGATCGAATCCACCAAGATGCCCAACTCCGCGAAAGTCGGGGTGAATATCTCGGGGCCGGGTGAACAATTCGCTAATCTGAGATGATCACAGTAGACGGTAGACTAATCGTCTGCCGCCGGCTCGACGTCTCGCGCACCGACGGTGCGGTATTTGTATTCGTCGGGGACGGCGCGGCCGGTATCGGTAAAGGCGCGGCGCACCGCCTCGACATTGTTGCCGAGGATGCGGCGCCGGTTGTCCCGGATCCACTGGTTCGAGTCGACGAGCGGGGCGAATGAGCTCTGGAAATGCGGCATCACATAGCGGGCGAAGAGCTCGTAGCTCTTCATCGTCTGCTCGCGGTTGGCCCATTCGTGCGCTCGGAAGAGCACCCCGCCGAACCCGCCGCCGCTCGCCGCCTGTAACCGCTCGATGACCCGGATCGCGGTCTCGGGCGAGCCGACGAGGGTCGTCAGCGCCTTGACCCCGTCGCGCACCGGATCATCCGAGGTGCCCGGCACGCGGCCGAGCGTGTCCTCGAAATAGCTTGTCGTCTCGTGCCGCTCGCCGGCCTTGACCTGACGCAGCGCCTCCTCGTCGTCCTCGGCGATGTGCATCCCGACGACGATGCGCCAATCCTTGCGGTTCATGGTCTTGCCGTGCTGGGCGGCGGTGTCTTCGGCGATCTTCCATTGCGACGCCATCGCCTCTGGCCCGCCCGGCAGGCCGGCGCCGATCGACAGCACGCCGAGCCCGTGCCGCCCCGCCGCAACCATCCCGAACGGGGTGATGGTGCTGGCGACGGCGATGTGGAAGCGCGGGTCGGAATAGGGCGCGAGATGCAGCTTCGCCTCGCGCATCTCGAACCAGTCCGTCGACATCGACACCCGCTCCTCGTCGTCGAGGAGGCGGATGATCGCGTCGAGCGACTCCTCCATGCGCCGGCGCAGATGCACCGGCTCGATCCCGAGCATGTACGCGTCCGACGGCAGCGCCCCCGGCCCGCAGCCGAGCATCACCCGGCCCCGGCTCATATGGTCGAGCTGCACGAAGCGTTGCGCCACGAGGAACGGGTGATGATACGGCAGGCTCGTCACGCCGGAGCCGAGCCTGATGTTCCGTGTGCGGTCGATCGCCTGGGCGATGGCGAGTTCTGGCGAGGCGATGACCTCCCATCCGGCCGAATGGTGTTCGCCGATCCAGGCCTCGTCATACCCGAGCCAGTCGAGCCACTCGATCAGCTCGAGGTCGCGCGCCATGGCCAGCGTGGGGTTCTCGCCGAGCCGATGGAACGGGGCGAGGAAGATGCCGAACTTCAAGCCGCGCTGCGCCATCGCTGTATCCTTGCCGGAATTGCGTCTTTATCCTGCCCCGATCAACGACCGAACGCACGAGGGTATCGAACCATGATCCACGTTCTCGCGATCATCACCTGCAAGCCCGGCAAGCGTGACGAGGTGCTGGCCGCCTTCCGCGCCAACATGCCCGCGGTCCACGCCGAGGCCGGCTGCATCGAATACGGCCCGGTGATCGACGCCGAAGGCGGCGCCGGCGCCAAGTTCGGCACCGACACCTTTGTCGTCGTGGAAAAATGGGAAAGCCTCGACCACCTCGGCGCCCATGCCCGCTCCCCCCACATGGCCGCCTACGCCGCCAAAACGAAGGACCTTCTCGCCAACCGCGAAATCCACGTCTGCTCGCCGGCCGCTTAAGCGCTTACCGCGGAGGACGCCGCGGCAGAAGAAACTTATCGGATGTGCAGCACTGCCTTGCCCGGGAATTCGCGATCGATGAGGCGGCGGGCGATGGTGCCGATTTCGGTCCAGCCGGCCTCGACCGAGATTTCGGGCTTGAGGCGGCCGGCCTCGATCTCGGCGGCCAGCAACGCCAAACCGATGCCGCCACGCTCGACGCTCATCAATTCGTGGAACAGCGTGAGGCCGTAAAGCCGGGCGCCGCCGGTGCCGAAGAATTCGCGGCTGGCGATCGTCGCCTCGGCCGCGCCCGACACGCCAAACGTCACGCAGGTGCCGTTCGGCGAGAGCATCCCGAGGGCCTGCGACAGCGCCTCGCCGCCGACCGAATCGAGGATCAGCCAATAGGGCCCATACGGCTTGCCGGCGCCGAGATCGGGGCCGAGCACCACCCGGTCGCCGCACGCGGCGGCTACGGTCTCGCGCATCTCTGGCCGGCGGATGTGCCCCCAGACCAACGCGCCCGCGGCCGCGGCGAGCTGGCAAGCGAGAT
This sequence comes from Allostellaceae bacterium, assembly GCA_036489765.1. Lineage (GTDB taxonomy): Bacteria > Pseudomonadota > Alphaproteobacteria > ATCC43930 > CGMCC-115725 > DATARH01. The sequence continues at coordinate 4,980 of DASXFE010000083.1, read as the reverse complement.
GTCCGACCCCGCCCGACGCACCGCCGACCAGCACTTTCCGTCCCAACAGCAGCCCACCCTGGCGCAGCGCGTGGAGCGCCGTGAGCCCCGCGACGGGCAGCGTCGAGGCCTGCGCGTCGGTCACCTTGTCGGGCAGCGCCGCGACCGCGTGGCTGCGGCAATTCACCCTCTCGGCCCAGGCGCCGCTCGGCAGGATCCCAACGACCCGCGTCGCAACCTTCGGCCCGCTCCCGTCGACCGCCGCCCGCTCGACGACCCCGGCGAAATCCCACCCCGGCCGCCAACCCGGATCGGCTGCCTGCACCGCCCGCCGGGTCTCGCCGCGATTGAGCGAGATCGCCGTGACCTTGACGACGACCTCGTCCCGGTCCGGATCGCGCAATTCGACCGGCTGGATCGACAACCGCCCTTCAGCCGAAGGATCGACGACAATGGCGCGGATTTGCTGGGGCATTGGGAATCTCCCGTTCCGTAGGATGGGTTGGCGAAACGCAACCCACCGGATGCGCGGCCGCGACTGAACAGGAATGGCGGGCTACGATTTGCTCACCCACCCTCCGATCATTCCACCGGTTCCCGCGTCACCGCGACGTCGCCGTTCGGCGTGAGTCTGATCAAATTCACGGTTTTCGCCCAGTCGGGCGAGCCCGAGTAATAGGCGGGCACCAAACCATCGCCGACCTGCATCGGGCGGTCCCAGTGGCCGAGGGCGAGGTAGTCGGCGCCGGTCGCGGAGATCATCGCGTCGCTGATCAGCCATGACGGGCGCAGCGGGTTGTGCCAGGTCTCGGGCGGCTCGTAATGGCCATGGCCGACGCCGATATGCCAGCGCGCGGCGCGCGGCGGCGGGTTTTTGAGCGGCACCATGTCGAGATAATCGTGATGCGCGTTGCCCCAGAGGTCGAGCTCGAGCCCGGGAAAGCCGATCATCGTGTCGTCGGTGATCCCGAATATGCGCAGGTTGCCAATCTTGGCGAACCCGCCGCGCACCCAGACGGAGTCCTTGGTGATCGGATCGTGGTTGCCCGGCAGGATCACGACCGGCAGCCCGCTCTCGGCGATTGCATGGCCCGCGCGCTCATACGTCGCGGCGCCGACCATGTGGTTGTCGAAGGTGTCACCGGCGAGGATCACGATATCGGCGCCGAGCCGCCGGCCCTGCTCCAGCACCGCGCGCAGCCCGCCGGTGCCGTCGCCCCCGTGCAGCGCGGCGATGCGGCTGTCGTCGACATGCACGTCCGAGCTATGCACCAGCCGGATTTCTCCCTCCGCCTTGGCCGTGATATCACTTAAATCCATACGATAGCTCACCCTTCGTTAAAGAGATCACAGTATGTCGATTACCCGTGACACGAGACTATGTTGGTTCACGACCATGTTTTGCGAGTGGAGTTCGTTTTATGTTCAGGAGCAGGCCGCGTGATCCCGAAATTCTCGAACACCTCGGCCAGTTTCACCGCGAAGATCCCAGGCTTTGGTACGACCAGTACGAAAAAGCCTATCGCGTGCGGGCCCGCACGGCACCACAAAAAGGTACGCGTTTTGAGCTGGCTGAACCACAATTCTGGCGGATGGTGATCCGCGCCGGCGGCCGCTGCGAGATGACCGGGCAGCCTTTCGATCGCTTTTATCGCGGCCCGACCGGCAAGCACCCGTTCATCCCGACGATCGACCGGATCAATCCCGTCGGCGATTACACCTCAGAAAATTGCCAGCTCGTCACCTGGATCTCCAATGTCGCGGTATGCGATTTCGGACGCGCGGCCTATCTGGAGATGGTCCGCTACGGGATGATGGGTCTGGCCGCCGCTGACTGACTCAGGTCCGCTCGAAATCGATGCGCTCGCTGACCGGCAGCCCGTAAAGGAATCGGCGCAGGCAATCGAGGCCCAGTTCGACCGCGCCCAGCCGCACCCATTCGCGCCCGCCGAGGATGCGCGAACGGCGCGACTCGGTCTCCCGCTCGGTGGCGATGCCGATGCAGATCGTGCCGCCGAAATCGATCCGGTCGGGGCCGGTGTCGAGGTCGATCAGCACGGCGAGCGCGTGGCTGGCGCCGCTCGCCCGCCGCATCGCCTGGGCGACGTGCTCGGCGGCCTCCTTGGTGATTTCGGTGTCGGCGCCCGCGGCGGGGCCGAGGGCAGCCTGGACCTCGCCGAGCTCACGGCAGACAAGCCCGCGGCGAAAGACGTCTTCGGCGCCCGGCAGCGGTGCGACGCGCCCGGCGATCCCGCCGCTCGTGTACATCTCGACGGTGGCGAGCGAGCCGCGTTCGGCCGCGAGCCGCTTCATGATGACGCCTTCGAGCGTGTCGTCGTCTTCGGCGAGGATGAAATTGCCCAGCCGCTTTCTGACCTCGGCGACGACCGGCGCCAGCTTTGCCTCGATGTCCCCCACATCGGTCCCGCGCACCGTGACCTTCGTCTCGATCTGCGGGTAATGCGCGCGGAAGCCGAGCTTAGCGCTGCCGTCGGGCACCATCTCCTCGATCCCGCTCAACATCGAATCGACATGGCTTTCGCCGAGGCCGTAGGAGTGGAACCGCTTCAGGTGGATCGTCGCCGGCGTGCCGCTTCGGGCGAGGAGGCGCGGAATGATCTGCTCCTCCAGCATCCGCCGCAGCTCGCGCGGGACGCCGGGGGTAAAGAAAAACCGCGCCCGGCCGATATCCATCGCAAAGCCGCAGGCCGTGCCGATCGGGTTGTCGAGGATCTCGGCGGTCGCCGGAAGCATCGCCTGCTTGCGGTTGTTCGGCGACATGACGCGGCTGCGCTTTGCGAAAAACGCCTCCATCGTCGTCAGCCATTCCTCGCTGAGCACGAGGTCGACCCCGGCCGCCTGCGCCGCGATCTCCTGCGACAGGTCGTCGACCGTCGGCCCGAGCCCGCCATTGACGATGACCGCATCGGCGCGCTCGCCGGCATGACGAAACGCTGCCAGCAGGGTCTCGCGGTCGTCGCCGACCGTCGTCCCCCATCTGACGCTCAAGCCCACATCCTCGAGCTTTTGCGTCATGTAGCTGAAGTTGGTGTTGACGATCTTCCCCGTGAGGACTTCGTCGCCGGTGCAGATGATCTCGATTTGCATGAAGGTTCCCGGGGTTGGCTGGGCACTCCGCCTCAATCTATGAAGCCAGGAGATGAGCCAACCGGCAACAGTTGAGAGGGGCCAGTCAAGCCGGCGTGCTCTGCCGCGTGAGCCCGGTAAGCGCGACGGAATAGACGATCAGCCCCATCATCAGCGCCGCCCAGGGGCCCGCGCTCTTCGTCAGCAGGGCCCCCAGCGTCGCTCCCACCATGAAGAGCCCGATCGAACCCACCCGCCGCGGCCAGTTTTCGTTGTGACCGCCCGCGAGACGGGTATCCGACATATACGCCGCAAAGGTGAGCGTCATGACATTGGTCGCCAGATCGGGCACGCCATGCTTGCGCACCAAAGCGTTCTGCAGCCCAAAGGCAAAGGCGAGCGGCGCCAGAACGTACATCGCCGCCAACGGATCCGATTTCAGCGGCAGGGTCATGCTCAGCGCGACCGCCACGGCAAGGAGTACCCATTCAACCAGAAAACCGAGGCGCGTCCGACCCCGAGCGCCGCGGAAGATGCGTCCACCAAGCACTGCGCCCACGGCAAAGCTTCCCAGGGCAAGAAGATACCCGCCATGCCAGAAAATATGGTCTCCGGTCCCAAGGAAAATGCAGAAGAGCAGGATATTGCCCGTCATCATCTCGGCGAAGACATGGCCGAGGCCGAGAAAGCAAGCGGCGTCGACAAGACCGCTGACGGCGGCGATTAGATAGAGCCCGGTCAGATGCGAGACTTTAAGTCCATCGCCCGAAGTCAGGCGCGTTCGCGGGTCGGCAACCATGCCGGCATGCTGATCCATCGCGATGTCCGGTTCAATGGCCGGGGTCCGATTCACCCTCGCGTTGCGGAGTAAGTCCGAGCCTCCGCGCCGTAGCGCACGATCTGCACCGTCTCGATGGTGATGAGACGGCCGGGCACGATCGGCTCGATCGCGGCGAGGTAGGCGTCGATCTTGTCGCGGCTGTCGACGATCTCGATCACCATCGGCCGATCGTGCGAGAGGACGAGGTGACTCGGGCTCGGAAAGGTCCTGAGGCCATAGCCCATGCGGCCGCGCGTCACGGTCGCCCCGGCGAGGCGCATCTCCTGCGCCCGGTAGACGAGCACATCGACAAGTGGGCGATCCACCAGGACGTCGTTCTCGCCAATATAGATGCGGGCCCTCGCCGCCTCGCCGGAACTCTCCATCGCCGCCTCAGCACATGAAGTTGAGCCTCAATCCCGGTTCCGGCCAGTCCATCGCCGCGAGCTGACCCGCGCCCGAGAGCGTGATGTACGCGGTTTTCAGGTCCGCCCCGCCAAAGCAGATATTGGTCGGGTAGACATCGGGCATCTTGACCTGGCGCACGACCTGGCCGGCCGGCGAAATGACCGTGATGTGCCCCGTCATCAGCGTCGCCACACAGATATCGCCGTTTGCCTGCACCGCCAGGCTGTCGAAACGTTGGAACCCCGGCATCCCGCACACGCAGCGACCCTCATAGGCCGACGGGAACGGCACCTTCTTGACCTTGCCCGGCGAGACGATGTCCCAGCCGTATATGCGCGAGGTTTCGGTGTCGGCGACATAGACGGTCTTTTCGTCCGGCGACAGCCCAACCCCGTTCGGCGTGATGATCGGATAGATCACCTCGACGACGCTCGACCCGTCCGGCTGCGCGTAATAGAGCCCGCCATTGTCGCGGTGATGGGCGAGCCGCTTGCCGAGATCGGTGAAATAGAACCCGCCCTCTTTGTCGAACACCAGGTCGTTGGGCGCCGACAGCCGATGGCCGTTGCACTCGGTATAGAGGGTCTTGGTCTCGCCGGTCTTTGGGTCGAGCCGCTGGATCGATCCGCCTTTGTAATCGGGTGCAGGCCCGGTGGACAGAAAGTTCGGCGTCGTGTTGTAGACGG
>DASXFE010000053.1:0-30319 GCA_036489765.1 Allostellaceae bacterium | reverse complement strand
CATTGTGAGGTAGGCCTCCCAATGAGACCCACTTCCGCTCGACGAGGGCAAAGAATTTCAACAAACTATCGGGATAGGGAGAACCCGCCTCCTCGTCGACCCAGGCGATCAGGTCTAGATTCACGAAACAAGCGTTGGATGTTGTCGAAAAGGTCCCCGCCATCGCGGTGTCGCCACCCCGAACGAAACGGAATTCTACCGGCGCGCAGATGTGAAAATTACCGTCTTGCGCAACATATTTGTTAATGGCGTTCAATCCGTCCCACGTTATCCCAAGACCCGTGTCCTGCAAGTCAGGGATTTCGATAAAATAGGACATGAAAATGACGGGAGAGGATTTTACCAACCATAGATCAGAATAAATTTTATTTGCGGCTTCGGCCTGATTTTCGATCTCATCGAGTGCAAATTTGGTAATCACAGAAGAGACTAAGGAGAAATACTCTACCTGTGCCGCCCGTATCGCGATTGGAGCGTACTTTCCTATGCCACCGATGAGGGGCGCCCCAAACTGGTTCTCCCTGGAGAGCTCACAGACCGTTTGATCCGGTTTCACAGCCGAATTTGGGACAGTCGGATTCGGATTTGCCACAAGATCCCACCACAGTACAAAAGCGCTGTACGTTTCCGGCCATGCCGCGGCATAAGGCGTAAAAAAGCATTCCATCCGGGTACGTTTCGCTAGCAAGTCTTTGAATGTTGCAACGAAATTTGCCTTCTGCTGCTGTTCTCCGACCGTGGGGAATGGTGTTTTCAGATACCAGTCGTGCCCCCCTTGCAGGGTGTTCGCATAGGGTCGGGGCAGGACGTTGAGCGTTATCCGGGTCACGATACCGAGTGCGCCCAGCGACACGCGGGCGAACGCCAGGAGCGAGTTGCCGTCAGCATCCCTCGACAGTTCGTTGATGATAGTTTCGTTGCCGTCGGCCCCCAGGATGGTGAACGCCGATGCGGCATCGGCAAAGATCGGCGCGTCCACGGTGCCCCCGTGAACATCGACCGCAGTCATTCCGCCGATGCTGAAGAAACCACCGGCCGTTACCGTCTCAAGCATCAGGTTGTTTTTCGTGAGGAAGGCGTCGAGCTCGTCCTCCTTCGCGCCGGGGTTCACGGTCACCTGGTTTGGCCCGGGTCCCAAAACCATAAGATCCGGTCCCAGATCCGAATAGCACGACATGTCCACTAGATACGTGGTGGGATGCGGCGGCACTGCCCCACGGTTGTCATTGGTAACTAGCGGTGGCTGTGAATGCCGCTGTCCGGACACGCGGACCGTCACTCCCTTGGCCACGGCGTCAGTTAACACAGACTTGAGTTCGGTCGGGTTGGTCGGCCTGAAATAGAAGTTGGCGCCATCGGTCGGGGGCTCGTGAACGAGGTTTCCGGTCCAGTTTCTCCACACCGGCGCCGACGCATCGATCGTCATTTTGAAAGCTCCTTAGCTCGCCTGCGATATGCCCGAGAAACCGCTGCTGTCGATCCCTATCGCCCGGTGGGGCAGAATGGACGGGCGAGGCAAAAGCTACGACGCGTCAGACTACGCGACTTGAGGACGAAACCAACATTCTTTCGCACGGTCAGCAGCGCCACGGCCCGGATGTCCGTCTCCGGCGGATTTCGGACACTCCCGTCACTTTCCCTCGCAACCCTCTCCGCCGCGGGCAAAATCGCCGGAATCACGTCGTAGCTTCCTTGTTCGTGCCGCGAGAGTGCCGGGGGACGGAGAGCAGAGGAATGGCTGTTAATTTCCTGCAGGAACAGCGATGCCGCGGGCGATCTGGTCAAGCCAGTGAGCGGCAGGCGGTCGAACGGCTGCCGATTTCCTGCAAGAGCAGGCGCGGCGGGCCAGGGCAGCGAATATCCGCCCCGCATGACCCGCACTTTCGGCGAATGCCGTGTTATGTGACACTGGATGGCGGACACGCCCGCCGCCCATTGAGGAAACGACATGCCGCTGATTCCCGAGGTGCTCGAATTCGCGGACGAGCTCACCGAGATTCGCCGCGATATCCACGCCCATCCGGAGATCGGGTTCGAGGAAGAGCGGACCGCCGACATCGTCGCGGCGAAGCTCAAGGAATATGGCTGCGAGGTGCATCGCGGGCTCGCCACGACCGGGGTTATCGGTACGATCCGGCGGGGAAATTCGCTGCGCGCCGTCGGCCTCCGCGCCGATATGGACTGCCTGCCGATGCAGGAGGCCAACACCTTCGCGCACCGCTCCACGCATGACGGCAAGATGCACGCCTGCGGCCATGACGGGCACACGACGATGCTGCTCGGCGCCGCCCGCCATCTCGCCAAAACCAGGAATTTCGACGGCGTCGTGCATTTCATCTTCCAGCCCGGCGAGGAAGGGTTCGGCGGCGGGCGAGTGATGGTGCAGGAGGGCCTCTTCGACAAATTCCCGTGCGACGCGGTCTTTGCGATGCACAACAAGCCCGGCATCCCGGTCGGGCAGATGGCGACGGCGCTCGGGCCGCTCCTCGCCGCGTCCGACCGCTTCGACATCAAGGTCAAGGGCACCGGCACCCACGCCGCGCACCCGCACAGCGGCAACGACCCGTTCATCATCGGCAGCCAGATCGTCCTCGCGCTCCAGACGATCCCGGCGCGCAATATCGACCCGATCGATTCGGCCGTGATCTCGGTCGGGTTCATACGCGGCGGGTCGGCCTACAACGTGATCCCCGACGAGCTCCACATCGGCGGCACGGTCCGCAGCTTCCGGTCGGAGGTGCAGGACCTTCTCGAGCGCCGCATGGGTGAGGTTGCGCGCGGCATCGCGGCGGCGCACGGCACGACCTGCGAGTTCAGCTATCGCCGCGGCTATCCGCCGACGGTCAACAATGCCGCCGAGGCCGAATTCGCCGCCGAGGTCGCGGCCGAGATCTGCGGCGCGGACAACGTCTCGACGACGATCGCCCCGTCGCTCGGCGGCGAGGACTTTTCGTACATGCTCAACAAGCGGCCCGGTGCGATGCTGTGGCTCGGCAACGGCCCCGGCGAGGGCGGCTGCTTCCTGCACAACACCCACTACGATTTCAACGACACCGCGCTCCCCTATGGCGTCAGCTTCTTCGTCCGCCTCGCCGAGCGCTTCCTCGCCAGACCTGAATAGGAACCAGCAAACATGCGCGTTCATATCGTCAACGTGATGCGGGGCGACCCCGGCATCGCCGGACACACGCTCGACCGCTTCAGCAAATTCGCCGCCGACGTCGAGGCGCGTGGCTTTCACGGCTTGTGGATGACCGATTCATTCGGCCGCGGCCGCGCGACGCTCGACCCGATCGTGCTGATGAGCGTCGCCGCCGCGGTCACGAAAAAGATCGAGATCGGCACCTGTGTCCTCCAGGTCCCGGTGCGCCATCCGGTCGAGCTCGCGCATCGCTGCGAGTCGCTGCACGCGCTCCTCGGCCAGCGCCTGATGCTCGGCCTCGGCTGCGGCTCGACCAAGGCCGATTTCGACCTCGTGGGCCAGGATTACGATGCCCGCTTCAAGACGCTGATGACCGCGCTTGAGATCATGCGCACGGCGTGGGCCGGCGAGCCGGTCGAGGGCGGCACCTTGACCCCGTGGCCCGGCACCGAAGGCGGGCCCAACCTGATGCTCGGCGCCTGGCGCAACAAGCGCTGGATCGTCTACGCCGCCGAGCGCTGCGCCGGCTGGATCGCCTCGGGCCTTTACAGTCAGCCCGAGGAATTGGAGGCCGGCGTCAAGTTCTACCGCGACGCCGGCGGCAAGCGCGCCGTCCTGTCGAACGTGATCGTCGAGCTCCAGGGCGACGTCGCCAACATGCCGCTCGCCGGCCGCGCGACGATGCAGATCACCAGCGCCGACGAGGCCCTCGACCGCCTTCGCCGCATCCGCGCCGTCGGCTTCGACGACGTCCTCTGCATGGTCCGCCCCGAGGGGTTGGACGATCTGGCGCGGCTGAGAGACCGGCTTTAGGGGCAGTCCCAAACCCTTTCCCATCACGGGCGCGGGTTGCTAATGCGCCGCGCCGCCGGTTGCCGCGCCTTTGCGCAGCAATGCGACGGCGACGACCGCCACGATCAGCACGCCGCCGATCAGCGCGAAACTGTCGCCGAACCCCATCAGCGTTGCCTGGGCCCGGATCGTGTGGCCGATCGCGATCTCGGCGCGATGCAATGCCGTCCCCGGGTCGGTGACGCCGTGCGCGAGGAAATAATGCTGCAGATCCGCGAGCCGGCCGCGTGTCGCCGGGTCGAGCAGTGAGACTTTGGGCGTAATGATCGCCGAATGGAACTGCTCGCGCTTGGTAAAGAACGTCTCGATCATCGCGGTGCCTACCGCGCCGCCGAGATTGCGCATCATGATGAAGAGGCCCGAGGCGCCGCCGGCCTCGTTCGATGCGATCCCGACCATCGCGATCGCCGAGATGGGCGTCATCACCACCGCCTGCCCCAGCGCCCGCACGATATTCGGCCAGAAAAGCTGCGGCGCGGCGTAGTTCTGGTCGAGATACAGGTTCATAAAGCAGCTCGCCGCAAAGATGAGGATGCCGGTGCCGACCAGCACGCGCGCGTCGATCTTCTTCATCAAGAGCGGCACCAGCGGGATCAGCAACAGCTGCGGCAGCCCGGTCCAGGCCATCACCGCGCCGATCTGCTCGGCGTCGAAACCCTGTGCGACGGCGAGATACTCCGGCAGCAGGAACGCCGAGCCGTAAAGCGCAAAGCCGAGCAGCACGTTGCTGAGCGTGCCGAGCCCGAAATTGCGCCGCCCCAAGAGGCGGAAATTGACGACCGGCTCGTCGCGGCGGAACTCGACGATGACGAACGCCGCGAGCGCCAGCGCGGAGACGAGGCTGAGCTTGACGATAAACGGCGAATCGAACCAGTTGTAGACATTGCCGTCGTCGAGCACGGTCTGGAGCGTCGCGAGGCCCAGCGCCATCAGCGCGATACCGAGCCAGTCGCCGCGCCGCAGCAGGCCGAGGTTTGTCGCCGCCTTGGGCAGCGAATACCACAGCGCGGCCAGCATCAAGGCGCCGGGCAGCAGGTTCACGTAAAAGACATAAGGCCAGCCGTAATAGTCGGTCAGGTAGCCGCCGATCGTCGGCCCGATCGCCGGGGCGAAGGTTGCGCTGACGGCGAACCCGGCAAGCCCGATCGGCCGCTTTGCCGGCGGCAGCATCGTGATGATGATCGTAAAGGCGAGCGGGATCATGACGCCGCCGGCAAACCCTTGCAGCGCACGGAACATGATCATCTCGTTGAGGCTCGTCGCCTGCCCGCAAAGCACCGAAAACACGAGGAACAGGGCCGTGTTGACAAGGAAATAGCGGCGCAGCGAAAACACCCGGCTCATGAAGTCGGTGAGCGGGATCACGATGATCTCGCCGATCAGATAGGCGGTCGAGATCCAGGTGCCGTTGACCCCGCCGGTGCCGATACCGCCTTCGATATAGGGCAGCGACGCGTTGGTGATCTGGATGTTGAGCACCGCCATGAAGGCACCGAGCGCGGCGCCCCACACGGCGATCCAGGTCTTCAGCGGCACCGCTGCGTCGGTTTTGGTGGCGTCCATCGTCGCCTCCCCACCGTTACCCGTTGACCTTGCTGCGGGTCAGCGTGGCGAGGGTCGCATCGGCCGGCGGCTTCGTATCGATCGTCGGCTCGACCGACATCCCGGGCCGCAGCCGGCCGGCGAGCGCGTCGTTCGGGTCGAGCGCGATCTTGACCGGGATGCGCTGCACGATCTTGGTGAAGTTGCCGGTCGCATTATCCGGCGGCAGCAGCGCGAATTGCTGCCCGCTCGCCGGTGACAGACTGGCGACGCGGCCATGCACGACCGTGCCGGGAAAAGTGTCGACCGCCAGAGTCACCGGCTGGCCCGACCGCACGTTGGTGAGCTGCGTCTCCATGTAGTTCGCGGTGACGTAGACATTGTGCGTCGGCACGATCGCCAAGAGCTGTGTGCCGGGCTGCACGTACTGGCCGATCTGCACGGTACGCGCACCGACAGTGCCGTCGAATGGCGCGGTGATCGTCGTGTAGCCGAGATTGAGCTGCGCCTGCTGCTCGTTCGCCTGCTGCTGCGCCAGGCTGGCACGCGCCTGCTCGAGCTGCGCTTTGAGAACGCTGATCTGCTTCTCGGCGCCGGCGACCGCGGCCCCGTCGCGCTGCACCGCAGCTTGCTTCTGGAGATAGTCGGATTGCGTCTGCTGCGCCTGCTGCACGGTGCCGACACCTTCGCTCGCGAGCGTGCGGTAGCGCTGCGAGTTCTGCTCCGAGAAGACGAGCGCCGCCTGGTCGGCAATCGCCGATTGCCGGGTCTGCTCGATGGTGAGCTTCTGCTGCGCGATCTGCTGGGTCAGCGTGTCGATATTCGCCTGCGCGGCCTTGACACCGGCGCGGGTCTGGTCGAGCGCGGTCTGGTAGTCGCGCGGATCGATGCGGGCGATGACCTGGCCCAACTTCACCGGCTCGTTGTCGTCGACCGTCACCTCGGTGACGTAGCCCGCGACTTTCGGGGCGATCAGCGCCGAGTGCGCGTCGACATAGGCGTCGTCGGTCGTCACCAGGTATTGTCCGGTGGTCCAGTAGTACCGGCCGTAACCCGCCGCCGCGAAGACGCCGGCGATTACCGCGAGGCCGAGCGCCGCCCGTCTCAGCCGCGTGCCGGAGATCCCGGTCGCCGCCGCCTTGGGCGCGGCGGCGCGGATTTGGGTCTGGGTCGTGTCCGTCATCAAAGCCTCCTGCTCCGCGGCAAGAGATGGGCTTTTCCCAACGGATGATAATCGCCCGCGTGACGGATGGACTGTCAGGTAAATCCGGATAATAGACAGAAAAGCCCTCTCCCATCGATGCCCATCGATGGGAGAGGGTTCTGATCGAAGATAAATGACGCCGGCGGGGCGCCCCTGACGCTATTGGTCGAATGGCACCCGGTCGTAGTGCGATGCCGGGATCGGCGTACCGGTCGGGTGACTGCATCCTTGGGCCGGCGAGGCGGCCTCGGTGCAAACGCCCATGCCGCTCGTGTAGGGATGCATCGCGACCATCCCATCGTAGCCGGCCGGCACCTGATAGTGCGACGGCTGGATGTAATGCTCCGAGCTGACCTTGGGGCTGTGCCCGGTATCGTAGAGCGAGACCCCGGACGGTGCTGCCGGACTGATAGTGACTTCGGGCAGCGTCACCGCGCCATTATTCGCCCCGCCGGTCAGCGCCACCAGCTCCTGGTGGGTCGTGCTCGCATTGGCCGCCGTGAACGTGAGCATGGACGCGACCAGCGCCGCTCCCAGTCCCGCGGCCGTCGAAGAGATGGCATGCATGGCTCAACTCCTTTTGCTGTGCCGAGCGAGCAGATAAGTTATGAGGACTCCGGGAATAATCGGATATTTTTCGAAAGCTCTATCCGGTGCTACCGGATAATTTTGTCACGATCCTGTCTCCGGTTTTGGGATACGGAGGGCGTTTATGGACCGCTTCGCCAGCATCACCGCTTTTGTACGGGTCGCCGAGACCGGCGGGTTTTCGGCTGCGGCGCGCCATCTGAACCTGTCGACGACGACAGTCAGCGACCAGGTTCAGGCGCTGGAGAACACACTCGGCGTGCGCCTCTTCAACCGCACGACCCGACGGGTCAACCTGACCGAGGTGGGCCGCGAGTATTACGACCGCTGTTCGCTGATCCTGCAGGAGCTGGCCGAGGCCGACGAGGTCGCCGGCGCCTTGCAGGTAACTCCGCGCGGCCGGCTGCGCGTCTATTGTCACCAGGGGCTCGTGCGCTTTATCGCGGCGGTTTCGACCCGGTTGCTCCAGGACTACCCCGAGGTCTCGCTCGACCTCCTGACCGGAGACGCGATGATCGACCTCGTGCAGGAGGGGTTCGACCTGGCGATCATGCCGGCCTCGCCTCCCGACTCGATGCTGATCCGGCGCAGCCTGGCAAAATGGCGCCACGTCCTCTGTTGCGCGCCGTCATACCTCGAGAGCCATCCTGCCCCCGAAAGCCCCGGCGATCTCGCCGGTCACAACTCCCTGCTCTACGCGCACGCGATGTTCGGCCACGAATTCCCATTCATCGATCCCGCCGGCAACCCGGTCGCGGCGCGGGTGACCGGCAACCTGACGACGACCAGCATCGCCGTAATGCGCGCCGCCTTGCTGGCCGGGTTGGGCGTGTGGCTGTGCCCGCCCTTTATTGTCTCCGACCTGCTCGAATCCGGAGAGCTCGTGCCGCTCCTCACCAATTACGGGCGGCCGGAGATGGAGATCGTCGCGCTCTACCCGCACCGCCGCCAGCTCAGCGCCAAGGTGCGGCTCTTCCTCGACCGGGTCGTCGCGCAATTCGCCCAGGAGCAGCGCTGGGCCTATCCGGCTTGACGCCCACAACCCCGCGGCTTACCTAGCGAACATGGCTTTGCTTTCGATCATCACCGCCCCCGATCCGCGCCTCAAGGTGAAGGCGAGGCCGGTCGGCAAGGTCGACGACGCGACGCGCCGGCTGATGGACGACATGGTCGAGACGATGTACGGCGCGATCGGCATCGGCCTCGCCGCGCCGCAGATCGGCGTCGCCAAGCGCATCATCGTCGTCGACGTCGCGCGCCAGGGCGAGGACCCACGGCCGATGAAGATCGCCGACCCGGAGATCCTCTGGCGCTCCGAAGCGACGATGGAGGCCAACGAAGGCTGTCTGTCCCTCCCCGAGCATTACGCCGACGTGACCCGCGCCGCCGAAATCCGCCTGCGCTACCTCGACCACCAGAACGAAATCCGCGAGATCGAGGCCAAGGGGTTGCTGGCGACCTGCCTCCAGCACGAGATCGACCACCTCGACGGCGTCCTTTTCGTCGACCACATCTCGGCCCTGAAGCGCGGCATCATCCTCAGGAAGCTGGTCAAGTCAAAACGCTCGAAGGCGCTAGAGCCGGCGTAGCTGGTTCGTCCTCGCCGCCATCAAAATCACCTTGGCCGGCCAAGCCCGGCCAAGGTGACTTTGGCAATGGTGTTATAAGACCCTAATGACTGCCCGCCCCCTCGACCTCGTCTTCATGGGCACACCGGATTTCGCGGCGGCGATCCTCGCGGCGCTGATCGAGGCTGGGCACAATGTCCGCGCCGCCTATAGCCAGCCGCCGCGACCCGCCGGCCGCGGGCATCGGCTGCAGCCTTCCCTGGTGCAGGCTTTCGCCGAGAGCCGCGGCATCCCGGTACGTTGCCCAACCAGTCTCCGCGACCCGGCGGCGCAGGAGGAATTCGCCGCGCTCGACGCAGACGCGGCCATTGTCGCCGCCTACGGTCTGATCCTGCCGCCCACAATCCTCGCCGCGCCGCGGCGCGGTTGCCTCAACGTCCACGCCTCGCTCCTACCGCGCTGGCGCGGCGCCGCCCCGGTGCAGCGCGCGATCCTCGCCGGCGACAGCGCGACTGGGGTCACGATCATGCAGATGGATGCCGGTCTCGACACCGGCCCGATCCTCTTGCAGCGGGCGACCCCGATCGGGGCGAAGACAACGGCCGGCCAGCTCACCGGCCAACTCGCCGCGCTCGGCGCGGTGCTGATGATCGAGGCGCTCGACGCCGACCACCTCACGCCACACCCGCAACCAGAAGACGGCGCGATCTATGCCAAAAAGCTCCGCCGCGAGGAGGCCGCGCTCGATTGGCGCCTTCCCGCCAAGCACCTTGAACGCCAGGTGCGCGGCTTCGACCCGTTCCCAGGCTCGCATTTCACTTATGGCGACGAGCGCATCCGCGTCCTCAGCGCCGAACTCGCCTCGGGCCATGCGGCGCCCGGCACCGTGCTTGACACCGGGCTGACGATCGCCTGCGGCGAGGACGCGCTGCGGCCGCTGCGCCTGCGGCGCGCGGGGCGCGGTGCGGCCGACACGGCCGATTTCCTCCGCGGTTTCCCGATCCCGCCCGGAACGATCCTGCCGTGCCCCGCTATCGCCTGACGATCGAGTATGACGGCACCGGCCTCGTAGGCTGGCAGCGCCAGCCCGCGGGAGTGTCGGTGCAGGCCGCGCTGGAAGCAGCGATCGCCGCGTTTTGCGGCGAGCGGGTCACGGTGCACGGGGCCGGCCGCACCGACGCCGGCGTCCATGCCCTCGCCCAGGTCGCGCATGTCGACCTCACCCGCACCATGCCGCTCGAGACGATCCGCGGCGCCGTCAACCACCACGTCCGCCCGCACGCGATCAGCGTGCTCGCGGTCGAGGAGGCGCCTGACGATTTCCATGCCCGCATCTCGGCGCGCGGCCGGATCTATTGCTACCGCATCCTCAACCGCCGCGCGCCGCCGGCCCTGGAGCGCGGCCGCGTCTGGCACGTCGCCCCACCGCTCGATCTCGCCGCGATGCGCGCGGGCGCCCAGCACTTGATCGGCCATCACGATTTCTCGACCTTCCGCGACTCGCTGTGCCAGGCGAAATCGCCGGTCAAGACATTGGACGTGCTCGATCTCACGCAAATCGGCGAGGAGGTCCACATTGAGGCGCGGGCGCGCTCGTTCCTGCATCATCAGGTGCGCAACTTGGTCGGCACGCTGAAGCTCGTGGGTCTCGGAAGCTGGCAGCCGGCCGACGTCGCCGCCGCCCTCGCCGCCCGCGACCGCCGCGCCGGCGGCCCGACCGCCCCGGCCGCCGGATTGACGCTGATCGCAGTGCACTATCCTACAGCGCCGTGATCGCCTTGATCCCGAGCGTCACCAGGAAAATCTGCCACAGAATGCCGCCGACCCCGATCGCCAACCCCCAGCCGAGCGCGCGGCTGTCGCTTTCGATCAACCCGAGCGCCAGGATAGCAACCCCGAACCCGATCGGGATGTTGCCGAACGGGATCGGCAGCGCCAGGACGATCGCGTAGAGGATCAGCACAAGGCCGAGGCAGCGGCGGGCGAGCGGCGTCGTCAGGGCACTCGGGCGCGGGCCGACCCGCTGCTCCATGCGGATCATCCACGGCGCCACGCGGTCGACAAACCGAACGAACCGCTCGCGCGAGAAGGTGATGCGGTGGAAAAATCGCGGCATCTGCGCGACACCGGTGCGCAGGGCAAGTTGCGCGCCGATCCAGATCATCGGCAGCGCGAGCACGGTCGACAGCCCCGGGACGTAGGGGCCGGGGATGCAATTCGGCAAGGCGAGGCACAGCACCGCGATCCCTGGCCGCCGCGTGCCCAGCGCGTCGCCGATCGCGCCGAGGCTCACCCGCTCCGGCGCCGCATCCGCCAGTGCCCGCAACAGGGCCGAAGTTCGGGCGATCGGATCATCCGGCATGGCGGCTAGTAGAGACTTTCGTCGACGGACTGGAGGATCGCCGCCAGCGCCACGTCGATCGCCACGACGAGGATCGCGACCGGAATGGAGACATCGAGCGCGATCCGGGCGACGAACCATTCGTAGACCAGCACGCCCGCCGCCGCGGCGAGCCCGACCGCCGCCGCCGGCCCCCCGCCGAGAATTCCCACGGCCTCGACTGCCGCGATTGCCGAAAACAACACGATCTGGGGCACCTGGCACCAATTATAGACGGTCATAAAGCCGAGGAAGTGGTCGTCGCGGCCGAGCCGCCGGCACAGGTTGAGCATGACCAAGGGAAACGCCGTCCAAGACACGACGTATCCGATCGTTTCGACGATCGCGACGCGCCCGGTCGGATTGTCCGCGCGGGACAGCGCCAGCGCGAGGAAGATCGGGTATGAGATTGCCGCGGCCCGGTACGAGCGCCAGAACCCGCCGAGCGAGGCGTCGAAATTCGCCAGCCCCCGCGGGTCGCCGCGCGCGAGGATCAGCGTGCCGAGAAGTGCCGTGCGGATTTCCTGCAACGCCGACCCCGCCATCGCGGCGCCGGATCAGCCCGGCCCGAAGAAGCGTTCGAGAAACCCGCCGTAGATCGCGGTGAGCTGGGCGATATCCGAAAGCGGCACACGCTCGTCGACCTTGTGCATCGTCTGGCTGACCAGCCCGAACTCGGCGCAGGGGCAATAGGTGTGGATAAACCGCGCGTCCGACGTACCGCCCGTGGTGCTGAGCTCCGGGGTGCGTCCGGTCACCTCGTGGATCGCCCCGCTCAGGCAGTCGCTGACGATCCCGGGCGGTACCAGAAACGATTCGCCGCTGACCTCCCACACGAGCTTGTACGGGTTGCCGACCGCGTCGAGCTTCTCGGCGACCCAGCTCTTCAGCTTGGTGCTGTTCCACAGATCGTTGAAGCGGATGTTGAACGTCGCCTTTGCCTGGCCGGGAATGACATTGGTCGTCGGGTTGCCGATGTCGATCGTCGTGATCTGCAGCCCCGACGCCTGGAAATGCTCGGTCCCCTGATCGAGCGGCTCGGCAATGAGAGCCTGGACGAGCTGCACGAGCCGGTGTGCGGAGTTGTCGGCAAGATGAGGATAGGCGACATGGCCTTGCACCCCGTCGACCGTGATCCGCCCGGTCATGCTGCCGCGCCGGCCGATCTTGATCATGTCGCCGATCTCGGTCGCCGAGGTCGGCTCGCCGACGACGCAGGCATCGATCGTCTCGCCACGCTCCTTGAGCCAGGCCAGCACCTTCCGGGTGCCGTTGATCGCCACTCCCTCCTCGTCGCCGGTAATGAGATAGCTGATCGACCCCGAAAACCCGGCCCCGCGCGCCGCAAGAAACTGCTGCGCCGCCGCGGTGAAGGCCGCGATCGAGCCCTTCATGTCCACGGCGCCGCGCCCGCACAGGACGCCGTTCTCGATCGCCGCCGAAAACGGCCCGAACGACCACGCGCCGGTATCCCCCGGCGGCACGACATCGGTATGCCCGGCAAAGCACACATTCGGGCCGCCGGTGCCGAACCGTGCATACAGATTGGCGATCGGGTCAGCGCCCTCTTCCTCAAAGGTCAGATGGTGGCAGCTAAACCCCAGCTGCTCGAGCCGCCCCCCCAGCACCGCCAACGCGCCCTCATCCTTCGGCGTCACACTCGGCCGCTGGATCAGCTCCGCTGCGAACGCGACGGGGTCGACGGGGGTGCTGTTGAGGGGTGCTCGATCCATCGGGTCGTTACCGCGCACGCGGGGCCCGCCCCTTGGCTGGCTTAACCAGCGTCCATCCATGTCCGGGCTTCGACGTCAGTGGCAGCGGCTTTCCGGAGGTGGAAACGGCTTTTGAGCCAGTACGACCACCCCGAGGTCCGACTTGCTCATAAATGCCTGAGCGTGGCGTCGCCGCGCCGGGAGGCATTCTGACATCGATTTTCGAGCGCGGCAGAACCCCATCCTTCGTCGACTTGCTCATGTCACGCTCGTCTCTTCGCGGAACATTGCCTCAAGGTAGGTGATCGTGTCTTGCTCCGCTAGCGTCAGCAGATCAGGCCTGCTCGGCAGGTCACCAGTGGGAAGTGCTTCGCTGCGAGATCGTGTTTGAGCTGCATCAGCTTTCGACGGCGCTCAGTGATCTCTTCGTTTGTAAATTTGGCGGAATAAACGCCCTCCCACTCGAACAGCGCCTCGATAAACAGAGCGTCCAGATCGGTCAGCAATGCATTGGCTGATTTCTGCCTCGCCGTGTAGGGAATTGCGTCGCGAAGCGCCTCGGCCAACTGGGATGCAGCTATAATAGCGGCCCACACAAACGCATATTCACGCCAGATCACCCACCCTGCAATGCTGCCGCTTGAGGCAACCGCGCGCAGCACAGCGAATCGAGTAACCCACCCCGATAGGCGGTCGCGATAGCGCCGAACGTACTCACACTGCACCTTGAGCTGAAATAGCTCGCGAAAATACAGCTGCTGTTGTCTGTGCTCGGGTGCCTCTGAGGCGTCCCGGAACTGGGCAACGTCTTCCTCGCTCACAGATACAACCCGTCAGCTCGCTTCCGCCGGTCAGGTTAGAGCAACGGGTCACGATCCTCCACGATCAATGCGACCTCAAGGCGATCCTTTTCGATATTATTCAATCCCGCAGCAACTCGTTGATCGCCGTCTTCGCCCGGGTCTGCGCGTCGACGGTCTTGACGATCACAGCGCAATAAAGGCTCGGGCCGGGGTCGCCGTTGGGGAGCGGCTTGCCGGGAAGCGACCCCGGAACAACTACCGAATAGGCCGGCACCCGGCCCATATGGATCTCACCGGTGGCGCGGTTGACGATCTTGGTGGTCGAGCTGATGAACGTTCCCATCGCCAGCACGGCGCCCTGCTCGACGATGACGCCCTCGACGACCTCGCTCCGCGCGCCGATAAAGCAATCGTCCTCGACGATCACGGGCTCGGCCTGGAGCGGCTCGAGTACGCCGCCGATCCCAACGCCGCCCGACAGATGGCAATTCTTGCCGATCTGCGCGCAGGAGCCGACCGTCGCCCAGGTGTCGACCATCGTGCCGCTGCCGACATAGGCGCCGACGTTGACGAAGCTTGGCATCAGCACGACGTTCGGCGCGATATAGGCGCTGCGGCGCACGATCGCGCCCGGCACCGCGCGGAAGCCGGCGTCGCGGAAGCGGATCGACGACCAGCCGGCGAATTTCGACGGCACCTTGTCCCACCACCGCGCCGCGCCGCGGTCGGCATCGACCGGGCCGCCCGCGACCTCTTCCATGTCGTTGAGGCGGAAGGACAGCAGCACCGCCTTCTTCAGCCACTGATGCACCTGCCAGCCGCCGCCCGCCTTTTCGGCGACGCGCAACTCGCCGCTGTCCATGCCTTCGAGCGCCGCATCGACGGCGTCGCGATAGCTGCCTTTGGTCTGGGGCGAGATCGTGTCGCGCGCCTCCCAGGCGGCATCGACAGTCGCGGCGAGGTCGGAATTGGTCATCGTGGGGCTCGCATCAGGGGAAGATTCGGCGCGGCGAAGGATGACCGCCGCCGTAATGAAGTGTCAACTGCGGGGGCTGTTCGACAAGGGATCAATTACCCCCTTTCGGGGTCATCCCTGGGCGGCGCGCAACGTCCAACCCGGAACCCAGGCACACGACATCTTCCCAAGCGGGCTCGGGCCGCCGAGCCTCCTATCTTACCGTCCGCGTGCCTGGGTTCCTGGCCTCGCCCTGCAGGCAATCCCGGAATGACCATCGTGAAAAGTGGCTATCCATGCAGCCCGAGCCACGCCATCGCGAGGACGCCCGCGACCCAGCAATAGATCGCGAACGGCACCATCGCGTCGTCGAAGCTGTGGCGGCGGAAGTAGCGCATCAGGAAGGTCGTGCTGAGATAGGCGGTGATCCCGGCGACGACACCGGCGACGAGCGCCAAACCGCTGATGCCGTGGTGAGGCAGCGCCATCATCTTCGGGATTTCGAGGGCCGCCGCGCCGGCGATGACCGGGGTCGCGATCAAGAACGAGAAATGCGCCGCCTCGCTATAGGCAAGGCCCGCGACGAGCCCGCCGACCATCGCCGCCCCCGATCGCGAGATGCCGGGGATGAATGCAAAGCATTGCCACGCCCCGATCACCAGCGCCCCGCGCACATCGAGCGACTCCAGCCCGAGTCCACCATGCCCGCCACCCTCGCCCTGGCGGCGCAACTTGTCGCCGGCGAGCAGCAGAAATCCGTTGATGACAAGAAACATCGCCGCAAGGAACGGCGAGGCGAACATCCCACGCACGGTCTTTTCCACGATGAGGCCGATCACCACCGCCGGGATCGTCGCCACGACGATCATCAGGAACAGGCGCCTTGCCTCGCCCGCCCCCTCACCAACCCCGGTGAGGCCGCGCAGGACGAACAGCCAATCCCGCCAGAAATAAAGCAGGAGGGCGGTCGCCGTGCCGACATGAAGAATTACGACGAAGGGCAGGAACTCGGGCGATTTCTGGTCGACCGGCCAGCCGAAAAGCGGGCCCAGGATCACCGCGTGGCCGAGGCTCGAGATCGGAAACAGCTCGGTCACGCCCTGCACGATCGCGAGGGTGAAGGCATAAAAAGCGGTCATCGGCGCGGCAGGGCCTCGGGAAGGGGTCCGATGGCCTTGTACGCGATCCCGGCCGCGCCGCGAAGCGGCCCGGTCATGTGCCATTGTCGGGGCTGGTATCCGGCCGGGATCACCGCCGTTCGACAAATCCCTTTTGCTGCATGCACGAGGCGAGGATCGAATCGGCGTCCTGGGTCGTCACGCCGCGCTGTTGCGAGGTCCGCATCTGCACGATCTGGGAATGCTGCAGGTCGGCGCCGCGGGTGGCGGCGATGTCCTGGTCGATATCGGCGTCCTTTTGCGTCGCCTGCCGCGCGATCGAGCTGCAATCGCTATAGGCCGACGCCCCCTCGCCCGGCTGCGCACCCGGCTTGATCCAGTCGTTCGCGCTGCTGTGCTGTGCGCTGCCGCCAAAGCCGATATCGAAATCGGCGAGCGTCTTGCCGCCGCACCCGGCGAGCAGGAGGCAAACCGCGGCCGCCGCAAGGACTGCACGACGGCTGTACGTCCTTCGAGACGGCCGCTCGGGATTAGGGGACATCGGGGGCGGCATCACTGTCGATGGCATCAAAATCACTCCTCGGAGAGCGCGTCTCGAAGGCCCCACCGCGCGGCTCCAGCACCACTCATCGGCTTCCCTTTGTCTCGCCCCGGCGTTCGGCGATGCGGGCGATAATTTCGTGCTTTTCGGCGACCGAGGCCTCGTACCAGGCGGCGATCTCCTCGACCCGGCGCAGGCAGCCGCGGCAGAGGCGCGTCGCGGGGTCCATCAGGCAGATGCCCACGCAGGGCGAGATCGGCGCCCGCGCGCGCCGCGTGGTCTCGGTCATGACCCGCCCGCCTTTTCGGTCAGATCGCCCAGCGTCGTCTTCAGCAGTTTCGCCTTTTCGGGCGGGATCGCATAGACCCAGCGCGCGACCCGGTTTCGCAGTTCCTTGGCCTCGACCGCGGCATCGCCGATCCCGGAAACCTCGACGGCGACCCAGTCTGCCCTGTCGTGCGGGAACAGCGTCACCCGGAAATGGAGGCCGTCGAAGGTCGAATATTCGGCGGTCGCCACGCCGGTTTCTGGCGGCTTCATCGCCGAGGCCGGTGCGACAT
This sequence comes from Allostellaceae bacterium, assembly GCA_036489765.1. GTDB lineage: Bacteria > Pseudomonadota > Alphaproteobacteria > ATCC43930 > CGMCC-115725 > DATARH01. The sequence goes on along the minus strand of DASXFE010000053.1, from coordinate 13,354 downwards.
CGTTGAGATCAAGCCCTTCGAGAGCGGTCGCCGGCATGCTGACCGCGCGCGCGTCTTTGAGCTTCGTCCCTTCGGGCGGGTTCTCGACCGCGAAATTGGCGGTCATCCCGCTGCGCGAGATCGTCAGCACGTCGCCCTTGGCGCTCGTGAACACCAGGCTTCGGAACCGCCCGGCCGGCTCGTCGACGATGCGGCGGTCTAGCCAATCGGCGATCTCGCCCGACAAATCCAGCGACCCACGCGCGAGCCAGGCCCGGTCGCCGCCGATCCGCCGCACATAGACGCCGTCATTGCCGATGCCGAGCCGGTTCGGCCGCGACCGCCCGACGATCAGTTGCCCGACGATGTCGCCCGCCTTGTTCTGGATCACGATTTCGGTCGATTTGCCATTCGCCGGGTCGTCGAGGCTGAGCCGCGAATAAAGCTCGGGCCGATCGGTCTTCGGCTCGACCAGCGTCAGATCGGCGAGCGCCGCCAGCATCCGGTGGATCTTTGTCTCGTCGGCCGGATAACCGCCCTTCTCGACGACGACCCAATGCCCGTCATCGAGCCGGAAATTTGCGCTCATCGCCCCGCGGCTGATCCGGAAACGCGCGATATCGCCGAGATTGGGGGCGAGTTTAGGGAGCGCTCGCTCGCCCGGGGGCGCGGTCGAGACCGTGCCGCCTTCGGTCATCAGTGCCGCCGCCGCTGCGCCTGCCGAAACCGCCGTCGCGCCCAAGAGGACGAGAAACCCTCGCCGCTGCATCGCCTACCCCGCCGCCATGCGGCGCCGGCGCCGCTTGAGCCTCAGTGCCCCCAGCACCAGGGCCGCCGCGGCGATGATAAACGGCACCAGCACGATGTCGGCGAATTCGAGCACCGTCTTCAGCCGGCTGATGTCGCGGCGCAGCGCCGACTGGACCTGGCGCAGCTCCTGGCGCGTCGTCAGCATGTCGGCGCGGAACTGCTCGACCGCCTTCTCCTGCTCGGGCGACGGCGACGGCGACGCCGCGGCCGCGCCGTCGCCGCCGATCAGGTTCTTCAGCTTGGCCTGCGTCTCCTTGAGCTTCTGTTCGAGGGTCTGCTCGCGCGCGGCATATTCCTGGTCGGCGGCGCTCTGGATGTTCTCGATCACGACGAACGGCCGCGCCGAGGTGCCGCGGCTGCGCAGACCCACGAGATCCTCGCCGCCGGCCAGAACCTCGATCGCGTTGGCGACAAAATCGCCGTTCGCCGCGCCCGGTACGACGACGCGCTGGCCGAAGAAATTCTGGCTCTGCGCCCAGAACCGGTCGTCGAGCATATCGGTGTCGGCCGCGACGACGACATTGATCGGCTGCTTCGACGTTTCGATGTGGGGCCCGGGCGGTGCGCCCGGCAGCCCGTTCGGGAAGGCGCTGTCGGCGATGCCGGTGATGTGCGCGGAGATCGTATAGCGCGTGTCCTCGGGCCGGAAATGCGCCAACAGCTCGGCCACGGCGGGCAGGCCCTTGATCTTGTCGACCGGGATCTTTTCCGAATTGGACGAGGTCGTGACCAGCGGCGCGAAATGGGTCTTCGCCCCTGGCACCGGTTCGAGGATGCCGGCGGTCGCGACATTGATGCGGTCGAGATCGGCGGTAATCGGGTCTTCGCGGTTGAGATAAGGCGGCTTCAGGGTAAGCCAGGCGACGTAATCCATCGGCTGCTCGCCGCGTCCCGGCATCGGTACCCCGACCCGCCGCGCATCGTCGCGGTCGCCGGCAACGGTTTTCGGGAGCAGCTTGACGCCCCAGGCCTTGAACAGCGGCTCGAGGTCGCTTGCTGCATCGCCGGTCGGGTTGGCCGCCGCCTCGGCCTCCGCATACGGGTCGACAAAGACGAGCGCCTTTCCGCCGTTCATGACGAACTGGTCGATCGCGAAGAGGGTCTTGTCGGGCAGGTTCTGCGGCTGCACCAGCATCAGCACGTCGGTCTTCGGCGGGATCGCGGCGGCGGTCGGCGCGATGGATTTGACATCGTAAAGCTGCTTGAGCTGATCCTGCATCGCCGCCGCGCCTTCGAGCGGCAGGCCCGACATCAGCCCCACGGTCTTTCGGTTCGGAAAGGCAAGCGTGTGGACGAGGCGGGTCAGGTCGTATTCGAGAAACCGCTCGCGGTCGGGCGAAAAGAACGGGATCACCTGCTGGTCGTCGGTCGAGTTGGTGCCGGCGAGGCCGAAATAGACCTGATCGCCCTGCTGGTTCAGCGGCACGCCCTGGAGGCCAAAGCCGACCGCCTGGTCCTCGACATCCGAAAATGGCGCCGGGTCGTAGATTTCGAGCCGGACCTTGCCCTTCGCGGCGACGACGTACTGGTCGAGCATCTCGCGCACCCGCGCCGCGTAGACGCCATAGCTCGGGATCGAGTCGCCGAGCCGGGTCGAATAGTAAAAGCGCAGCGTGATCGGCTCGGCGATCTTGTCGAGCGTCGAGAGGGTGCCGCGCGACAGCGTGTAAAGCTTGTCCTGGGTCATATCGACCCGCACGGCCGGGAATCGAGACGCGACGACGTTGACCGAGACGAGGATCACCCCGACACAGACGAGCGCCGCGATGGACAAGGCCCCTCGTGCGCGAAAGCGGGGCCGCATCCTCAATCGGCCTTCTTGAGGTCGACGATGATCGCCGTCGCGCCGAGGAACGCGGCGATGATCGAGACGAAGTAGACGAGGTCGGGCAATCCGATGACCCCGCGCGTGATCGCGCTGAAATGCGCGAAGATGCTGACGCCGGCGATCGCTTGGATCAGCGCCTCGGGCGCCCAGTCCTGGAACAGCCCCAGGACGGTCGGCGTCCCGGCAGCGATGAACACGAACGCGATCGCCGCGGCGACGACAAACGCGATGACCTGGTTCTTGGTCGCCGCCGACACTGCCTCGCCGAGCGCCAGGATCGCCCCGGCCATCAGCCAGCTCGCGAAATAGCTGGCGATGATGACGCCCTGGTCGGGGTCGCCGAGAAAATCGACGGTCAGCCACAGCGGGAACGTCAGCGCCAGCGCGATCCCGGCGAACACCCAGGCGGCGAGAAACTTCGCGACCACCGCCTCGTAAAGCCGGACCGGCAGCGTGAGGAACAATTCGATCGTCCCGCTCTTCCGCTCCTCGGCCCAGAGCCGCATCGACAGCGCCGGGATCAGCACCAGATAGAGCCACGGGTGGAACGTGAAGAACGCTTGTAGGTCGGCCTGGCCGCGCCCGAATAAATCGCCGACGAAAAAGGTCAATACGCCGGCCAGTACCAAGAAGATGACGATGAACACATAGGCGAGCGGCGTCGCGAAATACGCTCCCAGCTCACGGCGAAAGATGGTGGAGATGTTGCGCATCAGCCCGTGCCGACCGCGCGTCCTTCGAGACGCGGGCTACGCCCGCTCCTCGGGATGAGGAAAGCCCGTGAAGCCGTCCCGCTGCAATCCCGCGATGCTCCGCCCCACACCTCATCCTGAGGAGGCGCAGAGCGCCGTCTCGAAGGACGCAGGGCGCTCATGCCGCCTCGGCCTCCGGCATCGTCACGGCCCGGAACACGTCATCCAATCGCCCGCTTTCCGACCTGGCGCAGAGCTCCGCGGGCGTTCCGTCCAACAACACGCGGCCCCGCGCGATGATGATCGCCCGGCTGCATACCGCCTCGACCTCCTCCAACAGGTGCGTCGAGATCACGATCGCCTTTTCCGGCGCCATGTCGGCGATGATGCGGCGCATCTGGTGTTTCTGGTTGGGGTCGAGCCCGTCGGTCGGCTCGTCGAGAATGAGGACGGGCGGGTCGTGCAGCAGTGCCTGGGCCACCCCGACGCGACGGCGATAGCCCTTCGACAGCGTGTCGATCGGCTGCTCCAGAACCCCGCCGAGCTGGATCATCTCGACGACCCGCCGGATTCGCGCCCGCGCTTCGCCGCCGCGATAGCCGCGGATATGCGCGATGAAGTCGAGGAAGTCGGCCGGCGTCATGTCGGGATAGGCCGGCGCGCCCTCGGGCAGGTAGCCGATCGCGCGTTTCGCCCCGACCGGATCGCCGATGATGTCGTGGCCGCAGACGACCGCCGTGCCCGAGCTCGGCGCGAGAAAGCCGGTGATCATCTTCATCGTCGTCGACTTGCCCGCGCCGTTGGGGCCGAGAAAGCCGAGGACCTGCCCCTTCGGCACCTCGAACGACACGCCGTCTACCGCCGCCAGCGGACCGAAATATTTGACGAGATTGCGAATCTCCAGCATAGGTCGGTCTTCCCGCATAGGGGCGGCACGTTTTGCCCGATCCGGCCGGCTCAGGCACCGCGACGCAACCGCGCAGCGGCTCTCCGCACGCCGCCGCGCCGCCTAATGCTTTGGCCATGCTAGCAAGCTGCCGGATGCTCCGATATCGGAGCCCCACTCGATCAGCCGACCCATGCTGATCCGCAACGCCCGCCTCGTCTCCGGCCTCGTCATGCTGGCCTATGTGACGATGCATTTCCTCAACCACGCTGCGGGGCTCATCTCGCTCGCGGCGATGGAGCGGGTGCTGGTCTTCGTCAAGGCTGTATGGACCTCCTACCCCGGCCAGACGGCGCTCTACGGCGCCTTCCTGACGCATTACGTGCTGGCGCTATGGTCCCTCTGGCAACGCCGCACGCTGAGCATGCGGCCGGGCGAGTTCGTGCAGATCGGCCTCGGCTTTGCGATCCCGCTCCTCGTCGTCCGCCACGTCGTCAACAACCGCGTGGGCGCCGGGATGATGGGTACGACGATCCAGAACTATACGTTCGAGCTGTGGGGCTTCTTCGTCGCCGAGCCGTGGCGGCTGTGGGGCCAACTCGCCGTGCTGGTTATCGCCTGGTCTCATGGGCTGCTCGGCGTGCATTACTGGCTGCGGTCGCACCCCTGGTACGAGCACTGGCGCGGCGTGGCGCTGTGTGTGGGCGTGCTGGTGCCGGTCTTGGCGCTCCTCGGTCTGGCCGAGGCCGGGCGGCAGACCATGGCCCTCGCCGCAGACCCGCACTGGCGAGGCGCGGCCTTCGCTCACATGATCGAGCCGACCCCGGCGCAGAGTGCGGTCCAGCAGCTGGTGATCGGGATCCTGTTCTGGTTTTTCATCAGCGCAATCGCGGCGCTGCTCGCGGCGCGGCTGGTACGGCGGGCGTGGGAACGGCTTAGCGGCCTCGTCCGCATCACCTACCCGGATGGCCGCCATGTCGAGGTGCTGCGCGGCACCAGCGTCCTCGAGGCGAGCCGCATTGCCCATATCCCGCACGCCTCGGTTTGCGGCGGGCGCGGCCGCTGCTCGACCTGCCGGGTCAGGGTGCGCGCCGCGTTCCCCGGCCCGCCGCCGCCGGGCGACGACGAGCGCCGCGTCCTCAGCCGCATCCGCGCGACCGCCAATATCCGCCTCGCCTGCATGCTCCGCCCCGATGTCGATTGCGAGGTGACACCACTGCTGCCGCCTTTCGCTCAGGCTCGCGACGGCCGCACCCTCGTCGACCTCGCGCAGGGCGGCGAGCGTGAGATCGCGATCATGTTCGCCGACATCCGCGACTTCACGATGCTATCGGAGGGGCGGCTGCCCTACGACGTCGTCTTTGTCCTCAACCGCTATTTCGCCGCGATGGGCCGCGCCGTCGAAGGGGCCGGCGGGCGCCTCGACAAGTTCATCGGCGACGGGTTGATGGCGCTGTTCGGCGTCGATACCGGCCCGCAGGCGGGATGCCGCGCGGCGCTCGCGGCGGCGCGGGCGATGTCGGAGGAACTGGTCACGCTCAACCGCTCGCTCGGCCACGAGCTCACGATGCCGCTCCGGATCGGCATCGGCATCCATGTCGGCCCGGCGATCGTCGGCGAGATGGGTTACAGCAACGCCGCGACGATCACCGCGATCGGCGATCCGGTCAACATCGCGAGCCGGCTCGAAGAATTGACCAAGGAGCACCAGTGCGAGCTGATCGTGTCCGCCGAAATCGTCCGCGGAGCCGGCATCGACCCCCAGAATTTCGTCTGGCACGACATCGAGATCCGCGGCCGCCAGCAGCACCTCGCCGTCGCGATCCTCGCCACCGGCCGCGATTTGCCCGAGCCGGCCACGGAGACTGTCCAATAAGCCCCGCGGGCGTCCCGCCCGCAATTTTGTTCGAGATGCGGGCGAAACGCCCGCGGGCGTCCCGCCCGCAATTTTGTTCGAGATGCGGGCGAGACGCCCGCGCTCCTCCCATGCTAAATCGAGGCTATACCTTTGGAAGGGGGCTCCGATGGCACTGAGCCGGGCGATGCAGTTGGGCCGCGACGAACTGATCCGCGCCTATCGCGGCATGGCGACGATCCGCCGCTTCGAGGAGCGCGTGCAGGAGGAATTCTCCAAGGGCGGGATCCCCGGCTTTGTCCATCTCTATGCCGGGGAAGAGGCCTCCGCGGTCGGGATGTGCATGCATCTCGGGCCCAAGGACTACATCGCCTCGACCCATCGCGGCCACGGCCACTCGATCGCCAAGGGCTGCGACGTCGAGGGCATGATGCAGGAGCTTTTCGCGAAGAAGGGCGGGCTTTGCGGCGGCAAGGGCGGGTCGATGCACATCGCCGACCTCAATGTCGGGATGCTTGGGGCCAACGGCATCGTCGGCGGCGGCCCGCCGCTCGTGGTCGGTGCCGCGCTGACCGCAAAGACACTTGGCAACGGCAATGTCGCGGTGTGTTTTTCCGGTGACGGGGCGTCGAACCAGGGCACGACCTTCGAGGCCCTCAACATGGCCGTGGTGCTCAAGCTCCCGGCCGTGTTCGTCTTCGAGAACAACCAGTACGGCGAGGGAACCGGCTTTGCCTATCATTGCGGCAGCGGCGACATCGCCGGCCGGGCGGCGGGGTTCGGGTTGCCGGCGGTCAAGGTCGACGGCGACGATTTCTTCGCCGTTCACGAGGCGGCGCGCGAGGCCGTCGAGCGCGCCCGCAGCGGCGGCGGCCCGAGCGCGATCGAGGTCGATACCTGCCGCTTCTACGGTCACCATTCCGGCGACGCCCAGCTCTATCGCGGCAAGGACGAGGTCAAGGGCCTGCGCGAGAACCGCGACTGCCTCAAGCATTTCCGCGCCCGCGTCAACGAGGCCGCCCTCCTCGACACCGCCGACCTCGACACTGTCGACCGCGAGGTCGAGGACTTGATCACCCACGCCATTGCCACGGCCCGCGCCGGCGACCCGCCCGACGAAGCCCAACTCCTCACCGACGTTTATGTGTCGTATTGAAGCGGCATAGGAGCGCCCGGGAACTGCCTATAACTCCACGACGATAGCCGGGCGGAACCAGTCCCCCGTCGCTTGGCGCTTCCGGAGTGGGAGATGCAGTGATGACACCAATGCGCCTCGGCGCGCCGATCGCGGCGCTGCTGATCTTGTCCGCCCCGGCGTTCGTGAGTCCGGCCTGGGCGCAGGTCCCCGCCAATCAGACCCCGCCGCCAGCCGGGCCGCCGGCCGCTGCGACGCCGGCTCCCGCCCCGGCGGCAGCCTCACCTGCTGCTCCCGCCCCGACTGCGGCCGCACCGATGACGCCGAGCAAGCCATCCCCGACCGCGCAAGCCGCCCCAGCCAAGCCGCAGCCGAAAAAACACATCGTCCGGCGACGACGGATCTATCGCTACCGGAACCACACGGAAGTGACCGCAGACGCGCTGAACGGCCAGGAGCTGAGGCAGTCGCCGGTCGTCGCCTCGCCACCGCGGCCAGTCGCGGTGCCGGTGCCGGGCTATTATTACCCGCCGCCCGGCTACTACCCGCCTCCGCCTCCCCCGATCTATTACCCTCCGCCCTGGTACTGGCGACCGTACTAGCAGCACTACGGCGAGACCGCCGCGGTCGATGTGCTCGGCGAGGGCCTGCCGCCGTCGATCAGCCCGCACAACAATTTCTTCCTGTGGGGACCGCGAGGACATGACGGCAGCGTCGTGATCCGCCTTGCTCGCGATCGCGAGGCGCTTCTCCTCCGGAACTATGCGTCGGTCGAGCCCTCCGCCGTTTTTGCCCCGGCCTGGGCGATGCCCTACGAAAGCGGCCAGACGCTGTGGATCTGCTGCGGCCGTCGCCAGCCGCTCGATGCGGTGTGGGCGTCGCCGAGGAATTACGGGTAAGATCGGGCCGCGAGAACGGGAGGCGCGAGATGCCGCAGAAATCGATCCGCCAGGCGTTGAACGAGGCGCTCGCGCAGGAAATGCGGCGCGACCCCAACATCATCGTCATCGGCGAGGATGTCGCCGGCGGCGCCGGCAGCGAGGGCCAACGCGACGCCTATGGCGGCGTGCTCGGCGTCACCAAGGGCCTCATCGGCGAGTTCGGCGAGGCCCGGGTCATCGACACGCCGATCACCGAAAGTGCCATCATGGGCGCCGCCGCGGGCGCCGCGGTGACCGGGCTGCGACCGGTCGCAGAGTTGATGTTCAGTGACTTCCTGGGCGTGTGTTTCGACCAGATCTTCAATCAGGCCGCCAAGTTCCGGTACATGTTCGGCGGCAAGGCCAAGACCCCGCTGGTCATCCGCACGATGATCGGCGCCGGACGCAGCGCCGCCGCCCAGCACTCGCAGAGCCCTTACCACATCTTCACCTCGGTGCCGGGGCTCAAATGCGTCGTGCCCTCAAACGCCTACGATGCGAAGGGCCTGTTGATCCAGGCGATCCGCGACGACGACCCGGTGATCTTTTGCGAGCACAAGCTGATGTACGACCTCCGCGCCGAGGTGCCGGACGAGCCGTACACGATCCCGTTCGGCGAGGCGAATGTCGTCCGCGACGGCGACGACGTGACCGTGGTCGCCCTCGCCCGCATGGTGCACTACGCGAACGAAGCTGCCGAAGCGCTTCAAAAAGATGGGATCGAGATAGACCTGATCGACCCGCGCACGACCTCGCCGCTCGACGAGGACACGATCCTTGAGTCGGTCGAGCGCACCGGCCGCCTCGTCATCGTCGACGAGGCGACGCCGCGCTGCTCGATCGCCACCGACATCGCCGCACTCGTCGCCGACAAGGCCTTCGATGCGCTCAAAGCCCCTATCCGCCGCGTCACCGCCCCGCACACGCCGGTGCCGTTCGCGCCCAGCCTGGAGAAATTGTACATCCCGAGCCCCGAGAAGATCGCCGCCGCGGTCAGGGATGTTTACGGGTACGGGAAGTAGCCGGAACGAGCGCCGTGCGTCCGTCCAGACGCGCCTTCGGCGCTCCTCGGGATGAAGATGAGGTTGGGCTTGGGCTCCTCCATCTGCGTTTGATGCCGCCCTCCGTCCCTTCTCATCCTGAAGAGCCCGCGCAGCGGGTGCCTCAAAGGACGCACGACCAGGAACGCACCTCATGACCATCGCCGCGATCACGATGCCCAAGTGGGGCCTCACCATGACCGAAGGGAAGATCCTCGGTTGGCTGAAGCAGGAGGGCGACGCGGTCTCGGCCGCCACCGAGATCGTCGAGATCGAGACGAGCAAGATCACCAATGTCATGGAAGCCGGCGAGACCGGCACGCTCCGCCGCCTCGTCGCGGCCGAGGGGACCACGCTGCCGATCGGCGCGCTGATCGCCGTCGTCGCGCCGCCCGAGGTCGCCGACGCCGAGATCGACGCATTTGTCGCCGGGTTCGAGGCGCCGCCGCCTACAGAGGACGACGCGGCTGAAAGCAACGGGCCGGCGCCGCACGTCATCGAAGCCGGGGGGCGTCGGCTTCGAGTCCTCGAAATTGGCGAGGGGACGCCGATCGTCTTCATCCACGGCTTCGGCGCCGACCTCAACACCTGGATGTTCACACAGCCGGCGCTCGCCGAGCGGCACCGCACGGTCGCCCTCGACCTGCCGGGGCATGGCGGCTCCGTGAAGGATGTCGGTGTCGGCGACGTCGCGACGCTCGCCGGCGCAGTCGAAGATACGCTCGACGCGCTTGGCATCGACACCCCACACCTCGTCGGGCATTCGCTCGGTGGGGCAATCGCGCTGGCGGTCGCCAAGGTGCGGCCGGTTGCCAGCCTCACGCTGATCGCCTCGGCCGGGCTCGGCGGCGAGATCAACGGGCAATTCATTGCCGGCTTTGTCGCGATGCAGCGGCGGCGCGAGGCTATCGAGGTGTTGAACCTGCTGGTCCACGACCCCGCCATGGTCAGCCGCTCGATGGTCGAGGATGTGCTGCGCTACAAGCGGCTCGACGGCGCAACCGCGTCGCTGGAAGCGGTCGCCGCCGCCTGTTTTCCCGGGGGCACGCAATCCCCTGCCCTTACGGCCAAGCCGTCGGCCCGAACGCAGATCATCTGGGGCAGGAGCGACCGCATCATTCCGGCCGCTCACGCGCATTCGCTCGGGGCCGATGTGCCCGCACATATCCTCGACGATGCCGGTCACCTTCCGCACATGGAGAAATCGGGCGAGGTGAGCCGACTCATCCAGCGTTTCATCGAATCGATGGATGGGTAGAGCGCGACGTAACCCACCCTACGCGCTGATGAGAAATCGCGACGTAACCCCGCCTTCATCGTTCCAGGCGATAGTGTTAAAAGACCCCGGCCATTTCAGGAGTCTGCCGTGCGAATCGCGACGGTCGAGCGCAATACCAAGGAGACGCGGATCAAGGGTCGCGTCGATCTCGACGGCACCGGCGCCGCCAAGATCGCGACCGGGATCGGCTTTCTCGACCATATGCTCGAACAGCTCGCGCGCCACAGCCTCTGCGACATCGAGCTCGCGGCGAAGGGCGACCTGCACATCGATTTCCACCACACGACCGAGGACACCGGGTATGTGATCGGCGAGGCCGTGTCGAAGGCGCTCGGCGACCGCGGCGGCATCCAGCGCTACGGCAGCGCGACGATCCCGATGGACGAGACGCTGACCCGCGTCAGCCTCGACGCGTCGAACCGCCCGTACCTGGTGTGGAAGGTGAATTTCACCCGTCCAAAGCTCGGCGAGATGGACACCGAATTGTTCAAGGAGTGGTTCCAGGCCTTTGCCCAGTCGGCCGGCATAACGCTTCACGTCGAGAACGCTTACGGCGAGAACAACCACCACATCGTCGAAAGCTGCTTCAAGGGCCTGGCGCGCGCCCTGCGGCAGGCGGTGGAGATCGACCCGCGGCGCGGCGGTGCGGTGCCGTCGACCAAGGGCACGCTCGGCGGCAGTCTCGAATGAAGGTCGCGATCCTCGATTACGGCTCCGGCAACCTGCGTTCGGCGGCAAAGGCGTTCGAGCGCGCCGCCGGCGACAGCGGCATCGCCGCCACGATCGCCGTGACCAGCGACGCCGATTTCGTCGCCGCGGCCGACCGCATCGTGCTGCCGGGAGTCGGCGCCTTTGCCGACTGCCGGCGCGGGCTCGCGGCGGTGCCGGGGCTCGAAGACGCGCTCGAAGAGGCCGTCATCGCCCGCGGCCGGCCGTTTCTAGGCATCTGCGTGGGCATGCAGCTAATGGCCGAGCGGGGGCTCGAATTCGAGATAATCGAGGGGCTCGGCTGGATCGCCGGCGACGTCCAGGTCATTGAGCCGAACGACCGCGAGCTGCGCATCCCGCATATGGGCTGGAACGAGCTGAGGCCGCGCACGGCGCACCCCGTACTCGACGGGCTGCCCGACGGGACGCATACCTATTACGTCCACAGCTACGAACTGGTCCCGACCCGCGGCGCCGAGCTCCTGGCGACGACCGACTATGGCGGCACGCTCACGGCTGTCGTGGGCCGGGACAACATGGTCGGCACGCAGTTCCACCCGGAGAAAAGCCAGGGCGCGGGCCTCCGGCTGATCGCCAATTTCCTTGGATGGCGGCCGTGAGCGAGAGCAGCCCGCAGGGCCATGTTTGGGTCGAGCTCTTGACCCGCTACGGCGGCACCGATCTCGACGACCTCTGCGACGCGACCGAGAGCGCGATCCGCGAGGGCGGCGGGTTCGGCTGGCTGAAGCCGCCGCCGCGCCACATCCTCGAATCGTTCTGGAAGGGTTTGCTGCTGATCCCGGAAAAGCGGGTGGTCGTCGGGCGCCTCGATCGGGTCATCGCCGGCTCGGTGCAGCTCACCCGGGCTCCGCGCAACAACGAGGCGCAGGCCTTTGCCGGCACCCTGACCGCCGCCTTTGTCGCGCCCTGGGCTCGCGGCCACGGGCTCGGCCGCGGCATGATCCATGAGGTCGAGCGCGTCGCCCGCGAGATCGGCCTCGCGGTCCTGAACCTCGACCTTCGCGACACGCAGCAGCCCGCGATCCGGCTCTACGAGACGATGGGCTACCAGCGTTGGGGCACCCACCCCGACTACGCCCTCGTCGACGGCCGGATGGTGCCGGGGCACTACTACTACAAGCGGCTCGAAGAGGCCGGCTGATCTGACCCATCGCACCGCCCGACAGGTACAGACGACATCCATGATCCTCTTCCCCGCGATCGATCTCAAAGGCGGCCAGTGCGTTCGGCTCCTCCGCGGCGACATGGCGGCGGCGACTGTGTTCAACGACGACCCGGCGGCGCAGGCGCGCGATTTCGCGGCGACCGGATTTTCGTGGCTGCACGTCGTCGATCTGGACGGCGCCTTTGCCGGGGCATCGGTCAATGGCGAGGCGGTGCGAGGGATCCGCCGGGCCGTCGACCTCAAGATCCAGCTCGGCGGCGGCATCCGCGACCGGGCGGCGATCGAAGCCTGGCTCGATCTCGGCATCGACCGGGTCGTGCTCGGTACCGCGGCGCTGCGCGATCCCGCCCTGGTGCGCGAGGCGGCGGCGGCACATCCGGGCCGCATCGTCGTCGGCATCGACGGGCGCGACGGCAAGGTCGCGGTCCAGGGCTGGGCCGAGCAGAGCGAGATCGGAACGGTCGATCTCGCCCGCCGCTTTGCCGATGCCGGGGTCGCCGCGATCGTCTATACCGACATCGCCCGCGACGGGGCGCTTTCCGGGGTCGATGCCGCGGCAACCGCCGCTTTCGCCCGCGCCGCTGGGGTGCCGGTGATCGCCTCCGGAGGGGTCGCGAGCCTCGCAGACATCGCCGCGCTCAAGGCCGAGGCGGGCGCCGGCATCGAGGGCATCATCTCGGGCCGCGCGCTCTATGACGGGCGGATCGACGCGCACGCCGCGCTTGCCCTGTTGGGGGGCGACTAGATGCTGAAGATGCGCGTCATCCCCTGCCTCGACGTCAAGGACGGGCGGGTCGTCAAGGGGATCAACTTTCTCGACCTCGCCGATGCCGGCGACCCGGTCGAACAGGCGCGCATCTATGACGCCGAGGGCGCCGACGAACTCACCTTCCTCGATATCACCGCGAGCCACGAGGGCCGCGACACGCTCTACGACGTCGTCCGCCGCACCGCCGAGCAATGCTTTATGCCGCTGACCGTCGGCGGCGGGGTGCGCACGGTCGAGGACATCCGCAAGCTTCTTCTCTGCGGCGCC
>DASXFE010000045.1:0-13412 GCA_036489765.1 Allostellaceae bacterium | reverse complement strand
GTGATCGCGCCGTCGCAGCTTCCCTACAAGGGCGCGCTCGGCACCGTGTTCGACAGCGGTGAGTTCGCGCCGGTGATTGCCGACGCGTTGGAACACGCCGACGCCGCCGGCTTCCCGGCGCGCCGCGCACACTCCGAGGCCGCCGGCAAGCGCCGCGGGCTCGGCATCGGGTGCTTTCTCGAGATCGCCGGCGGCCAGCCGGGCGAAGGGGCGCGGATCGCGTTTCCGGGGGAGAGCAAGCTGCTGCTGGCGATCGGCATCGGGCCGAGCGGGCAGGGGCACTCGACGCTCTATCGCCGCATGGCCGCCGAGCGGCTCGGCATTCCCGTCGCCGAGGTTGCGGTTGCGCATGGCGACAGCGACAGCAACGTGCCGAGCGCCGGCGCTGTGGCCTCGCGCTCGACGATGTCGGTCGGCAGCGCCGTCTACGCCGCGGTCGACGCGGTCATCGAAAAGGGCCGCCGCGCCGCCGCGCAGATCCTCGAAGCCGCCGAAACGGACATCGCCTACCGCGACGGCGTCTTCGAAATTTCCGGCACCGACCGTCGCGTCTCGCTGTTCAAGGTGGCCGAGGCGGCGGAGGCCGCGATCGGCGAAAGCCTCGACACCCAGGAAACCGTTGACGCGCTGCCCTCCTTCCCCAACGGCTGCCACGTCGCCGAGGTCGAGCTCGACTCCGAGACCGGTTCGGTCGCGCTCGTCGCTTATACCGCCGTGGACGATTGCGGGCGGGTGCTGCAGCCGGTGCTCGTCGAAGGGCAGGTGCAGGGCGGGGTCGCGCAGGGCGTCGGCCAGGTCCTGCTGGAGCACGGGGTCTATGACGATGCGAGCGGCCAGCTCCTCGCGGGCTCGTTCATGGACTATGCGATGCCCCGCGCCGACGACCTGCCGCCGATCGCGAGCCTCTTTCACCCGGTGCCGAGCCAGCGCAACCCGCTCGGCGTCAAGGGCGTCGGCGAGGCCGGCACGACCGCCGCCCTCGCCGCGGTGATGAACGCGATCGTGGATGCGCTGCCGCCCGGTGCCAAGATCGACATGCCCGCGACGCCCGAAGCGGTGTGGCGGGCTTGTCGGGGATCGTAGGAGCGCGGGCGTCCCGCCCGCCCTTTTGTCGCTAAGATGCGGGCGAGACGCCCGTGCTCCCTTTTAAGGCACGGTCGGTTGGCAGGTAACCTGCTCATGGTGCCAAGTTCGTGAAAGCCGGTGTTCATGGGTTCCCGCCTTCGCGGGAATGACCGATAAAAGGGGTAAGAAGACGGGGTAGATAAGAGAGGACCCAGAAGATGCTGTTCACTTGCCTGCCGCCCGGCGCGCCGATTCCCGGCCGCTTTCCCGGCCCGGCGCATGCCCGCGGCAAATGGTTTTCGGTCGACATCCATTGCCACACGCTGTGCCAGCCGGCGCGCGAGCTGGTCGCGGCGGCGAACCTGCCGAACCCGCGGCACCGGCACGACAGTCCGGAGACGGCGCAGACCACGGCCGAGCATCAGTCGCGGGTGCAGCCGCAGCTTTTGTCGCTCGAAAAGCGGCTCGCCGACATGGACCAGATGGGGATCGACGTGCAGGCGGTCTCGCCGTCGCCCGACCAGACCTATTGGGGCCTCCCGGCCGATCTCGCGATCGAGGCGACGCGGCTCGTCAACGACAACATCGCCGATATTTGCGGCAAGCACCCGGACCGGTTCGCCGGGCTCGGCACGGTGCCGTTCCAGGCGCCGGAGCTCGCGGTCGCCGAGCTCGAACGGCTCAACAAATCGCTCGGCCTGCGCGGCATCGAGATCGCCGGTTCGGTCGCGGGCGAAGACCTGTCGGCCGAGAGATACTGGCCGATCTTCCGGAAATGCGAAGAGCTGGGGCTCGTCCTCTTCATGCACCCCACCGGATTTACCGAGACCGGCCGTATGGGGCCGTGGCATCTCGGCAACCTGATCGGCAACCCGCTCGAATCGACGGTCGCGGTGCATCACCTGATCTTTGGCGGGGTGCTCGACGCCTATCCCGGACTCAAGCTCGTGATCGCGCATGGCGGCGGGTTCCTGCCGGCCTATTCGGGACGCATCGACCACGGCGCGGCGGCCCGGCCCGACACCTGCGAGCACCTGCACCACGAGCCGACGCATTACCTGAAGCGGCTGTATTTCGACACGATGGTGTTCACCCACCACCAGCTCGAATACCTCGTCGAAGTGTGGGGCGCCGATCACATCCTGATGGGCACCGACTATCCGTTCGACATGGGCGACGTCGACCCGATCGGATTTGTCGAGGGCGCGCCACGGCTCAGCGACGGCGACCGCAAGGCGATCCTCGGCGGCAACGCTGCGCGGCTTCTTAACATCCCGTTGAGGGTATTCCAGAAATGAGCGTCACCCTGGCCCAGGCTTCGACGATCGTCGACACCGCGATCAAGAAGGGCCGCGAATCGAAGCTGCACCCGCTGACCGTCGTCGTGCTCGACGCCGGCGGCCATATGGTCGCGATGAAGCGCGAGGATGAAAGCGGCATCCTGCGCACCGAGATCGCGATGGGCAAGGCATGGGGTACGCTCGGCATGGGCTTTGGCGGCCGCGAATTCGCCCGTCGCGCGGCCGGCGGCGGCGCCGTTTTCCTGCAGGCGCTGATGGCGGCCTCCGGCGGCCGCATCGTGCCGGCCCCCGGCGGCGTCCTCATTCGCGATGCAAACGGCGCGATCATCGGCGCCGTCGGCATCAGCGGCGACACCTCCGACAAGGATGAGATGTGCTGCGTCGCCGGCATCGAAGCGGCGGGGCTGCAGGCGGATACGGGCGAGGCGGCGTAACCGGCTCGCTGCGCTCGCCCTCTTCCGTCACGCGTCGCGTAGCGATTGGGAGGGTGAGGGCAGATATTTCGAGTCTTCTCGAAATATCTGTTGCGCCGCTCATGCGGAACTCGTAATTTTCGATAATCGTCGAATTATCGAATCGACTCACTCATGGATCAACCCCGCGCCATCGCCGCGCTCGCCGCCCTCGCCCAGGAAACCCGGCTCGACCTCTACCGGTTGCTGGTGAGCTGCGGTCCGGCGGGCATGCCGGCCGGAGGGATTGCCCAGAACCTCGGCGTCGTGCCGTCGTCGCTGTCGTTCCATCTGCAGCAGCTCGTCCATGCCGGGCTGATCACCCAGCGCCGGCTGGGGCGGCAGCTCATTTACGCCGCCGAATACGGCACGATGAACGGGCTCCTCGCCTATCTGACCGAGAATTGCTGCGGCCGCGATGCGGTGTGCGCGCCGCTGTGCGACCCCGCCGCGGGATGTTGCGAACCCGCCGCGGCCAAGACCCCCGCTGCCTGAACCCGACAGGAGAAGCGCCATGGACGACGTGCAGATCAAGGAAATGGTCAGGGCCCGTTACGGCGGGATCGCCGCCGCGGCGGGGGTGGCTGCGTGCTGCGGACCGGCGACCGAAGGGGTCGCCGACAAGGCGCGGCGCATCGGTTATTCGGAGGATGAGCTGGCGGCGGTGCCGGAAGGGGCCAATCTCGGTCTCGGCTGCGGCAACCCGCAGGCGATCGCGGCGATGCGTCCGGGCGAGACGGTGGTCGATCTCGGCAGCGGCGCGGGGTTCGATTGTTTTCTCGCATGGGGCCAGGTCGGTGCGACCGGGCGCGTCATCGGCGTCGACATGACCCACGAGATGCTGGCGAAGGCCCGCGCGAACGCCGCGAGCATCGGTGCCGCCAATGTCGAATTCCGCCTCGGCGAGCTCGAACATCTGCCGATCGCCGACAACACGGCCGATGTCGTGATCTCCAATTGCGTGATCAACCTCGTGCCCGACAAGGCGCAGGTGTTTCGCGAGGCATTCCGCGTGCTGAAGCCCGGCGGGCGGGTGGCGGTGTCGGACGTGATCAACATCGTGCCGCTCTCGGCGGAATTGCAGGCCGACCCGACCCTGCTGTGCGGCTGCATTGCCGGCGCCGCGCCACGGACCGAGGTCGAGGCCTGGCTCGCCGCCGCCGGCTTCGCCGACATCCGCATCACCGAGCAGCCCGAGAGCCGTGAGGCCATAAGCGGCTGGGCGCCGGGGCGCGGGATCGAAAACCACGTCCGCTCCGCGATCGTCGAGGCGCGCAAGCCCGCCGACGGCGAGGCTGTTGCCGGGTGCTGCGCCCCGTCCTGCTGTTCGTGAGGATTGCGCCTTGACCGCGGCCGCCGACGCCCGCACGGCACGCGTCCCCGCGCTCGGTCTCTTCGAGCGTTATCTGACGCTGTGGGTGGCGCTGTGCATCGTCGCCGGGATCGGGCTCGGGCAGGTCGCGCCGGCGCCGTTTCATGCGCTCGGGCGGATGACCGTGGCAGAGGTCAACATCCCGGTCGCGGTGCTGATCTGGCTGATGATCGTGCCGATGCTGGTCAAGGTCGATTTCGGCGCGCTGCACCGCGTCGCCGAGCAGTGGCGCGGGATCGCCGTCACGGTCGGCATCAACTGGCTGGTCAAGCCGTTCAGCATGGCGCTGCTCGGCTGGCTGTTTATCGGCTGGCTGTTCCGTCCGCTGCTGCCGGCGGGACAGATCGACAGCTATATCGCCGGGCTCATCCTGCTCGCCGCGGCGCCGTGCACCGCGATGGTGTTCGTGTGGTCGAACCTGAGCGGCGGCGAGCCGAATTTCACGCTGAGCCAGGTCGCGCTCAACGACACGATCATGGTGTTCGCCTTCGCCCCGATCGTCGGGCTTTTGCTGGGGCTGTCGTCGATTGCCGTGCCCTGGCAGACGCTGTTCCTCTCGGTCGTTCTCTACATCGTCGTCCCGGTGATCGCCGCGCAGGTCTGGCGCCGGACGCTGCTGGCGGCGGGCGGCGAGGCGGCACTGGCGCGGTTGCTCGGGCGCCTCCAGCCGATCTCCTTGGTGGCGCTGCTGGCGACGCTGGTGCTGCTGTTCGGGTTCCAGGGCGCGGCGATCATCGCCCAGCCCCTGGTGATCGCGCTGCTCGCGGTGCCGATCGTGATCCAGGTCTATCTCAACGCCGCGATCGCCTATGGGCTCAACCGGATGCTCGGGGTGCCGCACCGGGTCGCGTGCCCGTCGGCGCTGATCGGCGCGTCGAACTTCTTTGAACTCGCGGTCGCCGCCGCGATCGCGCTCTTCGGGTTCCAGTCGGGCGCGGCGCTGGCGACGGTCGTGGGCGTGCTGGTCGAGGTGCCGGTCATGCTCTCGGTCGTGCGCATCGTGCTGCGCACCCGCCGCTGGTACGAGCAGGGCTGATCAGTCCCGGCTGCAGGCCGCCCCGCCCAACACGCAGAACTTCGCGCAATGCGGGTGGTTGAGCGGCACTGCGCCGCTCGCCGCCTTCAGCGTCGGGCCGAGGTCAAACAGCGGGTCGTCGGGGAGCAGGGTGCAGGCGAGGACGGTCGGGTGCGCGGCTCCCTTGCGCTTTACGACCATGCGGGCGCTCGCGCACATCACGCTCTCCGGGGATTTGTGGAGGATGCCCCAGCACGCTTCGGTGATCTCGGGCACGTCGACGGTCGCATCCATCTCCGGAAAGATCATCAGCGCGACCGGGTCGTCGGCGTCGAGAGCGACGCCGAGATCCGAGAATAGCCGCGCAAACCCGCGGCGAATCGCCACCTCCGGCTCGCCCGAGAGATAGCGGCTGGCGATGTTGATCGAAAACCCGTTGCGGGCTAGCCATTTGAGGCCGTCGATCGTCGGCCCCCAGCTCCGCCGCCCGCGCTCGGCCTCGTGCACGGCCTCGCCGTAATGGTCGATCGAGACGCGGATCGTTAGGTCGTCGCCGTACCGTTCCTTGAGCCGCAGCAGCGCCGGCCTGCATTTGGCCATCGGCCGCATCGCGTTGGTCAGCACCAGCGCCCGAAACCCGCGCGACAGCACGGTTTCGAGCATGTCGGCCAAGTCGGGGTTCATGAACGGCTCGCCGCCGGTGAAGCCGATGAGCCGCGTCGGCAGTGCGTCCGTGGCGATTTCGTCAAGGTATTCGATGACTTCCGCTGTCGTCAGATAGGCCAGTCGATCGCTTTTCGGCGACGATTCGATATAGCAGTTGGCGCAGGTCAGGTTGCACAGCGTGCCGGTGTTGAACCACAGCGTGTCGAGCGAGGTGAGTGCGACCTGGGCGCGGCGGTCGCCGGCCGCGGTGACGAACCGGTCACGGAACTTGGCCGGGTTGAGGCGCGGCTCGGCATCGGCAAGCGGGGTGGCCATCGACCTCTCATGGGCTTGGCGTCGGGCAGATAGCGAGGCTAGCACGAAGCCCGCCGCGCCCGCGCCCCGTTTCAGCCGGCCGAACACCGGCGCGCGCCGATTTCACGCGATCGTTATCATCTGGACGCATCATGACTGCGACCTATATTAGTTTTTTGCCGGGGCCGCACATCGATGGAACCTCTCGTCCCGCGTCACATTCGGCTCACCTCCCATCCCGGGAACGCCGGTCAGTCCAAGACACCGCTCAACTGGGGCGCCGCCTCACCGGCCGCACGCGGGCCCGTCGTCGCCAGCCCGGCCGAGCCGCGCTATCGCAATGCGATCGGTGCCTATTCGGGCGCCTACGCGATCTATCGTGCACTGGCGGTCGCGACGCGGGCGCTGGCGTCCGACCACCGTCCCGACCTGACCGACACGGCGCCCGCGGCCATTCTGTCACCGCAACCGCAATGGACCGACCCGGCTAGGATTGTCTCGCTCGATCCGTACGGCCATCTCGTCGGTGAGGTGTTCGCCAACGAGATTGCGGCCGGGATCGATGCGCGGCCGACGATCGCGGTGACCCGCGCCCGCATCAACCTGCCCGAGATCATGACCCGGCTGCCGGTGAGCGGTCTCGTCCCCGATGGCGCGGTGATGATGCCGAGCGGCGAGATCGCCGTGACCAAGGCGGCGATCGACCCGGTGTGGCACCTGCCGGGCCTCGCCAAGCGGTTCGATGTCAGCGAGGACGCGTTGCGCCGCACGCTCTTCGAGGAAACCGGCGGGATGTTCCCGGAACTCGTGACCCGCCCCGACCTCGAGCTTTTCCTGCCGCCGATCGGCGGGATGACGGTCTACCTCTTCGGCGACGTGTCGAAGATCGCCGACCCGCGCACGGTGATCGCCTGCCGCGTCCACGACGAGTGCAACGGTTCCGATGTGTTCGGCTCCGACATCTGCACCTGCCGGCCCTACCTCGTGCACGGGGTCGAGGTCTGCGTCGAGACGGCGCAGCAGGGCGGCGTCGGCATCGTCGTCTATAACCGCAAGGAAGGCCGCGCTCTCGGCGAGGTGACTAAGTTCCTGGTCTATAATGCTCGAAAGCGTCAGGAAGGCGGCGATACCGCCGATCAGTACTTTCGCCGCACCGAGTGCGTCGCCGGTGTACAGGATATGCGATTTCAAGAGCTTATGCCGGATGTTTTCCACTGGTTTGGCATCCGCCACATCGACCGCTGGGTGTCGATGTCGAACATGAAGCACGGCGCGCTGCTGGCGCAGGGGATCACCGTAGGCGAGCAGGTGCCGATCCCCGACGGGTTGGTGCCGCCCGACGCCCAGGTCGAGATCGCCGCGAAAAAGGCAGCCGGATATTTCGCGCCCGCCGGAGCACCAAGCACACGCCAGTTGCGGCGAACGCGCGGACGGAGCCTCGACGCGTGAGCGGGGCTGCCGCGCTGTTGAGCGCGGCGGCGGTCCGGGAGCGCTGCGCGATCGTCCTTGCGGCGGCGGAGCGGGGCGGGACGCGCCATTTCCGCCTGGTGCCGGAACGCCTGGAGCCGATCGCCGAGCGCGTCGCCGAGATCACCCGCCGCCGCTACCCGGACCTCGCGGTCCCGTTCCACAGCCGCTGGCGGCATTTCTCGGCCGGCGGGATCGATCGGCTCACGCTCGTCGCACCGGGGGCCGGTCAGGCTGAGACGGCGCGGGCGCGGCTCGATCTGGCGATCGTGTCGGTGCTGCTCGACGCCGGCGCCGGTCCGGCGTGGTCGTATCACGAGAGCGAGACGGGTCTGTCGGTCGGCCGGTCGGAAGGGCTCGCCGTCGCGAGTTTGCGCGCGATGGCCGCGGGGGTGTTTTCGTCGGACCAGGCGCGGCCATGGCGCGTCGATGCGGCGGCGCTTGCCGGGCTGACGACCGATCGCTTCGGGACCGTCCTGCAGCACAAGCCGAACAATGCGCTCGCGGGGCTGGAGGGGCGGGCGGCGCTGCTGCGGCGGCTTGGCCAGGTCATTGCCGATACGCCCCAAATCTTTGGCCGGCCGGCGCGGCTCGGGCATCTCTACGATTACTGGCTGCCGCAACGCGACGGGCTGGCCGCGCCTGAGATGCTGCGGCTGATCCTTCGCGCGTTCGGGCCGATCTGGCCGGGGCGATCGGTCCTCGACGAGGTGCCGCTCGGCGATTGCGGGCGGCATTCTGCCGTACCCGGCGACGGGCTGGTGCCGCTGCACAAGCTCAGCCAGTGGCTGACCTACTCGCTGGTCGAGCCGTTGATCGAGGCGGGGTTCCGGGTTACCGAGCTTGACGGGCTGACCGGGCTCGCCGAGTACCGCAATGGCGGGCTGTTTCTCGATGGCGGGGTTCTCGCGCCGCTCGATGCGGGGATAGCGGCGCGGCCGCTCGATGCGCTCGGCGAGGAGGTCGTCGAGTGGCGGGCGCTGACCGTGGCGCTGCTCGATCGGCTGGCGCCGCTGGTGCGGGCGCGGCTCGGTAAGCGCGCCGACGAATTCCCGCTCGCCTGCGTACTCGAAGGCGGCACCTGGGCGGCGGGGCGGGAACTCGCGGCGGGATTGCGCCAAGGTGGCGGGCCTCCGCTGACGGTCGTCAGCGACGGGACCTTGTTTTGAGAAGCCTTGGGTTCTGAAGGACGAGCACATGTCGAACCTGACCGTCGTCGATCACCCGCTGGTGCGGCACAAATTGTCGTTGATGCGCGATGCGGAGACCTCGACCGCGAAATTCCGCGGGCTGATGCGCGAGGTCAGCCTGTTGCTCGCGTACGAAGCAACGCGCGACCTGCCGACGGAGGAGGTCGAGATCACGACGCCGCTTGAGCGCGCGATGTGTCCAGTGCTGGCCGGCAAGAAACTCTGTCTGGTCTCGATCCTGCGCGCCGGAAACGGCATCCTCGACGGGATGCTCGAGCTTCTGCCGTCTGCGCGGGTCGGGCATATCGGGCTCTACCGCGACCCGCGCACGCTGGCGGCGATCGAGTATTACCTGAAATTACCTGACGACCTGCCGGGGCGGGATGTGATCCTCGTCGATCCGATGCTGGCGACCGGCAACTCGGCTGTCGCGGCGATCTCGCGGCTGAAGGAGATGCAGGCGCGCTCGATCCGTTTCGTCTGCCTCGTCGCCGCGCCCGAAGGGGTGGCCAACATTGCGAAAATCTTCCCCGACGTGCCGATCGTCGCAGCCGCGCTCGACCGCGAGCTCAACGACCACGGCTACATCCTTCCCGGCCTCGGCGACGCGGGGGATCGGCTGTTCGGGACGAAATAGAAGCAAGGTTCAGCGCAAAGGTCGCGAGGGAGCCGCGAAGGACGCGACGGAGACTGTGCCGCGGCGAAGCCGCAATACATGACCACGGAGACATGGAGGGCACGGAGATTCCGGAGCGCCGGGTCTCCGTGCCCCCTGGGTCTTCGCGCCCCGTGGGTCTCCGTGGCAAAACCTAACGACGCTGCGCGCTAGGCGCTGCGATGCTTTCGCGTCTGTTCGGCGTTCTTTGCGCTGAAAGAATTGGTGGGCTTCGCTGCGCTCTACCCACCCTGCGGCCGCGAACCCGTTAGCGGTGCATCCAGGGGGCTTTGTGTTCGCGCAGGAGCGTGACGAATTTCTGGCGCTGCTCGGGGGATAGCGTGGCGAGGAAGGTCAACGTCGTTTGGGTCGCGTCGTGGGCGAAGGCATGGCGTTTTGACGCCGCCTGCTCGAAATCCTGATCGATCTGCTTCTGGTCCGGCTGCGGTTTGGCAATCTCGGCCCAGGCCTGACTGATGATCGGGTCGAGCTCGGCACGCATGAGCTGGGCGCGCGCCCGCATCAGGTGAAAATACTGTTCGAAGCCGGTGCGCTGCTGCGGCGTGAGTTTCAGTTCGTCGGCGAACTCCCGCGGGCGGATCGGCGTCCGCGGCGGCTCGTGCGTCCGCAGCCACAGCGCACCGCCGATAAAGCACAGATTGAGCGCTGCCGACAGGATCAGCAGGACGAGCAGCGCGCGCGGTTTCCGTGGCGCCGCGGACGCCCGGCCGTCGGTCGCGGCAATCACGATTCGAGGCCGTCGCTGATGCTGCGCAGGACGCCGCCCGAGGGATCGACCAGGTCGCCGATAAAGTTCTCGTCGCTCGACTGGTTGATCTGACTGAGCGCTACCGAGGCGTCGCTGCCGAGGGAGAAGCCGAGCCAGCACGCCATCACGACCGCCGCGGCAAGGCTGCCCCAGCGCGCGACCAGAAAGAGGCGCTGCGCCCGCCGCGGCCGGAATGAAACAAGCTGCCCCCGCGGCTCGGCAGGTGGCGCGACCAGTGCGGCGGCGCGGGCGATGACCGTCTCGTCGGCCGCCGGATGAGGCGCGGCGGCGAGCGCGCGAGCCGCGGCGATGTCGCCGGCTGCCTCGATATCCGCCATCAACAGCGCGGCGACACGGTCGTGCTCGTCGGAATCGAGGCACGCATCGACAAACCCGGCAAGATCGAGCAGTCGCTCGCCCTCGTCCGGCTCGACGTCCGTCGCCTGGCAATATTGCCAGATCGCCTTGTCAGACGAGTTGGGCGGGCTCTCGCCGCTCGTCTGGTCTGTCCGCGCCATGCAGTCGGTACTCCTATCCAATTTTCTACGATGCCTCTTCCGCCAGCATCCCCGCAACCTATTGGTTTTCCCTATCACATTGTCTCAGCTTTGAAATGCGCCCGTAACTTCAACATTGCCTTGTGGTGTGCGCTGCGGACCGTCTGGGGGTCGATGCCCAGCGCCGTGGCGACCTCGGCGACATCCATCTCGCGGTCGTAGAGCATCGTCAGGATCTCACGCTGGCGCGGCGACAATAGCGCGTCCGGCAATTTGACCTTCTGCACCGGCTCGACCGGGTCGACGGCGAGCTGCGATTCGGGCACCGCATCGATCGGCGTCGAGTCGGGCCGGCGGCGGCGCAGCGCGTCGCGCGTGGTGCTGCGCGCGACGATCGTGATCCAGGTCGAGATCCCGGCGCGGGCCGGGTCATAGGTGCGCAGCAGGCGGAAATTGTCCTTGCACAGCCGCACAAAGACTTCCTGGGTGAAATCCTCGATATCGCCAGGGGCCGAGGCGACGCTGCGCACCGCGGCGACGATGAGCCCGGCATAGCGGCGGACAAACGCCTCCCAGGCGCGTTGGTTGCCGCCCAGCAGATCGTCGAAGCCGCCGTCCTGCGCCAATCAGAGGGTCCTAAAGGCCAATGTTCATTGCAGACTTGGCCGATCGGCTCAGGTCATGCCGGCGAAGAAATCGTTGCCCTTGTCGTCGACAACGATAAAGGCCGGGAAATCCGCGACCTCGATCCGCCAGATCGCTTCCATGCCGAGCTCGGGATATTCGAGCAACTCGACCTTCTTGATGCAATCCTGCGCGAGGCGCGCAGCCGGCCCGCCGATCGAGCCCAGATAGAACCCGCCGTATTTCTTGCAGGCGTCGCGCACTTCCTGGCCGCGGTTGCCCTTCGCAAGGCTGATAAAGCTGCCGCCGGCCGCCATGAACGGGTCGAGATACGAATCCATCCGGCCCGCCGTCGTCGGCCCGAACGAGCCCGAGGCATACCCCTCCGGCGTCTTGGCGGGGCCGGCGTAATAGATCGGGTGGTCCTTGACGTATTGCGGCAGGCTCTCGCCCCGGTCGAGCCGCTCCTTCAACTTTGCGTGAGCAATATCGCGCGCCACGATCAGGGTTCCGGTGAGGCTGAGCCGCGTCTTGATCGGATAACGGCTCAGCGTCTGACGTATTTCGCTCATCGGCCGCGAAAGGTCGATCGAGACGACCTCGCCGCCGAGGCTCGCCGTATCGATCTCGGGCAGGTACTGCGCCGGGTTTTCCTCGAGCTGCTCGAGATAGACCCCGTCTGCGGTGATCTTGCCGAGGATCTGACGGTCGGCCGAGCACGACACGCCGATGCCGATCGGCAGGCTGGCGCCATGCCGCGGCAGACGGATCACCCGCACATCGTGGCAGAAATATTTGCCGCCGAACTGCGCGCCGATCCCGAGCTGGCGGGTGAGGCCGAGCACCTCCTGCTCGAAGCCGAGGTCGCGATAGGCCTGGCCGTATTTGTTGCCCTCGGTCGGCAGCGTGTCGAGATAGCGGCAGCTCGCGAGCTTGACGGTTTTCAGCGTCAATTCGGCCGAGGTGCCGCCGATCACGATCGCCAGGTGATAGGGCGGGCAGGCGGCGGTGCCGAGCGTGCGGATCTGCTTGTCGAGGAAGGTGAGAAGTGATTTCGGGTTCAGCACCGCCTTGGTCTGCTGATAGAGGAAGCTCTTGTTAGCCGACCCGCCGCCCTTGGCGATGAAGAGGAATTTGTAGGCGTCGCCGGGCTCGGCATAGAGCTCGATCTGCGCCGGCAGGTTGTCGCCGGTGTTGACCTCGTCGTACATCGAAAGAGGCGCAACCTGGCTGTAGCGCAGGCTGGTCTCGGTGTAGGTGCGGCGGATGCCCTCGGAGATCGCCGCCGCGTCGTCGCCGCCGGTCCAGACATGCTGGCCCTTTTTGCCCATGACGATCGCCGTGCCGGTGTCCTGGCACATCGGCAACACCTTGCCGGCCGCGATATTGGCGTTCTTCAAGAGGTCGTAGGCGACGAAGCGGTCGTTGGCCGACGCTTCGGGGTCGTCAAGGATCGCCGACAGCGATTTCAGATGCGCCGGGCGCAAGAGGTGCGCGCAATCGACAAAGGCCTGGCGCGACAGCAGCGTCAGCGCCTCGGGCTCGATCGTGACGACCCGCTCGCCGTTAAAGCTCGCGGTGCCGACGTGGTCGGCGGTCAGTTTGCGATAGGGCGTCTTGTCCTCGCCCAGCGGAAATAGCTCGTGAAACGGCAATTCGCTCATGCCTGTGCCCCCGGTCCCAGTGCCGCGCAGCATCGTTTTTTCGGCGGCGTCGTCAACCACCCGCTATATAGCGGACCCGGAGAGGGAGCGATGACCCAAAACATCTATGACGACGACGGGTTCTTTGCCGGGTACAGCCGCTTGCCGCGTTCGGTCTCGGGGCTCGACGGCGCGCCCGAATGGCCAAACCTGGCGGCGATGCTGCCCGCGCTCCAAGGCAAGAATGTGGTCGATCTCGGCTGCGGGTTCGGCTGGTTCTGCCGGTGGGTGCGCGAAGCGGGCGCGGCGCGGGTGCTCGGGCTTGACGTTTCCGAGAAAATGCTGGCGCGGGCGCGGACCGAGACAGCCGATGCGGCGATCGAATACCGGCGCGAGGATCTG
>DASXFE010000021.1:0-65261 GCA_036489765.1 Allostellaceae bacterium | reverse complement strand
GCGCGGCGACAAGACGCCGCCGACCACACCGCGGCCGATGCGCTTGATCCGGGCCGGGAGTTCGGCAGCGAGGGTCATCGCCGCCGCTCAGGTGGGCTTGATGCCGAGGAGCTTGTGGGCGGTGCCGCCCAGCATCGCGATGCGGTCGGCGTCGCTGAGGCCCGGGGTGTCGAGGATGTGGTCGACCGCGACCTTGGTCCACGGAAACGGGTAGTCGGTGCCCATCACGATCTGGCTCGCCCCGACCTCGGCGATCAGGTGGCGCAGCCCCTCCGCCGTGAACACCATCGAATCGTAGTAGAGCTGCTTCAGGTACTCGGTCGGGTGCTTCTTCAAGGTCACGTTGCAGCGTGTCGGAAACGTCTCGCAGCCCTTGTCGGAACGGGCGGCGTAGGACGGCAGGTAGCCGCCGCCATGCGCGCCACAGATCTTAAGGCCCGGATAGGCGTCGAGCGTCCCCTGGAAAATGAGGTGCGACAGCGCGATCGTGGTTTCGAGCGGGTTGCCGATCACGTTTTCGAGCACGCCATTGCCCTTGAGCCGCCCGGTCGCGTCGATCTCCGGCGTTCCCTGCGGGTGGATGAAGATCAGGACGCCGAGCTGCTCTGCCTTGGCCCAGAACGGGTGCAGCTTCGGGTCCGACAGTTCCATCCCCTCGACGCTGCCGCCGATCAGGGCGCCGCGCAAGCCGAGCCGCTTGGTCGCGTCCTCGAGCTGCTCTGCGGCAAGATCCGGATGCTGCAGGGCCACCGAGGCAAGCCCGACGAAGCGGTCGGGGTGCTTGGCGCAGAACTCGGCGAGCTTTTCGTTCTGCAATTTGACGACCTGCCGGGCGAGGTCGGGGTCGGCCTTGTACCAGAACACCGGGTTGATGCTCAGCGCCTCGATGTCGATGCCCTGCTCGTCCATCACCTTGATGCGGTCTTCGCCGATCATCAGGCCGGGAAAGCTCTGCTTCACCCCCATGAGCGCGTCCGCCTCGGGGATATGGCAGTGGGCATGCACGTCGACCGTGACCACCCGCTTACCGTTGACGACGACCTCGCGCCGGCGTCCGGACGGCGCCGCCGCCTGCGCGTGGGCGTGGTGGCCGAGCCCGCACGAGGTGAAGGCGATCCCGGCGGCCGCGCCGGTGGCCCGCCCGAGGAGCTGTCTGCGGCTGAGCGTCATCGTTTCCCCCTGACTTCTGGTTGTTCCGATGATCCGCCCTCGCCATGACGTTCGGCAATGGCAATTGCGCGCAAAGGCGCGACAAGAGATCGTGAGCCGCAGATGGCCGACTCCTCGCCCGCCCTCCTCTTCGACCGCCGCGCTTGGCGCCTCCATCGTGTCCGCGCGCAACGGCAGGGCGTGGTCGATTTCCTCCACCGCGAGGTCGGCGAGCGGCTGACCGACCGGCTCGATCTGGTGAACCGGAAATTCCCCACGGCGCTCGATTTGAGCGCGGCGGCGCTCGACCTCGGCGGCACGGCGTGGGCGGTGTCGCGAGAAGTGGTCTCCGAGCCCGATTTCGTGCCGTTCCGCGACGCGAGCTTCGACCTAGTCGCCAGCAACCTGCTGCTGCATTGGGTCGGCGATCTGCCGGGGACGCTGGTTCAGCTTCGCCGGGTGCTGAAGCCGGGCGGCCTGCTCCTCGCGACGCTGTTCGGCGGTCAGACGCTCGTCGAATTGCGCACGGCGCTGTTCGAGGCTGAGCTCGCCGAGGAAGGCGGCGTCAGCCCGCGCGTCTCGCCAACGATGGAACTCGGCGACGCCGCCGCGCTGCTGCAGCGCGCCGGGTTTTCCAGCCCGGTCGCAGACAGCGAGACGATCACCGTCACCTACCCCGACATCCTCGGGTTGATGCGCGACCTGCGCGGCATGGGCGAGACCAATGCCTTATCCGCGCGGCGCGGATTTCTGCGCCGCGCCACCTTGGCTCGCGCCGACGCCATCTATGGCGAGCACTTCGCCGCTGCGGACGGCCGCATTCCGGCGACCTTCGAGGTCCTGTTCCTGACCGGCTGGGCCCCGCACCCGGACGATACAAACCCGCGCCCCGGGCCGCGCCGGGCGATCTCGCAGCATTGATGGGTTCACTCCGCTCCACCCATCCTACGGCACCAAACCCATGCTGCTCAGCACCGTGTCACGTGAGCGGCGACGGCCAGCCAACCCCCTCCCTGCCGCGCCCAGATGTCGGTGTAGCGACCTCTTCCCTCGCTTCCGTCGGGGAGCGTGAAGGTCGTACGGGCATGGATGATCGCGACATCGCCGAGGAGGCGGATGTTCACGTCGCGGGCGGCGAGGTTCTTGATCGTCACCGGGCGAGCGATCTGCTCGAGAAAGGCCTCGCGGTCGACGATCGAACCGTCGGGGTTCGAGCAATAGAACTCGGCAGCGAGGATTTCGTCGAAGCGGCGCACGTCGCAGCCCTGCACCGAACCGATATAATCGCGGTTGAGCGCTTCGAGGATTTCGCGATCGGACACGGGACTATCTCCTCCCAAGAGGTCGCGCAGCATCGTCACCAGAGGCTTGTCGGCAGGGGGCATCGGGTAGTCGCCGAACTGCGCCGGACGCACCCATTTGAGCCGCTGACCCTCACGCGGCGTGACGATGCCCTTCCACTTCCGGCACAGATAGAGCGGCATCAGCAGGTGGAACGTCTCGTAATCGTGCGAGGCGAAGGTGAAGGGCGCGAGGCACGCGGCGTCGACATCGATACCGAGCTCCTCCTGCAATTCGCGGATGAGCGCGCCCTCGGGGGTCTCGCCGGGGTTCACCTTGCCGCCGGGAAATTCCCAGGTACCGGCGAGATGCTTGCCGGCCGGCCGTTCGGCGAGCAGTACCCGCCCGTCCGGGTCGATCAAGGCAACCGCGGCCACGAGGGTGATGCGCGGCCGGTCAGCGTCGGTCATCGGACGTCGGCATTGCGAGGAGGCGCAGCCGACGTGGCAATCTCGGTGGGCCGAGACTCCGGCGGCACAAGATTGCTTCGCTGCGCTCGCAATGACCGCTCCTCTTTAGCTTCGATACGAGCCATTGATTTCGAGATAGATATGCGTGAGGTCGCAGGTCCAGACGCGCGCCTTGCCGCGGCCGATGCCGATATCGACGCCGATGCGCACGTCGCGCCCCTCCATGTGCGTTTTGACCGGGCCTTCGTCGTAATTCGGCACCGCGCCGCCGGCGATGGCGACCGGCAGCCCGCCGATCGTGATCGACAACAGGTCGCGGTCGGCCTTTTCGCCGGCCTTGCCGACCGCCATGACGATGCGGCCCCAATTCGGGTCGCCGGCCGCGGCCATGGTCTTGAAGAGCGGCGAGTTGGCGATCGCGAGCCCGATCCGCCGCGCCGCCCGCGTGCTCGCGGCGCCGGTGACGTCGATGGTGATCAGTTTTTGCGCACCCTCGCCGTCCTTGGCGATCTGGGTCGCGAGGTCGGTCATGACCCGGTCCAGCGCCCGCCGAAACGAGCCAAGGCGCCGATCGGTGGCGCTCGTAACCGCCGGGTGCTTCGCTTGCTGCGTCGCGCACAGGAGGACCGTATCGCTGGTCGAGGTGTCGCTGTCGACGCTCATCGAGTTGAACGAGGTCACGACATAGCGGCTGAGCAGCGGCTGCAATACCGAGGCGGGCAGCGCCGCGTCGGTGAAGATGTAGCAGAGCATCGTCGCCATATCGGGCGCGATCATCCCCGAGCCCTTGCAGAACCCGCTGAGCTGCACCGGCACGCCGTCGATCGTCGCGCTGGCGGTCGACCCTTTGGGGAAGGTGTCGGTGGTCATGATCGCCCGCGCCGCCGCCTCCCAGTTGTTGTCGACGAGCTGCTTGTGGGCGTCGGGCAACGCGGCGGGGATGCGGTCGGGGGGCACCTGCTCGCCGATGACGCCGGTCGACGACACGAAGACCTCGCGCTCATTGCAGCCGAGGCATTTGGCCGCGGCGGCCGCCGTCGCCTCGACCACGGCACGCCCGGCGCGCCCGGTAAAGACATTGGCGTTGCCCGAATTGACGACGATTCCACGGATCTTGCCGCCAGGCAGGATCTCGCGGTCCCACACGACCGGCACGCCCGCGGTCAACGAGCGGGTGAAGACGCCGGCCACCGTGCTGCCCGCCGGCACCTCGGCCAGCATCAGGTCCGTTCGGCCCTTGTAGCGCACCCCGCATTCGATCGCAGCGAGGCGGACCCCGGCGACCGGCGCGAGTTGCGGAAAATGTTCGGGCGCAAGCGGAGAAATTGCGGACATCGGTTGTTCTCTTACGTTGATTCCGAATTGGCCGGGGATGATCTTGCATATCGCGATACGAGCGACAAGAACCTTACCCGTGCCTGGCAAGCCCCCCGGCGGGGCCCGGCGAATTGACACCCCGCCTTGCGCGGCCTATCTGTCGGTAGTCGCCGTGCGCTCGCGCTCTGCCTTGTCTTTCCGCTTGTCGAGGATCTCATGTTCGGCGCCTTAGCCCGGCGGCTGTTCGGCTCCGCCAACGACCGTTACGTCAAAAGCCTGAGCTATTACGTCGAGCAGATCAACGAGATCGAGCCCGAGCTCGAGGCGCTGTCCGACGAGGATCTGGCTGCCCGCACGGTCGCGTTCCGCCAGCGTCTCGAAGACGGCGCCGGGCTCGACGATCTGATCGTCGAGGCCTTCGCGACGGTGCGCGAGGCGGCGAAGCGCACGATCGGCCAGCGCCATTTCGATGTGCAGCTCATCGGCGGGATCATCCTGCATCGCGGGATGATCTCCGAGATGAAGACTGGTGAAGGCAAGACCCTGGTCGCGACCCTCCCCGTCTATCTCAACGCGCTCGCCGGCAAGGGCGTCCACGTCGTCACGGTCAACGACTACCTCGCCACGCGCGATGCCGACTGGATGGGCCAGATCTACAAAAAGCTCGGTATGACCGTCGGCTGCATCGTCCACGAGCTTGACGACCGCGAGCGCCAGGAAGCCTATCGCTGCGATGTGACGTACGGCACGAACAACGAGTTCGGCTTCGACTATCTGCGCGACAACATGAAATTCCGGCTGGAGGACATGGTCCACCGGCCGTTCAACTTCGCGATCGTCGACGAGGTAGACTCGATCCTGATCGACGAGGCGCGCACGCCGCTGATCATCTCCGGCCCGGCCGAGGATTCCTCGGAGCTCTACATCAGGACCGACGTCCTCATCCCGATGCTGGCGGAGGAGGATTACGAAAAGGACGAAAAGCAGCGCACGGTCGCGCTGACCGAGACCGGCGTGGAGCGGATGGAGGAGCTGTTCCGCGAGAGCGGGCTGCTTCAGGAGGGGACGCTCTACGACATCCACAACGTCTCGCTCGTCCACCACGCCAACCAGGCGCTGCGCGCGCACAAGCTTTTCGCCCGCGACACCGAATACGTCGTCAAGGACGACAAGATCGTCATCATCGACGAGTTCACCGGCCGCATGATGGAAGGCCGGCGCTACTCGGAAGGGCTGCACCAGGCGCTCGAGGCCAAGGAGCACGTGACGGTTCAGAACGAGAACCAGACGCTCGCCTCGATCACCTTCCAGAACTATTTCCGCATGTACCCGAAGCTGTCGGGCATGACCGGCACTGCGATGACCGAATCGGAGGAATTCGGCGAGATCTACAAGCTCGACGTCATCGACGTGCCGACCAACGTCCCGGTGATCCGCGCCGACGCCGACGACGAGGTCTATCGCTCGACCCGCGAGAAGTTCGAGGCGATCACGGCCGAGGTGCTGGAATGCCGCAAGCGCCAGCAGCCGGTGCTCGTCGGCACAGTCAGCATCGAGAAGTCGGAGGTGCTGAGCGAGGTCTTCAAGAAGCACAAGATCCCGCACAACGTGCTCAACGCCCGCTTTCACGACCAGGAGGCGCTGATCATCGCACAGGCCGGCGTGCCGGGCACGGTGACGATCGCGACCAACATGGCCGGCCGCGGGACCGACATCCAGCTCGGCGGCAATTTCGACATGCGGGTCCGGGCTGAGCTCGGCGAGGTCGACGACGAGGCGGAGCGCGCGGCCCGCATCGCGCAAATCCGCACCGAGATCAACGCCGCGGGCGAGATCGCGCGCCAAGCCGGCGGACTTTATGTCGTCGGTAGCGAGCGGCATGAAAGCCGCCGCATCGACAACCAGCTCCGCGGCCGCTCGGGCCGCCAGGGTGATCCCGGCGCGTCGAAATTCTTCGTCTCGCTCGAAGACGACCTGATGCGGATCTTCGGCTCCGAGCGGATGGAGTCGGTGCTGTCGCGCCTGGGGCTCAAGGAAGGCGAGGCGATCATCCATCCCTGGGTCAACAAGGCTCTCGCCAAGGCCCAGCAAAAGGTCGAGGCGCGCAACTACGACATCAGGAAGCAGCTTCTCAAATACGACGACGTGATGAACGACCAGCGCAAGGTCGTCTATGAGCAGCGCAAGGACATCATGAGCGCCGACGAGGTCGCGGAGACCATCGCCGACATGCGCGAGGAGGTCATCGCCGCCACCGTCGCCCGCACGGTCCCCGACAACTCGCTGCCCGAGCAGTGGAACCTCGAGGCGCTTCACGCCGAGTCGCTGCGCCTTTTCGGGATCGAGTTCCCGGTCGCCGAGTGGGCCAAGGAAGACGGGGTCAGTTCGGACGAGGTCGTCGATCGCATCACCGCCGCCGCCGATCGCAAGATGGCGGAAAAGGCGGCCAATTACGGCGCCGAGCTGATGCGGATGGCCGAGAAGAGCCTTCTCCTCCAGCTCCTCGACCACACCTGGAAGGACCACCTCCTGTCGCTCGACCATCTGCGCCAGGGAATCAACCTCAGAGCTTATGCCCAGCGCGACCCGCTCAACGAGTACAAGCGCGAAGCGTTCGAGCTGTTCGAGGGGATGCTGGTCGAGCTACGCGAGCAGGTGACGTCCGTGCTGTGCCATGTCGAATTGCGCATGGAACCGCCGCCGATGCCCGAGCCGCCACCCTTTATCGAGGGCGCGCCGGGCCAGGCCGAGCCCGCGATGGAACTGGCCGGCGCCCCGGCCTATGCGGCGCCGCCGCTGCCTCCACCCCCGCCGCAACCGGCACGCCAAGTCGGCGGGGGCGGCGTCAACGGCAGCGCCCCACGCCGCGCCGAAACACACGCGGCCACGGGCGGCGGCAACCCGCGCGCCCCCTTCGCCGGCACCGGCCGCAACGCCCCCTGCCCCTGCGGCTCGGGCAAGAAATTCAAGCACTGCCACGGCAAGGTCTGACAAGCCGGCACTTCTATCGACAACGGGGCAACGCTTTGTTGTAGACCGCGACCCGCGCTCGGGCGGGGCTTTGGTGGGTGCATAGTCGCCCGTGAAGAACGACTGAGTGGCTGATTTCAGGCGATTTGGCTGGGTAGTGGCGCTCGGAAGAGCGCCAGGAAGAGGGCGCGCAAAAGCCTCCCGAGCCAGCGCAGGAGGAGGGCGAAGTTGTAGCCGGCGACGGCGAGGACGGCGTTGGCGCGGTCGCCGTCGCGGCCCTTGAGGTAATTGCGCCCCATTCGGTGCTCGGCCTTGACGTGGCCGATGACTGGCTCGACAGCGGCGCGGCGCTTCATCTCGCAGCGGATGGTTTTGGCGACGCGGCGCACCTGGCCGGTGATCCACACGTGGAACTTGTGCGGACGGTTGTGGCCGCGATAGCCCCTGTCGACATGGATGCGGCGGGTCTCGACCCCGGTCAGTTTCTCCAGCCCGGCAATCACCGGTCCGAGCGTGTGGCCGTCGAACGGGTTGCCGTAGAGGGCCTGGGCATACAGCACGTCGCTCGACTTCGCTCGGGATGAGGCTGGCCACCTTTGGGCTTGGTGACCTGCCCCTGAGGTTTTCCTCCGAGTAGAACTAGAGTCCGGCCCAGCAAGAGGGGCGGACGAATGAAGCGGGCAAGGTTCACGGGAAGAGCAGATCATCGGGATCCTGCGGGAGAACGAGGCGGGTGGGAAGGCGGGGGGCTGGCCCGCAAGCACGGCGGGTCGGAGGGGACGATTTACGCCTGGAAGGCCAAGTTCGGCGGCATGAGCGTGTCGGACGCGCAGGGTCTGCGGTAGTGTCTACTGAAGGCCGCGTTGAACGAGCTTCTGGCAAAAAAATGTTAGGGCCCGCCGCGATGCGCGAAGGCGTCGCCCATCTTCGGACAATGTTCGAGATCAGCGAGCGGCGGGCCTGCTCGATCATCAAGGCGGACCGCAAGATGGTGCGCTACCGCTCACGCCGTCCGCCAGACATCGCGCTGCGTGAGCGCCTGCGCAGCCTTGCGGTCGAGCGGCGACGGTTTGGCTACCGGCGCTTATTCGTGCTGCTGCGGCGGGAAGGCGAGCCTTCGGGGAAGAACCGCATCTACCGGCTGTATCGCGAGGATGGCCTGACGGTGCGCAGGCGCCGCATTCGCCGTCGCGCTGTGGGAACGCGGCCGCCGATCCTGGTCGAGGCGAAGGGTCAACGCCCGCTGGTCCTTGGACCGTGTGCACGACCAGCTCGCTGGTAGCCGTCGGTTCCGCATCCTCAACGTGGTCGACGACGTCACTCGTGAGTGCCTGGCGGCGATCGCCGACACCTCGATTTCCGGTCGGCGCGTGGCGCGGGATCTGACGGCGCTGATCCAGCGGCGCGGCCGGCCCGGCATGATCGTCAGCGACAACGGCACGCAGTTCACCTCCACCGCCATCCTGGCCTGGGTCGAAAACCTCCGCGGCCTATGCCGCGCACCTGACCGCAACAGGCCGATCCCCTGCCCATGTGGACGCTCCACGGCTCAGCCTGTTGCTCCTACCGCGCCCCAGGGCGTAACCATTGCCGAGAGTCTGGTCCCAGCTGGATGAAACATCAGAGGCAGGTCAGTCACTCAACGCATCGTGTATGACGATGAGGATAGTTGGAGCGCATCAAACCTAAACCTTTTGCCAGTTGGCGTAACGACCGTGCCGTTTTCGCGCTCGCACGAGGTGATCGAAAGGGTTGCGTATGGCTGACGATCAGCCCGAAGACGACCAGATAGCGCAGCGACGCGATGCTGCTGCGGCTGTTGAGGACACCCCCCAATCGCGCGCCGAGCTCGCAGAACAAGTGCGACGCGCGAAACAAGGGAAGGCTACTCGCGTTAAGCGCGCGGGAGTCAGGAAAGAAATCAGCTTCGGCGGCGGTTGCCCATGCGTTCCTTCGTTCAAACCGGAGCGGTGTTGATCGCTCTTGAGCCTCGCGAAGATTCAGGTACTCAGCCATACGTTACGAAGGCCGCATTCCGTATGGTGGTACATGGTACGGCTCCTTCTAGAAAGTGGTTATGACCACGAGGATGTCCGCACAGGTCCCGGAGCTTCTGGCCCCGGAATAACGTCCGCTGAGTCCGACGCCAGTTCCCGGATCCGCGTCAGCGCCACGGGAGCAGCCATTTGAGAGGCACAACCTTAGCCGCCTTGCCTATTACGATAATAGGTGAATAAGGTTCCGCAACAGTTAAGACGGATGCCTGCCGCGCCAGCGCAAAAACGCTTTCGCGTGCTGTTTAGAACCGACGGTTGGCTTCGAAGGGGTACGCGCGCTAGGCTTTCCCGAAAGGGAGGGCGCGATGCGGGTACGGCTGGCGGTGATCGGGTTGTGCCTCGTCGCCGCCGGCTCGCCCGCCGCAGCCGACCCGGCGGGCGATACGGCCGCCGCGCTGGCCCCCGTCGCCGCCGCGCTCGACGGCGCGGCAAAGGCAGCGGACGCTTGCCCGCAGGAGCGCGCGGCGGCCCGCGCCCGGCTCGCCATCTTCAACGCCCGCCAGATGCTGGGGGTCGCCCGCAGCAATCCTGACGCGATCCTCGCGCTCAACGAAAAGATGGATACGCTGCGCGAGGCGCTGGCGCAGTGCCTGAGCTTCAGGCAGCTCGCCGAGCGGTACCACGCAAAATGCCAAGGCGACGTGCGGCTCGGCATGACCCGCGAGGAGGTGCGTCAGAGCACCTGGTGCGAGCCGAGCAAGGTCTTGCGCACCGACACGAGCGATCACAGCCGCGAGGAGTGGATTTATACGATCCACGCCGGCACCACCTTTCTTGGCCGGCCCGAGGGGTTTCTCTATTTCACCGACGGCAAGCTGACCTCGATCGAACGCGCGGTGCCGTAGTCGTTCCACCCGACGCACCGCCGAAAGCCCCCATCCCGACCTTCCCCAGCTTGGGGAAGGGGCTCGCCGTGTCGCTTGCCGCGGCTTTCTCAGTCTCCGCCCCTGCAAGCCCGCAAGCGGGGGAGGGAGGGTTAGGGTCTGGGCGTGTAGCCGGGCCCGTCGATCTTCGCCCCGCTCCCGGGCGCAAACACCCCGCCCCGCATCGGTCGCGGAACGCCGGTCGTCGTCGGAAGGCTGAGCGGCAGGCCGAGCACCGAGCGGACGGCGAGATAGGCGAAGGCTTCGGCTTCGAGCGCGTCGCCATTCCAGCCGACCGCATCGACCGGCCGCACCGGCGCCGTCAGCCGACGCTTGAGCGCCGCCATCAGCGCCGGATTGTGCCGCCCGCCGCCGCAGACCAGCCACTCCCGAGCCGGCGCCGGGAAATGTTCCCGCGCGGCGGCGACGGCGGCGGCGGTCATCTCGGCCAGCGTCGCCGCGCCATCCTCGAGCCCGAGACCGGTCGGGATCGCGGGGCGGAACTCGTCCCGGTCGAGCGATTTCGGCGGAAGACGCGCGAAATACGGCGCGAGCAGGAATCGGGCGATGCGATCGGCCCGCGCGCTTCCGGCGAAGGCGAGCGCGCCGTCGCGGTCGCAGGCCGCGCCGGTGTGGCTGCGCACCCAATCGTCGATCAGCGCGTTGCCGGGGCCGGTATCGAAGGCGAGGATGTCGCCGGCTCCGGGGCCGATCCAGGTGACGTTGCCGACGCCGCCGAGATTGAGCACGGCCACCGGCTTCTCCAGCCCGGCCGCCAGGGCGGCGTGGTAGAGCGGAGCAAGCGGGGCGCCTTCGCCGCCGGCCGCGACGTCGGCGCTGCGGAAATCGGCGACCACGTCAGTGCCGGTGAGCCGCGCAAGCAGGCCTCCGTCGCCGATCTGCCAGGTCCGGCGGTGGTGCGGCTCGTGCAGGATCGTGTGGCCGTGAAAGCCGATCAGGGTCGCCCCGACCTCAGGAAAGCGGCGGCGGAATTCGGCGACTGCATCGGCGTGACGCCGGGTCAGTTCGCCTTCGACCGCGGCTATCGGGCCCGTGCCGCCGAGCACGCCGCGCAGCCGCTCGCGGAAGTCGCCGGGATAGGGGATCGTCAGCCACGGGCCAGGCTCGACGTGGTCGCGACCGTCGGTCTCGATCGCCGCGACATCGATGCCGTCGAGCGAAGTGCCGCTCATCAAGCCCAGCGCGCGGCACGGATTTGTGCCCAGCGCGGAGCGTGGATCTGTGATAGATGACGCAGCCATGCCGACCGTCAAATCGCCCTTTCTTTCCGTCGCCATCGAGCGCGGCTACTTCAACCAGTGCACCGATACGGACGCGCTGGACGAGCGGCTCGGGGCCGGTGTCGTCACCGCCTATATCGGCTACGACTGCACTGCCGACAGTCTGCACATCGGCAGCCTGTTGGGTATCATGTTGCTGCGCCGGTTTCAGCAATCCGGGCACAAACCAATCGTTTTGATGGGTGGCGGCACGACGCGGATCGGCGACCCGTCGGGCAAGGACGAGGCCCGGCCCCTCCTCACCGACGAGGACATCGCGCGCAACATGGCCGGCATCCGCCGGGTCTTTGCCCAGTTCCTCGAGTTCGGCGACGGCCCGACCGATGCGGTCATGGTCAACAACGCCGACTGGCTCGACGAACTGCGCTACATCCCGCTCCTCCGAGACATCGGGCGGCATTTCTCGGTCAACCGGATGCTGACGCAGGACAGCGTCAAGCTGCGGCTCGACCGCGAGCAGCCGCTGTCGTTCCTCGAATTCAACTACACCATCCTGCAGGCCTACGATTTCGTCGAGTTGGCCAGGCGCTTCGGCTGCGCGCTGCAGATGGGCGGGTCGGATCAGTGGGGCAACATCGTGGCCGGGGTCGAGCTGGGCCGGCGGGTTGCCGGCAAGACGCTGTTCGGGCTGACGACGCCGCTTATGGCGACGGCGTCGGGGGTCAAGATGGGCAAGAGCGTCGGCGGCGCCGTGTGGCTCAACGCCGAGCGCCTCTCCGCCTACGACTACTGGCAATACTGGCGCAACGCCGAGGACGCCGATGTCGGCCGCTTTCTGCGCCTCTACACGGAATTGCCGATCGGCGAGATCGCCCGGCTCGAACGCCTTGCCGACAGCGAGATCAACGACGCGAAAAAGGTGCTGGCCACCGAGGCCACGGCGCTATGCCACGGACGCGCCGCGGCCGACGCGGCGGCGGAGACGGCGCGCTCGGTATTCGAAGAGGGCGCCTCCGACGAGGGGCTGCCCCAGGTCGGCGTGCCGCGCGACCGGCTCGCCGGCGGTGTGCCGGCCTTCGAGCTGTTTGTGCTCGCCGGGCTCGGCGCATCGAACGGCGAGGCGCGGCGGCTCATCCGCGGCGGCGGCGCACGGGTCAACGACGCGGTGGTGACGACCGAGACGCAGGCGGTGTCGCTCGCCGATGTCGCCGCGGGCGGTGCGATCAAGCTCAGCGCCGGCCGCAAGCGGCACGCGCTGGTGCGGCCCGAATAGCCTAGTTCGGCGTCGGTTGCGGCGGCAGCTCGCCGCCGCTGAAATCGGGCGCGGCGAACAGACGGCGCAGCACGCCCGGTGCGAGCGCGCTCAACGGGTTGACCGAGACGCCGGGGTCGTCGAGCGACCCGCTCAGCTCGTAATTCGCCGCGAAAAGGCTTTGTCCCTCGCCGCCCATCAGCAGGGAGCCGACCACCGGGACCTTGCCCAGGACTGAATTGATCAGATGCGCCGGGGCGACCGTGCCGGTGAGATCGAGCGTGCCGCGCGCCAGGTCGACCGAGCCGCCGACACTGATTCCGAGCGACTCCCCCGACGCCATGAAGTGGTCGAGCATGACCTTGTCGTCGGTATAGGTGAAGTTGCCGCGCAGATTGGCGAACGGGATGCCCGACCCCGACAGCATGCTCGTCAGGCCGGTCGCCGAGGGGACCGACAGCATCTGGGCGAAAACCGATGCGCGATTGACCGTATAGTCCGATCCTGTGATCTCCGCATGCAGCGCGGGCTTGCCGTTTTCGTCTATGAGACGGCCCGACACCAGCATCTTGCCGCCGGCGACGTTGTCGACGACATCGAACAGCCTTAGCGCAGAGCCGAGATCGTCGGAGCTGATCAAGATCCGACGCGGGCCGGCCGTGCCGCCGAGACGGAAGGCGATGTGCCTGCCAGTGGCATAAGCGGCGTCGACCCGCATCGTCTGCCAGGCACCGTCGGCGCGGCTGAGTTCCGCCGAGACGTTTTGCACGGCGCGGCCCGGTCCGAGCACGACGCGAGCGAGCCGGGCGGAGATCGACAGCGGCGATCCCCCGCTCTCCTTGCCGCTCACCAGGACGTGCCGCAGCAGCGGGTGCAGATCGATCTGGCGGCCGGTGATGTCGGCATGCCAGCCGGGGCCGCGGCGCATCACCGAGCCCGCGAAATCGTCGTCGCCAACGGTGAGGCGCGCAATGTCGACCCGCGTCGTCTCCTCGCGATCGGGCGACAGCGCGATCGCGAAACGCCCGTCGAGGCCGTGCGCCGATACGGCCACCTTGAGGGGGCCGGACACCGCGTCGTGGTTCAGGTCGAAATCGATCCCCGCGACACCTGGCTGGCCGGCGGGCTTTTCCCATCCGGCCTCGGCGACGGCAAGGCGCGCGGCGCGGAGATCGGCGGTCAGCTCGGCGGCGCCATGGCCGGCGTCGCGGACGGAATAGGTCAGCCCGACCGGGATCGGACCCGAAATGCGCTCGGCGGAAAAATCGGGATCGAGCCGCTGCCGCGCCGCATCGTCGAGCGTCATGCTGGCGCGATAGACGGCATGCGGTTCGGCCTTCGGATCGAAAGCGAGAGTCGCTTCGACCGCCGTCGGGATGCGGTCGAAACGCGCGTCGCCCTTGAGCTGGACGCCGGTCCGCGACAGATCGAGCGCGAGGGCGGCGTCGGTGAGGTTTCGCCCGAGTGCGACCCGGGCGACGGAAGCGCCGGTCAGCGTCGCCTTTGCGGCATAGTCGACATCGCTGAATTTAAGCCCATTCTCCAACGGGAATTTGAAATGCAAGCGCCCGTCGGCCTTGCCGCCGATCGCAGCCGGGTCGATCCCGGCGGCATGGGCGTAATGCAGCGGCTTCGAATCGATGATCTCGAGCGCATCGCGCAGCGGCCCGGCGATCGCGGCGTCGATCGTCGCATCCTGGTCGCGCTCGTCGAGCCCGGTGATCCTAACCGTGCCGCCGGTCAATTTGATGCCTTTGACCTGCCCGCTGTCGGGGCTGAAGTCGAGCTCTTTCTCGGTGGCGGTCGCGGTGCCGCCGACACCCTGCAGATGCGGCAGCCCGTCGAGATAGTTGATGGTGAGGTCGCGATAGCGGAACTTGCCGCGGAGACTGCCGATATCGGCGGTGCCGTGCTGCGGGTCGAGCGCGACGTCGATTCGGGCGGACGCCTCGCCGACGACGCCGTCATGGAGATTCTCGATGACCCACTTGCGCCCATCGCGACTGATGCCCATCGGCCACAACGCGCCGAGCCGCGCCACCGGCAGGTTGCTCACCTCGATATCGAAGCGGCCCGGCAGGACCGCCGGCGCGTCGCCCTCCGCCGCGACCAGCCCGCGGGTGACGCCGTCGACGTGCCCCTCCATGGTCGCCTTTGCCCCGCCGCCGAGATCGAGCGCGAGCTTGTCGAGCCGGAGGCGCCGCTGTTCCGGGGCATAGACGGCGTGGATTTCGCCGGCGCCGAACGACAGCTTGCCGCCGGCGAATTGCGCGGTATCGACCCAGCCGGCGCCAAAGTCGAGATCGACCCGCAGCCCCTCGAACTTTGCCTCGTCGAAATCGAACTGGCTTTCGACCGAGCCGGATACCGGAACGTGCAAGTTCGCGAGCGGCGCGAGGCCGGGCAGCAAGGGCGCCAGTGCCATCGGATCCACCCGGTCGGCGGAGGCGCTGAGATCGAGCTTGCGGCGCGCAGCGGCGTAACGATAGGTCACGTGCAGCTCGGACGTGTCGGCACCGAGCGTCACCGCCACCGACAGATCGCCGTCACTGCCCGCCTCGTCGCGGAAGATCCCGGCGTCGAGATGCGCGGCCTGCCAGCGCCGGCCGGCCATGTCGTCATCCACGGTCAGCCTGGCATCGCGAACGTTGAGGCGGCGAAGCTGGCCGCTCGGCGTACCGGGCACGGCCGGGCCGATCAGCGCCGCGAGGATGTCGAGCCCGTTCGCGGTGCCGGCGTCGCCGACGCGAAAGCTGAACACGCCGGCCTTGTCGCGCGAGAGCGCCACATCGGGGCGCTCGACCGTGAGCCGCGTCGGCGCCAGCCGCCCGCGGATCAGCGCGCCGAGGCTGAAGCTCGCCGCCATCTCGGGGAAACTCGCCAGGCGTTGCCCAGACGGCGAATAGAGGCGAACATCCTCGACGCCAAGGTCGAGCTGGCGGCTCGCCCGGTCGATCCCGACCCGCACGGCCGACATCGACACCGTGACCCCGAGCCCGGCGCGGTCGAACCCGGCCTGCACATACGGCAAGGCCCAATCGAGCTCGACCGGACCCTGCATCAGCCGCCAAGCCCCGACCCCGATGATCAGAATGAGGATCGCGGCGATCCCTCCGAGCCAGTGCAAGAGCCTATGCGCGTGACGGCCGACATGCCGGGCCGCATGGCGGGCGCGCCAACCGCGCGGCGGCGATATCGGTTCCGGCGGGGCTTGATCGCGGCCGGTGGGCGCGCCAAGGTCGCCGTCCTCATCGGTGCCGCGCGATGAAATTGTTATCGAACCTCTCCCCCGATAGCCGGGCGCTGCCGCGTCCTGCCGATGCGCGCCGCCACGAAATCGGCCTCGCCGCCTGGGACGAGGCGCTTGCCGCCGCCCCCGATCAAGCTGCCGCCGCCCGTGCGCGCGATTGGAGCGCGACCCCGGTTGGCGGGCGGCTGCTGGCGGCGATTTTTGGCAACAGCCCCTTCCTCAGCGGCGTCGCGGTCGCGGAATGGAACTTCCTGACCCAGCTCGTCGAGCACGGCGCCGATCCCCTCTTCGGCCGCATCCTCGATACCACGCTTGCATACAACCACGGCGAAAATCGGGCGGAACT
Organism: Allostellaceae bacterium; assembly: GCA_036489765.1. Taxonomy (GTDB): domain Bacteria; phylum Pseudomonadota; class Alphaproteobacteria; order ATCC43930; family CGMCC-115725; genus DATARH01. Next base: position 49,065 of record DASXFE010000021.1, on the reverse strand, counting down.
GATGCAGCGGCTGCGGATCGCCAAGCGCCGCACGGCCTTGCTCGCCGCCGTCGCCGAGCTGGCGGGCGCGTGGCCGCTCGAACGCCAGATGGCGGCGCTAAGCGGATTCGCCGAGGCGGCTCTGGGTGCGGCACTCCGGGATCTGTTTCGCGAGGCAGGCGGATCGGGGGCGATGGCCCTCGCAGACCCCGACGATCCCGAGCGCGATTGCGGCTTCTTCGTCCTGGCGATGGGAAAGCTCGGCGCCGGCGAGCTCAATTATTCAAGCGATATCGACCTGGTCCTCCTGTTCGACGCGGCGCGGGCGCCGCTTCGCGACCGCGACGGTGCGCAGACTTTTTTCACCCGCCTCGCCCGCGAGCTGGTGCGGATCGTCGACGAGCGCACCGGCGACGGCTATGTCTTCCGCACCGATCTCCGCCTCCGCCCCGACCCGCGCTCGACGCCGCTCGCGATGTCGGTGGCCGCGGCGCTCGCCTATTACGAAAGCGTCGGGCAGAACTGGGAACGCGCCGCGATGATCAAGGCGCGGCCGATCGCCGGCGACATCCCGGCCGGCGAGCGCTTTCTCACCGAATTGCAGCCCTTCGTCTGGCGCAAAAGCCTCGATTTCCACGCGCTCGCCGACATCCACTCGATCAAGCGGCAGATCGACGCACATCGCGGTGCCGGCCGGATCGCGATCGAGGGGCACGACATCAAGCTGGGTCGCGGCGGCATCCGCGAGGTCGAGTTCTTCGCCCAGACCCAGCAGCTGATCTGGGGCGGGCGGATCCGCGAGTTGCGCAGGCGGGAAACCGTCCCTGCCCTGGCGGCGCTCGCCGACACCAACCGGATCGACCGGGCGACCGCCGAGCGCCTGACCGCGGATTACCGCTTCCTCCGCCGCGTCGAGCACCGGCTGCAGATGGTCGACGATGCGCAGACCCACCGGCTGCCGGCGGATCGCGACGGTATCCGCCATCTCGCGCTGTTTCTCGGCTACGACGACAGCGAAACGTTCGTCGGCGAGTTGCGCGAGACGCTCGTGTCGGTCGAGCGGCACTACGCGGACCTGTTCGAGGAAGCGCCGACGCTCGCCGGCCCCGGCGGCAACCTCGTCTTCACCGGCGCCGACGACGATCCGGAAACCCTGGCGACGCTCGGCCGGCTCGGGTTCGCCGACCCGCCCCGTGTCGCCGCGACCGTGCGCGACTGGCACCACGGGCGGATGCGGGCAACCCGCAGCGAGCGCGCCCGCGAGATCCTGACCGAGCTGGTTCCCGAGCTTTTGCGCATCTTTGGTGCAACCGCGGCGCCGGATGCGGCGCTCGCCCGGTTCGAGCGGTTCCTGTCGCACCTGCCGGCGGGGGTGCAGCTCTTTTCCCTCTTCAAGCAAAACCCGGGGCTCCTCACGCTGGTCGCGGACATCATGGCCGAGGCGCCGCGCCTCGCCGACGACCTGGCCGGGCGCCCCGCGCTCCTCGACGCGGTGCTGACGACCGAGTTTTCGGCGCCGCTGCCCGACCGTGGCGGGCTTGCCGCCGACCTTGCCGCGATGCTGGCCGGCGCGCGGGATTTCGAGGCGACGCTCGACCTGCTGCGCCGCTGGTCGAACGAGCGCCGGTTCCAGGTCGGGGTGCAACTGTTGCGCCGCGACCTCGACGGCGAGCGGACCGGCGCGGTCCTCGCCGATATCGCCGAGACCGTCCTCGCGGCGCTGGTGCCGGCGGTCGCCGACGATTTCGCGCGCCAGCACGGGCGGATCGCCGGCGGCGGCTTCGCCGTGATCGCGATGGGCCGGCTCGGCAGCCGCGAGATGAGCCTGTCTTCCGATCTCGACCTGATCCTCGTCTACGACGTGACCGGCGCCGCCGACCAGTCGGACGGCGCGCGGCCGCTGGCGCCGTCGACCTATTACGGCCGGCTCGGCCAGCGGGTGATCAGCGCGATCACCGTGCCAACCGCCGAGGGACGGCTCTACGAGGTCGACATGCGGCTGCGCCCCTCGGGCGAGAGCGGACCGATCGCGACGACGATCGAGACCTTTGCGCATTACCAGCGCGAAGAGGCCTGGACATGGGAGCACATGGCGCTGACTCGGGCCCGCCCGGTCGCCGGCGACGAGCGGCTGTTCGCGCCGGTGAGGGCCGTGATCGCGGCGGCGCTCTCCCGACCCCGCGACCGGCGCCGGCTGGTCGCCGATGTCGCCGACATGCGCCGCCGGGTCGCCGGGCAGCACCCGCGCCCGACCCCATGGGACCTGCGTAACCGACGCGGCGGGCTCGTCGATATCGAGTTCCTGGTGCAATACCTGATCCTGCGCGGGGCACCGCAGATCGCGCCGCGGGGGATCGCCGCGGCGATCGACGCGCTCGGCGAGGCGGGCGCCCTGCCGCCGCGCGCGGCGCAGGAGGTCGGCGCGGCGGTGCGGCTGTTGCGGCACGTGCAGGCGCTCCTGTCGCTGATGTTCGAGGTTGCCCCCGAGCCGAAGGAGCTGACCGGCCTCCACGGCGCGACCCTGGCGCGCTGCGCCGGCGCGGTTGACTTCGCGCAGCTCGAGGCGGAAATCTCCGGGGCGTGTGCGCGCGGACGCGACTGGTACGACCGGCTGGTCGCGCGGCCAGCCCGCCGAACACAAGCACGTGCGGCACTGGCAACGGCACCTGCGACAGGAGAAGCGCCCCGATGACCCTCAATGTCGGCGACAAGGCCCCCGATTTCACGATGCCCACCGACGGTGGCGGCAGCGTCAGCCTGTCGGCCCTCAAGGGCAAGCCGGTGGTGCTGTACTTCTACCCGAAGGACGACACCACGGGCTGCACCGCCGAGGCCTGCGGGTTCCGCGATTCACTACCCGACTACAGCGCGACCGGCGCCGCCGTGATCGGCGTATCGAAGGATTCGGTCGCCTCGCACGACCGGTTCAAAAAGAAATACGAACTGCCCTTCACCCTCGGCGCCGACACGACCGGCGAGGTCTGCGAGAAATACGGCACCTGGGTCGAAAAGAGCATGTACGGCCGGAAATACATGGGGATCGAGCGCGCCACGTTCCTCATCGACAAGGACGGCGTCATCCGCGGCATCTGGCACAAGGTCAAGGTCAACGGCCACGTCGCCGACGTCCTGAAAGCGGCGAACGCGCTCTGACCTCCGGGCGGCAACTCGCGACGGGCCCTCACCCGTCCGTTGCCGACGCGACGGGTGAGGGTGTGGCACGGGCTGCGGTATCGATACTGACGGCGGCTGACCCTGGTGAGAAAGTCCGCCTCAGCCGCGCGCTCTCCGAGCAATGGCGCGCCCGGGCACTAGGCATCGGCTCCGCAACCCCGCCCCCACGTCCCGCCCGCCCTTCGCGCCCGCCGCTGCTCCACCCAAAGGAAATGCCGCGACGCCGGAACTTCGGGGCGCTGCACGGCCGGATCGCCCTCCTGCATGCGCTCGCGCATATCGAATTGAACGCGATCGATCTCGGATGGGACATCGTCGCGCGGTTTCCGGGGTTGCCGCGGGCGTTTTATGACGATTGGATCGGGGTCGCGGCCGAGGAGGCGGAGCATTTTGCGCTGCTCGCGACACGTCTGGCGGCGCTCGGCGGGAATTATGGCGACCTGCCGGCGCATGACGGGCTGTGGGAGTCGGCGGCGGCGACCGCGCACGACATCCTTGCGCGGCTGGCGGTTGTGCCGCTGGTGCTGGAGGCGCGCGGGCTCGACGTGACGCCGGAGATGATCCGCCGCCTCGAACGCGCCGGCGACCTCGACAGCGCCGCGATCCTTCACCGCATTTACGCCGACGAGATCGACCACGTCGCCGCCGGCGCCCGGTGGTTCGACATCCTGTGCCGCGACCGCGGCCTCGACCCGGAAACCGTGTTCCACGACCGCGTCCGACGGTACTTCAAGGGCCACGTCAAGCCACCCTTCAACCGCGACGCACGCGACCGGGCCGGCTTTCCGGCGCGCTACTACGAGCCGCTCGCCGGATGATCGAGGATCATGTCGCCGGGTTCTACGACCTCTTCCCGTTCGTCCCGCGAGGGCTCGAACCCTGGGAGATGGTGGCTGGGCTGGCGAAACGGCTGACCCACTTCATCCATCCCGCCGCGATCGTCGAGCCCGGCGCCGTCATCAAACCCCCGGTGGTGATCGGCGCGGGCTGCCTCGTCGCGGCGCATGCCTATCTGCGCGGCGGCGTCGTTCTCGGCGAGAGGGTCACCGTCGGCCCGGGGGTCGAGATCAAATCGAGCCTGATCGGGCCGGAGAGCGCGCTCGCGCATTTCAACTTCGTCGGCAACTCGATCCTGGGCGCGGACGTGAACCTGGAGGCCGGGGCCGTGATCGCCAATCACTGGAACGAGCGGCCCGACATCGGCCGCGCGAAATTCGGCGCCCTGATCGGCGATCGTTGCCGGATCGGCGCCAACGCGGTGCTGTCGCCGGGGACGATCCTCAAGCCCGGCACGATCGTGCCGCGCCTCACGCTGGTGGATCAGTCGCGCGGCTGACACAATGCGCCGAGAACCGCGGAGAGCCCGATGACGACCCTCGATTACGCCAAGCTCAGCGCCGATCTCGAGCGCCTCTTGAAGCTGCGCTCGTTCGTGTTTGCGATGAAGCTCTACGAGAAGCGCGAAGACATGGAGGCGATCCCGCGCATCCGCCGGCCGCAATCGATCCATACCTTCGACCAGGTCGTCGGCCAGGCGTCGCGGCTCGGCTGGACCGTCGGGATCACCGCCGACAACCTCGTCGGCGCGCAGTGCCGTGCGGTGATCGGGCTCGGCAACGCCAAGGATCCGGAGTGGAAGACGGGGAAGCACATGGTCGGCGTCTGGTACTCGACCGAGGAAGATGCGACCGCGCATCAGGCGGCGATGAATTGCGTCGCCGACGGGCAGTACGAGGCGATGGCGGTAGCGCCGCTCGCGAGCGGCCGGCTCGACCCGCCCGACATCGCGCTCTTCTATGCGACCCCCGGCGCGATGATGTACTTCATCAACGGACTGCAATGGGCAGGATACAAGAAGTTCGACTGGGGCATCGTCGGCGAGAGCGCCTGCGCCGATAGCTGGGGCCGCGCCCTCAAGACGCGCGAGCCGAGCCTCTCGATCCCGTGCTTTGCCGAGCGGCGCTACGGCGGCGTGCTCGACGACGAGATGCTGATGGCTTTGCCCCCCGACTATCTGCCGCAGGCGATCGCCGGAATGGATGCACTGAGCAAAAACGGCCTCAGATACCCGTTTCCGCAATACGGCATCCAGCAGGACGTGCGGGCCGGAATGGCCGTCAGCTATCCCGGGCGCGGCGCCTAGCGGTGCGCCGCCTTGCCTGCGGGCTGGCGCTGCTCGCCGCCGCCGGCACCGCACAGGCGGACGAGATCCGCGCCGTGCCCGCGGTCGGCGCCAAGCTGACCTATCGTCTGGTCAGCACGACGAAGACCCCGGACAAGACGTTCTCGGCGGGGAGCGTTCACACCTACATCGTCACCAAATCGGACGGGAAGACGGCGGAAGGGATCATCAAGCCGAACGCGGTCATCCTCGGCTGCGCGGAGGGAAAAATCGATCTCGGGTGCAAGGACGCTGCGGCGAGCCCCGGCGCCCATTGGGACGGCAATCTGCTGACCGTTCCGATCGACGGCGATTCCGGCAATGCGCTCGCCAAGGAAAGCGCGTTCAAGCTGTACCGTTTCCTCGGGGTCCTGCGAAAATTCCCGTTCCCCTCGAGCCGCGACCCCAAGGCGTACGACCTATACGATTTCGGCCCGGACCCGGCCTTTGTCACGATCAACACGCTCGACTGCGGCGACCTGGCGACGCTCGATGCGCTGCTGCCCTTCGGCTCGGCGCCGCAAGCCGCCCTGACCTGCGACATGGGCTTCGAGCGGTCGGCCTCGCGCAACGGCAAAATCCCGGCGCAGCAGACCCATGCGGCAACCGCCGTCGAGATCGACCACACGGGCAGCGGCTGGATCACCCTCCCCTCCGGCAATTGGCAGGTGGAGAAGTACGCGGTCAAGACCACGCCAAAGGACGCGGGACAGCAGCAGACCGAAGGCGAGACGCTGGTTTCGCCCCAGCTCGGCGTCGCCGTGAGGTCCCATCTGGTTGCCAGCATCCCGGCCGCGGAGCGCACCGTCGAAAACACCATCGAACTCGTCAGCGTTTCGCCTTAGCCGCCCTCGACAGGGCCGGGCGTCCTTGGGCTACACTCACGGGCGACAACCCACTCGGGAGGAACGCGATGCTGGCCTGGCTGCGTGACCTGAACAGCCGTGAGCGGCGGACGATGCTGGCCTGCTGGGGCGGATGGACGCTCGACGGGTTCGACGGCCAGCTCTACAGCTACGTCGTGCCGACCCTGACCGCGGCCTGGACGATGTCGTCCGGCAAGGCGGGCACGATCCAGACCGTGGCCCTCATCACCTCATCGTTCGGCGGGTGGGTCGCTGGCAGCTTGGCGGACCGGTTCGGCCGGGTACGAGTCCTGCAGTTCGCGATCCTGTGGTACTCGCTGTTCACATTCCTCTGCGGCTTCGCGCAGAATTTCGAGCAGCTATTCGTGCTGCGCGCGCTACACGGCTTTGGCTTCGGCGGGGAGTGGGCGGCCGGCGCGGTGCTGATGGGCGAGGTCATCCGCGACAAGTACCGCGGCCGCGGCGTCGGGTTCGTGCAGACCGGGGCCGCGGTCGGGCCAGGCCTCGCGGCCCTCGTTTATGCCGGGCTCTACGCGATCCTGCCCGAAGCGATCGCGTGGCGGTCGCTCTTCTTTATCGGCATCGTGCCCGGTCTGTTCGTGCTGTGGGTCCGCCGCAGCGTTCCGGAGAGCGAGGCCTTTGCAGCGCGGAGCGGTGAGCGGCCGAAAATCGGCGCCGGCCATTTATTCTCCGCGTTTCGCCGCCCGTATTTCTGGCTGACGGTTAAGGTGACGCTGATGGTGGCCGGCGCCATGGGCGGCGTGTACGCGGTCCAGTTCTGGATGCCGACCTACCTGCGCACCGTGAGGCACCTTTCGGCCACCAGTACAGGCGGGTATGTCGCGGTGCAGATGCTGGGAGCACTGATCGGGTTTCTGTTCGGGGCCTATCTCGCCGATCTGGTCGGGCGCAAACTGACCTTTATGCTGTCGGCGGTTGCCACAGTGATCATGGTCGTCCTCTACATGTATCTGCCGGTCGGCAACGAAGGGCTGCTCTATCTCGGCATCCCGCTCAGCGCGGCGATCCTGATGAAGTTCTCGCCGATGGGGCCGTTCATGACCGAGCTTTACCCGACCGAGCTGCGCGGGACCGGCCAGGGGTTCTGCTACAACGGCGGGCGGGCGATTGGGTCGTTTTTCCCGACGATGGTCGGGTTCACCGCCGAATACATGCCGCTCGGCTCGGCGATCGTGCTGTTTGCGGTGCTGGCGTCGGGGCTGATGATCGTGATGCTGCTGCTGCTGCCCGAGACCCTAGGCCGCGGCCTCGCCGCCGCCGAAGCCGCCGCGACCTGATTGCCGCGCGAGCCCCGCGCGACGCTCGACGTACCCCGCCCGGACGGCCCGCCGATCGGGGTCCGGTTGCATGGGGAGACGCGGCCGGTGCGGCTCTTCGTCAGCCACGGCAACGGGTTTGCAAGCGACGGGTATTTCGCGTTCTGGCGGCGGTTTCTACCCGACTACGAAATCGCGGTCTTCGACATGCGCAATCACGGGCACAACGCGCCGAGCGATCCCGCGGCGCACGATTATGCGCACATGGTCGGCGACGTCGACGCGGTGCTGTGCGCGGTCGGGACGGAATTCGGGGCGAAGCCGAGCGTCGGTCTCTTCCATTCGATGTCGGCGCAATCGGCCTTGCTGGCGGCGCTGCAACGCGGCTGGCGGCTCGATGCGCTCGTCGCCTTCGACCCGCCCAACGTGCCGCCCGACGGCCCGGCGCGCGCGGCGATGCTGCGATATCTCGACCGGCTGACCGCCTGGGCCAAGGCGCGCCGCGAAAGCTTCGCCGATCCCGCCGAACTGGCCGCCGAATACGCCGCGACCCGCTCGGGTCGAGACTGGACTGAGGAAACCCGGAAGCTGATGGCGCAGGCCGTCTTGCGCGACGGGCGCCTGCGTTGCCCGCCAGCCCTCGAAGCCTCGATGTACGAGCAAGGCGCCCCGCTCGACCTTTGGCCCCGCCGCGCCGATTACCCCGGCCCTGTGAAGCTGATCGGTGCGGACCCCGAGCGCGATCACCCCACGCCGACCGCCCTTTCGAACCGGACCCTGGCTGAGACCGGCGGGTTCGACTACGCCGCAATCCCGGGCACGAGCCACTTGCTGCAGCTCGAAGCGCCCGACGCCTGCGCAGAGGCGGCGCTGGGGTTCCTGAAAAGCGTCGGGCTTTAACGCGTGGCATCGCGAGCGCAGCGAAGGCTCCTCCGCCCGAGCTTGCCGCGTCGCCTACGGCTTCTCGCAATGACAGCGCGAGGGCTACCGTACCGCCGCCGAAATATTCCCGCCGTCGACGGTGATGATCGCGGCAGTCGTGCTCGGGGCGAGGGCGAGGGAGACGAACGCGCCGGCGACATCCTCAGCGGTGACTTCGCGGTGGAGCAGGTTGCCGCCCATATAGTCGGCCTCGCTGACGCCCCGGGCCTTCGAGCGCGAGGCGATCATCTCCGGGGTCAGGAGCCCGCCGCGGATGCGGTCGGCGTTGACGGCGTTGGCGCGGATGCCGGAGGCGCCGTATTCGAGCGCGTATTGGCGCATCAGCGCGAGGGTCGCGGCCTTTGGCAGCCCGTACGGGCCGAAATCGACGCCGGGGTTGACCGCCTGTTTTGACGTGTTGAACAGCAGCGACCCGCCCGTCCCTTGCACGAGCATGACGCGGACGGCGTTCTGCGCGACCCATTGGTGGGCCCAGAAATTGAGCTCGAAGCTGTCGCGCAGGGTTCTTTCGTCGACCTCGCCGATTTTGCCCTGCCACGCGGCGCCGGCGTTCGAGACGGCGATGTCGACCCCGCCGAACCGCGCGACGACGCCGTCGAATGCGCCGGCGACGGCGGATTTGTCGGTGACGTCGCAGGCGATGCCGATGCCGCCGAGTTTTTTCGCCGCCTCGGCAACGCCCTCGTCGCGGTCGATAAGGGCGATCTCGGCACCGGCGGCGCGCAAACCGCGGGCCGTCGCAAGGCCGATCGTGCCGGCGCCGCCGGTGACGAGCGCGACCTGGCCGGCGAGCGGCTTTTCCTGGACCGTGCCGAGCTTGGCCTGTTCGAGCGACCAGTATTCCATCTCGAACAGTTCGGCCTCGCCGAGCGATTCGAACGTGCCGATCGCCTCGGCATCGGTCGCGGTCTCGATCCAGCTTTCGGCGAGATCGGCGGCGACCGCGGCGTCGCGGGCGCTGCGTCCGAGCCCGAAAAGCCCCAAACCCGGCACCAGCACCACGCGCGGCATCGGGTCGAGCTCGCGCTTCTTGACCGCCGAGACCGCATTGTTGCGAGCGAAATAGCCGTGGTACCGGGCGACGAAACCGCCAGCCTCCCGACGCAGCGCGGCGGAGAACGCGACGAGCCCGTCGTCCGGGGCCGGCGCAATCAGCGGATAGTTCTTGGTCCGGATCGTGTGGTCGGGGGTGGCGACGCCGGCCAGGCCATAGCGGGAAAGCTCGGCACCGTTGACGAAATTCAGCACGCCCGGCGTCCCGCGGAAATCGAGGACGAAGCGCTTCCACGCACCACCCGACTCGGCGAGGGCGCAGGCGCCGCGCACGATCGGCGCAATCTCGGCGACGGAGGGGACCCGGTTCGGCAAGGCGGCCCCGGCGAAGACGTGGCGGCGGCCTTGTGACAGGCGGGTCTCGGCATCGGTGACGGCGGCGATCATCCGCTCGTACGCGTCGCGGGCCGTGTCGGCAAAGGTGAAGATGCCGTGCTTGATCAGCACGAGGCCCTCGACCGACGGGTCTTCCTCGAAAATCTCCGCCGCCTTCTTGGCCAGCAGGAAGCCCGGCATGATGTACGGCACGATGCCGAGCCGGCCGCGATAGAGATCGCGGCACCGCGCGGCCGCATCCGGCTGGTCGGCCAGGCTCAGGACCGCGGTCGCGTGGGTGTGGTCGATGAATTTATGCGGCAGAAAGGCGTGGAGCAGCGTCTCGACCGACGGGTTCGGCGCGCCGGGGTCGATCAGGTTGGCGCGCTGCACCCGCACCATGTCCTCGTCGCTGAGCGCATCGCGGGCGCGCAGCCGGCGAAGCGGGCCGAGCCGCACGGCAGGCAGCCCGGCGGGCTCGATCGCCGCCATGTCCCAGCCGCTGCCCTTGACGCAAAGAACCTCGTGCGTCTCGCCGAGGAGGTCTTCGGCACTCGTCTTGACCGAAGTGTTGCCGCCGCCATGAAGCACGAGCCGCCTGTCGCCACCGAGCAGGCGCGAGGTATAGATGCGCTCCGCGAGCTCGCGGGCAACGCCCGCGGCGGCGTAATGCGCGACGAGCCGCTCGGCCTCGGCGTCCAACCACAGGCTCCGCATCGCCGCCCCCTCAATGGATGCTAGTGGACTCCCTCGAGCACGGTGGTCGCGCGCTTTTCGACCTGCAGGCCGGAACTGGTGTCGGCTGCGGTCATCAGCTTGCGCGACAACGGATCGAGCTGCTGGTCGGCCAGTGGCGCGGCACTGAACGGGCTGCCCGCGCGCAGGCCGGCCGGGGCCGTGTCGCCGGGCTTGCCGGGGCCGGCCGCATTTATCGCCTGCTGCGCGCTTGCTGCCGGGCTCGTGTCCTGCGGGCGCGGCGCGCCCGGTGCCGGCGGACGCAAATCGAATTCGGGCGGGACGGTCAGCGGGGCGCGCGATTCGACCGCGAATTCGTCCGGCGCCTGGGCCTCGAGGCCGATCGCCTGTTTGACGCTAGTGCTGCAACCGGCAAGTAGAACAATCATCGCCGCGCAAGAAACCAAAAGTAGACTCTTGCTCATGACGCCAAGTCCTCCGGCCGTTTTTCTTGCGGTCGCGGATGCCGGAACACAAGCCCCTCAAGCAACATGGCGATCACCCCAAGACAAATCGCGCTATCGGCGACATTGAAGGCCGGCCAATGCCACGAACCGAGGTGGAAATCAAGAAAGTCGACGACACTGCCTTCCAGCAGCCGGTCGGTCACATTGCCCGCCGCGCCGCCGATGATGAGGCCGATCGAAACCGCCAGGAATACCGTCTCGACCCGCCGCAGCCAGTTGATCAGCACGATGACGACGATCAGCGCGAGACCGGAGAAGATCAGCGCATTGGCGGTCGCCCCATTGTTGAACATGCCGAAGGTGATGCCGGCATTGTGCGTCAGCAGCAGGTTGAAGAACGGGGCCACGCTGATCGTCGTACCGAGCGGCTTGTCGGCGAAAAGCGCAACGATGCCGAGCTTCGCCAACTGGTCGGCGACCGCGACGAGGATCGCGACGATCAGCCCGCGCCTGATCATCGGGCGGCGACCACGTCGGTGCAGCGCCCGCACAGATCGGCCGGCCCACGCCCATGCCCGACCTCGGGCAGCACGCGCCAGCAGCGCTCGCATTTCTCGCCCGACGCCGCCTCGACCCGTACCCCGACCCCGGCGACATCGGGAAGCGTGAACGCATCCACCGGCGGCGTCCCGATTTCGACCCGCGCGGCCGAGGTGATGCACAACTCGGCGACGTCGACGCCGTCGAGGCTCTTCGCGACCGCGTCGGACACGGTGAGCACGATGGCGGCCTGGAGGCTCGACCCGATACGCTTCGCCCCGCGCTCGATCTCGATCGCCCCGGTCGCGACGCGGCGCAGATCCCGCAGCCCGTCCCAGCGGGCCGCCAGCGCATCGTCGCGCCAAGCCGCCGGTACATCGGCGAAGAGTTCGAGATGCACGCTGCGCCCTTCTCCGCCGCCATGCCGGGCAAGCCATGCCTCCTCGGCGGTAAAGCACAGGATCGGCGCCAGCCAGCGGCACAGGCAGTCGAACACGCGATCCATCACCGTCCGCGTCGCGCGGCGGGCGGGATCGGCGGCGGCGTCGCAGTAAAGCCGGTCCTTGCGGATGTCGAAATAGAACGCCGAAAGGTCGACCGCGCAGAAATTATGCAGCGCCGTGAACAGCGCGTGGAAATCATACGCCTCGATCGCGGTGCGCACGTCGCCGTCAATCTCGGCAAGGCGGTGCAGGACCCAGCGTTCCAGTTCGGGCATGTCCTTCGCGGCTACCGCCTCGGCCGGCGTGTAGCCTTCAAGCGCACCGAGCAGGTAGCGCAGCGTGTTGCGCAGGCGGCGATAGACGTCGGCGTGGTGCTTGAGGATCTCGGGGCCGATCCGCAGATCGTCGGCGTAGTCCGAGGCGACGACCCAGAGGCGCAGGATGTCGGCGCCGCTCTGCCGCATCACGTCCTGCGGGGCGACCACGTTGCCCAAGGATTTCGACATCTTGCGGCCATCCTCGTCGAGGACGAAGCCATGGGTCAGCACCGCGTCGTACGGCGCCCGGCCGCGCGTGCCGCAGCTTTCGAGGAGCGACGAATGGAACCAGCCGCGGTGCTGGTCCGACCCTTCGAGATAGAGCGAGGCCGGCCATTTCAATTCCGGCCGCTGTTCGAGCACGAAGGCGTGGGTCGAGCCCGAGTCGAACCAGACCTCGATGATGTCGGTGACCTGGTCCCATTCGGCCGGATCGTACGCGTTGCCGAGAAAGCGGCCCGGCCCTCCGGTAAACCAGGCGTCGGCACCCTTTTTCTCGACCTCGGCGGCGACGCGCTCGATGACGGCCGGGTCGCGCAGCGGCTGGCCGGTCTTCTTGTTGACGAAGACCGGGATCGGCACCCCCCAGGCGCGCTGGCGCGACACGCACCAATCGGGCCGCCCTTCGATCATCGCCGAAATGCGGTTCTTGCCCGACTGCGGGATCCAGCGCGTGTCGTCGATCGCTTTGAGCGCATTGTCGCGCAAATGGTTCGCCTCCATCGAGATGAACCATTGCGGCGTATTGCGGAAGATCAGCGGCGCCTTCGACCGCCACGAATGCGGATAGGAATGCACGAGATTGCCCCGCGCGACGAGCCCGCCCGCCGCGACCAGCGCGCCGATCACCGCCTCGTTCGCGTTGCCGGGTTTGCCCTCCGAGGTATAGACCGAGCGGCCGGCGAAGAGCGGCACGTTCGGCAGATAGACGCCGTCGGGGCCGACCGTGTCCGGCACCGGGAGGCCGTTCGCCTGGCCGAGCTCCCAGTCGTCGGCGCCGTGGCCGGGGGCGATATGGACAAAGCCGGTGCCCGTCCCGGCCTCGACAAACCCGGCCGGGAACAGCGGCACCGGGAAATCGTAGCCCTGGCCGTGGAGCGGGTGGTGCGTGACCGTGCCGGCCAGTATGGTGCCGGGGAAGAGGTCGACGACCGTGTGCCGCTCGATCCGGCAGCGCGTGCAGAACTCTTCGATCAGCGGCATCGCGACGACGAGCTTCTCGCCGACCGTTGCGCGGCTGTTTTCGCCGAGCGCGTCGACCTGGATCACCGCGTATTCGAGTTCGTCGCTGTAGGCGATCGCGCGGTTGCCGGGCATGGTCCACGGCGTCGTGGTCCAGATCACGATTGCGGCGTGGTGCATCGACGGCCGCGGTGCCTTGTCGACCGGGAAGCGGACCCAGATCGTCGTCGAGCGATGGTCGTGGTACTCGACCTCAGCCTCGGCAAGCGCGGTCTGCTCGACGACCGACCACAACACCGGCTTCGCGCCCTTGTAGAGGCCGCCGTTCTCAAGGAACTTGCCGATCTCGCGGACGATCTGCGCCTCGGCCTTGAAGGCCATCGTCGTGTACGGGTCCTTCCAGTCGCCGATCACGCCGAGGCGCTGGAATTGCTGGCTCTGCTCACCGATCCAATGCTCGGCAAAGGCGCGGCACTCGGCGCGGAACTGGTCGCGCGGCACCGAATCCTTCGACTGGCCTTTGGCGCGGTAGCGCTCCTCGATCATCCACTCGATCGGCAGGCCGTGGCAGTCCCAGCCGGGCACATAGGCCGCGTCCTTGCCCAGCATCTGCTGGGTGCGGTTGATCACATCCTTCAAAATCTTGTTGAGCGCGTGGCCGATATGGAGGTCGCCGTTGGCGTAAGGCGGACCGTCATGAAGGATAAATTTCTCGCGCCCCTTCGCGGTCTCGCGCAGCCTGCGATAAAGATCCATCTGCTGCCACCGGGCCAGCATTGCCGGCTCGCGGTTCGGCAGGTCGCCGCGCATCGGGAAATCGGTCTTGGGCAGGAAAACGGTCTGGCGGTAGTCCGTGGGCATCGTCAGCCTCTGGGTGAAGGGCGAAGAATCGGCAGCGTCCTGACCCTCAGATGAGGGTCAGGCCCGTAATTCGCCCTATCCACCCGCGCCTCGACATCATTCCGTCCGTATAGCAGCGGAATGCCGGGAATTCGAGGGGGTTGTCGCGCGGCCGAACCAGGGGAGCGCCGCAAGCGATACGACGACGATCGCGCCGAGCATGAGCCAGGCCTCGTTCAGGGCCATCGTCAGCCCGGCATGCTCGACGAGCGGCGCGACCTGGTCGCGGGTCGCGTCGTCGATCGGTCCGAGCGGCTGGCCGTTGAACTGGTCGAGCGGCAGCCCGACGAACGCCGCGGCGGCACGCGACCCGGCCTGGAGGCGCGCGATCAGCGCCGCGGCATGGATCGGCGTCCGCTGTTCGATCAGCGTGTCGACCACCGCGAGCCCGATCGCGCCGCCGAGGTTGCGCATCAGGTTGAACAGGCCGCTGGCGTTCGAGATCTCGCCCGGCGGGAACGCGCCGAGCGCGAGCGACGTCGTCGGCAAGAGGCAGAACATCACCGAGACGCCCCGCACCACCTGCTGCCAGGCGAGCGCCCAGAAATCGTCGGCGGGGGTCATGAACGCGTTGCCGATAAGGCCCACCGCGAGCAGCGCATAGCCGAAGCCGGCAAGAAGGCGCGGCTCGATGCGGCGTTCGAGGATCGTCGCGACCGGAGCGGCGACGAGCTGAGCCCCGCCGGTAACCATCATGATCAGTCCGATCTCGAACGGGTCGTGATGACGCACGACGCCGAGATAGAGCGGCAGAAGAAACGTCGCGCCATAGAGCCCGGCGCCGAGCGAAAAGCTGAACGCGCAGCCGAGCGCGAAATCACGCCGGCGGAAGGCGGAGAGCCGGACGAGCGGCTCGGGCCGGGTCAGGCAGCGGCGGATCGCGACGGCGGCGCACGCGACGCACACCGCCATCAGCCCCAGCATGACCGGGCTGCCCCAGCCGCGCCGGGGGGCCTCACTCAGCACGACCTGCATCCCGGCGAGAAAAAGGGCAAGCAGCGGCGCGGAGGCAAGGTCGACGCCGCTGCCCGTCTCGCGCCGGTCGATCGCCACCATCCAACCCGCCAGCGGGGCGACGACGATCCCCGGCCCCACATTGATCAGAAACAGCCAGTGCCAGGAGAACCGATCGGTGATAAAGCCGCCGACACTCGGTCCCAGGGTTGGCGCGAGCATCGCCAGCACCCCGGCGATCACCGTCGCCCTGACCCGCGCCGGCCCATCCTCGAACATCAGGAACACGGCGGAAAAGACGAGCGGGATCAGGAAACCGCCGAAAAACCCCTGCACGAGGCGTGCGGAAATCAGCCACCAGAACCCCGGCGACACCGCGCAGGCGAGGCTCGCTGCGGTAAAGCCGAGCACCGCGACGACAAACGCGCCCCTCGTCGACAGCGTGCGGGTGATCCACCCGGTCAGCGGGATCGCGACGATCTCGAACGACAGATAAGCGGTCTGCACCCAGCCGAGCCGGTCGAACGGGATCGCAAACGCAGTCTGGATCTCGGGCAGCGAGCTGGCGACGATCTGGATATCGAGCACGGCCATGAACATGCCGATGCTCATGGCGATAAACCCGGCCCACAGGCGCGGGCCGGCCGTCGCAGGGGTCAAGCGCGATCGCGGCTTATTGGGCCCCCTCCCGCGCCGGCAGGAACCGGTCGAGCACCTGGCCCGGCCCCTTGGGCAACCCGGCGTAATTGGCGCCGTCGAAGACGCGGGTGCCGTTGACAAAGACGCCGTGGACGCCGATCGGGTCGCGCAACGTACGCTGCCCGCCGGCCGGCAGGTCGTTGACGCGGCGCGGCGCCGAGACGTGGACCGTCGCCGGGTCGAACAGCATCAGGTCGGCATGGGCGCCGACGGCGATGCGGCCGCGGTCGGGAATGCCGTAGAGCCCGGCCTGGTGGCTCGTCAGCCGCCGCACCCCCTCGACGATGTCGAAAGCGCCGCGCTCGCGCACCCAATGGCCGAGCAGGTAAAGCCCGAACCCGGCGTCGCACAGATAGACGAGATGCGCCCCGGCGTCGCTGAGCGCGATGACCCCCGCCTTGTGCTTGACCAGCGGTTCGACCCCCTCGTCGACCGCGTTGAGGAAGCGGCCGACAAACCCGGTGTCGAGGTCTTCGTCGAGGCCGAGATCGAGGAAGGCGTCGAGCGGGTCGCGGTTGCTGCCGCGGATGATGTCGGCGATGGAGCGGTTGGCGAGCCCGGCATTCTCGGCCTTGGCGGGCGCGGCGACGATGACGCGGTCCCAATTCCCCTGAAAGATCGTGCCCGCCTTCGGGTTGCGCAGGTTGTCGCGGAAGCTGTCGCGCCAGCTCTGGTCCTGGAACACCGTCTTGAGCTGGTCGCGGTCATAGGCCTTGATCGGGTCGAACGCGGCGTGGCTGTAGAACGGATAGGCCGCGGCCAGGGTGAAATCGAACGAGAGCGGCTGGCAGGTGAACTGGAGATAGACCTCCTGCCCGCGCGCCTGCGCCGCCGCGGCCGCCTCGAACATGCCGAACCCGCGCTCGGGATACTGCTCGTTGTAGAAGGCGACGCCGGTGGTCATGAAGATGCGGCGGCCGTGGCGCCCGGCGATCCCGGCGATCGTGTCGACCGGCACCGTGCCCGAAGCGATCTCGACGACGCCGCGCCCCGGCCCGCCCATCGCCTCGACGAGGGCCTCGAACTCGCCGATATCGCTGATCGTTGACGGCATCGGGATGCCGCCCCACCCGGAATGATTCGGCGAATACGAGGCGCCAAGCCCGATCGCGCCCTGGCCCATCGCCTCGCTGACGAGCCGCTTCATCTCGGCGAGTTCGGCAGGCGTCGGCTCCTTGCGAATCGAGGCGTCGTCGCCCATCACGGCCGTGCGCACCGCCGAGTGCCCGACGAGGACGGCGAGGTTCATGTAGGGACCGGCGCCGCGCACGGCCTGGAGGTATTCGGCGAAGGACTGGAAGCGCCAGTCGATCCCGGCTCTCAGCGCGTCGATGTCCATCCCCTCGACGACCGCGAGGTTGCGCATGATCAGGTCGCGCAGATGCGGCGGCGACGGGACGATGCCGAACCCGCAATTTCCCATTACCGCGGTGGTGACGCCGAGCGACGGCGACGGCGACAGCGTCGGGTCCCATGTGACCTGCGCGTCGTAATGGGTATGGATGTCGATGATGCCGGGCATCAGCGTGAGGCCGCCGGCATCGACGGTCTCGGCGCCGTTCGGCTTGACGTCGCCGATCTCGCTGATCCGCCCATCGGTGATCGCCAGATCGGCCCGCACCGGGTCGTGCCCAAGCCCGTCGAGGATCGCCGCGCCGCGAATCACCAGATCAGCCATAAAATCCTCCCTATCGGAGGAGACATAGTAAGCCAGCGCTATCGATTCTGGTAATGCCGAGCGCGCATGACACGCTGGCATTGCGAGGAGCCAAGGCGACCCGGCAATCTCGATCGGAGGAGTCTCCTGCGGCCCGAGATTGCTTCGCTGCGCTCGCAATGACAGCTTAGGGTATGACCCGTTTCTCTCCCGCCACGCTCGACGAATTGCGCGACGCCGTCGCGACGGCGCTCGTCGCCGAGGAGCCGCTTGAGGTTGTTTCCGGCGGATCGAAGCGCGGGCTCGGGCGCCCGTTGCAGACGCCGCATGTACTCGACCTCTCGGCGCTCGCAGGTGTCCGGGAATATGAGCCAGCCGAACTGGTTCTGACCGCCGGCGCGGCGACGACGCTTGAAGAGATCGAAACTCTGCTCGACGAAAACCGGCAGATGCTGGCGTTCGAGCCACCCGACTGGCGTGCACTGCTCGGCGCCGACGGAGCGCGGCCGACGCTGGGCGGAACGCTCGCCTGCAACCTCGCCGGCCCGCGGCGGGTCAAGGCTGGCGCCGCGCGCGACCATTTCCTCGGCTTTCGCGGGGTCAGCGGCCGCGGTGAGATTTTCCAGGCCGGCGGCAAGGTCGTCAAAAACGTCACCGGCTATGATCTGTGCAAATTGATGGCCGGCTCATACGGCACGTTGGCCGCGCTCGAAGAGGTGTCGGTCAAGGTATTGCCCCGGCCGGAGGCGGTGGCAACCGTCCTGTTCCGCGATGTCGTGCCGGCGCTGGCGACGGCGCTGATGGCGGCGGTGCTGGGCTCGCCGCACGAGATTTCGGGCGCCGCCTATATCCCGCCAGGGCTGGCACTGCCGATCGGGGTTGCCGTCAGGGTCGAGGGGCCGGCGCCGTCGGTCGCGCATCGCCGCGACGCGCTGATCCGCGAATTCGGCGATGCCGGCGCGGCCGAGGTGCTGGATGACGCGGCGTCGATTGCGCTTTGGCGATCGCTCGGCGCGGCCGAGCCGCTGGCCGAGCTCGCCGGGCGGGCGGTGTGGCGCGTTTCTGTCGCACCCAGCCGCGGCGCCGGGCTCGCGGAAACCGTCGCCCGGCAGGTCGATGCGGCGTGGTTTCTCGATTGGGGCGGCGGGCTTGTGTGGTTGGCCCTGCCCGCGGTCGGCGATGGCGGTGCGGCGGTGATCCGCGGTGCGGTCGGCGGCGACGGGCACGCGACGCTGATCAAGGGCAGCCCCGGCCTCCGCCGCGAGGTTCCGGTGTTCGAGCCGCAGCCCGCGCCGCTGGCCGCCTTGGCGCGGCGGGTCAAGGACGGCTTCGACCCGCGCCATATCCTCAACCCCGGCCGGATGGTCGACGACGTCTGATGCAAACCGATTTCACCCCCGAGCAGCTCCTCGACTCCGACACCGCGGCCACCGAGAAGATCCTGCGCGCCTGCGTCCATTGCGGGTTCTGCACGGCGACCTGCCCGACCTATGTCCTGCTCGGCGACGAGCTCGACAGCCCGCGCGGCCGCATCTACCTCGTCAAGAACATGCTCGAAACGGGCGCCGCGCCCGAGCCCGAGACGGTCAAGCACATCGACCGCTGCCTCTCGTGCCTCGGCTGCATGACGACCTGCCCGTCCGGCGTCAACTACATGCACCTGATCGACCACGGGCGCCGCTATATCGAGGAGCACCACCACCGGCCGCCGCTCGACCGCGCGCTGCGCCGGCTGCTCGGCGCGGTGCTGACCCGGCCGAAATGGTTCCGGCTGGCGTTGCTCGGCGCGGCGGTGGGTAAGCTCTTCGCACCCGTGGTGCCGCGCCGGCTGCGGCCGATGCTGGAACTGGCACCGGCCTCGGTGCCGTCGCCGTCGCCGTGGGACCGGCCGCAAACCTTTGCGGCCGAGGGGCCGGCGCGGATGCGGGTCGCGCTGTTGCCGGGCTGCGCGCAGCAGGTGCTGAAGCCCGAGATCAATGCGGCGACGATCCGGCTCCTGACCCGGCACGGCTGCGAAATCGTCGTTGCCGAGGGCAGCGGTTGCTGCGGCTCGCTGCCCCACCACCTCGGCCAGGCGGAGGCTGCGCTTGCCTTCGCCCGCGCCAATATCGACGCCTGGGAGCGGACGCGGCGCGCAGGCGGGCTCGACGCGATCGTCGTCAACGCCTCGGGCTGCGGCACGACGGTCAAGGATTACGGGTTCATGCTGCGCGACGACCCGGCCTATGCCGAAAAGGCCGCCCGCATCTCGCGCCTCGCTCGCGACGTAACCGAGCTCGCGGCCGAGCTGGGGCTGCAGGCGGGCAGTGGCATGGGGCGTGTCGCGTACCATTCGGCCTGCTCATTGCAGCACGGGCAAAAGGTGCATCGCCAACCGAAGGAACTGCTGGCCGCCGTGGGCTTCGACCCGGTCGACATCCCCGAAGGCCACCTTTGTTGCGGCTCGGCCGGGACCTACAACCTCCTGCAGCCCGAGCTCGCGACGCGGCTGCGCGACCGCAAGCTCGCCAACATCGCCCAGACCGGCGCCGATTTTGTCGCCGCCGGGAATATCGGCTGCATCACCCAGCTCGCCGCGGGCAGCGAACTGCCGGTCGTGCACACGGTCGAACTGCTCGACTGGGCGACCGGTGGACCTAGGCCTCCGGCACTGGGCGCCGACGCGCGATGACCGGGATCACCAGCGATAGCGCCAGCGCCGCCGCGCCGATCGCGGTCGGCACGATCCAGCCGCCGGCGCCGATCATCACCCGCTCGCCGGCGGCGCCGAGATCGGCGTAGGCGATCGTCAGCGGGAGCTGGCCGAGCAGCGAGCCGATCGCGTACGGCGCCAATCCGATCCGGGTCAGCCCCAGCGCGTAATTCGTCAGGCTGTGCGGGATGATCGGGATCAGCCGGATCGTCGCGACCGCCCGCCATCCGCCGCGCTCGACCCGACCGAGCACACGGGACAGCCGCGCCCAGCTCGTCGCGTCGATGACGCCGGCATTGACGTAGCGGGCGACGAGAAACCCGGCGCAGGCCCCAATGACGCTGCCCAGCCCCGCCCACAGCGTTCCCCACCACATGCCGAAGGCGAGCCCGGCGGCGATCGCGAGCAGCGTGCGCGGCACGAAAAAGAGGCTCGCGGCAATGTGCAGCGCGAGAAACACCAGCGGCGCGGTCGGCGAGCCGGCGAGCCTGGCGCCAAGCGCCGTGGGGTCGAGCCCCGCGCGCCAATGCCACGCGGCGACAAAGCCGGCGATCATCACGAGCACGAGCCCGACCCGCCCGGCCTGGCGCATATGGGCGATCGTGGGGTTCGGCGGCGCTTTGATGTCCGGCATCGCGCTCAGCCCGGTTCCGCGTCGATGATCACCGGCACCGACCCGCGGCGGCGCAGCCACATGACACCGAGGAGGTCGGTGATCCCGACCGCGAGCCGGTCGAGCGTGCCGTATTTCGAGGTGCCGCGCTCACGCGGTCGATGGTTGACCGGAACCGACCGCACGACGCCCCCGGCGCGGATCACCAGCGCCGGCAGGAACCGGTGCATGTGGTCGAACGCGGGGAGGTCGAGAAACAGGTCGCGCCGAAACACCTTGAGGCCGCAGCCGGTATCCGGCGTGTCGTCGTGCAGCATCCCGCGGCGGACGCCGTTGGCGATGCGCGACGATGCGCGCTTGGTCCAGGTGTCGCGACGCCGCGCGCGGTGGCCGGCGAGGAGCAGCGGCGGGCTCGGCGCCGCTTCGCAGGCAAGCTGCCACAGCGCCGGGATGTCGGCCGGGTCGTTCTGGCCGTCGCCGTCGAGCGTCGCGATCCACGCCCCACGCGCCGCCTTCACCCCGGTCCGCACCGCCGCGCTCTGCCCGCAGCTTTTGGCATGGCGGACAAGGCGCAGGCGCGGGTTCTCAGCCCGCAGCCCCCTGATCTCCGCCGCCGTCGCATCGGTGCTGCCATCGTCGACATAGACGATCTCGTACTCGGCGATCGGATCGAGCGCCGCGACGATCTCGCCGACCAGCGGCGCGATGTTGCCGGCTTCGTTCCTGACCGGGATGACGACGGAGAGCTCCACGCCGCGCTTAATGCCCTAAACTGTTTCCGTCGTCACCCCCGCGAAGGCGGGGTCCAAGGCACCGCCTCGTCGCTCGCCCTGGTTTCCGCTTTCGCGGGAATGACGCGAAAAGCTACTCCGCCGCCAGGCCCTGGCCGAGGGCGGCGTGGATGCTCTTGTGGTAGTGCTGAAGCGCCGGCTCATTGCGGCCAAAGACGATCTCGTCCTGGGCGCCCGATTTGAACCCGCGCTGCATCCCTTCGCAGGTCGGGAAATCCTCCATCTCGACGGTCGCCATCAACAGGTTGAAGTTGCGGTCCCAATGCTCTTTGGCCTTGGGGTTGTCGACCGGTTCGGGGATGTAGAGCGACACGTACATCACGGTCTCGTCAACGTTGTCGCCCGGGAACATGTGCCAGGTTTCGACGTGG
This sequence comes from Allostellaceae bacterium, assembly GCA_036489765.1. GTDB lineage: Bacteria > Pseudomonadota > Alphaproteobacteria > ATCC43930 > CGMCC-115725 > DATARH01. Next base: position 26,997 of record DASXFE010000021.1, on the reverse strand, counting down.
TCGCGCTGAAAGGTGAAGACCGTGTTCGGGAACAGGACGCAAAGGATGGCTGTGTGGTCGAACAGATCCCACTGCGATTCGGGCAGGCCGCGTAGCTCGTCGAGGTTCCTGCGTGCGATGATCATGCGGTGGTTGAGGCCGAACGGATCGAAGGTGCAGCGGTTGCTGTAGAACAGCGGGTCGACCGTGTTCGGGTGCAGGTGCTGCAGATGGTAGCTCTCGCCGAACGTATCGACGGCAAGCTTCCAGTTCATCTTCCGCCGCAGGACCCTGGTCTCGTAATGGTGATAGGTGTCGAGCCCGTAGGCAGCCATGTCGATATCGAGGCCGGTCAGCAGATCGTCGACGTCGAACACCGTGTCGGGTGACGGGGACACCCACATCATCCCGTATTTCTCGGCGACCGGCAGCGGGCGCAGCCCGTGCGTCGCCCGGTCGGCATCGGCGAAGGAACGCTCGTCGGGCCGTGCGATCAGCGCACCGTCGAGGCCGTAGCACCAGCCGTGATAGGGGCAGCGGAAATCGCGCTCGCCCCTGCCGCAGCCGTCGGCGACACGGGCGCCGCGATGGCGGCAGACATTGAGAAAGGCGCCGAGCGTCCCGTCGCCGCGCCGCACCAGGAGTATCGGCACGCCGGTATAGTCGTGCGTCATCCAGTCGCCGGGATTCGGCAGGAGGCACGACAGGCCGACATTGATGACGCCCTTCCTGAAAAACAGGTCCTGCTCCCGCGCCGCCTGCTCGGCCGAGATGTAGCTGGTGATCGGATTGCGATAGACCCCATCGGCCATCGCCGTCGTGCGTGCGTCGAGATGAGCGAGCAGCTTTCGCACTTCGGCGATCTGGTCCTGGCGACGCATCCAATCCTCCCTGTGCTTCCCGTTAGGATGTCATCGCCCGGTTGCGACTTCAATAACGCAGCCGGTAATAGGCCGCGCCGATCAGTTCGTGAAAGGCGAGATAGCTGTCGTGCAGCGCGTCGGCGCTGGGCAGAAAATCATCGATCGAATCGATCTTGAAGCTCTGATGCGGCGCCGGCCACGGCACCGCCTGAAAGCCCACGTGCTCGAACGCCCACAGCGCACGCGGCTCGTGCCAGGCCTGGGTGACGACGACCACCCGGTGGACGCCGGCCGGCTGCAGCAGGCGCCGCGTGAACAGCGCGTTCTCATAGGTCGTATGGGCATTTGGCTCGACCCAGGTGACCGGTATCGAGAAATCGGTGTCGAGCATCTGCTTCATCAGCGCCGCCTCGCTCGGACCGTCCTCGCGCCCGGCACCGGTGACGACGATCGGGATGTGCAGAAGCCGGTACGCCTGAACCGCCATCACCAGCCGATCGAGCGAGTCGTACTTCAGCAAATCCTTCTCGCCCGGGTCGCCGCGGCGCAGGCCGCCGCCGAGCACCACGATCGCCTGCGCCCGGGTGAGGTCGGCACTCAGCGCGGCGTGCTCTTCGAGCCGCTCGAGCAGAAACGACGCTACGAGCGGCATCGACGTCGCATAGAGGGCAAGGCTCCCCACCAGCGCGATCAGCGGCCCCAGCGGCGCGTGTCTGAGGCTGAGCCAGATCCCGAGCAGGATCAGCCAGACAAAGACCGCCGGCGGGATCAGAAAGCTGGTGGTAATCAGATGCGACATCGCGCTCTCCGGGCGCACCCCGCGCGGTGCGCCCGGCTCATGGTCGAAACCAGAACAGTCAGGCGCCGCGCACGTAGGCCTTGCAAACGATCCGCAGATGGTCGCGGAAATGCGGCCGCAGCTTTTGCGTCCACGGCGTGTTGGCGGCGTCCTTCCAGGCCTGCGTCGTCTGCACTTCAGGCGATTCGAGGTGGTAGAGCGCGACGTAGCGGCGGTTGGCGCTGGTGGCGCGGAAACGGCGGGCGGTGATGCACCCGGGCACCGCGCCGAGCTGCGGAATGTGCTCGGTGTTGTACCATTCGTTAAACTCGGCCTCGTGCTCGGGCGCGACGTTCATCGCATTAAGGAGGAAGCCGCCGGCGCCTTTCGGGGCGATCTTGTCACCTGGAAGGACCTGTTCGCCCTCGAACCGCATCAGCCGCTCGACCCGACTCGTCACCCGCTTTGACCACGGCGACAGGTTGGGCCCGCCGATCGCCTGGTACCCCGGGCTCTTCAGCACGTCGATAGTGTCGAGGTCGTAGATCGCGACGGAGACCTTCGGGTCGGCCGTGCCGATCCAGCGCTGGCATTCGATAAATCCGGGGCAGGCGACCCGCTCGGGCAGATGCTCGGTGTCGTACCAGTCCTGAAACTCGTCCACCGCCGCGTTGCCGATATTCATCGCTGCGATCAGGATGCCCTTCGCCATAGTGTCTCCCTTTGATCCGAGCCGCCCCTAGGATGGGTAGAGCGCGGTTTCGTTGCGCTGTGCCTATCTTACAAGATCGCCAACAGGCAAAACCGTTTTCTTACGATCCGCCGTAAACCGGCAGCACGGCGGCGCGGGTGACCTTGTTGTCGGGCGAGGCGAGGAAGGCGATGACCGCCGCGATCGCGTCGGGGTGGACCCAGCGCTCGTGCTTGGCCTTGGGCATTGCGGCGCGGTTGGCGGGGGTGTCCAGCACCGACGGTGCGACCGCATTGACCCAGATGTCCTCGCCGACCAGCTCCTCGCCCATCGCCTGGGTCAGCGCGGCGACCGCCGCCTTCGATGCGGTGTACGCAGCCATCCCGGCGCCCGAACGCGGCTCCAGCGCCGGCCGCGCCGACACGTTGACGATCCGCCCGCCGTTGCCGCCGCTGTTCCGGATCGCCCTCACCGCCGCCGCCGAGCACAGAAAGCACGACAGCGTGTTCATCCGGAACTGCGCCTCGAAATCGTCTCCCGAGGTCTCGGCCACCGGCGCCATCGCAAACCCGCCGGCGAGATGCACCGACGCCCACAGCGACGGCAGCCCCTCGTAAAACCGCCGCACCGCCGCCTCGTCGGCGAGATCGACGCCGGTCGTCACATGCACCTTCGGGTCGCCGCGATGGGCATAGCGATCGAGCTCGGCCGCGACGAAATTGGTCACGTGGCACTCGGCGCCTCCCGCCCGCAACGCGCCAACCACGGCGGTGCCCAGGGCTCCGGTCCCTCCGGTGACGACGACATGCAAACCGGCAAAATCGGGCATCGGCATTTCCCCATAAAGGCGCGCGGGCGGCCTGCCCGCAGTTTTTCTCAGAGGAATGCGGGTGAGAACCCCGCGCTCCTCGGTAACCTAGGCGAATGTCCCCTCGGACACAGCAATATCGGCGCCCCGCGCCGCCGCGACCGACAGGACGATCTCGATCCCGCGCGCGATATCGGCGAGCGCCATCGACGGCGCGCCGGGATGCCGCACGGCCTGCTCCGGCAGATACGGGACGTGCAGGAACCCGGCGCGGAACCCCCGCTCTGCCGCCAGGTGCATGACCCCGTAAAAGGTATGGTTGCAGACAAAGGTCCCGGCGCTGTTCGACACCCCGGCCGGCAGCCCGGCACGGCGCAACTCGGCGACGGCGGCCTTGATCCGCAGGCCGGAGAAATAGGCCGGCGGGCCCTCGGCGATCACCGGGACATCGACCGGCCGGTTGCCGTCGTTATCGGCGATGCGAGCGTCGTCGACGTTGATCGCAACCCGCTCCAGCGACAATTCCGCCCGGCCGCCGGCAAGGCCGACGCACAGCACGATGTCGGGCTTGATCGCCGCCACGGCCTCGCCAAGCACCCGCAGCGCCTCGCCGAAGACGCAGGGCAGCACCCGCGTCTCCGTCTCGACTTCGCCGAGCCGTCGTGGAAGAAGGGGCAGGATGGCCGAGGACGGATTGACCGTGTCGCTGTCGAACGGCTCGAAGCCAGTCACTAGAGCGCGCATCAGCTCTCCCCTCGCCGATCACCCCGGCGAAAGCCGGGATGATCGGATTTGTAATAGCCGACCCTCACGCCGCCCGCGCATCTTGCAGGATCATGTCGGCGGCCTTTTCGGCGATCATGATCGTCGGAGCATTGGTGTTGCCGGCCGGGACCGCGGGCATCACCGAGGCGTCGACGACACGGAGACGACCGACCCCGTTGACCCGGAGCCGCGGATCGAGCACTGCGGTCTCGTCCGCGCCCATCCGGCAGGTGCCGACCGGGTGCAGGTTTGACAGCGCGTAGGTGCGGATCGCTTCCTCGAACTCGGCATCGGTCTGGACCTGCGCGCCGGGAAGAATCTCGCTGTGGACCAGGTGCTTGATCGCCGGCTGCTCGGTGATCTTGCGGGCGAGGCGCATCCCCGAGGTCAGCGCGTCGAGATCGGACCGGGTCTTGAGGAAATTGAACTGGATCGCCGGCGGCGCGGTCGGGTCGGGGCTCTTGATCAGGACCGTCCCGCGCGCGTCGGGGCGCAGATGCACCGCGCTCACGGAGAAGCCGGGGAACGGGTGTGGATAGACGCCCTTCGCATCACGATGCGAGAAGCTCCAGGTGCTGAAATTGAGCTGGATATCGGGCCGGTCCATGCGCGGGTCGCTGCGCGCGAAGCCACCGGCGCAAATGCCGTTGCTGGCGAGCGGGCCCGAGCGGAAAAGCCCATACTGGATGCCGGCGACCGCCCGCCGCCACATCGAGTTCCCGACCTCGTTCAAGGTGATCGGCCGGGTGCAGCGGAACGCGAGCCGCACATAGAAATGGTCCTGGAGCTGGTTGCCGACGTCGCGGCTGTCGGCGACGACGGGGATGCCGTGCTGGCTCAACAGCGCGCCCGGCCCGACCCCTGAAAGCTGCAAGAGCTGCGGTGAGTTATAGACGCCGCCGCAGACGACGATCTCGCCACGCGCCCGCGCCTCCTTCTTCTCGCCGCGCTGGGTGTACGCGACGCCGACCGCGCGCCCGCCCTCGAACAAGACCTTAGTCGCCAGCGCCTCGGTCGCGACGATCAGGTTCGCGCGGGTCTTGGCTGGGCGGAGATAGGCGGCAGCGGTCGACCAGCGCCGCGCCCGGTTCATCGTGTTTTGGAAATGCCCGGCGCCGTCCTGGGTCCCGCCGTTGAAATCGCCGTTCGGCGCGAGCCCGGCCTCGACCGCGGCCTTGACCCAGTGATCGGCCAGCTCCCATTTGACCGGGTGGTCGCAGACGTTGAGCGGCCCGCCGACGCCATGTGCCTCGCTCGCCCCGCGCTCCTGGTTCTGCGCCTTCTTGAAATACGGGAGGATGCTGTCCCAATCCCAGCCGCGGCAGCCCATCTGCGCCCAGCCGTCATAATCGCCGGGGTGCCCGCGCATATAGACCATGCCGTTGATCGAGCTGGTCCCACCGAGCACCTTGCCGCGCGGCTGGTACATCGAGCGGCCGTTGAGCTCCGGTTCCGGCTCGCTCTCGTACATCCAGTTGAGCTTCGGGTCCGCGAAGAGCTTGGCATAGCCCATCGGCATGTGGATCCAGGGGCTCTTGTCCTCGGGCCCGGCTTCGAGCAGCAGCACCTTGTACTTGCCGCTCTCGCTGAGCCGCGCCGCGACGCAGCACCCGGCCGAGCCGGCGCCGGCGACGATGTAGTCGAATTCCTGCCCGTTCTCCGCCATCACGCTTCCCCCGGTCTTCTTCAGCGGCATGATCGGAGCCGCGGCGCGGCCGAGTCAACGGGGCCGGCGCAGCACCAGCGCGACGATGACCCCGAGCGCGGCCAACACCGTGAAGCATTCGAGCGAGCGGACATAGCTGCCGCTCATATCGCGCAGCGTGCCCGACAGGATCGGACCGACCGCCTGCGCCGACACCTGGGCCGACAGCGCGATGCCGCGGATCGCACCGAAATTCGTACGGCCGAAGAAATCGGCCCACGCGAGCGGCAACAGCGTCAGCAGGCCGCCGACGCCAAACCCGAACAGCCCCGCGCCGAGAAACGCCCGCGGCGCCGTATGAACCGTCAGCATGACGAGAGTGCTGGCGGCGAGAAAGACGCCGATCGCGACAAGCGGCACTTGCGCCGGCAACCGCCGCGGCAGGAGCCCGCAGACGATGCTCGCCGCCGCCGACAACAACGAAAACGTGCTGACCACCGTTGCCGCGATCGTCGGGTCGATGCCGCGCTCGATCAGAAAGGGCGCCTGATGCAGGCTCACCCCTGCCTGCACCGGGTAGACCAGCATCGTATAGGCCATCAGCAGCCAGAACGCCGGTGTGCCGAGGGCCTGCCTGCGGGTGAATTCGGGGTCCGGAGCGGCAAGCGCGGCATTCGGGTGGGTGACGCCGTGGTCGGGCAAGAGGTCCAGATCCTCGGGCCGGCGGATCAGCAGCAGGTAGCTCGGGACGAACCCGATCGCGAGCGTCAGCACGCCGAGCGTCAGCCACGCGGAGCGCCAGCCGTGATGCAGAATGGCAATCTGCGCGATCAGCGGCATCGCGACGAGGCCGAGCATCTGCGCCAAGGTCGCGACTGAGGTCGCAAAGGCGCGGCGATGGACGAACCAATTGCTGACCGCACCGTAGATGCCGAGATCGAACGGCCCCGCCCAGTTCATCCGCGCCAGGCAGAAGAGCGCGTAGAACATCGCGAGCGACGACGCGAACGAGAGGCCGATCAACAGCGCCGCATTGACGAAGACGACGATGCACAAGATCGCCCGTGCCCCGCTCTTGTCCAGCCACGGCCCGATCACCGGCGACGACAGCGCCGCCAAGACCCCGCCGAGCGACACCGCCCCCGACAGCGCCGCCCGCGACCACCCGAACTCGTGCGTCAGCGGCTCGATAAAGATCGACAGCGTCGCCACCGCCGGCCCCTGTCGCGCGAAGCCGACGCAGCACAGGACACCCAGCACAACCCAGCCGTAGAAGAAGGGCAGGCGCGCGGAGAGGAGGCGAGGAAGTGCTCCCAACTTCGGTTATCCCGGCGAAAGCCGGGTCCCATCGATGGTCAGGGTTCGGACCATGCCTGTCGGCCCTGCGCGGGCTGAACCATGGACCCCGGCTTTCGCCGGGGAGGCGGGACAAAGGCAATACGCGACAGCGCTCAACTCGGCACCAGCCCGCCATCGACGTTGTAGGATTGGCCGGTGATGTTGCGGGCGCCCGGGGACGCCAGAAACACCGCCATTGCGGCGATGTCTTCGGGGATGTTGGCGCGGCCGATCGGGATCAAGCGTTCCTGCTCGGCCTGCATCTCCTCGACCGTCATCCCCCGCGCCTGGGCGCGGCCCACCGCGTTGCGCTGGCCGAGCTCGGTGCGGGTGACGCCGGGGCAGATCGCGTTGACGTTGATGTCGTAGCGGCCCAATTGCTGCGCCGCCATTTTGGTCAGCGCGATCACGGCGCCCTTGCTCGCGGCATAGGCGGCGTTGGACGCGCCGGCATACCCGCGGCCCGAGATCGAGGCCATGTTGATGATCCGCCCGCCGCGACCGGTTCTCTCGTGCTGCCCGATCATCTGGCGTGCGGCGGCCTGCAGGCTGAAGAACACGCCCTTGGCGTTGACCCGATGGATACGGTCCCAATCCGCCTCGGTCAGATCCATGATGTAGGCGTAGCGGGTGACGCCGGCATTGTTGACGATGACGTCGAGCCGCCCGAACGCATCGACCGCCTGCGCCACCATCGCGTCGATGCTCGCGACATCGCCGCAATCGGCCTGGATCGCCAGCGCCGTGTTCCCGCCGATCGCCGCGACCGTGGCCCGCGCCGCCGCCGCATCAATATCCGCCGCCGCGACCGTCGCCCCCTCCGCCGCCATCGCCAGCGCGATCGCCCTGCCGATCCCGGCCCCGGCGCCCGTCACCAGCACGATCTGGTCTTGCAAGCTCGGCATTGCGTTTTCTCCTCACCCAGCCGTCATTGCGAGGCGCGCCAGCGCCGTGGCAATCTCGATGGGCCCAGTCTCCTGCGGCACGAGATTGCTTCGCTTACGCTCGCAATGACGCGTTGAGAACACAAGAGGCCTTCATGCTTGCCAACATCCCCCCGACGCAGACCGTCATCGAGATCAAAGAGCCCGGCGGGCCCGAGGTGCTGGTGCCGGGGACGCGGCCGGTGCCGGAGCCGAAACGCGGCGAGGTGCTGATCCGCATCGCCAGCGCCGGGATCAACCGCGCCGACTGCCTCCAGCGCATGGGCCGCTATCCGATGCCGCCGGGAGCGAGCGACATTCCCGGGCTCGAATGCGCTGGGACGATCGTCAAGGTCGGCGAGAGTGTCGACGGGTTCGCGACCGGCGACCAGGTGTGTGCACTGCTGGTCGCCGACGGCTACGGCGAGTATTGCGCCGTGCCGGCGGTGCAGTGCCTGAAGGTGCCCCGGGGCGTCAGCCTCGTCGATGCCGGCGGCTTGATGGAGACGTTCTGCACCGTCTGGACCAACGTCTTCGACCGCATCCACCTTAAGTCGGGCGAGGTCTTCCTCCAGCAGGGCGGGTCGAGCGGCATCGGCATCACCGCGATCCAGCTCGCCAAGGCATTCGGCGCCAAGGTGCTGGCGACGGCCGGCTCGGCCGAGAAATGCCAAGCCTGCCGCGACTACGGCGCCGATGTCGCGATCAACTACAAGACCGAGGATTTCGTAAAGGTCGGCAAGGAATTCACCAGCGGCCGCGGCGTCGACGCGATCTTCGACATGGTCGGCGGCGATTATATCCCGCGCGAGCTCGACCTCCTGGCGCGCGAGGGCCGGCTGTGCTTTGTCGCGCTGATGGGCGGCGCCAAGATCGAGGCCGATTTCGGCGCGATCCAAAGGAAGCATCTGACCGTCACCGGCTCGACGCTCCGCTCCCGCTCGGTCGACCAGAAGGCGCACATCGTCGCCGAACTCCGCGACAAGGTCTGGCCGCTCTGGGCGCAGGGCAAACTCCGCACCTGCACCTACAAGACCTTCCCCCTCGCGCAAGCCGCAGACGCCCATGCGCTGATGGAATCAAGCCAGCACATCGGGAAGATCTTGCTGGTGACCTGAGAGCGGCAAAAAAGATCGTCTTCCCGGACGGTTCTTTATGCTCCCTTCGCCTGCGGCAAGTTCTCGAACCGGACCGCGATCGCGGCGCTGGCGATGACGGCGATGTCGCCCGCTTCGGGGTCGGGGACGTCGAGCCCGCCTTTGACGATCGACACCGTCACCTGTCCATGAGGCAGGGACGCGGCCACCTTGCCGGCATCGACCTTGTCGGGCTGCTGCACGCCGATCGTCACCGACACCTGCATCTGCCGCGAATCGAGACCGAGCGTGCGGATAAAGGTCAGCGACGAATGATGCAGCGCGTCTTGCACCGCGCGCAGCGCCGCTTTGGTGTAGTCGCCGCCGTGGAGATCGTTGCCCATCCCCATTTCGAGGATGATACGCTTGCCCGCCATCGCCGTCTCCTAAACGTCTAGCCGCACGACGGCGGCGGCGTGGGCCAAAAGGGTACTTCCGGTCCCGGCATCATTCGGGATCTCGAGCCCGCCCTCGACCACGTTCACCGTGCCGGTGCCGTGCGGCAGGATCGCCAGCACCTCCGCCTTATCCACCTGGTCGGGCTTGGGCACGCCGATCGTCACCTCGACCTGCATCGAATCGGTGTCGAGACCCAGCGCATTGGCGATGCCGAGCGAATTGTGCCACAGCGCATCGCGCAACGCCCGCACCGCCGCCTTGGTGTAATCGGTGCCGCGGATATCGGTGCCCATCCCGATCTCCATCACCACGCGTTTCATCGCCATCGCTCGACTCCTAAAGCAGCCGTCATTGTGCGGGGTGCCGCGACGAAGCAATCTCGGGCGAGGTACGCTCTTCCGATCGAGATCGCCCCGTCGCCTTCGGCTCCTCGCGATGACACTCGACGTTACGGCAGTTGATCCCCGTCCTCCGGCACCGCGACCTCAAAGGCATTGGTGACGCCGCAGAGGACAGTGAAATTGTGCGCGATCGTGATCAGCTCGACCAGCCACGGCGTGCCGTATTTGTCGAGGAGCCGGTTGAACACCGGATAGTCACAGCGGTTGGTGCGCATAAGTTGGCGGGTCAGGTTGACGATGTCGCGCTCGTCCTGGCCGAGCCCCGAGACGTCGCCGTTGGCGCGGAGGATGTCGATCGTCTCCTCCGGCACTCCGGCGCGGCGGGCGGCGCCAACCTGGGCCGACCAGACATAGGCCGACTCGCGCTCGCGCACGGCGGCGAGGATCGCGTGCGACAAGAGTCGCCCCTCGACGACGCAATCGTTCCGGTTGAACTTGACCAGCCCGATCATGTGCGAGGCCAGTTTCGGGCTGTTCAGGAACACGCTGAACGGCCCGCGGATGCGCCCGAAGACGCCGACGACGTCGTCAGCGACATTGCGGTACTCGTCCGCCACCTGCTCCTTGCTGCTGATCGGGGGAACTCGCGGCATGAGTCCGTCCTCCTAGCCCGCCGTGTACGGCGTGCCCCAATTGTCGAGATAGGCGACATCCGACAGTGGGCCGCGGCCGAGCGGACCAAAATTCCCCATCGGATAGCCGATCGGCAGGATCGCGTAGGATTTGTACCCCTTGGGGATGCCCATCGCCGCGTCGACCTCTTTCTCGTACCCGGTGTGCCGGGTCGTCAGCGTCGTGCCGAGACCGAGCGCGCGGCAGGCGAGGATCATGTTCTGCACCGCCGGATAGATCGACGCCCCCGCGGTGCGGTTCGGCGTCTCGCCTTCGAGGCAGGCGACGATCCACACCGGTGCCTCGTGGTAATGGTCGGTCAGGTATTCGACCGCCGCGTGCTGGCGTTTGAAGCTGTCGGGATTGGCGCCCGGCGGCACCGGGCTCGACGCATATCGCGGCCCCACGACCTCGTCGAAGAGCTTTTTGTAATAGGTCTGCACCGCCTTCTTCTTCGCCGGGTCCTTGAGCACGAGGAACTTCCAGCGCTGCGTGTTGCCGCCGCTCGCCGCCGCCTGGCCGGCCTTCAAAATCTTGACGATCAACTCGTCGGGCACCGGATCGGCCTTCAGCCGGCGCATCGCGCGGCAGGTGTGCATGGCCTCGAAGATGTCGCTGGTCCCGGATTTGTTCTCGGGCATGGTTTCCTCCATCAGGGTTGGCGCGACTCTAGGGGCGACAAAGCAACCCTCACAAGCGGTTTGTCTTGTTGACACCGCCGGAGCCCGGGCCGACGCTGAAACCGCAGACAAAACGGGGCCTTGCCGTGATCCTGACCGCCGACAGCGAGATCGTCCGCCAGACCAACCGGCGCCAGACGCCGAACGGCTGGAACACCGCCTTTATCGGCACCAACCGCTACACGCTCAAACCCGGCGAGCCGGTCCCGGCCGACGACGCGCTGCACCCGATGGCGTTTCTCGTCGAGAAAGGCCCCGGCGGAATCACCAAGCCGCATTTCCATCGCGCCGACCAATACCAGGTCGTCGTCGCCGGCAGCGGCAAGCTCGGCCTCCACGACACCGGCTCGGTCGCCGTCCACTACACCGACGCCTACTCCGCCTATGGCCCGATCGTTGCGGCAGGCGACGGCATCACGTGGTTCACGCTGCGCAACGCCTGGGACCCGGGCGCCAAGTACATGCCGGATTCGCGCGTCGAGCTGCGCGCTTCGCGCGACAGGCACACGCATTGGGAAGCGACCACCGAACCGGTGCCGGCGCTCCCCGAGCGCGAACTCGCCGCCACCTCCACGATCGCCGAGGAGACCGTCCTCGAAGGCGAGCACGGCCTCGCCACCTGGCGCTACCGGCTGCCGCCGGACGCGCGGCTGACCGGCCCGGACCCGAGCGGCGGCGGCGGCCAGTTCTGGCTGGTCGTGGCCGGCACGCTGGCGGCGGGCGAATCGGGCTTCCTGCCGATCAATTCCTGCCTGTTCATCGGCCCCGACGACGGCGGCCTCGCCGCGACGGCGGGACCCGGCGGCGCCGAGGCGCTATGCCTCCAGTTCCGCGTGCCGTTCGCGCGGCGCGGGGTCAGCGCCGCAAAGTAATCACGATACCGGCGACGATCAGCGCGATCGCGGCGAGCACATCGACCGTCACCGCGCCGCCGAACACGATCGTCGACAGGATGAAGCCGCAGATCGGGGTCAGCGTCATGAATTGCCCGGCCATGGCCGCCGGCATCATCGACAGGACCTTGCTCCACAGGAAATAGCCGAGCGCCGTCGTGACGATGCAATTGTAGACAAGGATCGCGACGACGACGGGTGTCAGGTGCATCGTGCCGCCGGCGATAAGGGCGGCGACGATCGCCGGCGGCGTGCTGACGGCGAGCTGCCAGAAGGTTTGCACCCAGAACGGGGTGTGCCAGACCCGCAACCGATAGAGGCATGATCCTACCGCCCAGAGGATCGCCGCTGCCAGCAATAGCGCGTTGCCGCCCAAGATACGTGGGCTCGACCAGTCGACGAGGCCGGGGTTCATAAAAAGGACGAGCCCGGCGAACCCGATCCCGGCTCCGACCAGTTCGCGCCGCCCGAACGGCTCCGGCCACAAAAACAAGCCGATCGGGATCGCCCATAGCGGCATCGTGTAGCCGAGCACGATCGCGCGCCCCGCCGGCACGATCGACAACCCGATGATGCTGCAGATCAGAAATCCGACCACCTGGGTGATCCCGACCCAGAAGAGGCCCCAGCGCTCGCTCTGCCGCGGCACCAGCCCCTGCCTCGCCAGCAAGAGCGGAGGCGCGACCAGAACGAGGCTGCCGATGAGCCGGAGGGCGACAAAGCTCAGCGGCGGCACCTCGCCGATCGCAAACTTCATCATCACCCAGTTCGCCGCCCAGGTCAGAACGACGATCGTCAGATAGACATAGACGATGCCCGGCGGATGCGCTCGCGCCGGAACCGTGCGGTCGGAAACAACCATGACTTTTGCGCCGCCCTAGACCGAGCCGATCGGCATCGTCGTGTAGATCAGGTACCCGAAGAGGGTCGCGCCGAGGAGCGCGAGGATCGTCACCAGCGCCATGTCCATCCGCGCCCCGACGGTCGGGCGCTGGTCGCCGGCATCGATGTCGGCCGAGGTCTGGCGAAACCGGATGACCGCCAGCACCATCATCGTTCCGCCGAGTACGAAGAGCGCGAGGCCGGCGAGATTGCCGATGAGCTGGCCGCTCGATTCATGCACCGGCCGCACCCCGAGCGAGTTGCCGGTGATCTTGATGAAGATGTCGAACTTCTCGACCAGAAACCCGAACCCCATGATCGCCACGGCGGTTCGCACCCAGGCGAGAAATGTTCGCTCGTTCGCCGCGTGATCGCCGTATCGCTCGATCATCACACCCGCCAGCCGAAATCGAGTCGCGGACCATAAGGCGGTTCGGTCTCGTCGTGCGGAAAACTTCCTCCGGCGGTCGCCTGGTCAAGGAAGGTCAAGTTCTCCCCTCCGTCGATGATCGTCGCCGAACCGCCGCCCATGACGTTATTGCCGCACCCGTTTATCCCGATCAGATCGGCACCCGCGCCGGCCTTGAGCTTCCGCCGTTGCCATTCGGGTGTCTCAATCCGTGTGGCGGCGCCGCCCCGTCATCCCGCCGATCTGTACTATTCTTCGCCCGGCTTTCTCATGATTTCTTTAATCGGGCCCCCGAGAGCACGACATCCGCAGGAGGCGTCGCGCACGCGCTGCGTGACCTACAGACTGAAACTCGATAGCCTGTCGCCACAACACGGAGAGAGTGATGACCGAAAAGGTTATTCTGGAGGTCTTCACCGATTACGTCTGACCCTGGTGCTATCTCAGTACCGTGCGTATTGAAAAGCTCAAGGCGGCGTATGAGGTCGAGACCCGGCTCGTGCATTTTCCGCTGCATCCCGACACCCCGCTCGAGGGGCGGTCGATGGCGGAGCATTACAAGACCCGCGGGATCGACCCGGAGGAAGCCTATCAGCGGATGAAAGGGCTGATGGACGCCGAGGGGCTGCCTTACGGCAAGCGCACGCACAGCTACAACAGCCGTCTCGCCCAGGAGCTCGGCACCTGGGCCGACACGCTGCCGGGCGGCGGCGACAAGCTTCACGACGCGCTCTACCGCGCGTACTTCGTCGACGCCAAGAATATCGGCGACCCCGACATCCTGATCGAGATCGTCGAGGCGGTTGGGCTCGACGGCGCGGCCGCGCGCGAGGTGATCGAGACGCGGCGGTTCAAAGACGACGTCGATCGCGATTGGGCCAAATCGGCGCAATACGGCGTGACCGGCGTGCCGACCTTTGTCGCAGGCCAGCGTGGCGTCGTCGGCGCGCAGCCCTATGAGATGCTGGAGCGGCTGGTGACGATGGCGGGGGCGGAAAAGAAGGCCTGACCGCGACGATCAGGCTTTGCCGAACCGCTTGAGCGCCGGCGCCAGGGGCTTGGCCGCATCGTCATAGCCTGCCCACGCATCGCTCTTGCCGAGAAGGGTGGGCACGGTGCGTACGGTAAATCGCTTTGGGTCGAGCCCTGCGCGGACCTGGGCCCAGGAGAGCGGCATCGACACCGTGGCGCCCGCCCGCGCGCGCGGCGATAAAGGCGCGACCGCGGTCGACAGGTGGTCATTGCGCAGATAGTCGAGAAAGATGCGCCCTTCGCGCTTGTTCTTGGCCATTTCGAGCAGGTAGCTGCCGGGGCTGTCGCTCACCATGCCGGCGCAGACCGCGCGGGCAAACTTCTTCGCCGTCGCCCAGTCGGGTCCGCCGCGCGCCGGCGCGGTAAGCGGCACGACGACATGCAGACCCTTGCCGCCCGTGGTCTTGCAAAAGGTCGCGAGGCCGAGCGCCTCGATCCGCTCGCGGAGTTCCTTCGCCGCCACAATGACCGTGTCGAACCCGACATCGGGCGCGGGGTCGAGGTCGAAGACGAGCCGCCCCGGCGCCTCCGGCCGTCCCGGCGCGCAATTGGTCGGGTGCAGCTCGATCCCGCCGAGCTGCGCCACCGCAATCAACCCCTCGGGCCGGCCGATCGCCAGATACGCCTCGCGGTCACCGGAAACCTTGATCGTCTCGATCAGTTTCGACTGACCGGCCATCGCGTGGCGCTGAAAGAAATGCTGCCCGGCGATCCCGTCCGGCGCGCGCACGATCGAGCACGGGCGCCCGGTAAGGTGGGGGATCATCCACTCCGCGACGGCGGCGTAATACTCGGCAAGGTCGTGCTTGGTCACGGGTGCGCCGTCGCCGGCATCCGGCCACAGCGCCTTGTCGGCATGGGTGATCGGCACGTCCATGACAACCGAACGCCCCGAGGCCGGTTTCGTCACCGGCGTCCGGGGAGTGGCGGGCGGCTCGGCCTCGACCTCGGCGGCCGGCTTGTCCTCGCGCAGCCCCTTGAACGCCGCCTGGCGCACGAGACCGGCTTCGGTCCAGCTGCCGAACTCGATCTCGGCGACCAGCTCGGGCTCGAGCCAATGGATGTCGGGCGCGGGCTTTGGCGTGGTCTCGCCGGTAAACGGGCTCTTCTTCCCCGCAGCGGCTCTCAGCCGGGGCATCAGCCGGTCGACGACGTCCTGCCCGAACCCGCTGCCGACCCGTCCGACATAGGCGAGGCGGTCGCCCCGCCTGACGCCGACGAGCAGCGAACGGAGCCGGCCGTTGTTGCTGCTCCACCCGCCGATCACGACCTCGTGCCCGGGCCGGCATTTGGCCTTGGTCCAGGTGTCGGCCCGGCCTGACATATAGCGGGAGTCGAGCCGCTTCGACACGATCCCCTCAAGCGAAGCCTGCCGGGCGGATTCGAGGATGGCGTCGCCGCCCGTCCCGAAATGCTCGACATAGCGCAGCCGCATTCCGGCGCCGGCGAGCAGCGACGACAATCGGCTCTTGCGCTCGTGTAGAGGCTCTTTCCGGAGATCGGCACCGTCGCCGAACAGCAGGTCGAAGGCGAAATAGACGAGCCCGCCGGTTTTCCCTTCCGCCAAGGCGGCCTGCAGCGCCGAGAAATCAGGGATGCCGGCCGGGTTGAGCGCGACGACCTCGCCGTCGATCAGCGCGTCAGGCAGCGCCGTCGCCGCCTCCGCGATCTCCGGGAACTTGTCGGTCCAGTCGAGCCCGTTGCGCGTCTTCAGCGTCACCGCACCACGGACGAGGCGAAGCTGCAGGCGATATCCGTCGAACTTGATCTCATGCACCCATGCGTCGCCCGACGGTGGCCGCGCTACGGCGCGGCATAGCTGCGGTGTGACGAAATCGGGCGGGGCAGCCGAATTCCACGTCGCGTCCGCCGCCGCGCCGCGCAGCAGGAACGGCTTCGCCGCGCGTCCCTTGCCGGCGGCGATCGCCGACATCGGGCGGCCCGAGGCAACCGAGCGGTCCTCCCCCAGCAACGCCTCGCCGGCACCGTCACGCGCCGCCTCGTCGCGGTGCTTGATCAGAAGCCAGTTGGTCCGCTTGCCGCGCTCGCGGTCGTGCTTCATCCGCACCAGCACCCAGCCGCCATGCAGCCTTTCGCCGTCGAGGCGGAATTTGAGCTCGCCGTCGACGAGTGCCTTTTCCGGCGAGAACCCGGGTTCCGGCTCCCAGTAGCCGCGATCCCACAACTGCACCGTGCCGCCGCCGTATTGGCCCTTGGGGATCGTGCCCTCGAAGTCGCCATAGGCGAGCGGATGGTCCTCGACCTCGACGGCGAGCCGCTTGTCATGCGGGTCGAGCGAGGGTCCCCGCGTCACCGCCCAGGACTTGAAGACACCGTCGAGCTCGAGGCGGAAATCGTAGTGCAGCCGCCGCGCGTCGTGCTTCTGCACGACAAAGCGCAGCCGATTGGAGGGGGCGGCCGTATCGTCGGGGGTGGGCTCTGCGGTCCTGGCGAAATCGCGCTTCTTGCGATAGGCGACGAGGCTCACGACGCCTTTTTCCGAGCCCTCGCCGACGCCTCCCGCGGCGCCGCTTTCGGGGCCACCTTGGCGGGCGCCTCGTCCGCCGCCTCCTTCGCCTCTGCCCTGCCGCCGCCCGACACCGGCAACAGCAGATGTGCCTGGCGGCGATCGGGCGCGGCCTTGCGTTTCGCGACCG
The DNA here is from genome assembly GCA_036489765.1 of Allostellaceae bacterium. Lineage (GTDB taxonomy): Bacteria > Pseudomonadota > Alphaproteobacteria > ATCC43930 > CGMCC-115725 > DATARH01. Next base: position 10,106 of record DASXFE010000021.1, on the reverse strand, counting down.
GCTTCTTGTCACCCTGCGCGAGGCTGCGCTTCAACGCCTCCATCAGGTCGATAACCTTGGGCGGCGCCTCTGCCGCCTTGCGACGGGCCATCGGCTTGCCTCCCGCCTTGCTTTCGACCAGCGCGCGCAGGGCCTCCTGATAGCGATCGTGGAACTCCTCAGGCTCGAACTCCCCGGCCCGGCGCTCGATGATCGTCTCCGCCACGGCGACCATATCCGGATCCGCCTTGCCGCCGCCGTCCTCGCCGAATTCCGGCCGGCGCACCTCGTCGGCGCTGCGCAACAGGCGCATCAGCATGCCGCCGCCGCGCGGCTCGATCATCACGGTGCGCTCGCGGTTCGACATGACGATGCGGCCGATGCCGACCCGGCCCTGGCCCTCCATCGCCGCGCCAATCACGCGGAACGTCTCTATCGCGATCTTGCCGTCCGGATAGACGTAATAGGGCGTGTCGAGGAAGAGCGGGTCGATCGAGCCGCGCTCGACAAAGCGGTCGAGGTCGACCGTGTCCGAGGATTCGATCTTGAGCGCTGCGATCTCGTCGTCGGGGATCACGACGTATTGGTGGCGCTCGTATTCGTAGCCCCTGACGATGTCGGAGCGCTCGACCTTGTCGCCGGTCTCCTCGTCGACGAGGAGCTGGCGGAGGCGGTTGCCTGTCTTGGGGTTGAGCTGGTGCAGGCGGACGTGCGCCGCCTCGCTGACCGCCGGCGCCAAATAAATCGGGCACGAAACCAGCGACAGGCGGAGAAACCCGTTCCAACTTGCGCGCGGCATCGACTACTCCCTACGAATGTACCGGCCTGCCGAAAATGCGGCGCAATTCATCTTTCGCCGCTTCCGGCCGCCGTCTCTGTTCTACCGGGAGATTACTGCCGGCGCGGCTAATATAAAAGACAAGCATCGACATCGCCGAGCGAAACGGGCTCGATTTGCGGCGTTTGCTGTGCTCGGCCGAATGTTTTAGCGAGCGGGCGATGCGCTTCAAGTCGCGCGACTTGAAGATGCCGGGTGCGAGATCGAGCGCATCGCTATGCTCGGTGACGTCCGCGGACCATTTCTTTCCGTCTTGGCTTTTGCTCATGCCGCCGCCTCCGCTCAGGCGGGCGCGCCGCCAAACGCCTTAGCCGTGACCCGGTCCAGGTCGGCAAGATGAAACGGCTTCGTCAGCCGCCACGCCCAGCGCAGCTCGGGTGGGATGACCGAAGCGTCGTGGTATCCGGTCAGGAACAGGAACGGCACCTTCCGCTTCGCGAGGATCGCGGCGATCGGGAAGCACATGCGGCCGGCAAGATCGACATCGAGCAAGGCGCCGTCGAGATCCGCATCGACCGCCAGCTCCATCCCGGCGCTCAACGTAGGCGCCGGACCGACGACCTCGTACCCACTATCCATCAGGGCTTCGGCGATTGTCTCCGCGACGAGGGTATTGTCCTCAACGATCAGGATCTTCGGCGGTCTACGATTATCCGACTGTTCTGGCATCGGTTATGCCCTCCTTTGCGGTCGCCACCCCTCCTCACCAAAGGCAACGCGATTGCCAGCTCGAGGGTTCCGTGAAGCTCGAGGCGCCCTATTCGATGACATTGGAGCCGTTGAAATGAGCTGCGAACGCGCTCGCCTCATGCGGGGCGGTGAATGCCACCTGGACGAGGACATGGTCGCGCCGCTGCTCGTAGCGGAACGCCCGCGGCTCGAACCGGCGGTCGTCGAGCCAACGGCGCATCCGCCGCATCTCCGCCGCCAAGCCCAAATCGTTTATCGATATCTGTATTTGGTGCATCGTCCCCGCCTCGCCTGTCTTTGTGAAACGAGGTGCGGAGGTGGTGGTTCCGCGGCTTTTTGCGACCGCTTCGAGGCCTGTCGGGACCATGCCAGATCGCACTCGCGGTCGGATTTCTTGATCCGGTTCAACGCTTTCCGGTCTCGAAAATCGGGGCTAACCCTGCATCCAAAATCCGACGATGACGACGACCACGCCGAGCGTCATCGCCGCGGCCAGTCCGCCGATGAAAATGAGCCGCTCGGTGCGGGTGCGCAGGATGATCTCGCCGCCGCGCGCATCTTGCGCAGAATAGGTTTTCCGGTGTTCCGGTTGATTCGGGAGGGGCATGGTCTCGTCCGTTAGGATTGCCTTCCCCCTTCCCAACGGCCACTCGCGAGGAAGGTTCAGGAGCGCTCCGCGGGCTATCGATTGTTCAGGAACCGGTGGAGGCAGCGCCCCGTTTACAGCGTTGAGGTACAAAGCGTCCGTGTCGAGACAGGAGGGTTATGGCCTACGAAGAACATCTGCCGTTGTCCGTATCCGACGATGAACGCTACCGCCTGCTAATCAACGCGATCACCGACTATGCGATCTACATGCTCGATCCCACCGGTCGGGTCACAAGTTGGAACCCCGGCGCCGAGCGGCTGAAGGGCTACACCGCAGGCGAGATTCTCGGTGAGAATTTCTCGCGCTTCTACACGAAGGGCGACCGCGAGGCCGGCATCCCCGCCCGCAACCTGCGGATCGCCGCGACCAACGGAAAGTGCGAAAGCGAAGGCTGGCGCGTTCGCAAGGATGGCAGCCAATTCTGGGCCTCGGTCGTCATCGACCCGATCCGCGACCCGGCCGGTCACCTTGTCGGTTTCGCCAAGATCACCCGCGACTTGACCGAGCGGCGCGAAGCGCAGCGGGCGCTCGAGCAGGCGCGCGAGGCGCTTCTGCAATCGCAGAAGATGGAGGTGGTCGGGCAGCTCACCGGCGGGATCGCCCATGATTTCAATAATTTCCTGGCGGCGATCCTGGGCAGTCTCGAATTGTTGCGCCGGCGTATCCGCGACGACCAACGAGCCTGCGACCTCCTCGACAATGCCACCAAAGGCGCGCAGCGCGGCGCGGCACTGACCCAACGCATGCTGGCCTTTGCCCGCCGCCAGGAGATCAAGCCGCGCAGCGTCGACCTGCAGGAGCTGATCGGCGGGATGATGGGGCTGCTGCAGCAATCTCTCGGCCCGGCGATCGTCACCGAGTTCGAGATCCCCCCGGGGCTGAGTCCGGTCTTGACCGACCCCAACCAGTTCGAATCCGCGCTCCTCAACCTGATGGTCAATGCCCGCGATGCGATGCCGGACGGCGGCACGATCACCGTCACCGCACGCGAGGCGACGGTCGATGCCGACGAGCTCGCGGGGCCCGAGCCCGGCCGCTACGTCTGCCTTGCGGTCAAGGACACCGGCGAGGGCATGGACGAGGAGACCCTCGCCCACGCGACGGAGCCATTCTTTACGACGAAATCCGACGGCAAGGGTACCGGGCTAGGCCTGCCGATGGTTCATGTGCTGGCCCAGCAATCGGGCGGACGGCTTGTGCTCGAAAGCCGCAAGGGGGTCGGCACGACCGCAACGCTATGGCTCCGCGCCGAGAGCGAGGGCGCCCCCCACGCGCCCGAGGATGTTCACGCCGATCCGGCCGACCCGGATGTCGCGCGCCCGCTCGTCGCCCTCGCCGTCGACGACGACAGCCTTGTCCTCCTCAACATCGTCGCGATGCTCGAGGATATGGGTCACACGGTGTTCGAGGCGCATTCCGGGCGCGAGGCGCTCGACATCCTGCGCTCGACCCCGGTCGACCTGGTCATCACCGACCAGGCGATGCCGCGAATGAGCGGGGTGCAACTGGTACGGACGATCGGCCGGGAATGGCCGCACCTGCCGACCATCCTGATCTCGGGCTACGCCGAGCTGCCGTCCGAGGCTTATTGCGGCATCAACCGCCTCGCAAAGCCCTTCCGGCAGGAACAGCTCGCCCAGGCAATCGCCGATGCCCTGCGCGCCGCCGCCCCCCACTAGACGGGCAGGCTGAACCGCCGAAAGCAGCGGGTCTACGCGCCGGCCTGTCTCTGGGCACGGCGGGATACGTCGCGCCGCCGTCGTGCGGCCCGCGCAAAGCCAAAGCGTTGCACCACTGTGTAAAAGGTGGGGGTAAAGATCAGGCCGAAGGCGGTAACGCCGAGCATGCCGGCGAAGACGGCGGTGCCGAGCGACTGCCGCATCTCCGCACCGGCACCGGTCGCAACCGCCAGCGGCGCGACGCCGAGCAGGAAGGCGAGCGAGGTCATCAGGATCGGCCGCAGGCGGGTGCGCGCGGCATGGACCGCGGCCTCGGCAAGCGAGCTGCCTTCCTCTTGGCGCTGATGCGCAAACTCGACGATCAGGATCGCGTTCTTCGCCGCCAGCCCGACGAGCACGACAAAGCCGATCTGTGCCAGGATGTCGATCGGCAGACCGCGGAACATCAGGCCGGTGACCGAGGCGAGCAGACACATCGGCACGATCAGCACGACCGCCAGCGGCAATTTCCAGCTTTCGTATTTCGCAGCCAGCACGAGGAACACGAACAGGGCGGCCGCGCCGAACACGAGAAAGGTCGGCGTACCCTTCTGCTGTTGCTGAAAGGCGATCTCGGTCCATTCGAAGCCGATGCCGGGCGGCAGCACCTGCGCCGCCAGCTCCTCCATCCGGTGCAGCGCCGTGCCGGTGGCGACGCCCGGCGCCGCGACGCCCTGCACCTCGGCGGCGGGGTACAGGTTGTAGCGCGGCACGCGGTAGGGGATCGTGACGCTTTTCAGGTCGGCGACGCTGCCGATCGGCACCATCTCGCCGGCGCTGTTGCGGGCCTTCAGCCGCATCAGATCCTGCCCGTCCCGGCGGAAGCGGCCGTCGGCCTGCACGATAACCTCGTAGGTGCGACCCAAGAGATTGAAATCGTTGACATATTTCGAGCCGAGATAGACCTGCAGCGTGTTGAACACATCGCTCGGCGTCAGCCCGACCTTTTCCGCCTTCATGCGATCGATATCGGCGTAGATCGATGGCGACCCGGTGTTGAGCAGGGTGAAGACGCCGGCGAAGCTCGGGTCTTTGTTGGCCGCGTTGACCAGCGTGCGGGCAGCGTCGACGAGCGCCTGCGAACCGAGCCCGCCGCGGTCTTCCAGCATCATCTTGAAGCCCCCGGCATTGCCGATGCCCTGCACCGGCGGCGGCGGGATCGTCAGCACGTACGCGTCCTGGATCACCGACAGCCGCTTGCGCAGATCGGCTGCCACCGAGGCAGGGGTGACCCCCTTCAGCTCGTGGTTGTAAAGCGAGGGCAGGCCGGAAAAGATCGTCCCCGAGTTCGATCCGATCGTGAACGTCGTCGCGTCCAGTCCGGCAAACGGCGCGACATGCTCGATGCCCGGCGTCTTCAGCATGATGTCGACGGCCTGCTTTACGACCTTTTCGGTGCGCGCCAGCGTTGCACCCGGCGGCAGTTGCACGACGGTGATCAGGTAGCCCTGGTCCTGCTCGGGGATGAACCCGGTCGGGGTATGGGCGAACTCGAACCCCGCCGCGACGATCAGCCCGACATAAGCGACCAGGACCGCGATAAAGCCCCGCAGCAACCGTCGCGTCAATCGGCCGTAGCCGATGGAGAGCCGCTCGAAGCCTTGGTTGAAACGGCCGAAACCGGCCGCCATCAGCCGCGCCGCAAAGCCGGTCGGCGCCGATTTCTGGGCATGCGGCTTGAGCAACAGCGCACAAAGCGCCGGGCTCAAGGTCAGGGACACAAAGCAAGAGATCACCGTCGAGGCCGCGATCGTCACGGCGAACTGACGGAAGAACTCCCCGGTGATGCCCGACAGAAAGGCCGACGGCACGAAAACGGCGCATAGGGTCAACGCGATCGAGATCAGGGCGCCGCCGACCTCGTCCATCGTGCGATGCGCCGCCTCTTTTGGCAGCATGCCCGCCTCGATGTTGCGCTCGACATTTTCGACCACGACGATCGCGTCGTCGACGACGATGCCGACCGCCAAGACGAGGCCGAATAGTGAGAGATTGTTCAGCGAGATGCCGAGCGCATAGAGCACCGTAAAGGTGCCCACCAGCGAGATCGGGATCGCGACGACCGGGATCAGCGTGGCGCGCCAAGTCTGCAGGAACAGGATCACGACGCCGACCACCAGCACAACGGCGACAAAGATCGTGATCACGACCTCGCGGACCGATTTCGCGACAAAGATCGTCGGGTCGTAGATGACCGTCGAATCGACACCGGGCGGGAAAGATTTCTTGAGCTGGGCGACCGTCGACAGCACTTCGTGCTCGACGGCCAGCGAATTGGCGCCCGGCTGCGCAAAGATCAGCAGCGGCAGGCCGTCATGGCGGTCCATGTACGCGGTCGAGCCGTAATCGGCGGCGCCGATCTCGACGCGGCCGATATCGCGGATGCGGGTGACGCGGCCGCGATCGTCGGTCTTGACGATGATGTCGGCGAATTGTTCCGGTGTGGACAGGCGGCCGAGCGTCTGCACATTTATCTGATAGGCGCCGTCGCCCGAGACGGGCGGCTGGTTCAGCACGCCGGCCGACACCTGCAGGTTCTGCGCCCGCAATGCTGCCAGCACCTCGGCGGCGGTCAGCCGGTACGCGGCGACCTTGTCGGGATCGAGCCAGATGCGCATCGCATAGTCGCGCGCGCCGAAAAGCTGCACGTCGCCGACGCCGGGCAGCCGCGCCAGCGCATCCTTGATGTGCAATGTCGCGTAGTTCGACAGATAAAGCAGGTCGCGCGTTGCGTCGGGCGAGTACAGATGCACGGCGAGCAGGATCGTCGGCGTCGACTTGCGCACCTGCACGCCGAGGCGCTGCACGTCGTCGGGAAGGCGCGGTAAGGCATCCTGCACCCGGTTCTGCGTCAACATCTGAGCAACGTTGAGGTCGGTCCCGATGCGGAATGTCACGGTGATCGTCAGCTTGCCGTCGCCGGTCGACTGGCTGCTCATGTAAAGCATGTCTTCGACGCCGTTGATCTCCTGCTCGAGCGGGGTCGCAACGGTCTGCGCGACCACATCGGCCGAGGCGCCGGGATAGCTCGTCGTGATCTGCACGGTCGGCGGCACGATCTCGGGGTATTGCGCGACCGGCAGGACGAACAGCGCGCCGAGGCCGATCAGCGTGATGAACACGCTGACCACCGTCGCGAGGATCGGCCGGTTGATGAAGAGATGTGCGAAGCGCATCGGAAGATCCTCGCTGTCGCGTGTTTCGGCTGTCGCGCTTTGCCGCCTACGGGACGCCGCCGTTGTCCTCGGCGTTCATGGCGATCGTGCCGGCGGTCGGTGTGACCTTGGCGCCGGGCTTGACGCGTACCAGGCCGTCGATGACCACGGTATCGTCGTCGGTCAAGCCGCTGCGGATCACTCGCAAGCCGCGATAGAGGCCTCCGATTTTGACCGGTTTCGGCGTTACCGTGCCGTCGGCAGCGACCGTCATAACCACCTGGCGCGACTGGTCGGGCACGATCGCCGCGGGCGGCAGAAGCAGGGCCGGCGCCGGCTGCTCGTTTGGCACGCGCAGCCGGGCGAATTGACCCGGGGTGATCCCGAGATCCGGGTTGGCGACGGTCGCCCGGGCGCGGATCGTGCCGCTGCTGCGGTTGACAGCGTTGTCGATAAAATCGAGCGTGCCGTGACGGTCGAAGTGCTCGTCGCCGTCGAGGCTGATCGCGACCTCGTCCCGCGGCGCGCGGTCGCCATGGGCCCGTTGATACGCACGGTAATCCGCCTCGCTCATATCGAAGTCGAGGTAGATAGGGTCGAGCGAGACGATCGTCGCCAGCAGGGTGGAGCTGCCGCTGCCCTCTCGGCTGCCGCTGACGAGATCCCCGATCGACACGAGATGGGCGCCGATGCGGCCGGTCAGCGGCGCCGTCACCTGCGAGAATTCGAGATCGAGCTGAGCGTCGCGGATCGCCGCCTTGGCGGTTTCGATCGCCGCCACCGCGCTCTTCTGCTCAGCGGTACGCTGATCGACATTCTCGACGGTGCCGACTTGCGTCCTCTCCAGCTGCCGCGCGCGCCACAGCTGCGTGTCGGCAAGCGACGACCGGGCCTCGGCGGTGTGCAATTGGGCGACCGCCTCATCGAGCCGGATCTGAAACGGGCGCGGGTCGATTTCGAAAAGCTGCTCACCCTTTTTGACGATCTGGCCGTCACGAAAACTGATCGCCGTCAGCCTGCCGCCGACCTGGCCCCGCAATTCGACACTGTCGACCGCCGAGAACTGTCCGAGGAAGGTTGTGGTGCCGCCGACCGTCGCCTGCAGCGGCCGGCTGACCGTGACTTGCGGCGGCGGCGGCGGCAGCGAGGCCGCCGCCGACGGGCTTTCGTGTTGCCAAGCGCGCTGCCCGGCAATCGCCGCCACGGCCACCAGACCCGCGACCCCGACCCAAGCGAGCCGTCGCGCGCCGCGTCGCGGCGTAGCGGCCGGCCGGCCCAGCGGCTCCGGGCGATCGATCTCGAACGCGGCCGGGCCTTTCAATTCGGCGCCGCCACCCTGCGGATCCCCGCCGGAAACTTCGTCGATCGTCTCTATATCCGTCATCACACCAAGCCTTGCAAAGCCTTACAGGGGCCGCACGACATCGTCGCGGCGCGGGGCCGACGAAGCCCTGATTGCGCGCATCGCTCGTCCCCAGATCTGTCTGGCAGGGAGCACCCGCCGCAGCGGGCCTTTAAAACTGGAGTGACCGCTCCCATAATTCGCGGAGCGGATGTATGTGTGTTGAGGGGAGACGTCAAGGATTTTTGGAGCGATGACAACAAAATTAGGGATGGACGCAAGACGGAGCCGAGGCCGGCCGCAGACGTTCGACCGGGCCGAGGCCTTGACGCAGGCCATGCAGCTCTTTTGGGAACGCGGCTTCGAAGGGACGTCGTTCGACGAACTGATCGCCGTGATGGGTATCAGCCCTTCGAGTTTCTACAATTCCTTCGGCAGCAAGGAGCGGCTTTATCAGGATGCCACGGAAACCTATCTCGCTCTCTCGGGTGAATGGTTTCTGCGCGAGCTCAATGCCGATACGGATACGCGGTCGGCCTTCCATAACGTGCTCTTGGCGGCGGCGCGGGAATTCACCAAAGAGGGGTTGCCGAGCGGCTGCATGATCTCGCTCGCGGGGACGCATCTGCCGCCGTCGCTGCACTCGGTGCGCGACATGATGGCCCGGCATCGCCAGCTCGGTCAGGCGGCGCTGGCTGCCCGCATCCAAAGCGGCATAGAACGGGGCGATGTGCCCCCCGACACAAATGCCGAGACCCTCGCCGCCTTCTACAGCGCGTTTTCGCGCGGCATGGCGGTTCTTGCGAGAGACGGCGCTTCCCGGGAGCAGCTTGCCGCGATCGTCGAGATCGCGATGACGGCGTGGCCGCGCCCGGCCGAACCATCACCCCCTCAAGAGGCGAACCGCGCTCGATGCCTTGTCGGATGCGGGCGGTCAGCGCCGCCTGCCCGAGCTGGCGATGCCGGGCCATCATGTCGCGCACCGAGTTCAGCGACGGCGGCAGATGGGTCCCCGCGAGCGAGATCATGCAGCCGCTCGGCAGGCCTTCCTTGGTGAATTCGCGCGCCGCCGCCAGGAGCACGTTATGGAAGGCCGACCGCGTATCGGTGTCGGCATTGAGCTCGCGCAGGAACCATTCGCCCGAGACGGCGAGGTAGGTTTCCGTCGCCTCCTGATAGAGCCGCTCCTTGCTGCCGAAGGAATTGTAGAAACTTGATGGGCTGATGCCCATGACGGCGATCAGCTCGTCGAACGACGTCCCTTCGAAACCGCGTTCCCAGAACAACTGCATGGCCTCTCTCAACGCCTCGTCCCGATCGAAGGTCTGCGGCCGGCCACGGCTACGTCTTGCGTCCATCCCTATTTTTGTTGTCATCGCTCCAAAAATCCCTTGACGCTTCCCCTCCACGCCATACATGAGCACACGAGCGAATTATGGGGGCGGACGCTCCACATTTAAAGGCCCGCTACCCGGGCGCCTCACCGTCAGATCAGATCAGGGGACGAGCGATGCGAGCGCAATCACGCACCCCGATGGGGTCGGCTGACATCCTGCAAGGCTTGGTGTGATCATGCAGTTCTCTAGGCGTGACGCGGTTCGCGATGGGGATCTGGAAGACGACCCCGACGGCCCCGGACCGAAGGGCTCGGCTCTGTTCGAGGACGATCTTCCGCCGTCTCCGACAAGCCGGTCCGATACGACACAACCCACGCCGCCGTCGGCGGGACAGTCAT
>DASXFE010000009.1:0-4412 GCA_036489765.1 Allostellaceae bacterium | reverse complement strand
AGATTCGCGCATCTGAAATATTTATCAGATTTTGTTGATCCATGTTACCTCACTTAACCTGCGTTATGAAGTCACCGCGTAAAGGATCGGGCTTCCCAACGCAGTGATGAAGAAGAAGTTCCTGATTCCGAGGCGCACAGGATTCGCGGCGCTCCGGCCGACGTTGCCTTCGGAACGGGGACGCGTATTTCGTGTTGGGTTCCGTGGGACCGATATGAGGCCGCTCATGATCACGGTGCGGGAGCTCGCGGAGCGGCCAATTTCTGGCCACGTTCCCGCGGCCTCGGAGGGTCGCCCGGATCTCCGGGGCTCATGACAGCCGTCCGGATGTTTGCCGTGGCGTCCCTTGTGTTGAGCGTAGCCTATTGGCTGCTGGCGGGTCGGCTCTCCGGCGACGAGATCAGCTTGGGAATTTGCGGCGGCGTGTTGGCCGCGCTATGGGCCGTGGCATTGTCCCGCACTGCCGACATCCGCTTCCGGTTTGAGTGGAAAGCGGTTGTCACCGTTCTTGAAGCCGTCGCGACCGTCCCTGCGGCGGCGGCGCGAGTGACCTGCCTCCTCGTCAGATCGGGCCGGCACCGGCCGCGCGGCAGCGTCGTGCAGCAGCCTTTCGAGCACGCGCGCGATCACAGCGCGGCGGAGGCGACGCGGCGCTCGGCGGTGTTGCTCGGAATATCACTCGCACCGGACAGGTTCGCGCTGCTGCATGACGGCGATCGGCTTACCGTCCACCGTTTGGCCGCGGGCCCTCCTGGCGGAGACGAACGATGGCCGAACTGACGCATTGGCTTGTCGCGGCGATTGCACTGCTGCCGGCAGTCGGTGTTGCGGTCTACGGCTGCGGCGTCGGAAGCCTACACAGCCGGCTCGCCGCCGCCCAGCTCGCGGGCGGCATCGGCATGGCGGTGCTGGTGACGATGTCCGTCGCGTTCGGCCAACCCTCCTCGATCGATCTCGCGGTGATGCTGTGCCTGCTGACGGTGCCGGCGTCGCTGCTGATCGCCCTCTTTGTCGAGCGCTGGCTGTGAAGGGTGTCGCGATCGACATCTTCCTCGTTCTCGCCGTGTTGTCGGCGTGGATCGCGTGTTGGGGCTTTCTGCGCTGCGGCACTGCCTTGGCAAAGCTGCACTGGGTGGCCTACGTCAACGCGGTGACCGGCACTGCGGTGACGGTCGCGGTATGGCTGCAGGACGGAGTGTCCGATCGGGCGCTGAAGACGCTGGTGATCTACGCCGTGCTGATCGTCGCGGGATCGGCCACAACGCATGCCGCAGGCCGAGCTATTTTCCTGCGCGGCGGCCGAGAGTGATGAGCGTCCTGCTCGCGCTGCTCTTGCTGTTGGCGGCGGCGTCGGGTGCCGTCGTCGTACTGACGCGCGACCCGCGCGCGCAAGTCTTCGCGATGGCCGCCAACGGGCTCGTCCTGACCTTGCTCTTCTTCACCCTCCAGGCCCCCGACGTCGCGCTGTCAGAGCTGGCGGTCGGCACGGCGGCGACGCCATTGCTGTTTCTGGTGACGCTCGCCGTCGTCCGCGTCAATCGGAGCCGCAAATGAGCCGGAGCCGCAAATGAGGCTCGTCCTCGCCGCGCTCGGCTGCCTCGGGCTGCTGCCGGCGGTTTGGAAGATCGCGTCGGCGCTGCCGCCGTTCGGGTATCCGACCGGCCCCTACGGACCGGCCGTCAACCGGCTCGGCCCGTCGCTGCGGCATGTGGCGAACATGATCAGTGCGGTCAACTTCGACTTTCGCGGGCTCGACACGCTCGGCGAGGAGCTGATGCTGGTGGCCGCGGTCACCGGTGCGGTCCTGCTGCTGCGCGGGATCCGCGGCCAGGATCTGGGCGCCAGACCGGCGACCGCCGGCCGACCGCTTGTGCAGCGCGCGGAATCCACCGTCCTGATCAGTCGCCTGCTCGGGCCGGTGGCGCTGCTCTTCGGCTACTACATGGCGATGCACGGCATGACCACCCCGGGCGGCGGCTTCCAGGGCGGTGTCGCCTTGGCGTCGGGGTTGCTGCTGCTTTACATGGGTGAGGGCTATCGCCCGTGGCGCCGGCTGATGCGATCGCCGATCCTGGCCGCGGCGGAGGGCGGTGGGGCGCTGGTGTTCGCCCTCGCCGGGTTTCTGCCGATGGTTGAGGGCAAGGCGTTTATGGAAAACGTCCTGCCGCTCGGCACGATCAGAGACGTATTCTCCGGCGGGCTGATGCTCATTGAGAACGGCGGTGTCGGGCTGGCGGTGGCGGGCGGGTTTGCGATGCTGTTCCTCGAATTCCTCGAGGAGACGCGAGCCCTCGATGACGAGGAACCCGGGTGAGCGTGCTGCCGTGGCTGGTTGCGGCCTGGCTTTTCGCGATCGGCATCTACGGCATCCTGACGAGCCGCAACTTCGTCCACCTGATCGGCTGCCTCGGCGTCTGCCAGTCCTCGACCTACGTCCTCCTGCTCAGCATCGGCTATCGGTGGGGCGGGGTCGTGCCGGTGTTCTACGACCACCCGGTCGGGACGCCGGCGGTGGATGCGGTGGTGCAGGCGCTGGTGCTGACCGACATCGTCGTCGGCGCGACGGTCGACGCCCTCTTGCTCGCGATGGTGATCCAGGTCGACCGCAAGTACCGCGAGCTCGATCCGCAACGGCTGCGGCCGCTGATGCGCGAAGGGCAGCAATGATTCCGCCGCACGATCTGGTGCCGCTGCCGGCTGTTCTGCCGCTGACGGTGGCGGCGGCGATGCTTGCGGCCGCCCATATCCTGCCCGCCCGCGTCCCCGACGCGGTGGCAACGCTGACGGCGGGCACCGTCGCGGCGATCGCTGCGGTGCTCGCGGCCGCGAGCGCGCAATCCGGCATGCTGGTCTACTGGTTCGGCGGCTGGACGCCGCGGCCCGGCGTCGTGCTCGGCATCGCATTTGGCGTCGATCCGGCGAGCGGGGCGATCGCCGCCTTTATCGGGCTCTTGTTTGCGGCGACGATCGTCTTTGCCTGGGGCTATTTCGACGAGGTGCATGCTCATTTGTTCAACCTCTTTGTCTGGTTCGAGGTGATGAGCGTCGCGGCATTCGCACTGACGGCCTACCATCTCGAGCGGCCGTCGCTCGTCGGCGCCTTGAACTTCACCGTCACCAACAGCCTCGCCGCCTTTATGATGCTCGGCGGGATCGGGCTGATCTACGCGCGTGTCGGCGCGCTTGATTTCCAGGCGCTGAGCAATGCCGTTGCGCGCCAGGGGCCGGATCCGGTGGTGATCGGGTCGTTCTGCCTCCTGGCCGCCGCGCTGATGATCAAGGCGGCGATCCTGCCCTTTCATTTCTGGCTCTCTGACGCGCATGCGGTCGCGCCGAGCCCGGTTTGCGTGATCTTTTCAGGGGCGATGGTCTCGATCGGATTGTTCGCGCTCGCCAAGCTCGCGTTCTGGGTTTTCGCCGGCTCGACGGAGGTGCAATTCCTCGTGCGGGACGGATTTACGGCGCTCGGCGGCGCGACGGCGGTGCTCGGCGCGCTGATGGCCTGGAGTCAGCGTCACCTCAAGCGAATGCTGGCGTTTTCGACGATCGCGCATCTCGGTGTCATGTTGACCGGCCTCGCCATGCTGTCGCGAACGGGGCTCGCCGGGCTCTTCGTCTACATCGTCGGGCACGGCCTTGTAAAAGGGGCGCTGTTCATGCTTGCCGGCATGCTGCTCGCGACGCGCGCCAGCATCGACGAGATCGAACTGCGCGGCCTCGGCCGCGGGCTCGCCCCGGCCGGGATCGCGATGGCCGTCGGCGGATTGCTGCTCGGCGGCGCGCCGTGGGGCGTGCTGGACGACGGCACCAGGCTGATCGGACAGGCTGCCCGGACCGGACCCGGCGTTGCCGCGGAGGCAACGATCCTCTTCGCCGCGGCGCTCACGGGCGCCGCCGTCCTGCGCGCGGCCGGCCGCATCTTTCTCGGTCTCGGGAGCGACCCGGACCCCGAGGAGGTCGAGGCGCCCACCGAGGCCGAGAAGGCAGAGGCGGATCGCCCTCTTTGGCTGATGATGGCGCCGTGCATCGTCTTGCTGGTCATCGCGGTGTTACCCGGCGATCTCGCCACGAAAGCCGGCGTCGCCGCCGCGGCAGGCTTCGGCCATGAAGGCGCGGCGAGCGCTGCGGCCGTCACTCCCGACAAGTGGTCGGAGCTGCCCCCGAGCTTGGCCGTCCTGGCAGCCATCGCCATTGCCGCCTTCGACCTGTTCCGCGACCGTCTACCGCGCTTTCTCCCCCGATCGGTCGACCGGGTCGCCGAGCCGCTGTTTCGGGGGCTGGGCGTCCTGCACAGCGGGCTCGTCGGTGATTACGTCGCGTGGATCGTTGTCGGGCTCGGGGGGTTCGCGGTGGTTCTGGCGTTCAGCTGACCGATCGGCGAGGTGATGACATGCGCACCGACACGTCCCGAT
>DASXFE010000005.1:0-24678 GCA_036489765.1 Allostellaceae bacterium | reverse complement strand
GCCCTGCCGCTGATGATCGGCAGCGGCACCGGCTCCGAATTGCGGCACCCGCTCGGCGTGACGATCGTCGGCGGCCTCATCCTGTCGCAGATGCTGACGCTCTTTACGACGCCGGTGATCTATCTCGGCTTCGAGCGCCTCGGCACCTGGGGCCGGCGCCGGTTCGGCGGCATGCTCAACCCGACCGGGCCGGCCGAATGAGCCTTTCGACCCCGTTCATCGAGCGGCCGATCGCGACGACGCTGTTGACGATCGGCGTCGCGATCGCGGGCATCTTCGCCTTCGAGCAGCTTCCGGTGTCGCCCCTGCCGCAGGTCGACTATCCGACGATCTCGGTGCAGGCGACGATGCCGGGCGCGAGCCCCGACACGATGGCGACGACGGTCGCAACGCCGCTCGAGCGCCATCTCGGCATCATCGCCGACGTGACCGAAATGACGTCGTCGAGCTCGTTCCAGAACACCCGCATCACCCTGCAATTCGCGCTCGACCGCGATATCGACGGCGCCGCGCGCGACGTGCAGGCCGCGATCAACGCGGCGCGCGCCGACCTGCCGTCGAGCCTGCGTACCAACCCGACCTACCGCAAGGTCAACCCGGCCGACGCGCCGGTCCTCATCCTGGCGCTGACCTCCGACACGCTGACCCCGGGCCAGGTGTACGACTCCGCCTCGACCGTGATGAACCAGGCGTTGTCGCAGATCGACGGGATCGGTCAGGTGACGATCGGCGGCAGCTCGCTGCCGGCGGTGCGGGTCGAGCTCAATCCATATGCGCTCTTCAAATACGGGATCGGGCTCGAGGACGTGCGCGCGGCGCTCGCCTCCGCCAATGCCCACAGCCCGAAGGGCGCGATCGAGGAGGGGCCCAAGCACTTCCAGATCTACACGAATGACCAGGCCAACGTCGCCGACGACTACAAGGGCCTCGTCATTGCCTACCGCAATGGCGCCGCCGTGCGCTTGAGCGACGTGGCGACGGTCATCGACTCGGTCGAGAATTTGCGCAACCAGGGGCTCGCCAACGGCAAGCCCTCGGTCCTGCTGATCCTCTATCGACAACCCAACGCCAACATCATCGACACGGTCGACCGGGTGAAGGCCGAGCTGCCGCAGCTCGAGGCGTCGATCCCGCGCGCGATCAACGTGACGATCGCGACGGATCGGTCGACCACGATCCGCACCTCGCTGCACGATGTCGAGCGCACGCTGGTGATCGCGATCGTCCTTGTCGTGCTGGTCGTGTTCCTGTTCCTGCGCAACCCGCGCGCGACCCTCATTCCCAGCGTTGCCGTGCCGATCTCGCTGATCGGCACATTCGGCGCGATGTACCTGTTGGGCTACAGCCTCGACAATCTGTCGCTGATGGCGCTGACGATCGCGACCGGGTTTGTCGTCGACGACGCGATCGTCGTCTTGGAGAACATCACCCGTCACGTCGAGGCGGGAATGCCGCGCCACGCGGCGGCGCTGCTCGGCGCGCGCGAGGTCGGGTTTACGGTGCTGTCGATGAGCGCGTCGCTGATCGCGGTGTTCGTGCCCATCCTGTTGATGGCCGGGATCGTCGGACGGCTTTTCCGCGAGTTCGCGATGACCCTGTCGGTCGCGATCGTAATCTCGCTCCTGGTGTCGCTGACGACGACGCCGATGATGTGCGCCTACCTGATCAAGCACCGCCCCGACGCCGCGCGCGGCCGGCTCTACCGCGCCAGCGAGCGCCTTTTCGATGCGATGCTGCACTTCTACGACGACACCCTGAAGCAGGCGCTGCGGTTCCGCGGCATCGTCATGCTCGTACTGGCGGGAACGGTGGCGCTAAACGCCTATCTGTTCTTCATCATCCCCAAGGGGTTTTTCCCCGAGCAGGATACGGGCCGGATGATCGGCGGCATTCAGGCCGACCAGAGCATCTCGTTCCAGTTGATGAAGCAGAAGCTCACCGAATTCATCAACATCATCCGCACCGACCCGGCAGTCGAAAGCGTCGTCGGCTTCACCGGCGGCGGACAGACCAATTCGGGCTTCGTCTTCGTCGCGCTGAAATCCTTGAGCCAGCGCAAGGAGAGCGTGTTCCAGATCATCGCCCGGCTTCGGGGCAAGATGGCGCACATCGCCGGCGCGCGCCTTTTCCTGCAGGCGGTGCAGGACATCCGCACCGGCGGCCGCTCCAGCAACGCCGAATACCAGTACACGCTGCAGGGCGACGACAGCGCCCAGATCTACGAGTGGGCGCCAAAGGTCGCGGCGGCGATGGAGAAGCTGCCTGGTCTTAGCGACGTCAATTCCGACCAGCAGCAAAAAGGGCTCGAAACCGACCTCGTCATCGACCGCCCGACCGCGTCGCGGCTTGGCCTTACCCCCAGCACGATCGACAACACGCTCTATGACGCGTTCGGTCAGCGTCAGGTGTCGGTGATCTATGCCGCGCGCAACCAGTACCACGTGGTCATGGAGGTCGCGCCCGAGTACTGGCAGAGCCCCGATATCCTGAAACGGGTCTATGTCAGCACCTCGGGCGGCACTGCGAAGGGTACGCAGACGACGCAAGCCGCCGCCGGCACGGTGGTCGCAAAGGTGCCGGCCGCCAACAGCACCACCGCGGCCTCTAACGCCGCCTCGGTCGCCGGCGATGCCGAGCGCAACGCCCAGAACAACGCGCTGGCCAATACCGGGAAGGGCGCCACTTCTACCGGCGCCGCGGTCAGCACGTCGAGCGAAACGATGATTCCGCTGTCGGCCGTGTCGCATTACCAGACCGGCAGCACCCCGCTCGCCGTCAACCACCAGAGCCTCTTCGTCGCCAGCACGATCTCGTTCAACCTCAAGCCCGGCGTCTCGCTGGGGCAGGCCTCGGCGGAGATCGAAAAGACGATGCAGGAGCTGCACGTGCCGACCACGATCCACGGCCAGTTCGCCGGCACCGCCCAGGTCTTCCAGCAATCGCTCAACAACGAGCCGGTGCTGGTGGCGGCGGCGCTCCTCGCCGTCTACATCGTCCTCGGCGTGCTCTACGAGAGCTACATCCACCCGCTCACGATTCTGTCGACGCTGCCGTCGGCGGGAGTGGGGGCGGTCCTGGCGCTCATGGTCTTTGGCGCCGAGTTCAGCATCATCGCGCTGATCGGGGTCATCCTGTTGATCGGCATCGTCAAGAAGAACGCCATCATGATGATCGATTTCGCCATCGCCGTGCAGCGCAGCGAGGGAGTTCCCGCCGCCGACGCGATCTATCGCGCCGCGCTCGTCCGCTTCCGTCCGATCATGATGACGACATTGGCGGCAATGCTCGGTGCGGTCCCGCTGGCGCTCGGGGCCGGCGAGGGGTCAGAGCTGCGCCGCCCGCTCGGCATCTCGATCGTCGGCGGGCTCCTCGTCAGCCAGGCGCTGACCCTCTACACGACGCCGGTCGTGTACATCTATCTCGACCGGCTGCGCGAATGGGGGGCGGGCACGTTCCGCCGCCCGCGCCGCCTCCAGCCCGAGCCCGGCGAATGAGCCGCAGCTTCCGTCGCGCCGCCCCCCGCTTGGCCGTCGCTGCGGCGCTGGCGCTGCTGGCCGGGTGCGAGGCCGGCCCAGATTACGTGCGCCCGTCGGCGCCGGTGCCGGCCGCCTACAAGGAAACCGATCCCGGCTGGAAGATCGGCCAGCCGGAAGACGCGATCGACCGCGGCGCGTGGTGGTCGATCTATCGCGACCCCGTCCTCGACGGACTCGAGCGGCAGATCGACATCTCGAACCAGACGCTGAAGGCCGAGGAGGCCGCCTTCCGCCAATCCGAGGCGCTCGCCGCACAGGCGCGCGCAGGCCTCTTCCCCACCCTGAGCGCGAATGCCTCGGCCCAACGCTCGCGCGGGGGCGGCGGGGGAGGTGGCGGTTCGACCGGCGCGGGCGTCAGCAGCAGGGGCGGGGGCGGGATCTCGAATTTCTTTGATCTGACCGCCAATGCGAGCTGGACCCCCGACCTGTGGGGCAGCGTGCGGCGGCAGATCGAGAACACCGAGGCGACGGCGCAGGCGAGCGCCGGCACCCTTGCCGGAGCGCGGCTCTCAGCCCAAGGCACGCTCGCCTCGGACTATCTGGAAGTGCGCGTCGCCGACGAGCTGAAGCGGCTGCTCGAACAGGCCGTCGCCGCCTATTCGCGGTCGCTGCAAATCACCCAGAACCAGTTCAGGTCGGGCACGGCGTCGCAATCCGATGTGGCGCAGGCCCAGGCTCAGGTCGACCAGACGCGGGCTCAGCTGATCGCGGTCGGCGTGTCGCGCGCGCAGTTCGAGCACGCGATCGCCGTGCTGATCGGCAGGCCGCCGGCCGAGTTCTCGATCGCGCCGGTCAATGACGTGCTGGCCGTGCCGCAGGTCCCGCCGGGCATGCCGTCGGCGCTGCTCGAACGGCGCCCGGACATTGCCGTCGCCGAGCGCCAGATGGCTGCGCAAAACGCCGAGATCGGCGTCGCCGAGGCCGCGTTCTACCCGACCGTGACGCTGAGCGCCGATTACGGCGCCGCCTCGTCGATGCTGTCGACCTTGTTCAACCCGGCGAACCGGATCTGGGCCTTCGGCTCGACCGCCGCGCAGACGCTTTTCGACGGCGGCACGCGCCAGGCGACGCTGGCGGCCCAGCGCGCGGGCTTCGACCAGACGGTCGCTACCTACCGGCAGACGGTGCTGTCGGCGTTCCAGCAGGTCGAGGACGAGCTCGCGGCGCTGCGCATCCTCCACCAGCAGGCGGCGGCCGCGGCGAGCGCGACCGCCGCCGCGCGCGAGGCCGAGCGCGTCATCAACAACCAGTATCTCGCCGGAACCCAGGCCTATACGGCGGTCATCGTCGCCGAGCAGACCGCGCTCGCCGACGCCGAGAACCAGCTGACGATCCGGCAGAGCGAGCTGGTCGCCAGCGTCGCGCTGATCCAGGCGCTCGGGGGCGGCTGGAACGCCGCGCAACTCCCCTCGTCCGAGAGGATCGAAAGCGACCAGCCGCTCAACTTCAGCCCGATCCCGGCCCCCGACCCGCACCCGGTGAAGTAACGCGCCGCGCGATAGCCATCGTTGAACCAGGATTTGGGTGCAAAGGAGCCGACGTGATGACCGACCCGTCTTCCGCCTATGGCCGGTTGTTCTTCCAGGCGGAGACGTTAGAGCCGGGGCGTCTCGCCGAATCCCGCCGCCGTCCCGCCGGGACCATCGTCGAGCCGGCCCGCGAGATCCCGCTGTTTCGCGACTGCGATGTCCTCGTCGCCGGGGGGGGGGGGCGGACCCGCAGGGACCGCCGCGGCGATCGCGGCGGCCCGCGCCGGCGCCGCAGTCCGCCGCCGCCAATCGCTTGGCCGCTGCCGCCAAATAGCCGGATCGGTCCGCCGCCGACGCTGAATCCGCACGCTCACTATTTCGTTCGGGGCAGTTCGCCGCGGGTGTGGCGGGCCGGCGGGGTTGTCGGGCTGGCCGGGGCTTCGTGGGCCGGGGCTTCGAGGGCGGGGGGATCGGCGGCCAGGGTGGTCGGAGGATCCACGGCCGCGGTTGCGGCGACAGGCACGGTGGGACGCAGGATCCGAATCGTGTCTCCGGGTGCGAGGACGGTGTCCTCGTCGCCCTGGATCCGTTCCGACCTGCCGTCGCTCTTGCGCAGGATCACGCAAGTCGGGGGCGCCTCCTCCCCGCCGGCTCCACCGCCGTTTTCGGCGCGGGCGGTCTCGCTGCCGGCGATCGTCATCTCGTTGGCCATGCGGGCAGAGGTGTCGCGAAGCTTCTGTTCGACCTCGGCGAGGTCGTCCTGCATCTGGTTGCGCGTCTTGTCGCGAAGCTGGATCAGCGACTGGTCGGCCTTGGCGACGTCTTCCTTGGCGCGGAGCATCGCCGTGTCGAGGTCGAGGCGGCGCCCCTCGGTTTCGAGCTCGGTCTGGCGCAGCTCATAAACGCGCGGCGCGACGGCCAGCCCGCGTTGAACCAGGGTCGATGTGCTGCTTAGCTCCTGGTTCATCAGGGTCAGCTGCTGATCCATGTTCTTCATCTTGGACTGGAGCGAGGCGACTTCGCCATTCAGCATCGATTTCAATTGGTTGAGGGCGTCGGTTTCCGCCGCCAGCGCATCGCGATGGGCGGCGAACAACGCCGCCTCGCGCTGGATCATCTGGGCGACGGCGGGGTCGTTCTGCAACCGCCGCAGCTCCGGCGGCAACGTCATCGCGGCGGCATCAGCAATCTCGGCGCGAAGTCGCGCGCCGCGCGCGAGCAGTCTCGTGTAGTCGAGGCGGTTCACCTGCAAATCGCCGGTGGCGGTGAGGACCAGCCCAGGATCGTTCACGCGGTACCGGCCCCCGGCAATGCTGATCGCCTGCAGCACGGTGAGGCTGGGCTGGTATGGGTATTGGCCGGGTTTGTTTACATCGCCCGAGATGTAAAACGGGCGGTACTGGACGATGTCGACCGACGCTTGCGGCCGGATCGACAGCTTGAGCCGGGACTGCAGCTGGTCCGAGATCTCGTCTCCCAGTTGCGTCGTGCTGAGCCCCGATGCTTTGAGCGCCCCCAGCAGGGGCATCGCAATCGATCCGTCGGCGCCGACATCGTATTCGCCCTTGAGCGCGTCCCATTGATGGACGTCACCCGTGGCGCTGCGCCATTCGAAGACGCGGATGCGCAATTCGTCGCCGACGCCGAGGCGGTAGCCGCCGCCGTCCGAGGGAGTCGCCGGTGCCGCGGCGGCGGGCAATATTACGGGCAAGATCAATAACCAGACGGCGGTGGAGAGCAGCAGCTTTCGCATCGGAGCTTCCCCTGGTCGTTCGACGGCTAACACCGGCGGATCTGCCGCGGCGCCCGCCCGTGGCGGATTGCCGCGGCTCTTCGCGGAGTGGAACGCCCACGCAGGGGTCGTGTTGTGAGCGGGAACTGTGTCGGCGGAATGGTAATCGTGCGTCTCGCTGTGGGCATCGCGACCGTGGGGCGGCCGGTTCTGCTCAACGCCGTCGTGCAGGAACTGCGACGGCAGAGCCGGCCGGCCGACCGGATCGTCATCTGTGCGCCGCAGGCCAGCGATATCGGCGACATTGCCGCGGATGGCGTCGATATCGTGATCGGCCCGCGCGGGTTGACCCGTCAACGCAATGCCATCATCGACCGCCTCGCCGGTTTCGACATCGTCCAGTTCTTCGACGACGATTTTCTGCCGGCGGCGGCGTACCTGGCGGAGGTCGAACGTGCTTTCGCCGCCGCGCCCGACATCGTGATGATCACCGGAAATGTCGTTGCCGACGGGATCGTCGGTCCCGGCTTCGATCTCGCGGAAGCGCAGCGCAGGCTGGCGAACGCACCCGCGTCGAGGGGCGACCCGTTGGAGCCGGCCGAAAACGGCTACGGCTGCAATATGGCCGTTCGGCTTGCGGCTGCGCGTATGGCGGAGTGCCGGTTTGACGAGCACCTGCCGCTTTACGGCTGGCTGGAGGATGTCGATTTCAGCCGGCAACTGGCGCGGCAGGGACGCATCGTCAAGCTCGGCTCGGCCCGCGGTGTCCATCTCGGCATCAAGCAGGGCCGCCAATCCGGTGTCCGGCTCGGCTATTCGCAGATCGCCAACGCGGTCTACCTCGCCCGCAAGGGGACCTGTCCGTGGCCGCGCTCGCTGCGCCAAATCGGCCGCAATGTCGCGATGAACGTGGCACGTTCGTTCCGTCCCGAGCCCTATGTCGATCGGGCGGGCCGGCTGAAGGGCAATTTCAAGGCCTTGCGCGATCTCGTCGCCGGGCGTCTCGATCCGCAGCGTATCCTCGAATTATAAGGCGGTTCTCGCCTAGCGCCGCTTTTGGCCGAGCGGGGCGCTGACCGGGGGCTTGCCGGCGGCGCGTGTTGCCGTGGCCGCGTGACGCGACCGGGCAACAGCTCGCAGGATGAGCCCAGCTACATAGCCGACCTGCAGGACGATCACGGTGACCAGCGCGGACAGCACCGCAGCGCCGACCCCCTGCGGCGCCCGCGCGCCGCCGGCGATGATCGCGCCGCCGATCAGGACGCCGAGAAAGAGAGGCAACCTGATCAAGGCGCCGCACGCGGCGCCGATGGCAATCAATCCGACCGTGATCCACCACATTTGCCGCTTCCCGGTAGCTGGCAATCCCCAGGACCGCCACCGCTGTCGCAACCGACGCCGAACTGGCGAGGCGCCACCGCATTGTTTGCTGCGGGCAATTATAAGCCCGGCCGCCAACACGCGATAGCAGACGGGAAATGATCACACTCAAATGGTCTCTCCGTAATATATGTAGGACCTTTAGTGATGGTATTGCCATTTTAATTCATAATGGACAGGAATCAGTATGATAGATGTTAAAATTTGTCCAGAAAGGTGAATTTGGACGGAATCATGACGAGACACGTAACATGAGATTTACAAAAAAGTCGCCGACCCCGTGGCGATTCTTGATTGACACTTGTGGTTAATGTCTGGAGTTTGTCGCGGCACTCGACCCTTACTAGACCGGTGGCTCGGCCGCCCCTCTTGCAGAAGGGCCGGGAGGCACTAGCCGTTCTCAGGAGCACCTTCGGCCCAGCCCGCACGAACCTCCGACCCAACGCACTACAAGCACCAGACAAAATACCGGGCCCACAAAAATCACCGGGACGAACCTTCCGATTGCCGTTTTGGGGACCGGAAAGCCGAAAGGCTTGGTGGCCCACAACCACAAACTGGCGAACCGAAAGAACCTCGCCAGTCCCGGGAGGAAGCGTCGGTAGAGAGTGGGAGAGGTTTCATGGCGAACGGCACATCCGCGCTCGCTTCGCAGCGACGCGAACGCGCGGCGACCGACCCATCCTGGCCTGGGGTGACGGTCTCGGCGGCGACGGTTACCCGCACTCACGTCTTTGGCGGCAAGAGCGGTTCGGCGACCCCACCCTGGACGGATCTCCAGGCACGCGTCGTCGGCGGCGGGTTCAAGCGCGGCTTCGATGTCACCGCCGCGCTGACCGCGATCATCCTGCTGCTGCCGATGCTCTGTCTGATCGCGCTCGCCATAAAGCTCTGGGACCGCGGCCCGGTCTTTTATCGCCATCGGCGGATCGGGCTGGGCGGCAGCGGTTTCGACTGCCTCAAATTCCGCAGCATGGTCGTCAACGGCGACGAGGTGCTGTCGCGCCATCTTACCGCCAACAGCACCGCGGCGCGCGAGTGGGAAGCGACGCGCAAGCTCAGGGACGACCCTCGCATCACCCCGCTTGGCGCCAGCATGCGCAAGACCAGTATCGACGAGCTGCCTCAGCTCGTGAACATCCTCAAGGGCGAGATGAGTTTTGTCGGTCCGCGCCCGATCGTCACCGCCGAGGTGCCGAAATACGGCGACGCGATCGGCCATTACCTGTGCGCCCGCCCCGGACTGACCGGGCCGTGGCAGATCAGCGGCCGCAACGACGTGGATTACTCGACCCGGGTCGCGCTCGACCGCGGCTATGTCGAGGAGTGGAGCTTCTGGCGCGACGTCTCGATCATCGCCAAGACCGCCCGCGTCGTCGTTACCGCGCGCGGCTGTTACTGACCGGCCGGGAGGGGGGACGACGGAGCAATGAACCGGACGGGTGCGCCCGACCGCGTGGTCGTGATCAACGACGACGCGGTCGAACGGGGCGGGGCAGCGGCGATCGCCCTCGCCTCGGCAAGGCTGATCGCTGAACGCGGCATTCCGGTGACGTTTCTGTCGGGCAGCGGCGAGGCCGAAGCGGACCTCGCGGCCCGCGGTATCGGCACCGTCTGGCTGGGCGGCCGGCAGCTGCTGGCGCGCGGCCGGGCGCCGGCTTTTCTGCGCGGGCTGCACGACCCGGCGACCAACGCCGCGCTTGTCGACTGGATCGAGGCCAACGACACGTCGCGGACGGTCTACCACCTCCACAACTGGCACAAGGCGTTGTCGCCGTCGGTGTTTGACGGGCTGGGCCGCGTCGCGTCGCGCCTTGTGGTCCACGCGCACGATTTTTTCCTTTCCTGCCCTAACGGCGCCTATTTCCACTATCCGAGGCAGCACGAATGCGGGTTGGTGCCGAACGGCGTGCGGTGTCTCGCGACCTCGTGCGACCGACGCCACTACACGCACAAGCTGTGGCGTGCCGGGCGGCATGCGTTGCGGCACCGCCGGCTCGACCTGACCACGTCCGCGGCGCGGGTCGTCGCGTTGCATGAGACGATGGTGCCGCTCCTGGCGCGGGGACCGATTGCGGCGAGCCGCATCCGGGTGCTGCACAACCCGGTGACCCCATGGCGCAAGACCCGCGTGCCGGTCGAGACCAACAGCGACCTGTTCTTCGTCGGCCGTCTCGACGGCGACAAGGGCGCGCAACTCCTGGCCCGCGCGGCAGAACGCATCGGCGTCGGCCTGCGGGTCATCGGCGACGGCCCGCTCGCGCCCGAGATCACGCGGCTTTGCCCGCGCGCCGATCTGCTCGGCTGGCGCCGCCGGACCGAGATCGGCGAACTCGTCGCCGGCGCCCGCGTCGTCGTCTCGCCGACGGTCAGTCGCGAGCCGTTCGGGCTTGTCGCGCTCGAGGCACTGATGAGCGGCATCCCGGTGATCGTGGCAAAGAATTCGCCATTCGCCGACGAAATCACCAAACAGGGGCTCGGGCTCGCCTGCGATCCGCACGACGAGGAGGCGCTGGCGGGCGCCATCGCCGCGCTGGCTTACGACGACCTTCTCGTGCGGCGGATGAGCCAACGCGCGATGACCGAGGCGCGCCGGCTGGCGCCGACCCCGGCGCAGTGGTGCGGTAGCCTGTTGTCGCTCTACGCCGAATGCCTCGGCGATCCCGCCGGCCTGCCCGATATTGGCGAGGCGGCGGATGGTTGACGTACCGCTACAGCGTCTTGACAGCCCCTGGCCGGCCGCCGGTACGGGCGGCGAGACGGTGACGCTGGCCGATGCCTTCGTTTTCCTGCGCCGCCAGTTCTGGCTGATCGTCGGGGTGACCGCGGCGGTGCTGGCGCTGGCGGTGGTGTACGTTGCGCTCTCGCCATCGGAATACGTGGCCCTGGCGGACCTTTTGATCGAGCCCGGCAAGCAGCGGGCGCTGTGGCAGGACAGCGGCCTCGTCGACCTGACGATCGACAACGCGCAAGTCGAGAGCCAGGTCGAGGTGCTGCGCTCGGAGCGCATCGCCAACGATGTGATCGGCAAGCTGAGCCTCGTCAACGATCCGGAATTCCGCAGCGCGGGCACCGCCTACGAGCGCCAGCGGGCGACGCTCGCCCGCTTCGAGAACGCGCTGAGTGCGCGGCGGGTCGGGCAATCCTACGTAATCGAGGTCTCGTTCCGCTCGCGCGACCCGGTGAAAGCCGCCCGGATCGCCAACGCGGTTACCGCGGCCTATCTGCGCGACCAGCAGCAGGCGAAAGAGGATGTCGCGCAAGAGGCCAGCGACTGGGTCGAAACCCAGATCACCGATCTCGGCACCAAGCTCAACGCCGCCGCCGCCGCCGCGCAGGAGTTCCGCGTCTCGCACGGCATCACCGAGGCGGCCGGGGCGAACGCTCAGCCGCAGCTTATCGACAAGCTGACGCTGCTCGAGGCCAAGGCCCAGGCGTACCGCAAGGTGTACGAGGGGCTGGTCGAGCGGTTTACCGAAAACCAGCAGCAGGCCTCGTATCCGGTCTCGAACGCGCGGGTCATCACCTCGGCGGCGCAGCCGCTCGGCAAGTCCTATCCGAAGACAAAGCTCGTGCTGCTGCTGGCGCTGCTCGCAGGGTTGATCGCCGGCGCTGCCGCCGCCGCGCTCCGCGTCATGTTCGACGGCAGTGTGCGCAGCCCGAAGCAGCTCCGCCAGTCGCTGGGGCTCAGTATCCTGGGGCTGCTGCCGAACCGCCGTCGCGAGCCGGAGAATGAAAACCGCATCGATGTCATCGACGAGCCGCTGTCAGGCTTCAGCGAGGCCATGCGCGACCTCAAGCTTTCGGTCCGACATGCCTGCGGCGGCCGCTCGGGCTACTGCCTCGGCCTGCTCTCGCTGCAGCCCGACGAGGCGACAAGCGCGATTGCGGTCAATCTCGCGGCGCTGTTCCAGGCATCGGGAACGGATACGCTGCTGGTCGACGCCGATCTGCACGAGCGCCGCCTGACCCGGCACCTGGCGCCGAACTCGACAAACGGTCTCGTCGAAGCGCTCGGCGGCCGGGCCGGCGATGTGCTGCTGCACGAGCCGAGGACCAGGGCTCACCTGCTGCCGGCCGGCGCCGAGCGCCCCAAAGCGGACGCCGCCGATCCCCTCGACTCGGCGATGCTGCCGACGCTGATCACGACGCTGAAGCAGGATTTCGGCACGATCCTCGTCGACCTGCCGGCGCTCTGCCGCGCGCGCGCCGCCGCGCCCCTGCTCGACGGCTGCATTCTCGTCTGCCGCTACGGCCGCACCTCGCTGCGCGCTCTCGAGGACGCCGTCGACCTGCTGCGCGCCGACAACGTCGTGCTGTTCGGCGTCGTGATCGCCGGGGTGTCGGAGGATATTCCGCCGCTTTTCGGGGTGCACCTCGACGAGCTGCGCGGCGGCGACTACGGCGAGCTCGCCCAGCGCGTGACGCAGCATGCGCGACGCCGCTTCGGGGCGTTGCGATGACCAGGCGATCAGTCCATCAGCCGGCCGATCTGGTCGCGCATCGCCGCGATGAAGACGTCGCGCGAGAAGGTGCCGGCATGCGCGACGATCGCCGCCGGATCGAATTCGCTCTCGCGAAAGCCTTCGACGGTCTCGACCAGCGCCTCGATGGTCTGTTCATCGAAGAGAACGCCCGAAACTCCGGGCACTACGGTCTCCGTCGCTCCGCCGCGCCCGTAGGCGATGACCGGCCGGCCGCTCGCCATCGCCTCGACCGGAACGATGCCGAAATCCTCTTCGCCCGGGAACACCAGCGCCTGGCAGCACGCGTAGCGGCGACGCAGCTCGTCGAACGGCGCCGGCCCCAGCACCGTGACGGTCGGGCCGGCGAGGCGCCGGATGCGGTCGAGCATCTCGCCGCCGCCGATCACCACCAGCTTGCGGCCCATGCGGTTGAACGCCTCGACCGCGAGATCCGGGCGCTTGTAGGCGACAAGCTCACCAACCATCAGCATGTAGTCGCTGCGCTCCGACGCCGCGACAGGCGCGAAGGCGCCGACATCGACCGGCGGCCAAACCACCTCGGCCTCACGGCCGTAATATCGCCGGATGCGGCCGGCCACGGTCCGCGAATTGGCGACGTAGCGATCGACGCGGCTGGCCGAGACCGTGTCCCACACCCGAAGGTAGTGGGCGAGGGGCGGCATCGCGAGGCGCGTCAGGAGGCCCGCCCCTTTGCGGTAGTCGTGGAACATGTTCCACACGTAGCGCATCGGCGAGTGGCAGTAGCAGAGGTGCCGCGCCGACGCGGGTGGGATCACGCCCTTGGCCGGGCCCGACTCGCTGCTGATCACGAGGTCGTAGCCGCTGAGATCGAGCTGTTCGAGCGCGAGCGGCATCAGCGGCAGGTAGCGCTTGTAGAGCCGCGCGGCGGCCGGCAGCGAGCCGATGAAGGTCGTCCTGACCTTGTGGCGCCGGATCGTCTCCGACACGGCGCCCGGCGCGTAGGCGTGAGTGAAGATGTCGGCCTCGGGAAACATCTCGCACAAGGCCTCGACGACCTTTTCGCCACCGCGCATGCCGACCAGCCAGTAGTGGACGATGGCGACTTTCATCGCGGCTCGCTCCCCTGTCCGCCGATTTCCGGATTTCCGACACCAACCCCGGAAACCGCCCGCCGTTCCCGCCGCCGATGTCGCGGAGGCACCTCGATGCCCTCCGATGGGCTGTCGCCCGGCGCTCGGCAGTTCAGCCGCAACTCCGCGTTCGGGACGGTGGCGGGGCTGCTGACGGCGCTTGCCGGCGTTCTGGCGAGCATCATTGTCGCGCATGCGCTCGGGGTCGCGGGCACCGGCACGGTGGCGTTCGCGATGTGGATCGCGATGGTCGCGGTGGCGGTAGCCGATCGCGGCGTCCAATCGAGCCGCGCGCGGTATCTGCCGGGGCCTTTGCCGACGCGGTGCCGGCCGCGACCCTGCTCGTGCTCGCCGCCGGGTGCTGAGCTATGCCGCCGCCGTCTGCCTTTTGGGGGCGCTGCACCCGGGAGACGCGGAGCGGCTGCGGAGCCTGTGCTGCGCTTTTCCCGAATGCGTTCGAGCCGGCGCCGACGGTGTCATCGGGTTGCTCGCCCCGCAACCTCCGGCGGCGGTCGCGGCTTAGAGCGAGGCATTGATGAATCTCATTCCCAGAGAGCGGCCGATCCAGGTCTTCGTGCACTTGGCGCGCGGTTTCGGCGCGGACCACTGGCGCGAGAAATGGGGGCGCGGCGAGATCGTCGGGCTCAACGAGAGACTGCCCTACGGCTACTTCTGGGCGGAGCAGGAGGGCTGCGCGGTCGAATACTCGCAAGATGCGCCCGAAAGCCCGCTTGCCCGATTGTTTCGCCTTGGAGTCAGGTGGCTCCTCGGTTTCGACCTGATCCATGCGTGGCGCAACCGTCGCGGCATCGGGAATGCCGAGATCGTCTGGACGCATACCGAGTCCCAGCATCTGGCGGTGCTCCTGTTGCTTTGGGGCCGCAAGCCGCCACGCCGGCCTAAGGTCATCGCGCAGAGCGTCTGGCTGTTCGATGCCTGGCCCCGCCTGTGGGCGCCGCGCCGCCGGCTCTTCGCCTGGCTGATGGCTGGCGCGGACGCCCTGACCGTCCTGTCGCCGGACAATCTCAGGCAAGCTCGCGCGCTTTTCCCGCATCAGCGGTCGCTGATGGTGCCATATGGAATCGCGGCGGACGGCATGATCCGTCGTCCGCCTCGGCGGGCGCACCGGCCGCTCCGGATCCTGTCGCTGGGCAACGACCGGCATCGCGATTGGGCAACCCTCGCCGCTGCCGTCGCGGCCTCGCCGGATTGGGAATTGCGGATCGCAGCAGGGCGCGTGCCCCCGGAACTGCTTCGCGCCGCCAATGTGACGGTGGTGCATCCCAAGACGCAGGACGAGCTCGCCACACTTTATGACTGGGCCGACCTCGTGGCCTTGGCGTTGCGTCCGAACCTGCACGCCTCCGGGGTCACCGTCGTGGAGGAGGCGACGGTTTTCGGCGTACCCGTCGTCTGCACGGATACAGGCGGCCTCACCGCCTATTTCGCCGAGCCGGAAATCCGCTATGTGCCGGGCGACGATCCCGAAAGGCTGCACGAGGCCATCGCCGCGCTGTCCGGCGACGACGCGGAACGCCATCGCATGGTCGGGCGGGCGCAACGGCGCATGATCGAGGCCGGATTGACCTCACGCGATTTCGCACGGCGCCACGCCGAGCTTTCGTACGAGCTTGTCCGCGCCCCGGCCGCACGCACGGTGACGGAACGTGACCGGGGTAGGAGCAGCGCCCGGCTGGCGCTCTGTTGCGCGCTGGGCTGGGCGGCCTTGGCGAGCCATGCCTGGGCCGCGGGCGGACACATCGATCCGTGCCGGCTGAAACCGACCTTCACCGACGACTTCGATTCGCTGAGCGTATCGGCGCGCGGCGCAACCGCGAGCCGCTGGATCGCGCACACGCCGTGGAACGGCGATTTCGGCGATGCAGCCTTTACCGACCCGCAGCCGGGATTTCCGTTCCGCGTCCGGGACGGCATCCTCGATATCGAGGCGCGGAAGGGTTCCGACGGCAAGTGGCGATCCGGACTGCTGGCGTCGGGGACACCGGCCAATGCCGGCTTTTCCCAGCGCTACGGCTATTTCGAGATGCGCGCGGAGCTACCGCCGGGACCGGGACTGTGGCCGGGGTTCTGGCTCAACGCCAACCAGCCGCATGACGACCCCGATCCGGGGGTCGAGATCGATGCGATCGAGTATTACGGCCAGTTCCCCGACGCCTATCACTCCTCGGTGCACATCTGGGACAAGGCCGAGCCGAAAAGAAGCCGCGAGCTGGACCATGTCACCAAGGTGCCGGCGGGTTCTCTGACCAGCGGTTTTCACACCTACGGCGTCGATGTCGAGCCCGACTGGATCACCTTCTACCTCGATCGCCGCGAGACCTGGCAGGTCGCGACGCCGCCCGAGCTGAAAGACAAAATGATGGTTCTCGTCGACCTCGCGATGGGATCGGGCTGGCCGATCGACCACACACCCAACCCCTCGGTGATGCAGGTCGACTACGTGCATGTGTTCGCGCCTCCCGCGACGGCAACCACTGCGGCGGCGGGCGGAGGCTGCGATGACGATCGATAGCGCGCTGACATCCCCGGCGCGCTCGCGCCCGGCGCTGAAGCTGCGGCTGCGGCTGCGCGAGCTCCTGACCCGACTGGGCTACGACACCGCCGACTGGATGCGGATCATCATGTACCGCCGGTCGCCGACCAGCTCTTCGAGCATCTGCGATTGCCCTATCGCGCCGGCCGCAACCCGCTCGCGATGTTCCTTATCACGGTGCCGTTTCTCGTGCGCACTCACGCATCGCCGATCGACTGCACGCGATGGACGCCCGAAGGCCTCTACTACTTTCTGCAGGAATGCGGTTTCCGCGCCGCCGGCATCGCGGTCGATGCGTGGGGCAATCGCGCCTGCCTCAACGCGAACCTGCTCGCCTGGCGCAAGCGCGGCGCGTCCTAGCCATCATTCATCTCGAGGCTGTTGCCCATGGAATTTGAAGAGCACCACGTCTTTTTCACAGCCGGCCCCGGCGCCACGCTGCCGGAGGCGATGGCGCAGCTCGGACCTTGGCTCGCCCGCAATGCCATCAAACCGATTGCCTTCAATCACACGATCACGCCATCGGGCGAGATCGAGGTGCAACTCACCTTCGGCACCCGGCACGAGGCGAGCCTCTTCGAGCGCGCGTTCTGCGATGCCGACAACCTCGCTTAGGGGGCGGCCCGCGGTTGACACCGGGCGGCGAGGCAACAAAAACTGCGCGGAGGTTCGGCGGGGAGGCGGAGTAGCGTGAAGGGGCGGGCAGAGGCGCGGCTCGGCGTCGATATCGGCGGCACCTTTACCGATGTCGCGCTCGAGCAGGGCGAGCGGCGGTGGAGCGCCAAGATCCTGACCACGCCCGAGGCGCCGGAGCGCGGCGTGCTCGCGGCAATCGGCGCCGTGCTTGCCGATGCCGGTATCGCGCCTCGCGATCTGTCGCTGATCATCCACGGCACGACACTGGCGACGAACGCGATCATCGAGCGCAAGGGCGCCAAGACCGCGCTCGTTACGACCGAAGGCTTTCGCGACACGATCGAGATCCGCCACGAAAACCGGTTCGAGCAATACGACGTCAATATCGACCTGCCGCCGCCCCTGGTGCCGCGCCGGCGGCGCTTTGTCGTGCCGGAACGGCTGAACGCGGCGGGGCAGGTGGTGCTGCCGCTCGATGAGGGCGCGGTCGAAGCGCTGGGCCGCCGCCTCGGCCAGACCGATATCGAGAGCGTCGCGATCGGGTATCTGCACAGCTTTACCAACCCGGTCCACGAGGTGCGGACCCGCGAGCTGTTGATGCCGCTATTGCCCGGCGTCACGATCACGCTGTCGGCCGAGGTGTCGCCGGAGATGCGTGAGTACGAGCGCTTTTCGACCGCCTGCGCCAACGCCTACGTCCAGCCGATGCTCGGCCGCTATCTCGTCAACCTCGAGACGCTGCTGCAGGAGGGCGGGTTTACCTGTCCGTTGTTCCTGATGCTGTCGGGCGGCGGGTTGACGACGGTGGAGACAGCGATCCGCTTTCCGGTGCGGCTCGTCGAAAGCGGCCCGGCCGGCGGCGCGATCTTTGCCAGCCACATCGCCCGACAATGCGGGTTGGAGAAAGTTCTCAGCTACGACATGGGCGGGACGACGGCAAAGATCTGCCTCGTCGACGACTATCAGCCGCAAACGAGCCGCGCCTTCGAGGTCGCGCGCGTCTACCGCTTCAAGAAGGGCAGCGGGCTGCCGCTGCGCATCCCGGTGATCGAGATGGTCGAGATCGGCGCCGGCGGCGGATCGATCGCGCGCGTCGATCCGCTGAAGCGGATCACCGTCGGCCCCGACAGCGCCGGCGCCGCGCCGGGGCCGGCGTGCTATGGCCGCGGCGGCTCCGGACCAACCGTCACCGACGCGGACCTCCTGCTCGGCCGTATCGACCCGACCGGGTTTTCCGGTGGCCGCATGGCGCTCGACCGTGAGGCGGCCGAGGCGGCTATGCAGCGGGACGTCGCCGAGCCGCTCGCGCTCGCCTCGGCGCTGGCGGCGTTCGGGGTCAGCGAGATCGTCGACGAGAACATGGCCAACGCCGCCCGCGTCCACGCGATCGAAAGCGGCAAGGACGCGCGCGGCCGCACCCTCATCGCCTTTGGTGGCGCGGCCCCGCTCCACGCTGCACGGATGGCCGAGAAGCTCGGCCTCGACCACGTCGTCGTGCCGTCGAATGCCGGGGTCGGCTCGGCGGTCGGGTTCCTCCGAGCGCCGATCTCGTACGAGATCGTTCGCTCGCAACTCCAGCGGCTCGACGCTTTCGATCCAAACGCCGCGAACGTGCTCCTCGCCGAAATGCGCGCAGAGGCCGAGGCGATCGTGCGGCGGGGTGCGCCTGACGCGGCGCTTTCGGAATCCCGCTCGGCCTTTATGCGCTATCGCGGCCAAGGCCACGAGATCGCCGTGCCGGTACCGGGCGGCGTCTACAAGAAGGAGGATGCCGCGGCACTTACCGAGGCCTTTGAGGCTGCCTATCGCCGGCTTTACAGCCGCGTGATCCCCGGCGTCGAGATCGAGGTGTTGAGCTGGGTCGCCCTGGTCAGCGCGCCCATGCCGGCGGCAAATGGCGCGCTGCCTGACGCGCCACCGTCCTCAACCCCCGCACCCGCCCGCAAGCGCGAGGTCTTCGACACAGAGAGCGGCGCCTTTGTCGATGTCGCGATCTACGAGCGCGCCGCCCTTGTCCCGGGCGCTACGCTGCCCGGCCCCGCCGTCATCGTCGAGGACGAGACCTCGACCGTCGTCAGCCGCGCCTTTGATGCCCGGATCGACCGGTTCGGCTATATTGAACTCATCCGCAGGTCCGGGTGACGAGGCAGAAGCTGAGCAACATATCCGCGCTTCATGCGTTCGCCGCATGCATGGGGCAACATGCGAAGAAGTTTGCCCGGCCGATTGCGGCTTTGCTGGCGATGATGACTGTCGCTGCGGCCGAGCCGCCGGCAACCGATCTCCACTTCCTCATCTTGCGCAACGGCGACCAGATCGGCACCACGACGATGCAAATCCGCCGCGACGGCGCCGCCACCGTCGCTCGGACGAAGACCCACATCCAGGTCAAGCTGGGCTTCGTCACGCTGTATCGCTACGACCAGACCCAGACCGAGCATTGGGCCGACGGTCATTTCGTCTCGCTTTCGGCGAAGACGGACGACAACGGCACCGATCACCAGGTCAACGCCGAGGCCGGGCATGACGCCGTCAGCGTAGATGCCGACGGCGAGACCAAGCAGCTCGCGCCATCGATCATTCCCGGCAGTTTGTGGAACCCCGCCTTCGTCGACCAGAAAGCGGCGCTCAACCCGCAGGACGGCAGCATCCTGAAGCTCCATGCGATCGACCGCGGCGAAGACCAGCTCCGCCTCGCCGGCCATTCGGTCAAGGCCCACCACTACTCGATCGAAGGCACCCAGCCCGAGGACGTCTGGTACGATTCCGACCAACACCTCGTCCGAATGGAAATGCGCGGCCGCGACGGGTCCAGGATCGAATACCGGCTGGATTGAACCTCCTTGCCTCTCGCCTGCCCGCCCGTAAGATCAACGAGGTATCTGGCAAGGATCGATCCGAATGCTCTCCCGCCCCAATGCCGCGCTATCTCGGATTCATTCGCAGATCACGTGGTCGCGGCTGATTGCCGTCGTTGAGGAGCAGGCGCAGACGCTGGTGCGGACGGCGTTTTCGACGTCGGTGCGCGAGGCTGGCGATCTGTCCGCGGGCGTGTTCGACCGGGACGGCAACATGCTGGCGCAGGCGGTGACGGGCACGCCGGGGCACGTCAATTCGATGGCGGCCGCGGTCAAGCATTTCCTCGATGCCTTCCCGCTCAAGACGATGAAGCCGGGCGACCACTACATCACCAATGACCCGTGGCTCACCTGCGGACATCTCCACGACCTGACCGTGGTGAGCCCGACCTTTCTGCGCGGCGAGGCGGTCGGGATGTTCGCCAGCACCGTGCACGTCGTCGATATCGGCGGTCTCGGGATGGGCCCCGACGGGCGGCAGGTGTTCGAGGAGGGGCTTGCGATCCCGCTGATGGCGCTCGCCAAGGAAGGGCGGATGAACGAGGACCTGATGCGGATCGTCCGCGCCAATGTGCGCGAGCCGCTGCAGGTCGAGGGCGACATCTACGCGCTCGCCGCGTGCAACGATGAGGGCAGCAAGCGGCTCGTCGAGATGATGGACGAGTTCGGCATCGCCAATCTCGACCGGCTCGGTGACCACATCATCGAAACCTCGCGCCAGGCGACGCTCGACGCGATCCGGAAATTGACCCCCGGCAAGTACAAATACAGCGTCGGGATGGATGGCTACGACCGCCCGATCACCCTCGCCGGCGAGATGACGATCGGCGACGGCGGGATCCATGTCGACTACACCGGCACCTCGCCGGCGAGCGCGTTCGGCATCAATGTCGTAATGAACTACACGCTCGCCTATACGGCGTTCGGCGTGAAGTGCCTGGTCGCGCCCGAGGTGCCGAACAACGCGGGCTCGCTCGCCGCGATCACCGCGAGCGCGCCCGACGGGTGCCTCCTCAACGTCAAGCGGCCCCGCGCGGTCGCGGCACGGCATACGGTCGGGCACATGCTGCCGGATGTCGTCTTCGGCTGCCTGCACCAGGTTATGGAAGGCGGCGTGCCGGCCGAGGGTGCGTCGTCGCTGTGGAACCCGCAGATTTATGGCGGCGCCGACGTGATTGACGAGATGGGCGGCGACGATCGGCCCGACGTGCCGGCGTTCAGCACCGTCATCTTCCATTGCGGCGGCACCGGCGCGCGGCCGGGGAAGGACGGGCTCGATGTCACCGCCTTCCCGTCGGGCGTGCGCACGATCCCGGTCGAGGCAACCGAGTCGGTGGCGCCGGTGATGTTCCGCCGCCGCGAGTTCCGCGAGGGGTCGGGCGGCGCCGGGCAGTACCGCGGCGGTCTCGGCCAGGTCATCGAGCTGGGCGGCGCCGACGGCATGCCCGTCGCGATGCTGTGCAATTTCGAGCGCCTCAACAACCCGGCGCGGGGGCGCGACGGCGGCAAGCTCGGCGCGCCGGGCGGCGTCAGCCTCGTCTCCGGCAAGCCGATCCGCTCGAAAGGCCGCCAGACCGTCCCGGGCGGCGACTTCATCCGCCTCGAGCTCCCCGGCGGCGGCGGCTTCGGCAACCCCATCGGCCGCGACGCCGATCAGGTCGCCAGCGACGTCGCCGACGGCATCGTCACGCGCGAGGTGGCGCAGAGCGATTACGGTGTGGCGCTGGCGGCGGACGGAACGGTCGATCGGGCGACGACGGCTCGGCTCCGGCTTGCGGCCACGGAGTAACCACTACCAGAGAAGCTGAACGCCATAGACGGCAAACCTTCGGTCGGCTGTCGCGATCGGAAGGCGCTCAGTCAGGGCTTGGGCGATCAAAAGCCGGTCGAACGGGTCGCGGTGATGGAGCGGCAACGTTTCGAGGGTCTGCAGGTGGGCGTAGGTGATCGACAATAGGTCGAATCTCTCATCGCGAAGTACCGTTTCGAATGCGTGAGGAAACTGCAACTTTCCAAGCGACCGCTTGATCGCGATCTCCCACAACGACCCGATAGCGACACATGTATTGTTGGTGCCGTCGGAGATCGCGTTGCGTGCGGCAATGGACAGCCGCGGCGAACTGGTGACCCACCAGAGAAACGAGTTAGCGTCGAGCAGAAACCTCACAATGGGCCTTCGAAGAGCTCCGTGATTTCCTCGTCGGTAAATTCGAAATCGGGTCCGATCCATACCGAGCCCTTAAGCCGTCCCGGAACACGTGGCTTTTGTGCGACCTTCGGCACCGGCACAAGCTTGACGAGCGGCTCGCCCTTGCGCGCGATCACGACCTCCTCGCCGTCGAGCGCACGTTGCACGAGCCGTGACAGCGTGGATTTGGCCTGATGCATGTTGACGACTTCGGACATGACGTTCACCTAGCTAATCTAGCTAAATTAATATCGGGGATAGTCCGGGGATGTCAACTTCTGGACCCCGACCGCGGTCCGGCGTAGGGTCGGGCATGGTTTCTGTGGCGGGGCGGGCGCCCTATGCATCGAAGCCGGAGGAGAGCCGCGGGCGGCTTTATCCCGAGGCCGAGCATCAGATGCGGTCGCCGTTTCAGCGCGACCGCGACCGCATCATCCATTCGACCGCGTTCCGGCGCCTCAAGCACAAAACGCAGGTCTTCGTCTATCACGAGGGTGACCACTACCGCACTCGCCTCACCCACAGTCTCGAAGTCGCGCAGATCGCCCGTACCGTCGCGCGCACATTGCGACTCGACGAGGATTTGGCCGAGGCGCTTGCTCTGGCGCACGACCTCGGCCACACCCCGTTCGGTCATGCCGGCGAGGAGGCGCTCAACGCCGAGATGGCGTCCTACGGCGGCTTTTCACACAACGACCAGACCTTGCGCATCCTGACCCGTCTCGAACGCACTTACGCCGAGTTCGACGGACTCAACCTGACCTGGGAGACGCTCGAAGGCACGGCCAAGCACAACGGCCCGCTCGGCGAGCCTGTGCCGCCCTCGATCGCCGAATACGATTCGCGCCACAAGCTCGAACTGCAGACCCACCCCGGCCCCGAGGCGCAGATCGCTTCGATTTCGGACGATATCGCCTATAACAACCACGATATCGACGACGGGCTGCGCGCCGGTCTTTTTTCGGTCGCCGACCTCGCCGAGGTGCCCCTGGTCGGCCCGGTCTTCGCCGAGGTAGCGGCGCACTATCCGGGGATCGAGGAGGCGCGGCTGATCCACGAATCGATCCGCCGCCTGATCGACCGCATGGTCCGCGACCTGATCGCCGAAACCGGCGATCGCCTCGCCGCGAGCGGCGCCAAATCCGCCGACGAAATCCGCCATCTGGGCCGGCCGGTCGCCGAATTTTCAGCCGAGATGCGCGCTCACGACCGGACGCTGAAGAAATTTCTCTATCAGCGCATGTACCGGCACTACCGCGTCAACCGCATGAGCTCGAAGGCGCGGCGGGTCGTGCACGAGCTGTTCCAGCTTTACATGTCCGAACCCGAAACGCTCCCTGACGAATGGCGCCCGCCGGCTGATGCCGCAACGGCGGCCCGCGCCCGCATCGTCGCCGACTATCTTGCCGGGATGACCGACCGATTTGCCCTCGACGAGCACCAGCGCTTGTTCGATACCTACGCGGCGGTATAACTCCGGCCCATGACCAATATTTTTGCCGACTTTCGCCGGCTGGTGGTCGGCGCGCTCGAGGAATTGCTCGGGCCCGGCGATTTTGCCCGTGTCGCGGTCGAGCCGCCGCGTGATCCGGCGCATGGTGACCTGTCGACCAACGCCGCGATGGTGCTGGCCGGCGCCGTGAAGCAGAAGCCGCTAGAACTTGCCGAGCGCATCGCCGAGGCGCTGAGGGGCCGCGAGCTCGTCAGCGGTGATTATCGCGGCAGCGGGTTTTCCGCGGAGGTGGTGCGGCCCGGCTTTATCAATATCCGGCTCGATCCGGGGGTGGTGCACACGCAGCTTCGCGCGGTGCTGGTCGCCGGGAAGAGCTATGGCGATTCGACGGTCGGCGGCGGCGAACGCGTTAACGTCGAGTTCGTCTCGGCCAACCCCACCGGGCCGATGCATGTCGGGCACGGGCGAGGGGCGGTGTTCGGCGACGCCCTCGCCGCGCTTCTCGTCAAGGCCGGGTTCGCGGTCCAGCGCGAGTATTACGTCAATGACGCCGGCGCCCAGGTCGATCAGCTCGCCCGTTCGGCGCATCTGCGCTATCGCGAGGCGCTCGGTGAGACGGTCGATGCGATCCCGGAGGGGCTCTATCCCGGCGAATACCTGATCGAAACCGGCAAGGCTCTTGCCGCGCGCGACGGCAGGAGATGGCTCGGCAAGCCCGAGGCGGAATGGCTGCGCCCGGTCGGCGATTTCGCCGTCGCGGCGATGATGGACCTGATCCGCGAGGACCTCGCCGTGCTCGGCCTTGCTTTCGATGAGTTCGTCTCGGAGCGGTCGCTGGTGGCCGGCGGGGCCGTCGACGACTGCGTGTCGGCGCTCGACAGGGCCGGCCTCCTCTACACCGGCGTGCTGGAGCCGCCGAAGGGGAAACTGCCCGACGATTGGGAGCCGCGGCCGCAGACCCTGTTCCGTGCCACCGATTTCGGTGACGAGGTCGATCGACCGTTGAGGAAATCCGACGGGTCGTGGACCTATTTCGCTGCAGACATCGCCTATCACCGCGACAAGTATCGGCGCGGCTTTGCCAATCTGATCGATGTCTGGGGCGCCGACCACGGCGGCTATGTCAAGCGCATGCAGGCCGCGGTCAAGGCGATGACCGACGGCAAGGCGGCGCTCGACGTCAAGCTGTGCCAGCTCGTCAACCTCTTCGACAACGGCCGACCGGTGCGTATGTCGAAGCGGGCCGGGACCTTTGTCACGCTGCGCGAGGTGGTGGACGAGGTCGGCAAGGACG
>DASXFE010000003.1:0-55706 GCA_036489765.1 Allostellaceae bacterium | reverse complement strand
TCGTCTCGCGCCGCCCGGTGGCGCCGAGCGCCGCCGAAGTCAAAGCCAACCCGCGCGCCCGGTCGGCCCGGCTGCGCACCGCCGAGCGCACCGCCGCGCCGGCCATCACGGAGCGCGCATCATGAGCCGGATCAACGCGATCTTCTGGCTCGGCCTCGCGATGACGGCTTGCGTCGTCATGTTCATGATCAATTACGCGGTACAAAGCCTGCAGGACGACCTCAACAAGGTACGCAAGCAGACGATTGCCGAACAGCTCGAGATCCGCGTCCTCCACGCCGAATGGAGCTACCTCACCCAGCCCGAGCGGCTCGCCCAGCTGAACCAGAAATTCCTGTCGCTGACCCCGATCGCGACCAAGCAGCTGCAGCAGAAGATCGCCCAGATCCCACTGCGGCCGATCCCCGATCCGCCCGTCGAGGAGATCGCCGCCGCCGCACCGATCCCGGCGCTTGCCGCGGGTCGCGAGCTGCCGGCCGCAAACGCCTCGGAGCAGGGGCTCGACGCGCTCTTTGCGCAAGCCTCGGGTCAGGCGCAGCCGGAGCCCGGAGCCCCGCCGGTGACCACGATCGCGCTGGATGCGCCGGCGTCGCCGCCCGCATTGCCGGTAACCACGGCCGCATTGACGACGACGATCCCAGCCCGCTCGGCGTCGCCACAGCCCACCTTGCCCGTGACCCCCGCCTTGCCCGTGACCCCCGCCTTGCCCGTGACCAAGGTCGCGCTGACCACGATGGCCCGCCCGGCAGCGGCAACGGCGCGTCCCGGGCTTGATGCCTTGTTCGCCCAGGTTGCGAGCGAGCGCTGACGATGCTCTCGATCCAGCGCCCCGACGAGAACCCGTGCCGGCCGCGGCATTTCAAGCCGCCGCCCTGCGCACCGATCGTCACCGACACCGCGGCGAATCTGCGGATCGAAACCTGCCGCACGCGGATGCTCGTCGCAGCCGTGCTGTTTGTTGCGATCTTTGCCATGCTCGGATTGCGGCTCGTCGAAATCACTCTCATCACCGGCGCCTCCGCCGAGCCGCATCTCGCCCGCGCAAAGCCGGTTCTGCCGCCGCCCGAGCGGTCCGACATCGTCGACCGCAACGGCCAGCTTATGGCGACGACGCTCGACAGCCCGAACCTCTACGCCGACCCGCGCCAGATCATCGACGCCCGGGCGGCGACCAAGGCGCTGCTGACGGTCCTGCCCGACCTCGACGCCAAACGGGTCTATGCCGACCTGACCTCGGACAAGAAATTCGTCTATCTGAAGCAGCGCCTGACCCCGCAACAGCACTATGACGTCAACCGCCTCGGCATTCCCGGCCTGATGTTCGAGTCGGGCTGGCGCCGCTATTACCCGTTCGGCAGCCTCGCCTCCCATGTCGTCGGCTATACGGATGCCGACAATAGGGGCCGCACCGGCGTCGAGCACGGGCTCAACTCGCTGTTGGGCGAACATCAGGGCCCGGTGCAACTGTCGCTCGACTCGCGCGTTCAATTTGTGCTGCGCAACGAGCTTAGCAAGGTCGTCGACCAGTTCAGCGCCAAGGGCGCGGCCGGGATCATCATGGACGTGCACACGGGCGAAGTGATCGCGATGGTGTCGCTGCCCGATTTCGACCCGAACCATCCCGGCGCCGCCAACGAGAACCTGCCGCCCGGCCAAGTCAACCAGGCTTTCTTCAACAAGGTGACGCTGGGCGATTTCGAGCTCGGCTCGGTGTTCAAGATCTTCAACACCGCGATGGCGCTCGATTCGGGCACCGCGACGCTGAGTTCGCAGTTCGACGCCCGCAACAACATCCATATCGGCCGCTTTACGATCAGCGACTACCACGGCAAGCATCGCATGCTGAGCGTGCCCGAGATCTTCATGTATTCGTCGAACCTCGGCTCGGCGCGCATGGCGGTCGCCGCCGGCACCTGGCGGCAGCAGGATTTCCTCGCCCGCCTCGGCATCCTCGAAAAGCCGGCCAACTTCCAACTCGACGAGATCGCAACGCCGCATTACCCGCACGGCAAGGCGTGGAGCGAGATCAGCACGATGACGATCGCCTACGGGCATGGCATCGCGGTCAGCCCGCTCGAATGCGTGACCGGCGTCGCGGCGATCGTCAACGGCGGCATCCTGCATCCGGCGACACTCTTGAAGGTGGCGCCCGACGTGCAGCCGCCGGGTGTGCGCGTCATCTCGTCGAAGACGTCTGAACAGATGCGCAAATTGATGCGCCTCGTCGTCGAGTACGGCACCGCCAAGTTCGCCGCCGCGCCGGGCTATGTCGTCGGCGGCAAGACCGGTACCGCCGAAAAGAACAAGCATGGGCATTACGAGGAGACGACCCTCGTTTCGACCTTTATCGGCGCCTTCCCGATGACCGACCCGCGCTATGTGATCCTCGCGCTTGTCGACGAGCCGCACGGCGACAAGCAGACGCACGGCTTTGCCACGGCGGGGTGGACCGTCGCGCCGGCGACGAGCCGGATCATCTCGCGCATCGCGCCGCTTTTGGGTATTGCTCCGGTCGACGAATCCTCTCCCGCGGTCACGCAGGCGCTCCAGGTCGAGAGCTTGGCAGGAAAACGGATTGAAGATTACTGAGCTGATGCAGCTTCCCGCCGCGCCGCCGCCGGCGGACCGACCGATCATCGAACCCGACATCGCTGGGCTTACCGTGGATTCCCGCCAGGTGCGGCCGGGTTTCCTGTTTGCCGCCTGGTCCGGCGCGCAGACCGACGGCCGCCGTTTCGCGGCCGAGGCGGTCAAAAAGGGCGCGACCGCGATCCTGACCGACGACCCCGCCGCGCTCGATCTCGACGACATCCAGCGGCGAAGCATCGCGATCGTCACCGACCCCAATCCTCAACGGCGCCTCGCCCTCGCCGCCGCGCGGTTCTACGGCCCGCAGCCAAAGACGATCGCCGCCGTCACCGGCACCAACGGCAAGACCTCGGTCGCCCATTTCACCCGCGAGATCTGGGCCGCACTCGGCCTCCCCGCGGCGAGCCTCGGAACGCTCGGCCTCGTGACGCCGCAGGGCCGGCGGGCGGGCTCGCTGACGACACCGGATTCGGTCGGCCTCCACCGCGATCTCGCCGAACTCGCCGCCGCGGGGATCGACCACGCCGCGATCGAGGCCTCGAGCCACGGTCTTCACCAATGCCGGCTCGACGGGGTGGCGATTACCGCCGCCGCCTTTACCAACCTGAGCCGCGACCATCTCGATTATCACCTGACGATGGACGCCTACCGCGCCGCCAAGGAACGCCTCTTCTTGGCGCTCCTGCCGCGCGACGGCCGCACGGTCATCAACGCCGACAGCGGCGAGTTCCCGCGGCTTTCCGAGCTTTGCCGGGCACGCGGCCACACCGTCGTCAGCTACGGCGAGGCCGACGGCGCCGACCTCCGCATCGTGTCCCGCGCGCCGACGCGCGGCGGCCAATCGCTGACGCTCGACCTGTTCGGCGCGCGACACGATCTCGTCCTGCCGCTGGTCGGCGAGTTCCAGGCGTACAATGTGCTTGCCGCGCTCGGCCTCGTCGTGGCGACCGGGTCGCCGGTCGACGACGCCGCTGCAACGCTGGCGGGGCTGCCCGGCGTTCCCGGCCGGATCCAGTTTGTCGGCGAAGCCAACCGCGCGGCGATCTTCGTCGATTACGCCCATACCCCCGACGCGCTCACGACCGTGCTCACCGCGCTGCGGCCGCACACCGAAGGTCGCCTCGTCGTCGTGTTCGGCGCTGGCGGCGACCGCGACCGCGGCAAGCGGCCGCTGATGGGTATCGCCGCCTCGGCGCTCGCCGATCGCGTCTATGTGACCGACGACAACCCGCGCACCGAAGACCCTGCCGAGATCCGCCGCGCGGTCGTTGCGGCCGCGCCCGGCGCGATCGAGATCGGCGACCGCCGCGCCGCGATCGCCGCCGCGATCGGCGAGCTTGGTCCGGGCGACGTGCTCGTGCTCGCCGGCAAGGGCCACGAGAGCGGCCAGATCGTCGGTACCGAGACCCTTCCCTTCGACGATGTCGAGGTCGCACGCGAGGTCATCGGCGGATGACCCCCTTGTGGACCGCCGCCGAGGCCGCCGCCGCGACCGACGGCACGACCGTCGGCGACTGGCAAGCGACCGGCGTCTCGATCGACAGCCGCACCGTGGCCCCGGGCGACCTCTTCATCGCGTTATCGGGACCCAACCACGACGGCCACAAATTCGTCGAAACCGCGTTCGCCCGAGGTGCCGCTGCGGCGATGGTCGCAGAGGACGTACCCGGCGGCCCGCTGCTGCGGGTCGGCGACACGCTTCAAGGCCTGACCGCGCTCGGCGCCGCGGCGCGCCGGCGCAGTACGGCGCGGATCGCCGCGGTCACCGGCAGTGTCGGCAAGACCGGCACCAAAGAGGCGCTGCGCGTCGCGCTCGGCGCCTGCGGCCGCACATCGGCCTCGGTCGGCAGCTTCAACAACCACTGGGGCGTGCCGCTGTCGCTGGCTCGGATGGCCCGCGACGCCGAGTTCGGCGTCTTCGAGTTGGGGATGAACCACGCCGGCGAGATTTCGGCGCTGACCGCCATCGTCCGTCCGCACGTCGCGGTGATCACGACGATCGCGCCGACGCATCTCGGCTTTTTCCGCTCGGTCGCGGCAATCGCCGACGCCAAGGCCGAGATCTTTGAGGGGCTGGAACCCGGCGGCACGGCGATCCTCAACCGCGACAACCGCTA
This sequence comes from Allostellaceae bacterium, assembly GCA_036489765.1. GTDB lineage: Bacteria > Pseudomonadota > Alphaproteobacteria > ATCC43930 > CGMCC-115725 > DATARH01. The sequence continues at coordinate 51,000 of DASXFE010000003.1, read as the reverse complement.
TTTCGCCCGCCTTGCCGCAAAGGCCGGCCCGGACGCCGGCCCGAACGCCGGCCCGAACGCCGGCCCGAACATCGTCGGCTTCGGCCGGCACCGCAAGGCCGACGCCCGCCTCCTCGCCTACGAAAACGGCACCGTCACCGCGGACATTTGCGGCGCGCGGATCACTTATCGCCTCGGCCCGCCCGGCCAGCATTGGGCGCTCAATTCCCTCGCCGTCCTTGCCGCGACGGTCGCGGCCGGCGGCCGGCTCGAACCCGCCGCCGCCGCGCTCGCCACGCTCGAACCACCACCCGGACGCGGCCGCCGCGACGAATTGCCGTGGGGCGACGGACGAATCTCGCTGATCGACGAAAGCTACAACGCCAGCCCCGCGGCGATGCGGGCTGCCCTCGCCGTGCTCGGCGCGTCCGAGCCGATGGCGGGCGGCCGGCGGATCGCGGTTTTGGGCGATATGCTCGAGCTCGGCGGTCACGCCGAACGGTTGCACAGGGAGCTTGCCGAATCACTCGAATCGGCCCGGGTCGACCGCGCCTTCCTCGTCGGGGAGGCCATGGGCGCGCTGCACGAGGCGTTGCCTCGCGCGATGCGCGGCGGGTTGTGGCCCTGCGTCGATGCCGCTATGCCTTTCATCATCGATTTTCTTCGTCCCGGCGATGTGGTGACGGTCAAGGGCTCGCACGCGGGCCGGATCGACCGCGTCGTCGAGCGGCTGCGGGCGCAAGCGGCGTCAGGCGGAGCGTAACCCGATATGTTGTACCCGCTGCTCTACCCGCTCGCCGACCATGTTGGCGCGTTCAACCTCTTTCGCTACATCACCTTCCGCTCGGGCGGGGCCGTCGTCACGGCGCTGCTCATCAGCTTTATCACCGGGCCGCACGTGATCGCCTGGCTCAAATCGAAGCAGGGCGAGGGCCAGCCGATCCGCTCCGACGGCCCCGCCAGCCACCTCGTGCGCAAAAAGGGCACGCCGACGATGGGCGGGTTCCTGATCCTGCTCGCGCTGACTGTCTCGACCCTGCTGTGGGCCGACCTCACCAACCCTTACGTCTGGATCGTGCTGCTGGTGACGGCCGGGTTCGGCTTCATCGGGTTTTTCGACGACTACCGTAAATTGACGCGACGCTCGTCGCGCGGCGTTCCCGGCAAGCTCAAGCTCTTGATGGAAGGGGCGATCGCGGCCGCCGCCTGCATTGCCTGCTCCTATCTGATGCCGGCGCCGCTCGCCAACTCGATCGCCGTGCCGTTCTTCAAGAACGCGGTGTTGAACGTCGGCTGGTTCTTCCTGCCGTTTGGCATCTTCGTCGTCATTGGCGCCTCGAACGCGGTCAATTTGACCGACGGGCTCGACGGGCTCGCGATCGTGCCGGCGATGATCGCGACGGCGTGTTTCGGCTTTATCGCCTATGTCGTCGGCAATGTGATCTTTGCCAATTACCTGCAGGTCCATCACGTCCCCGGGGTCGGGGAACTCGCCGTGTTCTGCGCCGCGCTGATCGGGGCGGGAATCGGCTTTTTATGGTTCAACGCCCCGCCGGCCTCGGTCTTTATGGGTGACACGGGGTCGCTGTCGATCGGCGGCGCGCTGGGAGCGATCAGCATCGTCACCAAGCACGAGATCGTGCTGGCCATCGTCGGCGGGCTCTTCGTCCTCGAAGCGGTGTCGGTGATCGTTCAGGTCGCGAGCTTCAAGTTGACCGGCCGCCGCGTCTTTCGCATGGCGCCGCTGCACCATCATTTCGAGCAGAAAGGCTGGGAAGAGCCGACCATCGTCATCCGCTTCTGGATCATCGCATCGATCCTGGCGATCGCCGGTCTGGCGACGCTGAAGCTCAGGTAAGCGGGCGATGGTTCCCGTCGTGGAATTCGCCGGGCGCAAGGTGGGCGTGCTTGGCCTCGCGCGCTCGGGCCGGGCCGCGGCCGAGGCGCTGCGCGCCGGCGGCGCCGAGGTGCTCGCCTGGGACGACGGCGAAAAGGTTCGCGCCACGGTCGATTTCCCGCTCATCGCCCCGGCGGAATGGCGCGGCATCGCGGCGCTCGTCGTGTCGCCTGGCATCCCGACGACCTTTCCGAAGCCGCACCCCGCCGTGATCCGCGCCCGCGAGACCGGGACCCCGATCATCGGCGACATCGAGCTCCTCTATCGGTCGCAACGCCGCGCCCGCTTTATCGGTATCACCGGCACCAACGGCAAATCGACGACGACCGCCCTCATCGGCCACGTCCTCAAGGAGGCTGGCCTCGCGACCGAGGTGGGCGGCAATCTCGGCACGGCCGCGCTGTCGCTCGCCCCCTTGGACGCCGGCGGCAGCTACGTCCTCGAGGCGAGCTCCTACCAGCTCGAGCTCCTGGCGACGATCGTCTTCGACATCGCCGTCCTCCTCAATATCACCCCGGACCATCTCGACCGGCACGGCGGGATGGAGGGATACATCGCCGCCAAGGAGCACGTCTTCGACCGCCAGGGCGCCGGCGCGACCGCGGTGATCGGCGTGGACGACGACATCTGCGCGGCGATGGCCGAGCGGCTGCGCCGGGGCGCGCGGCGCGTCGTGCCGATCTCGGTCGACCGGCCGGTCGAGGGCGGCGTCTACGTCGAGAACAGCCACCTCGTCGATGCGATCGACGGCGCCCCGCACCCCGTCCTCGACCTTTCAAAGGCCGAGCGGCTCCCCGGCGCGCACAACTGGCAGAATGCCTGCGCCGCCTACGCCGTCGCCCGCCGCGCCGGCCTCGAACCGGCGGTCGCGGCTACCGCGATTCTGTCCTTCCCAGGCCTTGCGCATAGACAAGAACTGGTGGCTACGATCGATGGCGTGCGCTATATCAATGATTCGAAGGCTACCAACGCGGACGCGTCGGAAAAAGCGCTGATCTGCTATCCGGCGATCTACTGGATTGCGGGGGGCCTTCCAAAGGCAGGGGGAATCGCTCCGCTCGCGCCCTATTTCGGACGGTTGCGGCATACCTTCCTGATCGGCAACGCGACGGAGGAGTTTGCGGCGACGCTCGACGACGGCAAGTCTCCCTATTCCCGGTGCGGCGACCTCGCCACCGCGCTCACGGCGGCAGATCGGATGGCGCGCGCCGAGCGTCTGTCGGGCGCGGTCGTGCTGTTGTCGCCCGCCTGCGCATCGTTCGACCAGTTCACCGATTTCGAGGCCCGCGGCGACCGCTTCCGCGATCTGGTCGCCGCGCTGTCGCGAGGATAGGCGGCGATGTTGTTCCCGCGGATCGATCAGAGCCTCGTCGCGCGGTGGTGGTGGACCGTCGACCGGATCAACCTGTTCGCCCTCGCGATCCTGATGCTCTGCGGCATCATCCTCAGCCTGTCGGCGAGCCCGGCAGTCGCGCTCCGCCTGCATTACGGCGCGCTCCATTTCTTCGAGCGGCATCTGGCCTCGGTGCCGGTCGCGCTGGCGATCATGATCGGGGTGTCGCTGCTGTCGCCGCGCTGGATCAAGCGGATCGCGATCTACGGGTTCATCATCGCGATGGTGGCGCTCGCCCTCACGTTTGTCGTCGGCATCGAGATCAAGGGCTCGCGCCGCTGGATCGACCTGCCGGGCCTGTCGCTGCAGCCCTCCGAGTTCGTCAAGCCGACCTTTGCGATCGTTGCCGCCTGGCTTTTCTCCGAACAGAAGGAGCGGCCGGAGTTTCCCGGCAATCTGATCTCGATCGGTCTGTTCGTCGTGATCGTGGTGATGCTGATCAAGCAGCCCGATCTCGGCATGACCGGCGTCATCGCCGTGGTCTGGCTCGCCCAGTTCTTTATGGTTGGGCTGAGGCTCTACTGGGCCGCGATCGGCGGGCTGGGCCTGATGGCCGGGGTCGCCGGCGCCTATGTGTGGATGCCGCACGTCACCACCCGCATCAACCAGTTCCTCGATCACGGCGCCGGGGCCGGGGCCGACGCGAATTACCAGGTCAACCGCTCGCTCGAAGCCTTTGCCAGCGGCGGTCTTTGGGGCCGCGGTCCGGGCGAGGGGCTGGTCAAGGACGTGCTGCCCGACGCGCATGCGGATTTCGTCTTTGCCGTTGCGGGCGAAGAGTTCGGGCTTATCGCGTGCCTGTTCATCGTCGCGCTGTTCGCCTTTATCGTCCTGCGCGGGCTGTCGCGGCTCGTGCAGGAAAACAACCTCTTCGTGCTGCTCGGCGCGAGCGGCCTCCTGATCCAGTTCGGGCTGCAGGCGATCATCAACATGGCATCGACCGTGCACCTGATCCCGACCAAGGGCATGACGCTGCCGTTTCTGTCGTATGGCGGATCGTCGATGCTCTCCCTGGCGTTGGGGATGGGGATGGTGCTGGCCTTGACCCGGCGGCGATTGGGCGGAGACGAGTTGTGACCGGTGCGGTCGTGTTGGCCGCCGGCGGCACCGGCGGGCACCTGTTCCCGGCCGAAGCGCTGGCGCGGCTTCTCGTCGAGCGCGGCAGGGCCGTGCATCTGATGACGGACCGCCGCGCCGACGCCTTTGCCGCGGCGGTGCCCGGCGTCACCGTGACCCAGGTGCACGCGGGCCGGCTCGGCGGTGACCCGATCCGCGCTGCCTACGGCCTCGCCGAGATGGCGTTCGGCGTCATGCAGGCGCGCCGCCATCTGCGCCGCCTTGCGCCGGACGCGGTCGTCGGGTTTGGCGGCTACCCGTCGGTGCCGACGATGCTGGCGGCGGCGCGGCTCGGCTACCCGACCGTGATCCACGAGCAGAACGCCGTGCTCGGCCGCGCCAACCGCTTCCTCTCCTCGCGCGCCAAGGTGATCGCGACCGGGTTTCCGAAGACGTCCGGCGTTCGCGCCGGCGACCAGGCGCGGGTCGTCGAGACCGGCAACCCCGTGCGCCCGGCGATCCGCGAGGCCGCCACGGCTTATGCCGCCCCCGCGCCCGGCCAGCCGATCGAGCTCCTGGTCACCGGCGGCAGCCAGGGTGCGCATGTATTCAGCGAGATCGTGCCCGCGGCGTTGGCGATGCTGCCGCCCGAGACCCGCGCGCGCCTCCGCGTCGGCCAGCAGGCCCGGCCTGAAGACCGCGACGACGTGGTCGCCCGCTATGCCGGGCTCGGCATCGCCGCCGAGATCGAGAGCTTTTTCACCGACATTCCGGCCCGCCTTGCCCGCGCCCATCTGGTCATCTGCCGGTCGGGCGCCTCCACCATTGCCGAACTGGCGGCAACCGGCCGGCCGGCGATCCTGGTGCCTTATCCGTCCGCCGCCGACGATCACCAGAGCGTCAACGCCCGCATCGTCGCCGATGCCGGCGCCGGCTGGGTGCTCGGCCAGGATGTGCTGAGCCCGCCGCTGCTCGCCTACCGGCTCGGCGAGTTGTTCGGCGGCTCGCCCGACCTCGCCAACGCCGCCGCCGCCGCCCGCGCCGGCGCGCGCCGCGATGCCGCCGACCGGCTCGCCGCGCTGGTGCTGGGCCTCATCCCCCGCGGTCTGGAGCGCGCCGCATGAGAACCCTCCCCGCGACGCTCGGGCCTATCCATTTCGTCGGGATCGGCGGCATCGGCATGAGCGGCATCGCCGAGGTGCTGCACAATCTCGGCTACACGGTGCAGGGCAGCGACCTTGCCGACGGCGCCAACCAGCGCCGCCTCGCCGGGCTCGGCATCGACGTCAAGATCGGCCATCAGGCGGAAAACCTCGCGGCCGCCGAGGTCGTCGTCGTGTCGTCGGCGGTCAAGGCGGACAATCCCGAGCTGGTTGCCGCCCGTGCCCGCCGCCTGCCCGTCGTCCGCCGGGCCGAGATGCTGGCCGAACTGATGCGCCTCAAATGGGCAGTCGCGGTCGCCGGCACGCACGGCAAGACAACCACGACCTCGATGGTCGCCTGCCTCCTCGAAACTGGAGCGCTCGACCCCACCGTGATCAACGGCGGGATCATCAACGCCTACGGCACCAACGCGCGGCTCGGCGGCGGCGACTGGATGGTCGTCGAGGCCGATGAAAGCGACGGAACCTTTACTCGACTCCCGGCGACCATCGCCGTCGTCACCAACATCGACCCCGAGCATCTCGATTTCTACGGCGATTTTGAGGCGCTGCAGCTCGCCTTCGAAGGCTTTGTCGCCAACATCCCGTTCTACGGTTTTGCCGTCCTTTGCATCGACCACCCGGTCGTGCAGGGGATGATCCCGCGCCTCAGCGACCGGCGCCTGCTGACCTACGGCTTCAGCCCGCAGGCCGACATTCGCGCCGCCAATGTCCGCCCCGGCCGCGACGGCACCCGTTTCGATGCGGTGATTACCGATCGCACCAGCGAGCAGGAACGCTCGATTGCCGATCTGTTCCTGCCGATGTTCGGCGAGCACAACGTCCAGAACTCCCTCGCCGCGATCGCGATCGCCGAGGAGATGGGATTGGGCGACGACGTCGTGCGCGAGGCGCTGTCGAAATTCGAGGGCGTCAAGCGCCGTTTCACCAAGACGGGCGAGTGGAACGGCGTCACCGTGATCGACGATTACGGCCACCACCCGGTCGAGATCGCCGCGGTGCTGAAGGCGGCGCGCAGCATCGTCGCAAACAAGGTCATCGCGGTCGTCCAGCCGCACCGCTACTCCCGCGTCGCCAACCTGTTCGACGGGTTTTGCACCTGCTTCAACGATGCCGACATCGTCGTTGTCGCCGACATCTACGCGGCGGGCGAGAGCCCGATCGAGGGCATCAGCCGCGACACGCTTGTGGCCGGGCTCCGGGCGCATGGTCACCGCGCCGCCCGCCCGCTCGGCTCGCCGCAGGAATTGGCGGCGCTGGTGCGCAGCCTCGCCCGGCCAGGCGACATGGTCGTCTGCCTTGGCGCCGGCTCGATCACCGGCTGGGCCAACGCGCTGCCCGATGAGCTCGCCGCGCTCGACCAGCGGAGCCGGGTCGCATGAAGCCGCGGCCCGCCCCTTCCCGGCTGCCGCCGGTGCGCGGCCGCCTCAGCGAGAACGCGCCGGTCGGCCCGATGACCTGGTTCCGTGTCGGCGGCGCTGCCGAGATCCTCTTCCGCCCCGCCGACGAAGCCGACCTCGCCGACTTCCTCCGCGCTCTGCCCGGCGACATCCCGGTCACGGTGATCGGCGTCGCCTCGAACCTGCTCGTCCGCGACGGCGGCATCCCCGGCGTGACGATTAGGCTCGGCCGGGGGTTTGCCGGCATAACCGCGGCCGGGGATGAGGTTTCGGCCGGGGCCGGCGCGCTCGACCTCAATGTCGCGCTGACCGCCGCGCAGGCCGGGATTGCCGGCCTCGAATTCCTATCCGGCGTCCCCGGCACGATCGGCGGCGGGCTCAGGATGAACGCCGGCGCCTATGGCAGCGAGATCAAGGATGTGCTGGTCGAGGCCACGGCGGTGGACCGTGCCGGCACGGTCCACCGCGTCCCCGCCGCCGACCTCGGCCTCGGTTATCGCCACAGCGAAACGCCGGAGGATTGGATCTTCACCGGCGCCCGCGTCCGGGGCCGCCGTGGCGACCCGGCCGCGATCGGCAAGCGCATGGCCGAGATCCAGGCCGCGCGCGAGGCGTCGCAGCCGATCCGCGCCCGCACCGGCGGCTCGACCTTTGCCAACCCGCCCGGCGCCAAGGCCTGGAAACTGATCGACGCCGCCGGCTGCCGCGGCCTCGTGCGCGGCGGCGCGGCGGTGTCCGAGAAGCACACCAATTTCCTCATAAACACCGGTACCGCGACCGCCGCCGACATCGAAGGCCTCGGCGAGGAAGTCCGCCGCCGCGTGCACGCCCGGTCCGGCATCGTCCTCGAGTGGGAAATCCGCCGCATCGGCCGACCCGTGCCGGGCATGGAGAGCGTGTCGTGAGCGCGTCGGTCGTCCTCTTGATGGGCGGCTGGTCGCCCGAGCGTGAGGTGTCGCTGTCGAGCGGCGTCGAATGCGCGAAGGCGCTCGGCGATCGCGGCTATCGGGTCAGGACGATCGATGTCGGCCGCGACCTGCCGGCGCTGTTGCGTGCCCTCGACCCCCGCCCCGACCTGATCTTCAACGCCCTGCACGGCGTCGGCGGCGAGGACGGGACGATGCAGGGCATCTGCGAGATGCTCGGCATCCCCTATACGCATTCCGGAGTGCGTGCCTCGGCCCTGGCGATGCATAAGCCGACCGCCAAGGAGCTGTTCGCGCGCGCCGGGCTGCCGGTCGCCGGCGGGGTGGTCGCGTCGCGCGAGGCCATGATGGCCGAAGACCCGATGCCGGCGCCGTTCGTCGTCAAGCCGACCGACCAGGGGTCGTCGGTCGGCGTGCGCATCGTGCGGGTCAACGACAACTCCTGGCGCGAGGAGGTCGCCCGCTGGGAATACGGCGAGGAGCTTCTCGTCGAGCGCTTTGTCGGCGACCGCGAATTGACCGTCTCGGTGATGGGCGATCGCGCGCTCGGCGTCTGTGAGATCATCCCGCAGGGCAGCTTTTACGACTACACCGCCAAATACGCGACGGGCGGGTCCGACCACATCACCCCGGCCCAAATCCCGCCGCGCGACTACGAAGAGGCGCTCGACATTGCCGCGCGGGCGCATCGCGTGCTCGGCTGCCGCGGCGTCACCCGCGCCGATTTCCGCTATGATTCCACAGGCGAGGACGGTTCCCGCCTCTTTCTCCTCGAGGTCAACACCCAGCCGGGGATGACCCCGACCTCGCTGGTGCCCGATATTGCGCGCCATGCCGGGATCGGCTTTGACGAGCTCGTCGCCTGGATCGCCGAGGACGCCTCATGCCCAAGGTAGCCCGCGCCCGCGTAGCCCGCGCCGCGCCGCGCCGTCCGCGCCGGCGCATGCCGCGCGAGATGCGGCGCGCGGTTTTGGTCGCGGTCCCAGCGATGATCTGCGTCGTGATCTACGGCCTCGTCGTGTTCGGCCGCACGGCCTCCGGCGCCGCCATCTATCAGCGGGCCGAAGGCGGGGCGATCGGGCTTACCGCGAGCCTCGGCCTGGTCGTCACCGATATCGAGGTGACGGGCCGCCAGACCACCGACGCCTCAACGATCATGGAAGCGCTCGGGGCCACCCGCGGGACCCCGATCCTGGCGGTCGACCCGAGCCGCGCCAAGGAACAGCTCCAGTCTCTGCCCTGGGTCCGCTCGGCCGCGATCGAGCGGCGCCTGCCGGGCACCCTTTTCGTCCGCCTGATCGAGCGCCAGCCGCTCGCCGTATGGCAACACAACGGCAAGCTGCAGCTGCTCGGGCGCGACGGCGGCGTGATCCCGGTCACCGACCTCGGCAAATTCGCCAAGCTGCCGACGGTCGTGGGCGACGACGCGCCGAAATACGCGCGCGACCTCATCGACATGCTGGCGAAAGAACCCGACCTGTTCGCCCGGGTGACCGCTGCGGTCCGAGTCGGCGGGCGCCGCTGGGACGTGCATATCGACCACGACATCGACGTGATGCTGCCCGAAGACGCCGCCGACGCGGCCTGGCAACATCTCGCCGAGCTCGAGCGCTCGCAGGCGCTCCTGAACCGCGATGTCGAGACCGTCGACATGCGTCTCAACGACCGGCTGGTGATCCGGACGATCGCGGCGGCGCCGAAAGACACCGTCCCGGCCAAAAAAACACCGCACCTGGCGGGGAAACCGACATGAGCCTGATCAACGGCAGCGACCACCCCGTAAGCTCCGCGCCGCCAGCCCCGGATGCCGGAAGGGCCCGGCCCCGCCTCGCCCAGGTGCGGCCACGCGGCAGCCTTGTTGCCGCCGTCGACATCGGGACGTCGAAGATCTGCTGCTTCATCGCCCGGGTCGAGACCGAAGGGCCGCGCATCGTCGGCATCGGGCATCAGGTGTCGCGCGGCGTGCGCGGCGGCAAGGTCGTCAACCTGGAGGCGGCCGGCGATTCGATCGGCAACGCCGTCCACGCCGCCGAGCAGATGGCCGGCGAGACCATCGAGCGGGTCGTCGTCAACCAGTCGGGCGGGTTTCTGCCGTCGCGCATCGTCCAGGCCGAGATCGGCATCGCCGGACACGAGATCGGTGAGGCCGACACCCGCGAGGTGCTGGAGCGCGGCTACCAGATGCGCGAATCCGACGACAGCCAGGTGATCCACTCGATCCCGGTCGGGTTTTCGATCGACGGCAGCCGCGGCATCCGCGACCCGCGCGGCATGGTCGGCGAGCGGCTCGGCGTCAACATGCACCTCGTCACGGCCTCCGCCGCGAGCGTCCGCAACCACAGCGCCGCGATCGGCCGCGCCCACCTGTCGGTCGATGCGCTCGTCGTCAGCCCCTACGCGGCCGGCCTCGCCTGCCTCGTCGAGGACGAGATGGATCTCGGCGTCACCGTCATCGACATGGGTGGCGGCACGACGACGGTCGGCGTGTTTTTTGACGGCAACATGGTCTTTGCCGACACGGTCCCGGTCGGCGGCCACCATGTCACCAGCGACATTGCCCGCGGTCTTTCGACCCCGCTCGCCCACGCCGAGCGGCTGAAGGCGCTCTTCGGCAGCGCGATCCCGGCGACCCGCGACGAGCGCGAGACGATCGCCGTACCCCAGATCGGCGAAGAGGAGGACGGCCACGTCAACCACGTGCCGAAATCGCTCCTCGTCAGCATCGTCGCGCCGCGCATCGAGGAGACCTTCGAGCTCGTGCGCAACAGCCTCGAAGTCAGCGGCTTCGACAAGCTCGCCGGGCGCCGCGTCGTGCTCACCGGCGGCGCCTGCCAGCTTCACGGGGTGCGGGAACTGGCTGCGCTGATCCTCGACAAGCAGGTGCGAATCGGCCGCCCGCTGCATATCGGCGGATTGGCCGAATCGACGCACGGCCCGGCCTTTTCGACGACCGCCGGCCTCCTTCTTTTCGCCGTGTCGGAAAAGGCGGAGACGCCGCGGCCCCGCCGCACCGCAGCCGGCGGCATGCTCGGCCGGGTCGGGACCTGGCTGCGCGAGAATTTATGAGGGGCCCGGCGAATTTTCGGTGGCCCCGATGTCGCACATCAGTCAAAACACGTAGTATACGGCGCTACGCTGAGGCGGCGCCTGGGCTATCACGGCACGTCGGTGCGTAACACGGGTATCGGGACGAAGGGGAACCGGCATTAAGGGCCGGTCGTCAGCGACACCGCGCAGGGGGTGGAGGACACCATGATCAATCTCAGCATCCCGAAGGATGAGCACGAGCTTAAGCCGCGCATCACCGTCGTCGGGGTTGGCGGCGCCGGGGGCAACGCCGTCAACAACATGATTCGCTCGAACCTGGTCGGCTGCGAGTTCATTGTCTGCAACACCGATGCCCAGTCGCTGGCGCTGTCGGCGGCGCCGCGAAAGATCCAGCTCGGCATCGGCGTCACCCGCGGGCTGGGCGCCGGGTCGCGCCCCGATGTCGGGCGTGCCGCCGCCGAGGAAGCGCTCGACGACATCCTCGAGGCGATGCAGGGCTCGAACATGGTGTTCATCACCGGCGGGATGGGCGGCGGCACCGGCACCGGCGCGGCGCCCGTGATCGCGCGCGTTGCCCGCGAGGCCGGCATCCTGACCGTCGGCGTCGTGACCAAGCCGTTCCAGTTCGAAGGCATCCACCGCATGCGCCTCGCCGAAAGCGGCATCGAGGAGCTGCAGAAATTTGTCGACACGCTGATCATCATCCCCAACCAGAACCTGTTCCGCATCGCCAACGAGCGCACGACGTTCGCCGATGCGTTCAAGATGGCCGACGACGTTCTCCATTCCGGCGTGCGCGGGGTCACCGACCTGATGGTGATGCCGGGCCTCATCAACCTCGACTTCGCCGATATCCGCACCGTGATGAGCGAGATGGGCAAGGCGATGATGGGCACCGGCGAGGCCGAGGGCGAGCGCCGCGCGGTCGACGCCGCCGAGGCCGCGATCTCGAACCCGCTCCTCGAAGACGTGTCGATGAAGGGCGCGCGCGGCGTCCTCATCAACATCACGGGCGGGCTCGACATGACCCTCTTCGAGGTCGACGAGGCCGCCAACCGCATCCGCGAGGAGGTCGATCCCGACGCCAACATCATCTTCGGCTCGACCTTCGACGAAAAGCTGCAGGGCAAGATGCGCATCTCGGTCGTCGCGACCGGGATCGACGCCGAGCTGAGCCCCAAGGGCGACAGCCGGCCGCTCTTCACCGCCCGCGCCGACACGCCGGCGCCGACGACCGGCTACACCCAGCCGATCTTGACCCAGAACGCCGCTCCGCGCAGCGAAGGCGCAGCGCCGGCACCGCCGCCGCAAGGCCCCGCGCAGGAGCGGGTCGCGGCGTCCGAGCCGCCACCGCCCCCGGTCGCAGAGGCCGCCGAAACCGCCGCCGTACGCGGCGGCGCCTTTATCGCGCCGCGCCCGGTCGATGCCGGCCCGCAGCGCCAACCGGCTACCGCCCCGCAGCCCGCTCTCCCGCAGGCCCCGCGCGCACCGGAGCCGCAGGCCCGCCCCCGTGGCCGCGTGCCGAGCCTCATCGAGCGGGTGACCGGCGTCGGCCGCGCCCGTGCCACGCCGCCAACCCCGCCCACGCCCGCACCGCCGCGCGATCCGCAACCTCGCGCTGCCGCGCCGGCTCGTCCGACCCAGCCCCGCCTCGCCCCGCTCGAGCCCGAGCAGCATCCGGGCGCAGCCAAGGAAGACGATCTCCTCGACATCCCGGCCTTCCTGCGCCGTCAGGCGAATTAAAGAAAAGAAGATCCCTCTCCGCCGCCAGGCGGCGAGGGATCAACGAGAATCGAGCGGTTATAAGGTCACCTGGGCGCCAACGCCCGGCAACGCCAGCCGCGCGCTTACCCCCGATCGGCGATCAACTAATTGATCTAACGATCTTATTCGCCTGCGATTAGTGCAATAATCTGAAACAAAGAGTGATTTGAGACGCGCATATGCCGGCAGGTACTTTACGTTTGTAACAGGGGAAACTATCGCGGTCGTGTTTAATGTCGGGTGAGGCGGGGATTTCATTGCAGCACAGTCTGGGCCGAGCGGTTTCGTGCGACGGGATCGGGTTGCATAGCGGCGATCCGGTTACGTTGACGATCCGGCCGGCGGCCGCCGGTACCGGTATCGTCTTCCGCCGCCTCGACGCCGGCGTCGAGATTCGGGCGATCTGGTCCAACACCGTCGATTCGGCGCTGCGTTCGGTCTTGTCGAACCGCGAAGGCGTCACGGTCAGCACAATCGAGCATCTGATGGCCGCCTTTGCCGGCAGCGGCATCGACAACGCCGTCGTCGAGCTCGACGGCCCCGAGGTTCCGATCCTTGACGGCAGCGCCGCGCCGTTTCTTGCGATGATCGACCGCGTCGGCGCACAGCCGCAAGACGCCGCCCGGCGCGCGATCAAGGTGCTGAAGCCGGTGCGGGTCGAAGGCGGTGGCGCCTCGGCCGAGCTCGTCCCCGATCACGGCTTCTCGATGAGCTTCGAGATCGATTTCGCCACGCCGCTGATCCGCCGCCAGGATCTGGCGCTGACGCTGGAGGCCGATACCTTCCGCAGCGAATTGAGCCGGGCCCGGTCGTTCTGCCTCTACGCCGAGATCGAGCGGATGAAGGCAGCCGGGCTCGCGCGCGGCGGCTCGCTCGACAACGCCGTCGTCATCGACGGCGACCGGGTGATGAACACGGGTGGAATGCGCTATGCCGACGAGCCGGTCCGCCACAAATTGCTCGACGCCGTCGGTGACCTCTACCTTGCCGGCGGCCCGCTGATCGGGCATTTCCGCGGACACCGCTCGGGCCACGCGCTGACCCGTCGCCTGCTGGTCGAATTGTTCAGCGACCCGCACGCCTGGTGCGAGACCACGATCGCGGCGCCGGCGGAATTTGCCGCGCCGCGCTGGCAGAACCCGCTGCACTTCGCCGCCGGCTGACTCCCGGCCGCGCCATTCCGTGATATAACCCCGCCGCCAGGGGATTTTCGGGATCGGGATTTGAAATGCGCCTTTTGCGTCTGACGCGACGGCTCGGCGCGGCTGCATTGGTGCTGGGCCTCGCCGCGTGCGGCGGCAACACCAAAAACCAGGCCTATATCGAGAAGCCGGTCGACGACCTTTACAACAAGGCGATGGACCAGCTTTCCGACGATAACGCCAGCGCCGCGGCCAAGACTTTCGACCAGGTCGAGAGCCAGCATCCCTATTCGGTCTGGGCGACCAAAAGCCAGTTGATGGCGGCCTATGCGCTGTATCAGGACAACGAGTTCGACCAGGCGATCCTCGCCGCCGACCGCTTCATCCAGCTTCACCCCGGCAACCGCGACATCGCCTATGCCTATTACCTGAAGGCGATCTGCTACTACATCCAGATCACCGATGTCGGCCGCGACCAGAAGATCACGCAAGAGGCCCTCCGCGCGCTCGAAGAGGTCGTGCGCCGCTTCCCGGACAGCAAGTACGCCCGCGACGCCAAGCTGAAGCTCGACTTCACCCGCGACCACCTGGCGGGCAAGGAAATGGAGATCGGCCGCTACTATTTGAAGCAGGACGAGTACCTGGCGGCGATGAACCGCTTCAAGCGGGTCATCGACGATTACCAGACGACGACACATGTGCCCGAGGCGCTGGAGCGGCTCGTCGAATGCGACCTCGCCCTCGGCATGACCGACGAAGCCAAGAAAAACGCGGCGGTGCTGGGCTATAACTACCCTGGCAGCCATTGGTACAACGACGCCTACCAGCTCGTCACCAATACCGGCAACCCCGGCGCCAGCGGCCCGAGCTGGATCAGCCGCGCCGTCAACGACCTCAACATGTTCTGATCGGCCGACCGACATTACAAAAACTTAAGTTCGGGTTCCGCGCCCGTTGATCTATGTCACCGCCAGTTCTGCGGCGCCTGTTGCTTGCGCTCCGGCGGCCGATAGTGGCGGCAGACAATAAGGAGGCCTCAATAATGCTCCGCCGGCTCCTCGCTGTCTCGATCCTGTTATTGACCGCCTCGGCCGCCCTGGCGGCAGAGCCGAATGGGGTCAGCGGCCTGTTCCTGACCACCAGCTACCCCGCCCTGACGGTGCGCGCCGGCGAGACGACGACGATCGACATGACGCTGCGCAACATGAAACAGCCGCCGACGACGCTGGCGCTGTCGGTGCCCGAGGTCGCGAATGGGTGGAAGGCGACCGTCCTCGGCGGCGGCCAGCCGGTCGGCGCGGCCGGCGTATCGACCGACGGCGAGCAGAGTCTGCAGCTTCGCCTCGAGCCGCCGAGCGCGGCCGGCCCCGGCGATTATCATTTCACGGTCGAGGCCAAGGGCGGGACGGCCGACCTCAAATTGCCGATCACCGTCACGGTCGGCAAGGAGGTGCCGGCCAAGCTCAAGATGACGACCGACTTCCCGGCCCTGCGCGGCACCGCGACGACCGCCTTCAAATACAAGGTGTCGGTGACCAACGACAGCGGCAAGGACGCGACGATCAATTTCGGCGCCGACGCGCCCAAGGACTTCCAGGTCACCTTTACCGAAGCCTACGGCTCGCAGCAGATCACCAGCATCCCGATCCAGGCCGGCAAGTCGAAGGACATCGAGGCTTCGGTCGCGCTGCCGCACGAGACGACGGCCGGCGACTACAAGCTGACCCTCCACGCCAAGACCGAGGTGACGAGCGCCGACCTGCCGGTCACGCTGACCGTGATCGGCCAGGCGCAGCTCGGCGTTTCCGGCGAAGGCGGGCGGCTCAGCGGCGAGGCCTATGCCGGGCAGGAAAGCCAGCTCACGGTCGTGCTCCGCAATGACGGCAGCGCCCCGGCCCGCGAAGTGAAGCTCTCGGCCACCACCCCCGAAGGCTGGAAATCGAGCTTCGATCCCAAGGAAGTGCCGCAGATTGCCCCGGGCGGTACCCAGAACGTCAAGGTGGCGCTGACCCCGTCGGAGCGCGCGATCGCCGGCGATTATCAGATCACCGTGCGCGGCGCCGGCGCCGGAGGGCTCAGCGAATCGGCCAATTTCCGCATCACCGTGCTGACCTCGACGCTGTGGGGCGCAATAGGAATCGCGATCATCGCGATCGCCCTGCTCGTCGTGGTCTTTGCCGTGGCCCGGTTCGGCCGGCGCTAGGGGCGCGCAGCGTGAGCGACGACATCGTCATCAAGGCCGAGGGGCTGACCAAGCGCTACGGCAGCAAGGTCGCGGTCGATCACATCGACCTCGAAGTCCGCGCCGGCGAGATCGTCGGCATCCTCGGCCCCAACGGCTCCGGCAAGACGACGACCATCCTGATGCTCTTGGGCCTCACCGAACCGAGCGGCGGCTACGCCCGGGTCTCCGGCTTCGACCCGTTGCGCGAGCCGCTCGAGGTGAAGCGCCGGGTCGGCTATCTACCCGACCAGATCGGCTTTTACGACGGGCTCTCGGCGCGCGAGAACCTGACCTACACCGGCCGCCTCGCCGGCCTCACCCGCCGCGAGATCGACGCCCGCTTCGCCGGCGCGCTCGAACGGGTCGGGCTCCTCGACGCGGCGCGGTTGCGCGTCGGCACCTTTTCCCATGGCATGCGCCAGCGGCTCGGCCTCGCCGAGATCCTGATGAAGCGCCCCTCGATCGCGATCCTCGACGAGCCGACGACCGCACTCGACCCGCACTCGACGCAGGAATTCCTGGCGATGATCCGCGCGCTCAAGGAGGACGGTACCGCGGTCCTCCTGTCGTCGCACCATCTCGACCAGGTGCAGAGCGTCTGCGACCGCGTCGCCCTCTTCAACCGCGGCCGCGTCGCCCTCTCGGGCACGGTGACCGACCTCGCCGCGGAGGTGCTTGGCGGCGGGCATGTCATCGATCTCGAGGCGCGCGGTGCCGATGTCGCCGGGCAACTCGCCGCGATCCCCGGGGTGGTGCGGGTCCAGCCGCTCGGTTCCGATCTCTATCGCGTCGATTGCCAGCACGACCTGCGCGGCGAGATCGCCCGCCGCCTCGGCCAGTCCGCCGAGCTCACCGGCATCAGCTTTGCCGCGCCGAGCCTCAACGAAGTCTACAATCGCTATTTCGAGGAGGCCCGCCATGCCGCGGAGTAGGCGCGGGTCACCCTGGACCGGGCTCGGCGCGGTCGTCGCCAAGGAAACCGCCGACCACCTGTCGAGCGCACGGATGTACATCATGGAGGCGCTGGTCTTCCTCGCCGCGCTGACCGCCGCCTATGTCGCGATCCGCACGATCCGCGCAACGATCGGCGAAAGCCCGTTCCTGTTCCTGCGCCTTCTCACGCTGAACCAGGACCCGCTGCCGTCATTTATCGGCCTCCTCGGTTTCCTGATCCCGCTCGTCGCGATCGCGCTCGGCTTCGATTCGATCAACGGCGAGTTCAACCGCCGCACGATGAGCCGCATCCTCGCCCAGCCGATCTATCGCGACGCGCTGCTCCTCGGCAAATTCCTCTCGGGCCTTTTGGCGCTGGCGATCGGCCTCGTCTCGCTCTGGCTTCTCGTCCTCGGCCTCGGCCTCCTCTTGTTCGGGGTGCCCCCGAACGGCGAGGAGATGCTAAGGATGATCGGTTTCTTTGTCGCGACGCTCGCCTATGGCGGCGTCTGGCTCGCCCTCGCGCTCCTCTTCTCCGTCGTCTTCCGCGCCCCGGCGACGGCAGCCCTCGCCGCACTCGGCGTGTGGCTCCTGTTCGCGCTGTTCTGGACGATGATCACGCCGCTTCTCGCCAGCATCATCGCCGGCCCGCCTGAAGGCGTCTTCGGCCCGCGCATGGAATACCTCGATGCCGCGCAGATCATCGACCGCCTGTCGCCCAACACGCTCTACGCCGAAACCGCCCTCGCCCTCCTGCACCCCGCGACCCGCGCGCTCGGCCCGGTGCTGATCAGTCAGCTCCAAGGCGCCCTGATCGGCTCGCCGCTGCCGGTCTCGCAGAGCTTCCTACTGATCTGGCCCCAGCTCACCGGCCTCGTCGCCGGGATGATCGTGATTTTCGTGATCGCCTACATCGCCTTCCAGCGCCAGGAGATCCGGGCGTAGGGCCGCGTCCCCTTCGGGCTCCTCGCAATGACGGTGTGCGGCGGATATCATCCCCGGGAAGCCAACCGGGGTAGAATCGCGCCGCATGCTGCTCGGGCTGACCATTCGGGATGTCGTGCTGATCGACCGGCTTTCGCTCGCGTTTCGGCCCGGGCTCTGCGTTTTGACCGGCGAAACCGGCGCGGGCAAGTCGATCCTGCTCGACGCGCTCGGCCTCGCGATCGGGCGCCGCGCCGAATCGGGGCTCGTGCGGCATGGTGCCGAGCAGGCGAGCGTCGTCGCCGAGTTCGCCGTCAGCCCCGACCATCCGGCGCTGGCGGTCCTGCGTGAGGCGGGGCTCAGCGGTGATCTCGCGGGCCAGATCATCCTGCGCCGCACCCTCGCCCCCGACGGCCGCAGCCGCGCCTTTATCAATGATGAACCGGCGAGCATCGGCCTCCTGCGGCAACTCGGCGACAGCCTTGTCGAGATCCAAGGCCAGGGCGACCAGCGCGGCCTCCTCGACCCGGCCAACCACCGCGAGCTCCTCGACACCTATGCCGGCGCCGCGATCCCGACCGCCGGCCTCGCCGCTGCCTGGCGCGACTGGCAGGCGCTTCGCACCCGCGCCGCCGAAGCCGCCCGCCTCCTCGCCGAAAGCAAGGCGGAGGAAGACCTTCTCCGCCACCACCACGCCGAGATCGATGCGCTTTCGCCCGAGGCCGACGAGGAAGACCGCCTGACTGCCCGCCGTCTCCTCCTGCAAAACGCCGAGCGGCTCGGCGAGACGATCACCGACGCGCTCGCCGAGATCGACGGCGACAGCGGCGCCCAGCATGCCCTCGCCAAGGCGCTCCGCCGCCTCGACCGTGCCCGCGACCGCGCCCAGGGCCTCCTCGACGGGGCGATCGCCGCCGCCGAGCGCGCCGCCACGGAAACCGCCGAGGCCGCTGCCGGCCTCGCCGCCGCCGCGCAGACCTTGGAACTCGACCCCCGCGAACTGGAGCGGGTCGAGGAGCGCCTCTTCGCCCTCCGCGCCCTGGCCCGCAAGCACGGGATCGGTGTCGGCGACCTGCCGCTGCTGCTGATCCGTCTCGCGGAGAGCCTCGCCGCAATCGAGACCGGCGCCGAGGGCGTCATCACCCTCGAACGCGAGGCCGAGGCGGCCCGCGCGCGCTATGTCGCGATCGCCGAAACCCTCTCCAAAACCCGCGCCGCCTCGGCGCAGCGTCTCGACAAGGCCGTCGAGGTCGAGCTGAAGCCCCTGCGCCTCGACCGCGCCCGTTTCCGCACCGTGCTGACCCCGCTTGCCGAAGGCGATTGGAACGAGCACGGGCGCGAGCGCACGCATTTCGAGGTCGCGACGAATCCCGGCGCGCCGTTCGGGGCTTTGGCTCGGATCGCGTCGGGCGGCGAGCTGTCGCGCTTCATGCTGGCGCTGAAGCTCGTGCTCGCCGGCACCGGCGCGGCGCCGACGCTCATCTTCGACGAGGTCGACAGCGGCATCGGCGGCGCCGTCGCGGCGGCGGTGGGCGAGCGGCTGCAGCGGCTCGGCGCCCGCGTGCAGGTGCTGGTCGTCACCCACTCGCCGCAGGTCGCGGCGCGCGGCGCGCATCACTGGCGCGTCGCCAAGAGCCAGGCCGCGCGCGCCACCGTGACGCGCGTCGAGGAGCTTGACGCCGACGACCGGAACGAGGAAATCGCCCGTATGCTCTCCGGCAACATCATCACCTCCGAGGCCCGCGCCGCCGCGGCGAGCCTGATCGCCGGGGCGCGCGCATGACCACCGAAACCTTGGATGCCGCGGAAAACCTAACGGAGGAAGAGGCGGCCGCCGAGTTGAAGCGCCTCGCCGCGGAAATCGCGCACCACGACGAGCGCTACTACGCGAAGGACGCGCCAGAAGTTTCCGACGCCGAATATGACGAACTGCGCCGCCGCAACCAGGCGATCGAGGCGCGGTTCCCCGAATTGATCCGCGCCGACAGCCCGTCGCGGCGCGTCGGCACCGCACCGTCTTCCGGTTTCGCGAAGGTGACGCATTCGGTGCCGATGCTGTCGCTCGAAAACGCCTTTGCCGAGAGCGACGTCGCCGATTTCTTCGCCGGCGTCCGCAATTTCTTCCGCCGCGCCGAAGACCTCGCCCGGGTCGCCGAGGACAAGATCGAGGTCATGGCGGAGCCCAAGATCGACGGGCTCTCGGCCGCCGTCCGCTACGAAAAAGGTCGGCTCGTCCTCGGCGCGACCCGCGGCGACGGCGTGACTGGCGAGGATGTAACCCAGAACCTGCGTACCTTGAAATCGATCCCCGACCGGCTCAAAGGCAACGCCTGGCCAGAAGTGGTCGAGGTGCGCGGCGAGGTTTACATGGAGCGCGAAGGCTTTTTCGGCGTCAACACCGAACGCGAGGCCGCCGGCGAGCCGGTCTTCGCCAACCCGCGCAACGTCGCCGCCGGCTCGTTGCGCCAACTCGACCCGGCGATCACCGCGCGCCGGCCGCTCAGGTTCTTCGCCTATGCCTGGGGCGAAACGAGCGCACCTTTCGCCAAGACCCACGCAGAAGCCCTGGAGTGTTTCCGCGAGTGGGGGTTCACCGTCAACCCGCTGTCGCGGCTTTGCCACGGCGTCGCCGAAATCCTCGATTTCTACCGCGACGTCGGCGAGCACCGGGCCGAGTTGCCCTACGACATCGACGGTGTCGTCTACAAGGTCAACGACCTCGAATTACAGCGCCGCCTCGGCATGGTCAGCCGCGCCCCGCGCTGGGCGCTCGCCCACAAATTTCCGGCCGAACGGGCGCAGACGGTGCTCAAGGAAATCCGCATCCAGGTCGGGCGCCAAGGCTCGCTGACCCCGGTCGCGGTCCTTGAGCCGATCACCGTCGGCGGCGTCGTCGTGCAGCGCGCGACGCTCCACAACGAGGACGAGATCGCCCGCAAGGACGTACGCGAGGGCGACACGGTCATCCTGCAGCGCGCGGGCGACGTGATCCCACAAATCGTCTCGGTCGTGCTCGACCGTCGCCCGAAGGACAGCAGGCCGTACGAGTTCCCCGACCACTGCCCGATCTGCAACAGCATCGCGGTGCGCGAGGAAGGCGTCGTCGCGCGGCGCTGCACCGGCGGCCTGATCTGCTCGGCCCAGGCCGTCGAGCGCTTCAAGCATTTCGTCTCGCGCGACTGCTTCGACATCGAAGGGCTCGGCGCCAAGCACATCGCCGAGTTCTGGGAGGACGGCCTCATTCGCCAGCCCGGCGACATCTTCCGCCTCAAACCCGATCAGCTCATCGGCCGCGAGGGCTGGGGCGAGGTCAGCGCCAACAAGCTGATCGCCGCGATCGACGACCGCCGCCGGATCGCGCTCGACCGCTTTATCAACGCGCTCGGCATCCCCCAGGTCGGCCAGGCGACGGCGCGTCTCCTCGCCCGCCACTACCGCTCGCTCGCTCATTGGCGCGAGGAGATGGAGGCCGCCGGCCCCGAGGACAGCTCCGCCCGCGCCGGCCTTGTCGACGTCCACGGCATCGGCGCCGACATGGCCGCCGACATCATCGGATTTTTCGCCGAGGAGCATAACCGCGCGATCCTCGACGACCTGCAGCGCGAATTGACCGTGCTCGATTACGAGCCGCCGGCCCAGCGCATATCGTCGCCGCTCGCCGGCAAGACGATCGTCTTCACCGGCGGGCTCGATACGATGAGCCGATCGGAGGCAAAGGCCCGCGCCGAGGCGCTCGGCGCAAATGTTGCGAGCTCGGTCTCGTCGAAGACCGATTTCGTCGTGATCGGCGCCGATGCGGGCTCGAAGGCGACCCGTGCCGCCAGTCTCGGCATCACCACGCTCGACGAGGCAGCGTGGCTGGAGCTTGCCGGCGTCAGTGCCGGCAGCGGATAACCAAGAGGGGCCAAGGGGGGTGCGGCCTGATACCGATTTCCTGACCCTGACCCGCAACGTTGTGGCTTTTCCACAGCGGCGAGGGGCAGCGCGCCCGTGCGCGCTGCCCGAGTGGGTCGCGCTGGCCGAGGATTTGCCGTCCCTGCCCGACGATCGCGACGACCCGGCACTCGCCCGCGACCAGACCGCCCTTCCCGACGACCGTCGCTACGAGCCGGCGCTGGCCACGACGCCGTTCCTGGTCGAATTCGAAGAGATCGACCGCCTCGACCCCGGTCGCGCCGAGATCCCGCCTGACGCACCGCCGTCTCGGCCACCGAGATGGCTGGTCGTCGGCCTCATCTGCTCGCTACTGGTGCATCTGATCACGGTTGGGGTGTTCCTCTTTCCCGGTTTCGCCCCGGAAGACGTGCCGCGGCCGATCCCGATCCAGCTCGTGCTCGAACCCCCGCCGCCTCCGCCGCCCGTCCCCGCGCAGATGCAGAAGCCACCGCCGGAGCGACACGGCCATCTCGCCTCGGAGGACATCGGCACCCCCGACGCAAAATCGGGCCAGGCATCGGACAGCGCCGTCAAGGAGACAACCGCCAAGCCCACCCCGGCGCCGGTGCCGGATCTGGTCCCGCCGCCCCCGCCGGAAAAGCCGTCTCCCCCACCGCCCCCGGAGCAGCTCGCCCTCGCCGACCCCAGGATCCCGCCGCCGCTGCTCGAGAGCAAGCCGCGCTTCTCGGTCCCGCCCGCCGCACACCCGTCCGAGCAGACTCATGTCGCGCCCCATCCGGGCAGGATTCCGGGCCCCGCCGCGACCCGTGACGAATACCTCGCCTATCTGGTCTCACTGACAAAGCAGCATTTCGACCTGTTGCCACTGTCGTATATCGGCGGCCGCACCGGCGAGACGAGCCTCGCCGTGCTGGTGTTGGCCGACGGCACGATCGCGCGGATCAGCATCGCCGAAAGCTCCGGCAATTCCGACATAGACAACCGGATCGAACAGATGGTCGCGGCCTGCCATAAGTTCCCGCCCTTGCCGCAATGGTACCAAGGGCCCAGCATGGAACTCATTTTCAAGCTGCATTACCCGCAGGCGCTGGAAGAACGGCGATAGGTCGGCAAAGTGGGCCGCCCGGTCGCTTTCGGCCTACGGGTTCATCGCGCCGCGATTGCCGCCCGCGTCAAGACCGAGTTCCTGCAGCTCGCCGGGTCGGGTCGCAGGATCGGAACACGGCGATAAATTCGACGGTAGCGAGGACCATCGCGCCAATCGTAATGTTTCGTGCTAACGCCACGCCGTGAGGACCGCCGCCGTGCCCAACCCCGTCGACCCGATCGTCGTCTCCGTGATCCAGCATCGCCTGCTCGCGATCGTCGAGGAGATGGGCGAGGCGATGTTGCGCACCGCCTATTCGCAGATCCTCAATTCGAGCCGCGATTTCTCGACCGCGATCTGCGGCCTCGACGGGCGCCTCATCGCCCAGGCCGAGCATGTGCCGATCCATGTGGGCGCGCTCCCCTACGCCGCCCGCTCGGTCGCCGAATTCTTCGCGGGCGACATCCATCCCGGCGACGTGTTCCTGCTCAACGATCCCTATCACGGCGGCAACCACCTGCCCGACCTGACCGCCTTCGTCCCGATCTTCGCGGAGGGACCAGGGGACGGTACGCCGCTCTACTGGTCGATCAACCGTGCGCACCAAAGCGATATCGGCGGCGCGACGCACGGCGCCTACAACGCCAGCGCCACCGATATCTGGCAGGAAGGCATCCGCATCACGCCGCTCAAGCTCTATGACCGCGGTAGGCTCCGCCGCGACGTGATGGAGATGATCGTCACCAACGTGCGCCACCCGCGCGATTTCCGTGGCGACCTCGCGGCGATGATCGGTTCGGCCCATCTCGGCGAGCGCCGCTTTCTCGCCTTGGCGAACGAATTCGGCTGGGCCGTCGCCAAAGACGGCGTCGAGGCCGTGCTCGACGGCGCCGAGCGCCAGACCCGCGCCGTCATCGCCGAGTGGGCGGACGGCGTCTACCACGGCGAGGCCCTGCTCGACGATGACGGCCGCGGTAACAACGACATCCATATCCGCGCCACGGTCACCAAGACCGGCAGCGACCTCGTCATCGACCTGACCGACTCGCACCCCCAGGTTGCGAGCTTTATCAATTCCTCGTATCCCAACATGTATTCGTCGGTCGTCGTCGCCCTCAGCTATCTGATCGACCCGCACACGCCGAAAAACGACGGCACCTTTCGCCCGATCACGGTCATCGCCAAGGAGGGGACCGTCGTCTGGGCCAAGCCCGGCGCGCCGGTGACGCTCGCGACCAATCATTGCGGCCAGGAGATCATCGAGGCGATCATCAAGGCGCTGGCGCCGTCCTGCCCCGACCGCGCGATGGCCGGCTGGGGCCGCCGCTTCCGCATCGCGATCCAAGGTCAGGACCCACGCCGGGATAAGGAAAAGGGCGGGCGGCCCTTCATCTGGCATTTCTTCCAGGCGCGGCCCGGCGGCGGCGCCTCATCGGCCGGCGACGGCTGGCCCGGCGGCGGCGAGTGGCAGGCCGCCGGCGGGATCAAGTTCGGCAGCCTCGAAGTCACCGAGGTCCGCTTCCCGCTGTACTTCAAGACCCACGAGTTCCGCCCCGACTCCGGCGGCGACGGCCGCTACCGCGGCGGCCCGGGCGGCATCGTCGAGATGGTCGTCGAAACCGACGAGCCCTGCCTCGCCAACACCGCCGGCGACGGCGTCAAATACGGCGCCTGCGGCATCCTCGGCGGCGAGGACGGCGCCCCGCACCGCTATGTCCTCTACTCCGGCAACACCGAGCCCCGGCCGATCAAGACCAAGGAGACCGGCCTCAAAATCCGCCCCGGCGACCGCCTGGTGCTCGAAAGCGGCGGCGGCGGCGGATGGGGAGAAGCAAAGGAACGCACGGATGAAGGAAGAGCCGGCGATGCCGAGAGAGGGTTCGTGACCGTATGACGCCCGCGCTTCTCACGCTGTCATTGCGAGGAGCCGAGGCCGACGCGGCAATCTCGTGCGGAGGAGCCTCCTGCGGCCCGAGATCGCTTCGTTACGCTCGCAATGACGCCGGGTGCCGATAAATGTACCGCATAGGCATAGACGTTGGCGGCACCTTCACCGATCTCGTCGCGATCGACGACGCCGGGGGTCCAACCTTGGCTAAAACGCCGACCACCCCCGAGGACCCCTCGATCGGCGTCCTCGAAGGCCTCACGACGCTGGCCGCCACGCTCAACCTCGAACGCCACGCCCTCCTCGCCCGGACCGACCGGATCGTCCATGGCACCACGGCCGCCACCAACGCGCTGCTCGAACGCAAGGGCGCCTGCCTTGGCCTCCTGACCACCGAAGGCCACCGGGATGTCATCGAGATGCGCGAGGGGCTCAAGGACGATCGCTACAACCTTCGCCTGCCGCCGCCCGAGCAGCTCGTGCCCCGGGCGTTGCGGCTGCCGGTCCGCGAGCGTATGCGCGCCGACGGCCGCGTCGAGACCCCGCTCGATCCCGCCTCGCTCGAAGCGGCGATCGGTACGCTCAAGGCCGCACGGGTCGAAGCCGTCGCCGTCTGCTACCTCCACGCGTGGCGCGACCCGGCGCACGAGCGCGATACTGCCGTCGCGCTCGCCCGCGCGCTGCCCGATATCTACGTCTCGCTGTCCTCCGACGTGCTGCCGCAGATCAAGGAGTACGAGCGGGTCTCGACGACGGTCGTCAACGCCTATGTCGGCCCGGTGCTGTCGCGCTATCTCGCCCGGCTTGACGCGCGTCTCGCCGAGGCCGGGTACAAAGGCCCGACGCTGATCATCCAGTCGCATGGCGGCGTCGCGCCGATCGCCGAGGCCGGGCGGCTCGCGGCCGGCGCGGTGCTGTCGGGCCCTGCCGGGGGCGTCGCCGGCAGCATCCACGCCGCGCGGCTCGCCGGCGAGGGCAACCTGATCCCGTTCGACATGGGTGGCACCAGCACCGATATCTGCCTCGTCGTCGACGGCGCAGCGACGCTGGTCATGGACCGCCGTGTCGGCGGCCACCGCATCGCCCTCGGCAGCCTCGACATCGCCAGCATCGGCGCCGGCGGCGGCTCGATCGCCCGGGTCGATGGTGGCGGCATCCTCCATGTCGGTCCTGAAAGCGCCGGTGCGGTGCCCGGCCCTGCCTGCTACGGCAACGGTGGCACCGAGCCCACAGTAACCGATGCGAACCTGGTGCTCGGCTATCTCGACCCGGCGAATTTCCTCGGCGGCGAACGCCGGCTCGACCGCGGCGCCGCCGAACGCGCGGTCGACCGCATCGCGGGAACGCTCGGCATCGACCGGCTGGCCGCGGCGCGCGGCATCCACCGCATCGTCAACACCAACATGGCCGAAGGGGTGCGGCTCGTCTCGGTACGCCGCGGCGTCGACCCGCGCCGCTTCGCCCTCTTTGCCTTCGGCGGCGCCGCCGGCCTCCACGCGACCGACATCGCCCGCCAGCTCCAGCTCGGCCGGGTCATCGTCCCGCGCGTCGCCGCGGTGCTGTCCGCCTGGGGAATGCTCGCGACCGACCTCCGTTTCGAGGTCGCGAGGAGCCATATCGGCGACACCGCGGCGCTCGACGGCGGCGCGGTCAAGGCCCTCTACGCCGAACTCGAAGCCGACGGCCGCGCCCGCCTCCGCCAGTCATTCTCGGGTGATGTCCGCGCCAGTCGCAGCGCCGACATGCGCTACGGCGAGCAGGTCTTCGAAATCACCGTGCCCCTCGACGACGTGGACTGGACCCGGCCCGACCCCCTGCCCCAGATCGTCGACCGCTTCCACCGCCGCCACGAGGCGCTCTACACCTACGCCCTCCCCGACCAGGACGGCGTCCTCGTCAACGCCCGCGTCGCCGTCTCGGGGCTCCTCGAAGCGCCGCCGCAAGAACCACGCCTCCCCGCAGGCGCCCCGGCCGCCCCGCGAGGCGAACGCCGCATCTACCTCGGACACTGGGTCGCCGCCCCGGTCTACGATTTCGAGCATCTCGCGCCGGGGCAGCAGATCACCGGCCCGGCCGTCGTAGAATCGGCGATGACCACGGTGCTGCTGCGACCGGGCGATGCGGCAAGCGTGACGGAGCGGGGCTGGCTCGACATTCACGTCCCGGGGGCGCAATAACTCACCCCTCGTCGTCAACCGGCGGAACATGCCAGGCAAGGTCCATCGATTCGTGCAAGATGCGGGCGACGCCCACCACGCGACGGTCCGTTTCTCTGAAACGAAACAGGAGAAAATGGCGCCCGCGTCGGCCATGGCGGGCGATATGCAGCGACAGGTACCCGGGACCAACCTCGCCAAGATCCCTGATGCCGAGGATGCCGGGACCAGCTCTCAGTTCGAAAAGCGCAGCCTTGATTACGCGACCGTATTCGGTGGCCTGATCCGAGCCGAAACGCCGTCTTGTCCAACGAATAATGCCCCGGAAATCACCGGCAGCCTCGTCCGACAGCTCGACAGCCCAAATGCGCGACCTCATTCCACAGGATCGGCGAGGGCCTCTGCCGTCAGTTCGTCGATATAGTCGTCGAGCTCCGCATCACTGCGAAGCAGCCGGGAGCGCCCCGCCTCGATATCGGCCCACCCCATCTCTGCCGCGTCGCGCAAGGCCTTTAACCTAGCCTGATGAACAGTGTCGCGCCGCTCCACCAATCGCAAGCCGTCGCGCAGCACCTCGCTCGCATTTTGGTAGCGGCCCTCTTCGACCAGCCGCTCGATCATCTCGGCCTGGTGCGCGGTAACGACGACATTACGGGTCGGCATGGCGGCTCTCGATGGCAATACCTGCCAATCTAACATCTGCCCGCCCCGCTTTCAACGCCCCCGGAACACCGGTTTGCGCTTTGCGTGGAACGCCTCGACCCCTTCGCGGAAATCGTCGGAGGAGCGGAGGCGACTGTAATTGGCGCCTTCGAGCTCGATCGCGATCGAGAGGGTCGCGTCTTCGGTATCGTTGATGAGTTTTTTGGCCGTGCGCTGGGCGAGCGGGGGGAAAGCGCGGAGCTCGTCGACGAAGGCGGCGGTTGCCGCCTCCAGTTCGGCGTCGGGCACGCATTCGGTCGCGACGCCCCATTCATAGGCCTGGCGCCCCGGCATCCGGCGCGAGCGCATGACGATGTCCTTGGTGCGGGTGATGCCGACCATCTTTTGCAGCCGCGCCGCGCCGCCCGAGCCGGGGATCTGCCCCAACCGCTGCTCGGGCAGGGAATAGAGGCAGGTTTCCGAGACGATCCTGAAATCGCAAGCCAAAGCCAGCTCGAACCCGACGCCAAAGCAATATCCGCGCGACGCGGCGATCACCGGCTTGGCGCAACGCGCCGGCGCGGCGATATTCCAGGCGAGGCGCGAGACGTGCTCGGGCGACGCTTCGAGAAACCCGCGGATCTCGCCGCCGCTGGAAAAATGCTCGCCGACCCCGCGCACGACGATGACCCGCACCGCCGGGTCGGCGTCGAGCGCCTCGAACGCCGCGCGCAATTCCTCGCGCTCCGGCATCGTGATCACATTGAGCGGCGGCCGGTCGAGCACCACGTCGCCGCGTTCCTTCCCGGCATCCACTTCAACTGTAAACCCGTCTGGCATCGCTCACTCCTGGCGGAAGTCGCCGGCGACCAGCAGCCGCCGCAGGATCTTTCCCACCGGCGATTTCGGCACCTCGGCGACAAAGACATAGCGGCGCGGCCGCTTGTAGTCGGCCAGGCTCGATTGCCGGCACCACGCGTCGAGCGCGGCCGCATCGACATCGCCCGAGCGCCGGACAAACCCGGTGACGACCTGCCCCCAGCGCTCGTCCGGCAGCCCGGCGACCGCGACCTCGGCAACGGCGGGATGGAGCGACAGCACGCTCTCGATCTCGCCCGGCGACACGTTCTCGCCACCGGTGATGATCATGTCGTCGACGCGGCCGGTGACGAATACGTCGCCGTCGGCGTCGACATACCCGGTATCGCCGGTGAAATACCATCCGTCGCGCAGTGCCCGCGCATCGGCATCGGGCCGGCGCCAATACCCGTCGAACGCCTCGTCGTTGGTCGCGTCTGCGGCGATCTCGCCCTCTTCGCCGACGGCCGCGGCGTCGGTCGTGCCGAGCCGCACGACGCGGATGCGCTGGTTGATCCCGGCCCGCCCGGCCGAGCTCGGCTTTACCCGCGCATCCGGCTCGATCGTGAACGTGTAGATCTCCGATGAGCCGTAATGATTGACGAAAAGCTGCGGGCGGAACGCCTCGTCGACCCGTCGCAGCAGCCCGTCCGGCATCGCCGCGCCGGCAAAGCCGAGCTTGGTCACCGAGCCCGTATCGGCCGCGGCGAAACCCGGGTGGCTGATCAGGTCGTGGTAAAGCGTCGGGACCAGATAGAGATTGGTCACCTTGTCGCGCGCGATCAGCCTCAACGCTTGTGCCGCGTCAAAGCGCGGGAGGCAGACGAAGGCGCCGTCGACCAGCGCCATCGCGATCAGCGAGCGCACCCCCATCGTGTGGTAGAGCGGCATCACGCCGAGCGTCCGTTCGCCGCGCCCGTACAGGTTCTGGGCGACATGCGCGACCGCCGCGGCGCGCTCGGCACGATGTCGCCGCGGGACGCCTTTTGGCCGCCCGGTCGTGCCCGACGTATACAGCAGCAGCGACAGATCCTCGGCCCCGGCGCAGGGCGCGATCGCGCCGCCCCGGCGCCATCCCGCCGCATCGATCGCCACGCGCGGGATTTTCGCCGTCGCCCGCCCGACGGCGTCACCCGCGACAGCATCGAACACCACCGCCCGCGCCTCGGAATCGGCGAGGCAGTAGTCGATCTCGTCCGCCTTCAGCCGCCAGTTGAGCGGGGTCATCACGACGCCGAGAAACTGGCACGCCCAGTGGAGGCTCGCCATCTCGAGCCGGTTCTGCAGGATCGCCGCGAGCCGGTCGCCGCGTTTCAAGCCGAGATCGACGAGCCCCGCCGCAGCGCCCGAAATCTCCGCATACCACTCGGCATAGGTCAGCCGCCGGTCGCCATCGACGATCGCCGGCGCGTTCGGGGCGCGCTCGACCGTCGCGAGGAAGGTGCGCCCCAGGTCAAACATCGCGGATCAGCGCCCGCACCCGCGCCGGGGTCAGCGGCAGGGTCACATCACGAATACGGAGCGCATCGGCGACGGCGTTGGCGATGCAGACCGGCGTCGACATCGAGTTTCCCTCGGCAACGCCCTTTGCGCCGAGCGGCGTCACCGGCGACGGCGTCTCCTGGTGCAAGACCACCGGCGACGGCACATCACCGGCGCGCGGCAGCGCATAGTCGAGAAAGCTGCCGCTCAGCATCCCGCC
This sequence comes from Allostellaceae bacterium, assembly GCA_036489765.1. Taxonomy (GTDB): domain Bacteria; phylum Pseudomonadota; class Alphaproteobacteria; order ATCC43930; family CGMCC-115725; genus DATARH01. Next base: position 20,921 of record DASXFE010000003.1, on the reverse strand, counting down.
ATCCTCGCCGTAAGCCAGCCGCTCCATCAGCGCGATCCCGACCCCGTGCGCGAACCCGCCCATCACCTGCCCGTCGAACAGTGTCCGGTTCAGGATGGCGCCGGCATCATGCATCGTGACATAGCGGTCGATGCGGATCTCGCCGGTCTCGCGATCCACCTCGACCCCGCAGAAATCGAAGACGAAACCGTGCGCGGCCGAGCTGTTGATCTGGTCGGCCTCGTTCGGTGCGGCGAGGGTTTCGGGGCTCCATGCGGCCGTCTCGCGCAGCGCCGCTTCCGGCACGGTCTCGGGCGCCCAGTGGCTCGCGGCGGCGACCCGGGCAAAGCTCAGCGTGTTCTTCGGGTTGGCGTCGGCGCCGACCCGCCCGGCGGCAAAGACGATCTCCTCCGGGCGGAGGTTCAGTTGCGGCGCGGCGATGCGGGCGAGCCGGTCGCGCAGCCGCATCGCCGCGAGGTGCGCCGCGCCGGCGACGGCCCCGGCAAACCGGCTCGAGTAATTCCCCGCCGCGATCGACCACGCGTCGCGCGCCGTATCGAGCGTCGCCTCGACCCGCACCGCCCGCGGCTCGATCCCGAACGCCCGCGCCACCACCTCGGCGACGACGGTACGGTGCCCCTGGCCCTGCGGCAGCGAGTCGATCACCGCCGAGACGCCGCCGAGCGGGTCGAGCGCGACCGTCGCCATCGCCTGCGCCCCGCCTTTCGGCCCGGCGGCGCGGGGTTCTTCGGGGGTCAGCGCGGTCGTGATATAGCCCATGTTCGAAATCGACGGCTCGACCACTGCCGCATAGCCGATCCCATACAGCCGCCCTTCGCGCCGGGCCGCGTCGCGTCGCTGGCGCAATTCCGCGAGCCCGCCTTCGTCCGTCGCACGGTCGACCGCACCGCGGTAGTCGCCCGAATCAAGCACGGCACCCGCAGGGCAGGGGTGCGGGAAGCGATCGACGAGGTTGCGCCGGATCACCTCGACCGGGTCGAGGTCGAGCGTCTCGGCGATCCGCCCGACCAGGCGTTCGAGCGCGAAATAGACCTGCGGCCCGCCGAACCCGCGCACCAGCCCGCTTGGCGTCTTGTTGGTGGCGACGACGCGGTTGCGGATCGCGAGGTTCGGGATCGCGTACGCGCCGGTCATGTTGCCGTGCATGCGGTAGAGGGTCGCCGGCTCGGGCGCACGCAGATAGGCGCCGCAATCCTCGATCTGGTCCCAGTCGAGCGCGGCGATCCGCCCATCGGCCTCGACCGCGGCGCTCAATGTCGTCACCCGATTCGTCGCCGAGGTCGCGCCGGTCAGATGCTCGAGCCGCGTCTCGACCCATTTGACCGGTCGCCGCGCCTTTCGCGCAGCCAGCGCCAGCGCGACGACATACGGAAATACCGCGTGCTTCGCGCCAAAGCTGCCGCCGGAATCCGGTGGGGTCTTGAGGCGCAGGCGGTTGGCCGGCACGCCGAGCGCCAGCGCCATCACCGGATGCATCGCCAGCGGCCCCTGGAAATTCGCCGTGACCTCGTACCCGGCCTCGTCCGCCAGATACTCGGCCACAACGACAAAGCATTCGATCGGCGACCCGGTGTTGCGCGGAAATTCGGCCGTGATCTCGACCCGATGCGGCGCCGCGGCAAAGGCCGCCCCCGGATCGCCATAGCGAAACCGCCGCTCGTGGACGACATTGCCGCCGACCGCCGGGTGCAGCACCGGCGCATCCGGGTCAAGCGCCGCGCGGGGATCTACGACCGCCGGCAGCGCGCGGTAATCGACCTCGATCGCCTCGGCCGCGTCCTCGGCCTGCACGCGGGTCTGGGCGACGGCGATCGCGACCGGCTCGCCGACATAGCGCACCCGGTCGACCGCCACCGCGTATTGCGCCATGCCGGTCTTGACCGCGACCGGAAACGGCCGCGCCATCGCCTTCACATCCTCTCCGGTCAGCACGCAAACGACCCCCGGCAACCCCTCGCCCTGATAGGCCTTTCTCATCTGAACGACGAGGTGGTAGCGGCAAGTCCCGCCCTGCGGCAGATGCGCATCGACGACGCTCGGAAAATTGCGCCGCAGCGACTGCAGGATCGTCGCCTCGCGCGGGATCGCGCCGAGCAGCAGGTGTTCGAGACCGCCGCCGTTGATCGTATGAAAGATCGCGTCGCGGCGCCGCGTCATGCGGTCGACCGCGATGACCGGGCGCGGCCGCCGCTCGCCGTAATATTGCGGAAACTCGCCAAAGGGCCCCTCGGGCTCGCGCAGGCCGGGCAGGATGCGGCCTTCGAGCACGATCTCGGCGTCGGCCGGCACCGTGAGGTCGCTGCCGAGGCATTTGACGACGGCGAGCGGCGCCCGATGCAAGGCCCCCGCAATCTCGAACTCGTCCTGGCCGAGCGGCGCGATCGCCTGCGACGCCAATAGCGTCAGCGGGTCGACCCCGATCACGATCGCGACCGGCAGCTCCGCGCCCTCGGCTTCGGCGAGTGCGTGAAAATGCGCGGTCTGGCGCGGCAGGATCAGCGCGCCGAGCCGGTCGGGGCCGCTCAACTGCAGCCGCAGGATTGCGACGTTCTGCGCCCCGGTCTCCGGGCTTCGCGTCACGACGAGCCCGGCGGTGATATAGGGTCCGCTGTCGAGCTCGTTATGCGTCGGCAGCGGGAGCAACGCGCCGAGATCGACCCGGTCGTGCACGATCTCCCGCACCGGCCCGCTTTCGACGACCCGGCAGGGGATCGTGTTTCCCGCCGCCTCTTCGAAGCGCGCGATCATCCCGGCCGTGGTCACCCCCATGGCCTCGGCGATCCAGGCGCGGTTCGACACGATCCCCGATACGACCGGCATCGCGTGCCCGCCGGGCCGAGGGAACAACACCGCCTTTTCGCCCTCGAACCGCTTGGCGATCGCCGCCAGCTCGAATCGCAGCGCCACCCCCTCGCGGATTACCGCCAGCCGATCGCGCGCGGCGAGGCGATCCAGCCAGCCGCGCAGGCTGGCGGCCGGCATTTCCGTCGCTGTCGCATCGGTCATTCGGTGGCTTCCCTCGGCGAATCGGCCATTGTCGAACCGGCACTGCGGCATCGGCAAGACGCGATCAAAGCCAGAGCGCCCTGTGGTAGATCAAGTCTCTTTTCAATCGCCGCTGACGCGCTTATTCAGGGTGGAGCAAGGGGTAAATCAAGTGCTTATTTCGACGGGGCGGGCCACCCGTTCCGAGGGGAGACTGCTGGCGTGACCAGAGTCCTGAGCATCGCCGTCATTGTTGCGATCGGGGTCATGTTCGCCATCCCGTTCGCGCGCGAGGCCTATCATCGCTACCAGATATCGAAACGGCTCGACAGCGTCATGGACGACCGCGACCGCGCCGCCTTCGGCCAATGGAACGGCGACGCCGCCTCGTTCGCTCGCAGCATCTACGAGCGCTGCGTCCGCGAACAGGGCCAGGGCGCCGCGGCCTGCGAGCGCTATCGCTTCGCGTTCCAGTGACCGCGTTCGCGATCCAGCGCCGCCAGCACCTTGAGACCATCCGACAACGCCGCCGGGTCGTGCGTACGGATGTAGTCGACCCCTTCGATCGCGGCGAACAGCTCGGCCGCGAGGGTCGCGGCGCCGCGCTCGGCGGGTTTGCCGCGGCCGGTCACGCCGCCGAGAAACGACTTCCGCGAAACCGACACCATGACCGGCAGCCCGAACCGCCGTTTCAACCCGGCGATCCGCGCCAGCACGCGCAGCGAGGCCTCGGCCCGCGAGCTCAGAAAAAACCCCATGCCCGGGTCGACGATCAGCCGCTCGCGCGCGATCCCGGCCGCCGCGAGCGCGGCGAGGCGGGACGCGAAGAATTCGTCGATCCGCCGCACCGCGTCTTCTGCCGACAGATCGACCGGCTCCGCCCGCCCGCGCGCCGAGACCGCATGCATGACGATGAGCCGGCACTCAGCCGCCGCCAGCGCCGGGTACAGCGCCGGGTCGGCGAAGCCGTGGATGTCGTTGAGATAGGCCACCCGCCGCGCCACCGCAAACCGCTGCACGTCGGGCGCAAAGCTGTCGATCGAAACCGGGATCCCGGCGCTGCCGAGCACCGCGATCACCGGGCCGAGCCGGCGGATTTCCTCGTCTGCCGGCACCGGCTCCGCGTCGATGTTGCTGGCGGCGGCGCCGATATCGACGACGTCCGCGCCGCCCTCATAAAGCCGCCGCGCCTGAGCCAGCGCCGCCGCAGGGTCGAGAAACGTGCCGCCGTCCGAAAACGAGTCCGCGGTGATGTTGAGGATGCCGAACAGGGTCGGGAGCGGCATCAGGCAGGACGATTGCGTTCAAGGATCGCGCCGACCGACTCGGTCTCGAGAAAGACGTCGAGCTTTTCGACGGTCACCCGCATGTGCGCGACGCGCCGATCGGCGAAGCAGGCCGCGCAGATCCGCTCCGCCAGCATCTCGCAGAGATCGACATGCCCTTCGCGCACGATGTGGCGGACCGTCGTCAGCACCTTTTCGTAATTGAGGACGTTGCGTCGGTCTTCGCCCGGAAAGGTTGCAGCCGGGGTCGCGCTCATCTCGATCGAAATCCGCACGCGCTGCTTTCTCTCGCGCTCGGCCCGGCGGATGCCGATGCTGGCCATCACCACCAGGTTGCGAATGATGACGGTATAACGGTCAGGGCCGGGCGCGGCGGGAATACTCATCGCGTCCTTTTTGTCATCGCCGGCGCGGGCACGCAATCGCTCTTGCCGCCGTACCCAACCAGGGACTGAATCGCCCTTCAGGTGTTATGCTTGCGGGCGAAATGGCGGGAGGCACAGATGTGGCGGGAGTTTCGTGATTTCGCGGTGCGCGGCAATGTCGTCGACCTGGCTGTCGGTCTGATCCTCGGCGCCGCGTTCACGACGATCGTCAATTCGCTGGTCAACGACATCATCATGCCCCCGATCGGCCTCGCCCTCGGCGGGATCGACTTCTCCAGCTTTTTCGTCACGCTGAAGGGCGCGGGCGGCTACACGACGCCGGAGGCGGCGAAAGCGGCCGGGGCCGTCACCGTCAATTACGGCCTCTTCATCAACGCGGTGATCAAATTCATCATCGTCGCCTTCGCCGTCTTCCTTCTGGTCAAGCAGATCAATCGCCTCAAATTCAACGTCGGCCCGGCTACGGCCCTGCCGCCCCGGCAAGAGGTGCTGCTCGGCGAGATCCGCGACCTGCTGAAGGCGCAGACCGAAAAGATGGAGGAGAAAAGGACGCCGTAGGCGGCGGCTGGCTAGCGCTTCAGCAGCCCCGGGTCCTGCACCGTCGTGTCCTGGCCCTTCACGGGGTCGGCGATGGCATCCTCGATGCTGCGGACGCCTTTCCATTCCTCCGCGCCGCGCACCGTGCCGTTGCTGCCGATCTGGTCGATGCCCCAGTAGATTTCGAGGCGGTGCCCGTCCGGGTCGCGGAACTCGACCGCGATCTGACATCCGGCGCGCCGCCGCCCGGCGAAATCGATCTGCACGTTGTTCTTGGCGAGATGGTCGCGCGCGCGAATCACGTCGTCGAGCGACCCGACCTCGAACGCGATGTGATTGAGCTCGGCGTTCTGGTTCGTCTCCTGCAGCGAGCCGACGAGGGCGATGCCGTGATGGTCGGGATTGCAGCGCAAAAACGCCATCCCGCCCGGCACCATCTCCTCGGGGTAAAGATCCGAGATCTGGAAACCAAGCACCTGCGTATAGAACCGCACCGAGCGGTCGACATCACGCACATTCAGGACGACGTGGCCGATCTTGTTGATGTGAAACGGCAGCCCCCTCGGCCGCGCCAGATCCTTTACCGAGTCGCGATCGAACATGCCCTAGCCCTCCGCCCCCCGTTCCAGGCCCGCCGCGATGCGGTCGAGCTTGACCGCCATGATGAAGTCGTTTTCGTGCAGCCCCTTGATCTTCTTCGTGCGCAGCGACACGGTCGCGTAGCCCCAGCCGAAACTGATGTCGGGGTGGTGGCTTTCGCTCTCGGCGAGCTGCGCGGCGCGCTCGACAAAGGCAAAGGAGCCGGCAAAATTCCGGAATTTGTAGGTCCGCTCGAGCCGGGTCGCCGTGTCGGCGAGTGTCCACTCCGGCGCCTGGCGATGCAGGTCCTCGGCCTCTTCGGGTCCGAGCGGCGGTATGCCGCCGCGGCACGGCACGCAGCTTTTCTCGGCCAAAGTCGATGACATCGCCCTGCTCCCTTCACCCGTTTCCCCGCAAACGCCTGCGCCTGCGGCGGGTTCTGGCAACACTGCCATATCTGGCCGTCATTGCAATCTGGCTGATCGCGGTGCCCGGCGCGGCGGCGCAAGGGCACTGGCAGGTCGTCCTCGCCGCCGGAGACGACGAGCAGCCCGTCTTCGACAACGCCGTGCGGGCGATGGCGCAGTTCCTCGCGCGGCACGGGGTGCCCGCCGCCGACATCCACCGCCTGAGCGCCGCGCCGGTCCGCGGCACCGCCCCGTCGACGCGGGCCGAGATCACCCGCCGGATCGCGACCCTCCCGGTCGGGCCGGGCGACCGCTGCCTCGTCTTCATCACCTCGCACGGCGAGCACGGCGGCGGCGTCTATCTCGCCGCTGACGATGACGATCTCGGCCCCGCCGCCCTCGCCCGGGCGCTCAACGGGAATTGCGCCGCCGTGCCGACGGTGGTGATCGTCTCGGCCTGCTATTCGGGGAGTTTCGCGGCGGCGCCTATGACCGCACCGAACCGCGTGATCCTGACGGCGGCGCGCGCCGACCGACCGTCCTTCGGCTGCCAGGCCGACCGCGTCTATACGGTCTACGATGAGTGTCTTTTGGCGGCCTTGCCGCGGGTCCGCGATTGGGAGGCGGCGTATCGCGCCACCACCGTCTGCGTCACCCGGCACGAGCAGGCGTGGAGGGTCGCCCCGTCCTACCCGCAAGCCTGGTTCGGCGCGGCGACCCGCCTGATCCCGCTGTGGTTCTGACGGGCCGCCGCGGAACCCATGCTACTTCGCGAGCTGGCCGCGAATTTCGCCGCCCTTGTTCGCGGCGGTATGGATGTTGACGTAGCACTTGCCGGCCTGGAGGTCGGCGAGCTGCGCGTCGGTCATCGTGCCGGTGCCGGCGATCGGGCTGGGGCCGACCGTCAGCGGCACCGCGACACCCGCATTCGCCCCGGCCGCCGCGCCGCAATGGATGTGCGCCGCCGCCGCGGTGAGGCCCGTATAGGTCACCGACCACGAAACCTTTTTCGACGCCGTGTCGACATTGACCGTCGCGGCGCCGGTCGCGCTCGACTGCACCGGCGGCACCTCGGACGCGCCGTTGAGCGTCGCCTTGTAGGTCTCCTGCGCAGCAAAGGCCGAGGCCCAGGCTCCAGCCGTCAGCAAGCCAGCCGCGAGCACCATCATTTTACGCATAGGGGTTTCTCCCTGTTCGGGTGGGTGCGTCAACTTATCCAAGCGCGCCGCCGACCAGAAGAAGAAATCGATTCCGGCCTTTGCGGCGTCGGTCACATCGGAGTGATCGCTTGATTCCGCGGATCGCTCCGGCCTTGATGCGGCAATGACCGAAGCCCGGACGGCAGCCCGTTACGCGGTGCCCCCTTACGCGACGATGACGCTCGCGGCGGTCGGGCTGCTCACCGCGATCCGGCTCATCCTGATCGCGCTCGAGCCGGCCGGGCTTTACCCCGACGAGGCGCAGTACTGGTTCTGGGCGCAGCATCTGGCGCTCGGCTACTATTCGAAGCCGCCGCTCGTCGCCTGGGTGATCCGCCTGTCGACCGCGATCCTCGGCGATGGCGAATTCGGGGTCCGCGCCGCCGCCCCGCTCGTCCACGCCGCCACCGCGCTCATCGTCTATGCGATCGGCACGCGGCTGTACGACCGGCGCGTCGGGTTCTGGGCGGCGCTCGGCTATGCGACGCTGCCCGGAACTTCGCTGTCATCCTTCATCATCTCGACCGACGCGGTACTGCTGCCGTGCTGGGCCGCGGCGCTCTATGCGCTGATCCGTGCACGCGAGCCCGGCGAAGAGCGCTGGTGGCTCGTCGCCGGGCTCGCCGCCGGGCTCGGTCTTCTGGCGAAATACGCGATGGCGTACTGGATGGTCTCGGCGCTCGTTTTCGCTCTCGCGGTCCGGGCCGAGCGCCGGCACCTGCCGCGCCTTTTCGGGGCGATCGCGATCGCCGTGCTGATCTACCTCCCGAATCTGTGGTGGAACTGGCACAACGGGTTTGTCAGCTATCTGCACGTGCGCGACAACGCCGACATCGCCGGCCCGCTCTTCCACCCGAAAATGCTGGCCGAGTTCCTGATCTCGCAATTCGGCGTCTTCGGCCCGGTCTTCTTCGCGTTTCTGATCGCGATCGCCGCGCGTCCGCGCGCCCTCGCCGATCCGCGGGCGCGTCTCCTCGCGATCTTCACCTTCCCGACCCTCGTCTTCATGCTGGCGGTCAGCCTGACCTCGCGGGCCCAGCCGAACTGGGCGGCGCCGGTCTATGTGTCGGGGGTGATCCTCGTCGCCGCCTGGGCCCTCGGGCGCGACTGGCGCCGCACCCTCGCCGCCGGGATCGCGCTCAACCTTGTCCTTGCCCTCGGCCTCTTCGGCACGGCCGGCGCCGCCTTCGCCTTCGACTGGCCGGCGAGATACGACCCGCTGCACCGCCTGCGCGGGTGGCACACGCTCGGCGACGCGGTCGGCGCAGCCCTCGCCGCGCATCCCGGCCTCACTCTCCTCGCCGACGACCGCGAGCTTCTGGCGGCGCTGATCTACAACGTCCGCCCGCACCCGTTCGACGCCGTGATCTGGAGCCCGATCCCCGGAATCAAGGACCAGTGGGCATTAACCAATAATCTCGCTAACCATAAGGGCGGCGATTTCCTCGCCGTGACGGTCCACAACCTCGTCGATGAGATGCGCCCGCTTTTCGCCGAGTTCATCCCCGCCGGCCAGATCACGATCACCCATGGGCCCGAGGGCACCCGGACCTATCACCTTTATATCGCGAAGGGATACAAGGGCGGCTATGGCTGAAGCCGATATCCGCCGGGCTCGGTGATCAGGATCTCGGCGCGGGTCGGGTCACGCTCGATCTTCTGCCTGAGGCGGTAGACGTGGGTTTCGAGCGTATGCGTCGTGACCCCGGCATTATAGCCCCACACCTCGCCCAAGAGCGTGTCGCGGTCGATCGCGCGGTCGCCCGCGTGGTAGAGGTATTTGAGGATCGCGGTTTCCTTTTCGGTCAGCCGCACCTTTTTGCGCCGTCCGGAATCGGTCATCAGTTTCGCGCCCGGCTGAAACATGTACGGGCCGATCGCAAAGACCGCCTCGTCGCTGTGCTCGCTCTGCCGGAGATGGGCGCGCAGCCGGGCCAGCAGCACGCTCAGCCGGAAGGGCTTCGTCACATAGTCGTTGGCGCCGGCGTCGAGCCCAAAGACCGTGTCGGCCTCGCTGTCGGCCGCGGTCAGCATCACGATCGGCGCGGTAACGGCGCGCTCCCGCATCGCCCGGCACAGATCGCGCCCGTCCATGTCGGGAAGCCCGACATCGAGCAGGATGGCGTCGAACCGCTCGTGCCCGATCGCGTCGAGCGCGGTCGCCGCCGTGCCGCATTCGACGCTGGCGAACTCGGCATTCTGCGCGAGCTGCTCGGCAAGCGATTGGCGCAGCGCCTCGTCGTCGTCGACGATCAGAATCTTGCGGCCCACGCGCATTCCCGTCTCGTCACCCCCGCCTTTGGCGCGACAGTCGTGCGCCAACTGCCGCGTTATTCGCTACGGCCCCGTGTACCATCCCCGAAAACATCCGCGCCAGTGTACGGGAATCCGCGCGCCGCGGCGCATATCCGGGCAGATATGCGCACAAGGGGCTGGAATGCCAAGCGCTGCCCCCTATTATGAAGCACTTAAGAGGTGCCATTTGGCTGATTATCCCGATCCCGCCCCGACCCTTGACGACGCCGTCACGGCTTTTCGCCGCGGCGAGCCGGTATTGCTCGGCGGGTCGGTGCTGGCGATGGCCGCCGAGCTCGCAAGCGATCACAATTTGCGCCGCCTGCGCCAGATGTCGGTGCGGCGGCTCGGCGTGGTGCTGACCGGCCGCCGCGCCGTCGCTCTCGGTCTCGCCCCGCGCGACGCGATGTCGGGCGCCGTCTCGATCGCGATCGCCGCCGATCTGTCGGCTGCCGTGATCCGCAACCTCGCCGACCCTGCCGCCTCGCTCGGGGTCGAGCCGCCCGGCCTCGGCCCCAAACTCGGCGCCGCCAATGAGACCTCGCTCGCCGCCGTAACCTTGGCCAAGCTCGCGGCGCTGCTGCCGGCCGCCGTCGTCCTGCCGCTGACCCCGGCCGAGGCCGCGCTCGCGAGCCGCCGCTCCGACCTGATCGCCGTCGACGGCGACGCGGTGATGCGCCGCCACGCGCAGATGACCGGCCTCACCCTCGTCACCGAGGCGCGCGTACCGCTCGAAGCCGCCGAGGATGCACGCCTCATCGCCTTCCGCCCCGGCGATGGCGGGCCCGAGCATCTGGCGATCGTCATCGGCACCCCGTGCGGCGACGCGCCGGTGCTGGTGCGGCTCCACTCCGAATGCTTTACCGGCGACCGGCTCGGCAGCCTGCGCTGCGATTGCGGCGAGCAGCTCCGCGGCGCGATCGCCGCGATCGGCCAGGCCGGCGGCGGCGTCCTCCTCTATCTCGCGCAGGAGGGCCGCGGCATCGGTCTCGTCAACAAATTGCGCGCCTATCAGCTTCAGGATGCCGGGTTCGACACGATCGACGCCAACGAGCAGCTCGGCTTCGACGCCGACGAGCGCGTCTACCTCCCCGCCGCCGAGATGCTGCGCCAGCTCGGCTTCAGCCAGGTGCGGCTCCTCACCAACAATCCCGAAAAGGTCGCTCAGCTCGAGCTCTACGGCATCGCCGTCATCGAACGCGTCCCCCACGCCTTCCCCGCCAACGGCCACAACGAACGCTACCTGCGCACAAAAGCCACCCGCAGCGGCCATTTCCTTTAGCATCTCTCCAAGTCACAAAGACAAAAGTCGGGGTGGCCGCGACCCCGGCGCCGTCACTCGCGCATAAGCCCCATTCAGGAAAATCGGCGCCAATGACGGCTGTCGCCGAAGAAAGCGGACGCTTGCCGCTTGCCTGAACAGGTCGCCATTGCGCCGAAAGCGGTTGTCGCATTGACGGTAACGAGTTCAGGAGGTTCGAAGCCCCGACTTGCGGGGACCGCTTCCGATCGCTCATCTGCCCGTTCCTGTTAGCCGGCTCCTGCAATAAGCCTCTTTCGCTACGATGCGTAAGGCGCATGGTTGCAAGGCGGAATTTCCGCATATGCTCCGTATGAGCATATCACGTATATACTCTGCATGAGCATATTGAGAGCTCAACGTTAGGCGCGTCGCCGAGAGCGTGGCAGACACTTCTCCGCCTCGACGGCGTGGAGCTCGTAGGGCGACCTTCTCTTCCCTCAATCACCCAGCCGGAGCCTGAAATGCCGCTCGCCCCTCTTCCTTCCGTCCTCATCGAGCCGATCGTCCGTGCAGCGCTACTCGAGGATCTCGGCCGCGCCGGCGACATCACCACGGACTCTGTCGTGCCGAGCGACGTGCGCGCCAAGGTTTCCCTGGCCGCTCGCCAGGCCGGCGTCGTCGCCGGTCTCGACCTCGCGCTCATGGCCTTCCACCTCATCGACCCCGCGATCGCCGCCTCGGTCATCCGAGGGGACGGCTCCCATGTCGCGCCGGGCGAAACGATCGCCACGCTCAAGGGTCCCGCGCGCGGCCTGCTCACGGCCGAGCGTGTCGCGCTCAACTTTCTCTGTCATATGAGTGGCATCGCCACAGCCACGGCCGGTGTCGTCGAGGCGGTGCGTGGCACAAAGGCACGCGTCATCGACATCCGCAAGACACTTCCCGGCCTGCGCGCGGTCCAAAAATACGCCATCCGCGCCGGCGGCGGGGCGAACCATCGCTTCGGCCTCGACGACGGCGTTCTCATCAAAGACAACCACATCGCGGTCGCTGGCGGCATCCAGGCAGCAATCGAGCGCGCTCGGGTGGCAATTGGCCACATGATCAAAGTCGAGATCGAGGTCGACACGTTGGAGCAGCTCGCAGAGGCGCTAAAGTTCCACATCGACGCTGTTCTTCTCGACAACATGGACCCCGAGGAGCTTCGCCGGGCAGTCACCCTCGTCGGCGGCCGGGCCATCACCGAAGCCTCCGGCGGCATCACGCCGGCAACTGCCCCCGCTCTGGCGGCGACCGGCGTCGATCTCCTGTCGATGGGTTGGCTGACGCAGAGCGCCCGAGCGCTCGACATCGGGCTCGACCACGTATCCTGACAGTAGCGCTGAAGGAAACACCCGATAAGTGAACGAAACGGGCAGATCCGGCAGTTGTCGCTGACCATGACGAGCGGCCGCTGCGACTTGGGGAAGCCGACATTCGCTGGAACGGGCTTAACGTCGAGGATGCGCCGTTAGCTGCCATTCAGCGGATCGACTGCCGAGCATGTACGTGATGATCCGGTTTCTCACGCGTAGAAGCGTGGAAAGACTGCTTAGTCGCCGAGAGCGGCCATCGCGCCTCCCCACTCGCGGTCCTTGTTCTGCACTCCACCTCGGAACTTGCAGACGCGTCTTCCAACCAACTTGCCACTCGCAACCAATTTCAGCCTCACGTGCTTAGAGTGGTTTGAGTGAGCGGGTGGCTGGCCGCTTCCGGAGTGAAAGGTCGCGGAGACTCCACGCCTGCATGATGAGCTGAATGCGCCCGAAAATGAGGAGGAAGACCAATAAATAACCGGATCAACCCAATTTGATAATTCAGGCCAAGCGGAAAATGCTGCCCAACCTCGTCCGGATCTTTATGTGTCCCGAGTACGCGATCCCATATAGTCAGCAGAAAACCAAAGTTAGAATTGTTCAGTTCTGCCGCTGCGCCGTGATGAACAAAGTGATAGCGTGGCACGACGAACAGCCACTCAAGACGACCGAGTCTCGTAGTAAGATTAGCGTGATTGAAATGCTGGATGCAGGTGTAAACGAGAGTGCCTGCCACGATTCCAGATGACCCACCATGCACTGGCCACACCAAACCAAGCAACGCGCCCCACATAAGTTGCCATGCAATGTGAAAGGGAGAAGAGCGATTGCCACCAAACCAGTATAAATGTTCGACGGAATGATGTGCCGCATGTGTGTGCCACAGGTACTTTGCGTGGAGCAGGCGATGGCCGAGGTAGAGCAGAAAGTCTAGCACCACGACGGACACTAAAAATGCAATCGGCCACGGCACAGTGGCCGAAACGAAATTGGCCTCCCGCGAGACCCACCCGAATCCCGGAACCGTGGGAACGCGCCACAAGAGGCCTGGCTCTGCGACGCGAAATAAATAAGTAACGGCTGCGGAGATGCAGAAACCGACGGCGTCCACACCCCAACTCTTCGGCTTCTGATACTTCCGAAGAGGCCAGCGCTTTTCGGCCAAATGCACAAGTATGCCGAGACCGAAAAACGTACAGAGGCCGAAAAAGATCTGCCAACGCATTCTGCCACCCCCCGGGCGCTGCAGCGCCGCTGGCCGTCCCACTTATGAAGCTACGTGGCCCTGAGCGATGTAAAGTCGCCCTATTGGTCTAGCCCGACGAGCCAAGCGGGACATCTCGCGACTTCCGCTTCGGGGCACGAAGCCTCGACCATTGCGCCAAAGCCAAACGGCTGCCACGGGCAGGCAAGCCGACCTTCGCCCGACTGCGCATCAACAGGCCGGATGCGCCGGAAGCCGACCTCCAAGAGGATCGCCTAGGTCCGAGCGATGAGTTGATCGGCGACGTCGTTGAGGTCGTTGCCGACGATGTGCGGCTGGGGACCGACCCCCAACAGATCGTTGCCGACGCGCTTGATCAGCGCGGCTTCCCAGCCGGCGGCCACGGCGCCGAGCGTGTCCCAGGTGTGGCAGGCGATCATGCAGAACTGCGATGGCGCAGCCCCGAGCCCCTTCTCCACGTAGCCATAAGCCTCACGCGACGGCTTGTGATGCTTTGCGCCGTCGGCGCTAAACCGCCGTTCGAAAAGCTCAACAATCCCGCCGTGTTCAAGCTGACGAGTTTGCACCTCGAGCAAATTGTCGGTGAGCGTGAAGAGGCGAAAGCCGGCGTCGCGCAGTTTTCGGAGCGCCGCGGGCACCTCCGGGTACGGCGGCATCGTCGAGAACTTGTCCGTAAGTTCTTTCCTGTCGGCGTCGCCGATCTTGATGCCGCGTGTATCGGCCAGCATCTTCATCACCGCCGCGCCGATGTCCGTGAAAGGAACATAGGAGCCGGCGACGGTCAGGGCCGCGGAATACAGAATGAGGTTGGCGAACCAAAGGCGCATCGCCTGTCTCTCGCCAAAGACGCGCTCGAAGATCGGCTCCATCGTTTGCAGATCGAGCAGTGTTTCATTGACGTCAAAGACGATCAGGGGACGCGCAGCCATGTAATCATCTCCCTATTCAGGGAATGAGGAACTCGCGGATCGCCGCGGCGATCTCGCCGGCATGGGTTTCCAACGCGAAGTGTCCGGCCTCGAAAAGCCGCACCACCGCATCCGGCATATCGCGCTTGAACGCATCGGCGCCGGCAGGCAGAAAGAACGGGTCGTTTCCGCCCCATACCGCCAAGAATGGTGGCTGGTGGGCGCGGAAATACGCCTGAAAGGTCGGATAGAGCGCGACGTTACTCTTGTAGTCGCCGAACAGATCAAGCTGCACCTCATGCGCGCCAGGGCGCGCCAGGTAAAAATTATCGAGGGAATATCCGTCCGGGGAGATCGCCGTCGCATCAGGAACGCCGTGCGTGTATTGCCAAATGGTTGTCTCGGGTGCCAAGAAGGCGCGCAACGCGTCGCGATTGGCCTGAGATGGGTCTTCCCAATACGCCCGGATCGGCTTCCACCCGTCGCTAAGACCCTCCGTATAGGCGTTTCCATTCTGCGAAATAATGGCGGTGACGCGCTCGGGGTGCCGCGTCGCCAGCCGGAACCCGGTCGGGGCGCCATAATCGAACACATAGATCGCAAAGCGATCGAGCCCGACGACCTCGACAAAGCGGTCGATCACTCGCGCAATATTGTCGAACGAGTAAGTGAACGTGCAGCGGTCCGGCATGTCCGACTGGCCGAAGCCGGGAAGGTCGGGCGCGATGACGCGAAAACGATCCGCGAGCAGCGGGATGAGGTCGCGGAACATATGGCTGGCGCTCGGGAAACCGTGCAGCAACAGGATCGCCGGCGCGTCTTTCGGCCCCGCCTCCCGGTAGAAGATATTGATGCCTTCTGCGTCGACCTTCCGAAAAAGGACCTTATGCATCTGGGGCCTCTTCGCCTGATGTAACCCGTAAGGTTCTTCGGTCAGGCCGTGTCCTTCGCCGGGAAAGGTAGTCCGGCCGCACGGTGTAGTGCTGCTTCGCGCAGACTACGCCGTCAAACTCGGCACGGCATCAAGGATTACCTCGACGACGGGCTGTGGCGCCCTTGCCAATGGCGCGCGGGCCGGGCCTCGGCGCCTTTTCTTGAATGCACGCGACCACGATGGTTATTCCTGCCGGACCCTTCGGCCTCGCCGGCGGAACAAACAGCAGGGCGGCTATTCCCGTCATAAGAGGCTGCTTGGGGGCATCTCCTGCCGGCTGATGAGCGTCTCGACAGAGGCTGCTTCCACGCGGACAACCGACCCCCGAGCGCCGACTGGTTCGTAACTATATAATGTCCTTTCTCCAACTATAAGACCGCGCCGTCAGCGACTATCTTCGGCCGCCAAGTACTGCCCGCGTGCGCCGAACACCGCAGTCCCCACCCGCACGTGCGTCGCGCCGAAGCGGATGGCGATTTCGTAATCGGCGCTCATCCCCATGCTGAGCCCGGAAAGCCCGTTGCGTTTGGCGATCTCACGCAGCAGGGCGAAATGCGGGGCCGGGTTTTCGTCGTGCGGAGGGATGCACATGAGGCCGGCGACCGGGAGGCCGAGGCGGTCGCGGCATTCGGCGATAAAGGCGTCGGTGTCGCCCGGCGCGACGCCGGCCTTTTGCGCCTCCTCGCCGGTATTGACCTCGATGTAGCAAAGCGGGCGCTTGCCGCTTCGCTCCATCTCGCGGGCCAGCGCCTCGGCGAGACGCGGGCGGTCGACGGTTTCGATGACGTCGCAATGCGCGACCGCGTCCTTCACCTTGTTGGTCTGCAAGGGTCCGATCAGGTGCAGCACCAGATCCGGATATTCGTTGCGCAGCCCGGGGAACTTGGCGAGAGCCTCCTGCACCCGGTTTTCGCCAAACAGGCGCTGCCCCGCGGCGAGCGCATCGCGCACCGCGTCTTGCGGTTGGGTTTTACTGACGGCGACGAGCGAAACCGAGCGGTTATCGCGACCGGCGCCCGTTGCCGCGGCGGCAATCTTGTCGCGGACGGCGGCGAGGTTTCCCGCAATCAACCCTTCCATATCGGCTCCATTCCTGGCACAAGTTTTTGCCCAAGCCGCTATTCGACTGTGGCGGCGCCGGGGGTTTTGTCGATGTCAGTGCCACTATACCGCGCGCTGTTTGCGCTCGCCGCAAGCGTTTGCTTGCTCACGGCCGGCTGCGGCTCGGACAAGGTCGTCGACGCGCCGCCCGCGCCCGCGGCGCCGGAACAGCAGGCCGAGGCGGCCGCGCCCGACTCCGGCATGGACACCGAGTCGACGATCTGGACGATCATGGGACTGGCCAAAAAGCCGTCCGAGCTCCGCAAGGGACCAAAGCTCGGCCCGCAGGTCAGCCCGAGCCTGTGGCAGGCGGCGCACGACGCGCTGAGCTTCGTCAAGCTCGATTCCGAAGACCCGATGAGCGGGATGGTGCAAACCGCCTGGTACTCGCCGCCCGGCAAGCCAGACGAGCGGCTGAGGGTATCGGTGTTCGTGCTGTCGATCGCCCTGCGCACCGACTCGCTTGCCGTCACCGTCGATCGCGAGGTGCGCTCGCCGACCGGGCAGTGGCAGAAATCGACGGTCGACCGCGAGGTCGTCGACAATCTTGAAAACACGATTCTGCTGCGTGCGCGCCATCTTCACGCCGAAGAATATCGCAGCATGATGTAGGCTGAGCACAGCCGAATGAATTTACGAAGGCGCGGGACCAGCCGCGCCGGAAAGAGTGATGTCGCGCTATAATTTCCGCGAAACCGAGACGAAGTGGCAGCGCCGATGGGCCGATCTCGGCTCGTTCGCCGCCAGGCACGAGCCCTCGCGCCCAAAATACTACGTCCTCGAGATGTTTCCCTACCCGTCCGGCAAGCTCCATGTCGGGCATGTGCGCAACTATACGATGGGCGATCTCGTCGCCCGCTATCGCCGCGCGCTCGGCTTCAACGTGCTGCACCCGATGGGATGGGACGCGTTCGGCCTTCCCGCCGAAAACGCCGCGATCGCCGAGCACGTCCATCCCGGCGCCTGGACCCGCGAGAATATCGCGACGATGCGCGGCCAGCTCCAGCGCATGGGGTTCAGCTATGACTGGTCGCGCGAGCTCGCCGCCTGCGACCCGGACTATTACAAGCACGAGCAGAAGATGTTCCTAGACTTCCTGGCGGCGGGCCTCGCCTACCGCCGGGAAAGCTGGGTCAACTGGGACCCGGTCGACCACACCGTCCTCGCCAACGAGCAGGTCATCGACGGCCACGGCTGGCGCACCGGCGCGCCGGTCGAAAAACGCCTGTTGCCGCAATGGTGCCTGCGCATCACCGCTTTCAGCGACAGCCTCCTCGACTCGCTGCGGACCCTCGACCGGTGGCCCGAGCGCGTCCGGCTGATGCAGGAAAACTGGATCGGCCGCTCCGAGGGCGCTCGGGTCAAGTTCGCGCTGGCCGGGAAAACGCCCGGTAACGCCAATGGGCCGATCGAGATCTTCACGACCCGCCCCGACACGCTTTACGGCGCCTCGTTCCTCGCCTTGTCCCCGCATCATCCCTTCGCCCAGGCGCTCGCCAGGAAAGATCCGGCGCTCGCCGAGTTCATCGCCGAGTGCGATCGGCTCGGCACCAGCGAGGCGGCGATCGAGGCGGCCGAGAAACGCGGCCACAACACCGGTATCGAGGCGATCCACCCGCTCGACCCGAACAGCCGCGTGCCGGTCTACATCGCCAATTTCGTGCTGATGGAGTACGGCACCGGGGCGATCTTCGGTTGCCCCGCGCACGACCAGCGCGACCTCGATTTCGCCCGAAAATACGGGCTCGACGTGATCCCGGTCGTTCTGCCGCCCGGCGAGGATCCGGCGACCTTCGCCGTCGGCGACACCGCCTATGTCGACGACGGCACCGCGTTCAACTCCGATTTCCTCGACGGGCTTTCGGTCGCCGACGCCAAGCGGGTGATCGGCGAGCGGCTCGAAAGCACCGGCGCCGGACAGCGCACGATCCAGTTCCGCCTGCGTGACTGGGGCGTGTCGCGGCAGCGTTACTGGGGCTGCCCGATCCCGGTCATTCATTGCGGCGATTGCGGCATCGTGCCGGTGCCGGCGGCCGACCTGCCGGTCGAGCTCCCCGCCGACGTCACCTTCGACAAGCCCGGTAACCCGCTCGACCACCACCCGACCTGGAAGCACGTCAACTGCCCGAAATGCGGCAAGCTGGGGCGACGCGAAACCGACACGCTCGACACGTTTTTCGATTCGTCCTGGTATTTCCTGCGCTTCTGCTCGGCCCACGCACCGATCGCCTTCGAGCGCGACGAGGCCGAGTACTGGATGCCGGTCGATCAGTATATCGGCGGCATCGAGCACGCCGTGCTCCACCTCCTCTATTCGCGCTTCTTCACCCGCGCGCTGTCGAGATGCGGCTACCTCGACCTCGACGAGCCGTTCGCCGGCCTGTTCACGCAAGGCATGGTCTGCCACCAGACCTATCAGAGCCAGAACGGCGAGTGGCTCTTCCCGGAGGACGTTAGCGAGACCGGCGGCGGCAAGTTCGTCGACGGGTCGGGCCTGCCGGTGATCGCCGGCCGGCTCGAAAAGATGAGCAAGTCGAAGAAGAACGTCGTCGGGCTCGAACGCATCGTCGAGACCTATGGCGCCGACACGGCACGGCTCTATCTCCTCTCCGACAGCCCGCCCGAGCGCGACCTCGAATGGACCGAGACCGGCATCGAGGGTATCTGGCGCTACGTCAACCGCCTGTGGCGGATGGTGACCGAGCCCGCGGCTCCCCTCCCCGCCCCCGGCACCGCAATCCCCAACGACGTCTCCCCGGCGCTCCTTGCCCTACGCCGGCAAATCCACAAGACGATCGCCGCGGTTTCCAATGACCTCGACCAGTTCCGCTTCAACCGCGCCGTCGCCCGCATCCGCGAGCTGACCAACGCCCTCGACGACCTGCCCGGCACGGATGCCGGCGCCGGCGCCGTGCTGCGCGAGGGCCTGGAGACAACCGCGCTCCTCCTCGGCCCGATGATGCCGCATTTCGCCGAGGAGCTATGGCAGACGCTCGGCCACGGCATTTGGATCGCCGAGGCGAAATGGCCCGTCGCCGATGCCGCGCTCGCCCGCGACGACCAGGTGACGATCGCCGTCCAGGTCAACGGCAAGCTGCGCGCGACGCTCGACCTGCCGCGCGACACCGCGAAAGACGCGATCGAGGCGGCGGCGCTGGGGCTGCCGCAGATTACGCGCTTGCTCGACGGCAAACCGCCGAGGAAAATCGTCGTGGTGCCCAACCGCATCGTCAATCTGGTGGCCTGAACCATGAGGCTGCGGCGGTTCGCGTTCCTGCTCGCGCTCACCGCGCCCGGCCTCGCCTCCGGCTGCGGCTGGACCCCGATGTACGCCGACCGCGCGACGATGCCGGCCGCCGCCGACCTGCGCTCGATCAAGGTCGCCCCGATCACCGAGCGCATCGGCCAGCGCCTCGAAATGGCGCTGCGCAGCTCGCTCAACCCGACCGGAATCCCGACCGTGCCGCGCTACGAGCTGAAGACGACACTGGCGGTGAGCACCTCCGACCTGGGCATCCAGTCCCAGGGCCTGGCGACGCGCGGCCAGCTCGACGTCGTCGCGACCTACGTGCTGAGCGAGATCGCGCCAAAGAAACCGTTGTTGACCAATACGATCCACGTTTCCGACTCGTTCGACATCCTGGCCAACGGCTATTCCACGGTCGTCACTGCCGACGACGCCCGCACGCGCACGGTCGAGGAGTTGCGCGGCGAGATCGTCGCCCGCCTGACGATGTTCATGCAGCGGCAAGAGGCCGCGCCGGGTTCGTGAAGCCGGGCTCATGAAGCTGGCGCCCGCGCGGGTCGACGCGTTTCTGCGCCGCCCCGATCCGGAAATCCGCGCAATCCTGTTCTACGGCCCCGATTCCGGGCTGGTGCGCGAGCGGGCCGATACCATCGCCCGCACGGTCTGCCCCGAATTGCGCGATCCATTCCGCGTCGCCGACCTGGCCTCGGCTGCGATCGCCGCCGACCCGGCGCGTCTCAACGACGAGGCCGCGCAGATCAGCCTGATGGGCGGACGGCGCGTCATCCGCATTCGCGACGCCGGCGACACCCTCGCGCAGATTATCGGTCGCTTTCTCGCCGATCCGCCCGGCGACGCGCTGACTGTGATCGAGGCCGGGGACCTGCCGGGCCGCTCGTCGTTGCGCCGCGCCTTCGACGACGCGCCGGCCGGGGCAGCGATCGGCTGCTACCCCGATTCGGCACGCGATCTCGCCGGGGTCATCCGGGATAGCCTCGCCGCGCACCAGGTGACAGCCAGCCGCGACGCGGTCGATTTCCTCGTCCAGCATCTCGGCAACGACCGGCTCGTCACCCGTTCCGAACTGGACAAACTCTCGCTCTATATCGGCGACGGTGGCCGGGTCGAACTCGACGACGCCCGCGCCGCGATCGACGATGCCGCCGCACTGGCGATCGACGATGCGATACTGGCCGCTGCCGAAGGCGACGCCGCCGCGCTCGACCGCGCCCTC
>DASXFE010000166.1:0-46833 GCA_036489765.1 Allostellaceae bacterium | reverse complement strand
GGCTGCGATCACCGCGGCGATGTTGGACCGCACCAGCGCAGCCGGTTCCAGCTCCGGCTCGCGGCCGCGTCTGCCGCAGACGCAACATTCGTGCTCAACGCCGTGGGAGCGCCGGCGGCGGGGATGGGCGGGTTCGGCCATTGTTCCTCCGGTTTTGGGCATCACAGCAACGCGCGATGCAACAGGTCGATCCCGCTGAGGGCAAGAACAACCAGGACGAGGGTGCGGAAGATCACGGGCGGGATGCGACGGCGCAACCAGCGGCCGAGCGGCATGCCGAGCTGTATCGGGATGATCGCGACGGCGGAGACGACGAGGTCGAGCCCCGACAGGGCCCCGGAGCCGCCCAGCGTCAACACCATCGTCACCGCGGCGGTGAACGCGAAGATCGCCATCTGCTTGACGAAGCTGTCGGGTTCCGTCCCGAGTCCGACGAGATAGGCGATCATCGGCGGCCCGAACATCGCGGACATGCCGCCGAGAATGCCGGCGCCGAGCCCGACCACGGGTCCGCCCCACCGCGCCATCGCCGGGCTGAGGCGCACATGCGGCATCACGACGAGCAGCGCGGCGATTGCCAGGAAGGATGGGCCGAGGATCAGGGCCAGGAGGTGGCGGTTGATCGTCACCAGGAGGTGCACGCCGATCACCGTGCCGAGGATCAGCAGGACGAGAATCGGCCACATCCGCCGCACCGCTGCGGCCGTCTCGCCGCCTTCGGTCGCCTGGATCACGTTGGTCGCGACCATCGGCACCGAGACCAGCGCCACGGCCTCGGGCACCGCGACGAATTGTGCCGCAAGCGGTACCAGCACCAGCGGCAGCCCTACCCCCGTCACCCCTTTGACCACGCCGCCAAAGACGAGGACCGCGACCAATCCCACCTGCGCCGCCAGGGGCAGCGCCAGAAGCGTCTGGGTCAGCATGGGTGATGTCGGGTGACCGGAATGGGTTGATCGTCGCCCGCCAATCTAACCCAGCCTCCTGCCGATCGCAGCCCGAAACCCCTCCCGTTTCAACGGAAATACGCTATTCTCGGTACAGCTACCGCCGAAATCTGCGTCAGGAGGCCTCGCGATGCTGCCACCGAAAGAAAACGAACTGATCACCCGCGTCGGTCCCGGCACCCCGATGGGCGATACGATGCGGCGGTATTGGATGCCCGCCTGTCTGTCGAGCGAGATCACGGAGCCGGACAGCGCACCGGTGCGCGTGAGGCTGCTCGGAGAGGACCTCCTCGCGTTCCGAGATACCGACGGCCGCATCGGGCTGGTCGAGGAATTCTGCCCGCATCGCCGGGTCTCGCTTTATTTCGGGCGTAACGAGGAATGCGGGCTCAGGTGCGTCTATCACGGGTGGAAATTCGACGTCGAAGGCAAGTGCGTCGATCAGCTCAATGAGCCGCCGGAGCATCAGTTCAAACAGCACATCCACCTCACCGCTTACCCGACGGTAGAGCTGGGCGGCATCGTCTGGGCCTATATGGGCCCGGCCGAACGGATGCCGCCCGCGCCGAAATTCGCGTGGACGCAGGTTCCGGAAGAGCGCCGGCACGTCTCCAAGGTCATCGAGGAATGCAACTACCTGCAGGCGCTCGAGGGCGGTGTCGACACGTCGCACGCGCCGATCCTCCATCGCCTGCTGACCGACAACTCGACGCGCGGCGGGATCAAGCCGTCAAACCCCTTCGTCCGCGGCGCCGCGCCAAAGCTCGTCGTCGACGTGACGGACTACGGTTACCTGTACGCCGGCATCCGGCCGCTCGGCGATGACGAGGTGCACATCCGCAGCTACCACTTCATCATGCCGTTCCACCAGATCCGCCCGTCACGGTCGGAGTCGGGGTTGCCGTGCGACGCCGGCCATATCTGGGTGCCGATCGATGACTACAACTGCATGGTCTACAACTGGATGTATTCGACCGACGGGTCATCGTTCACCGAGGAAGACCGCGCCGAGCGCGGCATCGGCAACGGTCCCGATTTCGTCGACCAGAAGACGTTCCGGTCGTTCAAGAACCGGTCGAACAATTACGGGCTCGACCGCGAGGTGCAGCGCACCGAGACCTATAGCGGGATCGACGGCATCAACCAGCAGGACCGTGCCTTGCAGGAAAGCATGGGGCCCATCGTCGACCGCTCGAAGGAGCATCTCGGCCCGGGCGACAAGGCGATCGGCCAGATGCGGCGGATGCTGGGGCAGGCGGTGAGGACCGTCCAGGCGGGCGGCGACCCGGCCGGGACCGGCGCCAGCTACTACCACATCCGTGCCGGCGAGGAGGTGTTGCCGCGCGACGCCGACTGGCACGCGATCATGGCACCCGACATTACCAAGGAAAAAATCCTGCAGACTGTTTGAACCTGTCATTGCGAAGAGCCGAAGGCGACGCGGCAATCTCATCGGAGGAGTCCTCTGGGCCCGAGATTGCCTCGCCACGCTCGCAATGACGTCGCGACTTGAAAGGAGAACACTCGAATGCCGTCGTCGCAGCCGTTCGCCGGGGTGCTGGTCCCGGTTCTGACCCCGTTTACCCCTGCGGGCGAGCCCGATGCCGGGCGCTTCATTTCGTTTTGCCGCTTTCTGCTCGGGCAAGGCGCGGACGGCCTCGCGATCTTCGGCACGACGAGCGAGGCGAATTCGATGTCGGGGGCCGAGCGCATGGGGCTGCTCGACAAGCTGGTCGCCGCCGGCATCCCGGCCGGCAAGCTGATGCCGGGGGCGGGGGCGTGCTCGATCTCCGAGGCGACGACGCTGATCAAGCACGCGGTCGGCCACGGCGTCGGCGGCGTGCTGATGCTACCGCCGTTCTACTACAAGGGAATGACGGACCAGGGCGTCTACGACTTCATCGCGGCCGTCATCGACCGGGTCGCCTCGCCGGCGCTGCGCATGTACCTCTATCACATCCCGCCGCAGACGATGATCCCGTTCGGGGTCGAGCTGGTCGGGCGGCTGATCAAGGCGTATCCGAGCACGGTCGTGGGCCTGAAGGACAGCTCGGGCGACTGGTCCAACACCGAGGCGCTGTGCAAGGCGTATTCGGCCGAGGGCTTCGCGATCTTTCCGGGCTCCGAGGTGTTCCTGCTCGACGGCTTGCGGGCCGGCGGGGTCGGGTGCATCACCGCCTCGGGCAATGTCAACGTGCCCGGCATCCGCAAGGTCTACGAGAACTGGAAGACGCCGCAGGCCGACCAGCTCCAGGCCGACATCACCCTCGTGCGCAAGACCATCCAGGCCTATCCGATGGTGCCGGCGCTGAAGCGCATCGTCGCGCATTTCCACAGCGACCCGGACTGGGCCGCCGTGCGCCCGCCGATGGAGCGCCTGTCGGACGCGCAGTCGAAGGCGCTCCTCGGCGATCTGGCCAAGATCGGCTACAGCCTCGGCGAGGCGCAACGCGAGGCGGCCGAGTAACCTATGGCAACGGAAGCGGCTCCCGCGCGGACGCCGGAACGGCAGGCTTTCTACGACAAGATCGCACCTGCCAACCTGGCGCCGCTGTGGGAGCAGCTCCACAGCCTCGTCACCGCCGAGCCGCGACCGCGCGTGCTGCCGGCGATCTGGCATTACGACGAGATCCGCCCGCACCTCCTGCAATCCGGGAGCCTGATCACGGCGCAGGAGGCGACGCGGCGCGTCCTGATGCTGATGAACCCGGGGCTCGGCGGCGAGGCGTCGATCACCGGGTCGCTGTTCGCCGGGCTCCAGCTCATCATGCCCGGCGAAGTCGCGCCGGCGCATCGCCACACGCAATCGGCGCTGCGCTTCATCATCGAGGGCCACGGCGCCTACACCGCCGTCGACGGCGAGCGCACTCTGATGGAGCCGGGGGATTTCGTCATCACGCCGTCCTGGACTTGGCACGACCACGGCAACGAGACAACGGAGCCGATGGTGTGGCTCGACGGGCTCGACGTGCAGCTCGTCAACCTGCTCAACACCAGTTTTGCCGAGGGATACCCCGAGGACACGCAGCCGATCTCGCGCCCGGAAGGCGACGCGCTGGCCCGTTATGGCCACAACCTTCTGCCGATCGACTGGAAGCCGGCGGTCAAGACCTCGCCGGTGTTCAACTACCCGTACACGCACAGCCGCGAGGCGCTGGCGGCGCTCGCCAGAAACGGCGACCCCGACCCCTATCACGGCCACAAGCTGCGCTACGTCAACCCGGCGACCGGCGACTCGGCGATGCCGACGATCGGCACCTTCCTGCAGCTATTGCCACAGGGCTTCGCCGGCAGCCCCTACCGCTCGACCGACGGCACGGTCTACGTCGCCGTCGAGGGCGAAGGCGAAACCCGCATCGGCGATACGGTTATGCGGTGGCGCCCGCGCGACATCTGGGTCGTCCCGAGCTGGATGCCGCACACGCACCACGCCGCGAGCGAGGCGGTGCTGTTCAGCTTCTCCGACCGGCCGGTGCAGGAGAAGTTGGGATTGTGGCGCGAGGCGCGGGGCAACGCGTAAGGGGTGCTATGCGGCCGGTTCTTTCCAGTCGAGTCCGGGAAAGCGTGCGTAATCCCGATCGTAAGTGATCCAGGTGCACTCGTGTTCAATCGCGAGCGCCGCGGTCCAGACGTCCGAAACGCGTGCTCCGCGGAGGCCCGTGACGGTGCATAACTGCCTAAAGATCGCCCAGTGGCGCTCGCCCGGCTGTATCTGCTCGCAATGGGGTTGTTCCAGGAGGTTGTCGCAGTACGCGAAAGCCTCATCTAGAGGGCTCGGCTGCTTGTAAGCTCGCGGGTTCGTCGTGATCCGAACCACCGCACTCAAGCTAAGCGGGGAGATGCCGAACCTCGCGTTACCGGTAACGACGCCGTCGAGCCCAGTCTTGCAGACTTGATGGTATATCGAATCGCTGCGGAAGGCATAGATGAGGACATTGACGTCGGGCAAGATCATTTAAGCCGGCTTGCGTATTCCAAATCGTCCATTTCCTGGAGTTGCGCTGAATTATCGAGATCGATACCCGGCATCAGGCCTCCCGTCGCTGTGCTCACGGGGGGCAGCCTTCGCGGATGTCGGGGAAGAGCGTCCTCCTGCACGACGCGGCGCAAACCTTCCTCAATCAACGCGGTGAGGGTCCGTCCCTCTTCGGCGGCTTTCGCTTGGCCCGCTTAACCAGTTCGTCGGGAAGCCGGACTGTCGTTCGCCCGGTCATCACGATAAAGATGGCAACTCTATACCTCGATCTTCGCGCCCGTCCGCCCAGTGATCAGACCGTAATGTTCGACGCGGCGATGCTTCTCGAAGGCGAAAACTGTGCGCTTCAGGTAGTCACCTAGTTCGAGATCGAGCGTGAAGCCGATCAGCTCGTCGTCTTCGGTAAGGGCCTGGGCGGCGATTTCGCCGGTCGGGGCGACGATCGCGGAGCCGCCGATCATGCCGAACCCGTCCTCGGCGCCGCATTTGGCCGCGGCGAGGACCCAGGTCGCATTCTGGTAGGCGTTCGATTGCAGCGACAGGATGTGATGGAACATCCTGAGGTGCAGGGGCTCCGGGTGGTGGATGTTCTCGGTCGGCGTGTTGTAGCCGAGCGCGACGATCTCGACCCCTTGCAGCCCCATCACGCGGTAGGTCTCGGGCCAGCGGCGGTCGTTGCAGATGCACATGCCGACGACCGAATCGAGCATCCGCCACACCTTGAACCCCTCGTTGCCGACATCGAAGTAGCGCTTTTCGAGATGCTGGAACGGCGCGTTCGGCAGATGTTCGGAGTGGCCGGGCAGGTGGATCTTGCGGTAGCGCCCGATGATCCGCCCATCGGGTCCAACGAGGATCGAGGTGTTGTAGCGCCGGGTCTGCCCCACTTCCTCGGTCAATTCGGCATAGCCGAGGTAAAACCCGATCCCCAAATCCCGCGCTAGCTCGAACAGCGGCAACGTCTCCGGCCCCGGCATCTGGCTTTCAAAAAACTTGTCGATCTCGGCCTGATCGGTCATCCACCAGCGCGGAAAAAACGTCGTCAGCGTCAGCTCCGGAAACACGACAAACTTCGCCCCCTCGGCATGCGCCTCGCGCAGCAGCGCGAGCATCCGCTTGACCACGGAGGCACGACTGTCGGCGAGATGGATAGGCCCCAATTGGGCGACGGCGGCGCGAAGTTTACGGGACATGGGTGGACCTCCGTAGGCAGAAAAGCGCAGCGTGTTCCGCGGGTATGGGCGCAAGACGAGGGCGGAAGGCGCTTCGCGTTCCGGCCCTTCTGGTTCACACCAAAGCGGCTCCTTGCGCCTCTGCAAACGCCAGTTCGGGTTCGGGGCGGGATAGAGGCTTCGCCATTTCGCTGAGCTCGCAAGGGAGGAAATTGCCGCTGCCGCGTTTGGCGGCGAGCTTGCCGTCGGCGATGACGATGCGACCGCGAGAGATGACCGTGGTGGGCCATCCTCGAAGCTTCTTCCCCTCGTAGGGCGTGTAGCCGACGTTGTCGTGGAGGCCTTCCCAGGTCACTGTCGTCTCGCGAGCCGGGTCCCAGATCGCGATGTCGGCATCCGAGCCGACGGCGATCGTGCCTTTCCTCGGATAGAGGCCGTAGAGCTTGGCGTGATTGGTCGCGGTCAGGGCGACGAATTTGTTGATGTCGATGCGGCCCTTGCCGACGCCTTCCGAAAACAAGAGCGGCACGCGGAGCTCTATGCCGGGGACGCCGTTGGCGGTGTCCTTGAAGGTGGTCTTGTCGCCTTTGAGGAGCTTTCCGGTCTCGTCGTAGCGATAGGGGGCGTGGTCGGAGGAGAAGACCTGGAACGTGCCGTTCTGCAGGCCGCGCCAGAC
Source organism: Allostellaceae bacterium (assembly GCA_036489765.1). Lineage (GTDB taxonomy): Bacteria > Pseudomonadota > Alphaproteobacteria > ATCC43930 > CGMCC-115725 > DATARH01. Next base: position 40,062 of record DASXFE010000166.1, on the reverse strand, counting down.
TGCCTCCTGCGCGGCCTCGTCACGCGGGGGCGGGGAGCAGCAGAATTTGGTGCCTTCGAGCCCCATGCCGATGTCGTCGGCGGTGAGGAACAAATATTGCGGGCAGGTCTCGCCGTAGATCTTGAGGCCCTTGGTCTGGGCGCCGCGGATCACGTCGATCGCCTCGGCGGCGGAGACGTGGACGATCAAAATCGGCACGTCGAGAAGCTGCGACAGGGCGACGGCGCGGTTGGTGGCTTCGCCTTCGGCGAGGCGGGCATGCGCGACGGCGTGGTAGCGCGGCTGGCCGAGCCCTTTTTCGAGAAGCTTGCCGGTCAGCCATTTGATCATGTCGTGGTTTTCGGCGTGGATCATCACGAGCGCGCCCTCGCGCCGCGCCAGCGCCAGGATGTCGAGCATCTGCCCGTCATCGAGCCGCATCGCGTCATAGGTCATGTAGACCTTGAACGAGGTGTACCCATCCTGCAGCAACGCCGGCAGCTCCTGTCCCAGCACCTGCTCGCTCGGGTCGGTGATGATCAGGTGGAAAGCGTAGTCGATGACCGCTTTGGGCCCCGCGGCCTCGTGGTATTCGGCGACGACCTGGCGCAGCGACTGGCCGCGATGCTGGGCGGCGAACGGGATGACCGTCGTCGTGCCGCCGAACGCGGCAGAGACGGTCGCGCTGTAGAAATCGTCGGCGCAGATGACGCCCGCGCCGGAGCGCTGCTCGATATGGCAGTGGCTGTCCACCGCCCCGGGCAGGACGAGCTTTCCGCTCGCGTTGATTTCGTGCGTGCCGGCGGGCAGGTTCCGGCCGAGGGTGGCGACGACGCCGTCCTTGACGCCGATGTCGCAGCGCTGCGTATCGGCAGCGGTGACGACCGTGCCGTTGCGGATGACGAGATCGTAATCAGGCATAAAGGCCCCCGCGCCCTGAGTTCACCCGCGACTTTAGACGCGCGCCTCGCATAGCGGAATAGCAGGGGCGCGGGAGTGTCGGTTTGCGGGCGAGCAATCGTTTGCTAGCTGTGAGTGCCGTATCCGATCGCCGTCGAGGTTCGCATGAGCGTCGAAATCCGCGCGAAGCGCCTGTCCGTCACCCAGTTCCGCGCCCGGAAGGGGAAGGAAAAGCTGGTGTGCCTGACCGCCTATACCGCGCCGGTCGCCCGGCTGCTCGATGATGAGGTCGATCTGCTGCTGGTCGGCGACAGCCTGGCGATGGTGGTTTACGGGTTCGAGAGCACGCTGCCGGTGACGCTCGACATGATGATCGCGCATGGCGCCGCGGTCGCGCGGGCGACACATCACGCTCTGATCGCCGTGGACCTGCCGTTCGGCGCCTATCAGGAATCGCCGGAGCAGGCGTTCCGCGCCGCCGCCCGGGTCATGGCCGAGACCGGGTGCGGATCGGTCAAGCTCGAAGGCGGCGAGGAGATGGCCGAGACGGTCGATTTTCTGACCCGGCGCGGCATCCCTGTGATGGGCCACGTTGGGCTGACGCCGCAGGCGGTCAACATGCTCGGCGGCTACCGCTCGCGCGGCCATGCCGAGGCGGAGCACGCAAAGATTGTCCGCGACGGGATCGCCATCGCGGACGCGGGTGCTTTCTCCATCGTCCTCGAAGGCGTCGCCGAGGATATCGGACGAGAGCTCACCGGCCGGGTCGCGGTGCCGACGATCGGGATTGGCGCCTCGGCCGCGTGCGACGGCCAGATCCTCGTCACCGACGACATGCTCGGCGTGTTCTCGGATTTCACGCCGAAATTCGTCAAGCGGTTCCGGGACCTGGCCGGCGACATCCGCGGCGGTGCGCGCGACTATGCCGACGAGGTGCGTCGCGGCGCCTTTCCGGCCGACGAGCACACCTATCGGCGTACGCGCTAGGCGCTTTTACCGCCCGTGCGTGGCGGCGTCGGCCTTGGCGGCCTCGAGCTCGCCGATCGCTTCGCGGATCAGGCGTTCGGCGGAGACCTTGTGGCCGCCGAATACGTCGCGGGCGTTGTGAAGCATACCGAGCGCGCCGTTCAGCGTCCCGATCGCCTGGTTGATTTCGGGATAGCGGCCCTGCGCGAAGGTGCCGGCGGCGAACGACACCACACCAATCGCGATTACGGCGGCGGCTAGTTTGAGTTTGTGCTGTTGCATGGGTTCCGTCTCCATTTTCAGGAAAGCCCGCTTCTAACCGGGTTTCTGGCCGAGCACAGCCACGATTTTTGCGATATCCTGCGGGGCGAACTCACGCGCGGAGGCTCCGACATGCCCGCCACATCGTATCGCCCGACCATCGCAGTCACCCGCCACGCGATCGCCGCGGGGCATTACCTGGCCGCTACCGCCGGGTTCGACATCTTGCAGGCGGGAGGCAACGCGATCGATGCGGGGGTCGCGGCGGGCATCGCGCTCGGCGTGCTGCAAAGCGATCTCGTCGATGTCGCCGGGGTGGCGCCGATCATGATCTACCTCGCCGAGAAGCGGGAGGTCGTGACGATCGCCGGGCTCGGCTACTGGCCGAAGGCGCTCGACCCCGAGCTATTCATGCGCGAGCACGGCGGCAAGATCCCGGTCGGCGTCTTGCGCACCGTGATCCCGGCCGCGCCCGATGCGTGGATCACTGCATTGAAGCGATACGGCACGATGAGCTTTGGGGAGGTCGCGAAGGCGGCGCAGCGGCTCGCCAGCGAAGGCTTTCCGATGTATCCGCTGATGGCCGACAGCCTCAAGGCGCATGCCGACCGGCACGCGCAATGGCCGTCGAGCGCCGCCGTGTTCCTCCCGGGCGGCCGCCCGCCGGAGGCTGGCGAGGTCTTTCGCCAGGTCGATCTCGGCGCGTCGCTGCAATACATGATCGACGAGGAAAAGGCGGCATCGAAGCGCGGGCGCGAGGCCGGGCTGGAGGCGGCGCGCGACGCGTTTTATGTCGGTGACATCGCGAAGAAGATCGTCGCCTTCATGAAGCAGGAGGGCGGGCTGCTATCCGCCGAGGACCTCGCGGGCTACCACTCGCCGGTCGGGCCGGCCGAGAGCCGGCGCTTTGGCGATCTCGAGGTCTTTACCTGCGGCGCGTGGTGCCAGGGGCCGACCCTGTTGCAGGTTCTGGCGCTGCTCGAAGGCACCGATCTCAAAAAGCTGGGCCACAACAGCGCCGACTACGTGCACCATCTGACCGAGGCGGTGAAACTCGCCTTCGCCGACCGCGAAGCCTATTACACCGACCCGGCGCTCGGCTCGGTGCCGCTACCGACGCTGATCTCGTCCGAATATGCGGCCGAGCGGCGCAAAATGATTGACCCGAATAAAGCCTGGCCGGAAATGCCGCCTCCCGGCGATCTCGGCGCCCAGGCGCCGAAGCTGCGGGCCAGCGCGCCGAACCCGCATCCGGAGCCCGACACCTCGTATGTTTGCGCCGCCGATCGCTGGGGCAATCTATTCTCGGCGACGCCGAGCGACGGGTCATACGGCTCGCCGATCGTGCCCGGCACCGGCCTCATCCCGTCGAACCGCGGCTCGCAGAACCGGCCCGACCCGCGTCATCCCGCCGGTGTCGCGCCCGGCAAGCGCCCACGGCTGACGCCCAACCCGGCGCTGGCGATCAAGGGCGGCGGCGAGGAGTTCCTGCCGTTCGGCACGCCCGGCGGCGACGTGCAGACCCAGGCGATGCTGCAGGTGCTGCTCAACGTCTTCGTCCATGGCCACGACGTGCAGGCCGCGATCGAGCAGCCGCGCTTTGCGAGCTACAGCTATCCGTCGTCGTTCGCGCCCTACGACTACTATCCCGGCCGCCTCAATCTCGAAGCCCGCTATTCCGACGACGTCGCCGCCGATCTTGCCAAGCGCGGCCACCAGGTCCAGCGCTGGCGCGATTTCGAATGGCTCGCCGGCGCCGTCTGCGCGATCCGCGTCGACAAGAAGCGTGGCACGCTGGAGGCGGGAGCGGACCCGAGAAGAGCGGCGTACGCGATCGGCTGGTAGCCGAGCCGCTCGACCGCTGATCGTGGAAAGACAACCTGAGCGGTAATGCTCTGGTAACCACGAGGCCCGTACGATTGCCGGCGCCCTTCCGCCGGGCTCGCTAACCCAGGAGACGCGTCGTGCAGGGAATTCGCGGAGTCATTTCTACGCTGGGCGGCGATGGCGCCGAGGTCATGGGGCCCGGCATCCTGCTGTGGCACTATCCGGATAACTCGATCGTCAACAACTCCTTGCTGACGGTCGAGAGCAACCATTTCTGTGTGCTGAAGTCGCGCGGAGCGATTCTCAACGTCTACGATACCGGGCAGTACCCGGTGACGACCCCCGATCGCCCGATCCTCGGCTCCTTCACCCAGGCGTTTTTTGGCGGCCAGAGTCCCTGGCAGTACGAGGCGCTGTACATCAACCGCTCGAAAATGGTGGTGAAGGCAACCGGGCGTGCTTTCTCTTCGGAAATGGCCGAGATGGCCTATGAGGTCGACTATTATTTCCACGTCGCCAGCAAGGACGACGCGGTCGCACTGGTCACGCACATGCCGGTCAGCGACCACATGATCACCGCCGAGCAGGTCAACGATTACGCCAAGCCAGTGGTCGAGCAGGCCATCAACCAAGTGGTGCAGGTCACGCCGCTCGAGCGGGTCAACGAGAAGATCCACGAGATCGGCGAGAGCGTGCACGGGCACCTGCAGGATTTCCTGAAAGTGTTCGGCATCACGCTCGATACCGTGAAGGTCCTGGTGTTTCCGCGCGACGAGCGGATGCGGGCGCTGATTTCCTTGCGCGCCTTCGGGCTGCAAGAGGTCGACGCCGTGCGCTACTACATCGCGATGATGATGGCCGAGCACGGTCTGGTTTCGGCACCGAACATGGCGATCGGCCAGCCGTTCAATATCGGTGTGCCGGTGCAAGGAACCGTTCCGATGGCCGACATCGGCGGGCTGGGTCCCCCCCGTGGCTAGCGTGTCGACCGACATCCTGCCGTCGGATGTGGCCGGTCGGCTCTATCGCATCGGATCGATGCTGATCAACGGGTATGGGTACAACTGGTATCGCCAGGAAAACCTGATGCGCGCCGACGACCTGAGGGTACGTTCGGGCGTTGGGGGTACCCTTGCCGGCGCCATCGCGCATCTCCGCAGCCTGGAGGCACGCTACCGACGCAAATTTCTGCCGCCGCCGACCCGCGAGCATCCCGACCCCGACCCGGGATGCATCGCCGGCGCGCAGCAGTTTCGTTTCATCGAGGGGCGGATCGACGATGTGGAGACGCGCGTACGCGGCGCAGCCGTGCCGACCGACGACCGGATCTGGCAGCGCCATCGAGCCGAGATCGATACGCTGCAGCGGCTCGGCGAATACGACGTGCTCCTGATCGGGGGTGCCCAGGAGCTGGCCGATTTGGTCACGACTTTGCCGGCCGATGCCGAGATAGACGTCGCGGCGGAACAGCAGATCGACGCCTATCTCGGCCATCTGTTGGAGATCCTGTCGCACCGCGCCGAGCTACTCTCCGCATTCTAAGCTCGGCATCTGCCGCGCTGGCGGCACGCTAGCCGACCAGCGGCGACGCCCCGGGGCGCCGTTCGGCCGGCGTGACTGGGCGCTCGGCGGGGCCGACGTAAAGCTGGCGTGGGCGGACGATGCGATTTTCCGGGTCGGTCATCATCTCGTTCCAATGGGCGACCCAGCCGACCGTGCGTGCGACCGCGAAGACCGGCGTGAACATCGCGGGCGGGAGCCCCAGGGCGCGGAAGATGATGCCCGAATAGAAATCGACGTTCGGGTAGAGCTTGCGCGAGACGAAATACTCGTCTTCGAGCGCGATCCGCTCCAATTCCATCGCCAAATCGAGCAGCGGATCCTCTCGGCCGAGCGCCGCCAGAACCTCGTGGCATAGCGGGCGCAACACCTTGGCGCGCGGGTCGTAGCTCTTGTAAACGCGGTGACCGAAGCCGGAAAGCCGGAACGGATCGTTCTTGTCCTTCGCGCGGCGCAGCATCTCGGGGATGCGGTCGACGGTGCCGATTTCCTGCAAGGTGTCGAGCACCGCCTCATTGGCGCCGCCATGCAGCGGGCCCCAGAGGGCCGCGATCGCGGCCGCCGTCGCCGCATAGGGGTTGGCCCGGGTCGAGCCGACCAGCCGCATCGCCGAGGTTGAAGCGTTCTGCTCGTGATCGGCCTGGATGATCAGAAGCGCCTTGAGCGCGCGGACCATCGCGGGCGGTGCGTGGTAGGGCGCACAGGGCACCGCGTACAGCATGTGCAGGAAATTCTCGGCATAGCCGAGGTCGTTGCGCGGATAGATGAACGGCTGTCCGAGCGAATATTTGTAAGCCATCGCCGCGATCGTCGGCATCTTGGCGATCAGCCGGTGCGAGGCGATCATGCGGTGCTGCGGATCGAAGATGTCGAGCCCGTCGTGATAGAAGGCCGAGAGCGCGCCCACGACGCCGCACATGACGGCCATCGGGTGCGAATCCCGGCGGAAGCCGCGATAGATCGCATGCAGTTGCTCGTTGACCATCGTGTGGTGGGTGATGTCGCCCGTGAACTTGGCTTTCTGGGCCGGACTGGGCAAGTCGCCGTTGAGCAGCAGCCACGCGACGTCGAGATAGTCGCAGCGCTCGACGAGCTGATCGATCGGATAACCGCGATAAAGCAGCACCCCCTCGTCGCCATCGACGTAGGTGATCGCGGAGCGGCAGGCGCCGGTTTCACCGAATGCGGGATCGAAGGCCCAATACCCGGTCTCTTCGCGCAGGCGTCGCGTGTCGATCATCGCCGGTCCCAAGACCGGCTCGATCAGCGGCAGCTCGGTGCGAATGTTGCCCCGCGAGAGTGAAATCGTCTGAATAGCGGCGGACATCGGGCGGCTCCTTCATTGTGACCTGCCGTCAGACTTGTATTGCGGTGCAGCATTCGTCAATCTTGATTCATCAATCAATATAGGGTCGGTGATGCTGCTTTCCGCGCGTGAGACGGCCGAACGTCTCGGCATCAAGCTCGACACCGTCTATGCCTATGTCAGCCGCGGCTTGCTGCGTTCGGTAGAGGTTGCCGACAGCCGGGAGCGTCACTACGACGCCGATGACGTCGAGCGCTTTCGGGTGACGCGTGGCGGCGCCAAAGGCGCGCGGCAGGCCGAAGCGCTGATGCCGGTGATCCCCTCGACGATCTGCCTGATCGAGAACCATCGGTTCTACTACCGGGGCGAGGACGCGCTCGCTCTCGCCGACACCGCGACGCTGGAACAGGTTGCGGGCTTGCTGTGGCAGGACGCGCCGCCGGCGGTTGCGGCGCCGCGGAGATCGGCGCTGGAGGTGCCGGGGTTGATCGAGCGCTGCCAGGCCCGGCTCGCGCAGCTTGCGGCGGGGGATTACGCGGCCCTCGACCTGACGCGGGGCGGGATCGCCCGCACCGGCGGCCTGATCCTCGGCGAACTCGCGGCCTGTCTCGGAGCGGCGGGGCCGGGATTTCAGCCGGTCGATGAGCGACTGGCCGCGCTGTGGAAGCTCGGCCCCAAAGGCCGCGACGTGGTGCGGCGGGCGCTGGTCCTGCTGGCCGACCACGAGCTCAACGCGTCGACGTTTGTCGCGCGTTGCGTCGCCTCGACCGGAGCGACGCCTTACGCCGTGGTTTCGGCCGCGCTGGCCGCCCTCTCGGGGCGCCGGCATGGCGGCGCTTCGGTCCGCACCGAGGCCCTTTGCCAAGCGCTCGGGGAGGGCGATCCGCTCGCGGTGATGGCGGCGCGGCTGGCGCGCGGCGAAGACCTGCCGGGCGTCGGCCACCCGCTTTACCCGGAGGGCGACCCGCGGGCCGCGGCCTTGTTCGCTGCCGTCAAGACCGCGGTTCCGGAGAAGGCCGACTGGGCTGACCGGATTGTCGACGCGGTCGTGCAACTCACCGGCAAGCAGCCCAACGTCGATTTCGGGCTCGGTGTGGCCACCGTCGCGCTGGGGCTGCCTCAAGGGGCGGCGCTAAGCCTGTTTCTCGTCGCGCGGTCGGTCGGGTGGATCGCCCACGCGATCGAGCAGTACGAGAGCGGCGTGCTGATCCGGCCCCGCGCCCGGTATACCGGTCAGCGCCGTTCGGCGGGGGTATGAGGCGTGCCGTCACGCCTTGTGTAGCCGCCCGGCCTCGCGCCGGCGACAAGGGCGACGAGGTCGGCTTCCGGGTAATAGGCTGCTTCGCTCGCAACGCGGCTGCCGATTTCGAGGATCGTCACGTCTTCGCCGCTGCGGTTTTGCAGGTGATGGCCGTCAGGATCGTTCGCCTTGAACCCGGCACAATCGCCGGCGCGCAGGATTTCCTCGCCGGCATCTGTCACCAGGACGACCTCCCCCGCCAGGATGTAGATGAACTCGTCGCCGCCGGTATGCCAATGGCGCTGGCTCGACCACGCCCCCGGCTCCAGCCGCAACAGGTTGACGCCGTACTGGGTGAGACCGGCTGCGTCGCCGAGGCGGGTGCGGTGACGTGCCCGGCACGGCTCGTCGTAGGGGGGCGGGTAGGTGGTGCCGGAGAGAACGGGCAGGGTCTTGGGATCGATGCGCCTGGTCATGGGTGTCCTCCTCAGTCGAAGTCTTGCACCGGCAGCAGGTCGAGTGGCGGCCGGCAGCGGGGCAAGCCTTTGTGCCGCCGTAGAGGGTGAAGCCGCCGGTTAACGCTCGATATGGCATGGCCTTGCCCCAAAGGTCGTGCCCCGCGATTATTGCACAGCAACATGACGAGGGGGACCGGTGAGCGAGGTTGATTGGCGCGACGGCATCTTCGCTGCGCTCAAGGCGGCCGATATCCGGCAGGTTGGCTATGTGCCGGATGCCGGGCATACGCGGCTCATAGAATTGTGCCGGGCCGACCCAGAGATCGAGGCGGTATCGCTGACCAGCGAGGAGGAGGGGATCGGCCTTGCCGCCGGCGCCTGGCTCGGGGGGCAACGCGCGGCGGTGTTGATGCAGTCGAGCGGGGTCGGCAATTGCATCAATTTGCTCGGCCTCGCGAAATCGTGCCGGTTTCCGCTGGTGATGCTGGTGACGATGCGTGGCGAATGGGCCGAGTTCAACCCGTGGCAGGTGCCGATGGGCTCGGCGACCAAGGCCGCGCTCGAGCTGATGGACGTCCTGGTCTATCGCGCGGAGCGCTTTGAGGAGGCGGCCGAGACCGTTGCCGCGGCGCTCGACATCGCCTTCAACGGCAGTCTCGCGACGGCGGTGCTGCTGTCGCAAAAGATGATCGGTGCGAAGAGGTGGGTGAAATGAGCGCCGCCAGATCCGACAACGATCCTCGGCTCGACCGCCGCCAGGCGATCCGCACGCTGCTCGCCGATCGCGGCGAGCTGCTGGTCGTCACCGGGCTCGGCTCGACGACGTATGACGCCGCGTCGGTCGGTGACGATCCGCGCAATTTCTACCTGTGGGGCGCGATGGGGGCGGCGACGATGATCGGGCTCGGCCTCGCGATCGCCCGGCCAGACCGGCGCGTGCTGGTCGTCACCGGCGACGGCGAGGTGCTGATGGGCCTGGGGGCGCTGGCGACGATCGGGCAGCGCCGGCCGCCGAACCTCGCGATCTCCGTCTTCGACAACGGGCATTACGGCGAGACCGGTATGCAGGCGAGCCACACGCTGTCGACGACCTCGCTGACGGGCGTCGCCCGGGCCTGCGGGATCGGGGCGGTTTTGGACATCACCGACGATTCGGGGCTGCGCGATTTCTCAAAGCGTATCCACGTCGCGAGCGAAACGCTGTTCGCCCGGATCGCGATCATTGCCGAGGAGCCGCCGCGCGTCCTGCCGACCCGCGACGGCGTGCTCTTGAAAAACCGGTTCCGGCAGGCGAGTGGAGTGGTTGATGCTTGAAGTACCCGTTCTGATCGTTGGCGGCGGACCGGTCGGGCTGACCGCGTCGATCCTGCTGTCTCAGCAAGGGATCAGCTCGCTGCTCGTCGAACGTCACCCCGGCACGGCGATCCTGCCCAAGGCGCGCGGCATCAATGCGCGCACGATGGAGATGTACCGCCAAGTCGGGATCGAGAAGGCGATCCGCGAGGCCGGCCTGTCGCCCGAGCGCACCGGGTTTATCGTCTGGACCGAAAGCCTCGCCGGGCGCGAGATCGAGCGCCGCATCCCGGGCCGCATGGCCGCAGCGAACCGCGGTGCGTCGCCGGTGCTGAACTGCCTCTGTGCGCAAGACGACGTGGAGCCGGTGCTGCGCCGCTTCGCCGAGGCGCAGGCGCAGGCCGAGCTGCGCTTCAACACCGAGATGACCGCCATTACGCAAGATGCGAATGGCGTCACGGCGACGCTGACCGATCGGATTACCGGCGCCGAAACTCCGGTGCGGGCACAATACCTGATCGCCGGCGATGGGGCGCAAAGCCGGGTCCGCCGTATCGTCGCGCGCGAGATGATCGGGCAGGACGGGGTTTATGACAGCGTCAACATCCTGTTCAATGCCGATCTGCGCCAATGGGTGCAGGAGCGGCCGGCGGCGCTCTATTTTGTCGAGCAGTCCGATCTGCGCGCGACGTTCCTGACGATCAACGCGCATGACCGCTGGGGCTTCCTGATCCACAGCCTCAAGCAATACGGCTATACGCCCGCCGATTTCACCGACGAGTGCTGCATCGCCCTCATCCGGCAGGGCGTCGGCATCGCCGATCTTCCGGTCACGATCCTCGGCGTCAGTTATTGGGAAGCCGCGGCGATCGTCGCCGACCGCTATCGCGACGGCCGCCTGTTCCTCGCCGGAGACGCCGCCCACGAAATGCCGCCGACCGGCGGGTTCGGCATGAATACCGGCGTGCAGGACGTGCAGAACCTGTGCTGGAAGCTCGCCGCGGTGCTGAAAGGGCAGGCGGGAGCGGCGCTGCTTGACACCTATCACGCCGAGCGCCAGCCTCTGGGGCTCGTCACGACCCAGAACGCGCTCGCGAACTGCCTGTCGATGGGCCGGACTGTCCGCCAGGAAAGTGCCAAGCTCCCGCGCTCCGAATTCCTCAACGAGCAGGGCCTCATTTTCGGCGCCACCTACGAATCGGCCGCCGTGATCTCCGACGGCTCGGCGCCCGAAACGGTCGACGACCCTGTCACCCAATACGTCCCCTCGGCGCGCCCCGGCCGCCGCGCCCCGCATGTCTGGCTCGAACGCGGCGGCGAGCGTATCTCGACGATCGACCTGTTCGGCGGCCGCTTCGTCCTGCTGGCGGGGCCGAAAGGAGAGGGGTGGCGGCGGGCGGCGGGCGGGGCTACCGATCCGGCGGCGGCCGTGCACCTGGTCGGCGGCGATGACATCCGCGATCCGGATGGCGGCTGGGCCGCGGCCTACGAGGTCGAGGCCGATGGCGCGGTCCTGGTGCGACCGGACGGATATGTGGCCTGGCGGATGCGGAGCCTTCGGAGCGACGCCGCCGCAGCATTGGCGACAGCCCTGGACCAGGTTCTCGGACGCGCTCCGTAGGGTGGAAAAGCGGAGCGCATTCCGCCTCAGCGCCGCTGACAGCGTGGCGGATTACGCTGTGCTCATCCGCCCTGCTTCTTTCCCGAACGCTCAGCGCGTCTTCTGCGGCTTCATCGAGCGGAGATAGGTGACGAGGGCGTCGAGGTCGTCCGGGGCGATGTTTTTGTACCAGGCAAAGGCCATGGTCGGCGCGAGCCTGGTGCCGTCGGGACGGATGCCCTGGGTGATCGCGCGCTTGATGTCGGCGTCGCTCCACTTGCCGATCCCGTCATCGGGGTCGGGGGTGATGTTGCGGCTGATGACGTGCTCCGGTTCGGAGCCCGGCGCGTGCAGTTCGCGCCCGCCGGCGCCGAGGCGGTTGAGGTCGAGCTTGCCCGGTGACGCGAACGGGGTGTGGCAATCGAGGCAATGGGCGATCGGGCCGGCGAGATAGGCCCCGTAGGCGACCTTGTCGGTCTTCGGCGGCGCGGTCACATGCTCGACCGGCGGGCCGTAGGAATCGGGCAGCGGGTTGTTATAGGCCGACTTGCCGACCTCATGTTTGATCGGCTTGACGGTGCGGATATAGGCAAAGATCGCCTTTGCGTCGTCATCCGAGATCCCGCGATAGAAAAAGAACGGCATCGGCGGGCCCAGCGTCCGCCCGTCGGGGCGCTTGCCCTCGCGCAGCGCGGTGATGAGCTGCGCGTCGGTCCATTTGCCGATCCCGGTCTCAGGGTCGGGCGTGATGTTCGGCGCCACGGCGAGGCCGAAGCCCTCGTGGAACTCGAACCCGCCGGACAGCTCGGTGCCGGGGACCGTGATGCCTTTGCTGTCCCTGGGGGTATGACAATTGCCGCAAGCCGAGATCGCCGTGACCAGGTAGGCGCCGCGCTCGACCGGAGTCTCGGCGACGGCGGCGTTGGCAACAATCAAGAGGGCCGCACCAAGGGCGGCAGAAAGTGCTCCTCGATTCATGCGGACAGGCTCTCCGAATGTTCGTGTCATACGTGTGTAAGGTACTCGATGTTATCGGGACGCATCAAATCGCGCCCGGGGGGCGGGATGCCCGCGCAGCTTGACGGCGGCGCTCGCGAGGGTCGAAAGTTGGCGACCACACGCGCCGCCATGCGCCAACAAGGGAATCGCCGCCGTGAGCATCGGATCGCTGCCGCTATCGGGCTATACCGTCCTCGACCTGACCCATGCCCGGGCGGGACCGACCGCGGTTCGCCAGTTCGCCGATTGGGGCGCCAATGTCATCAAGATCGAGCCACCGGGAGGCCCCGGCACCGACATCACCGGCTCGCGCCGCGAAGGGTTCGATTTCCAGAACCTGCACCGCAACAAGCGCAGCCTGGCGATCAATCTGAAGACCAAGCAGGGCCTCGCGATCTTCATGAAGCTGGCCGCCAAGGCCGACGTGATCGTCGAGAATTTTCGCTCGACGGTGAAGCACCGGCTCGGCGTCGATTACGAATCGGTCAAGAAGATCAACCCGCGAATCGTCTACGGCAGCATTTCGGGCTTTGGCCAGACCGGCCCTTATGCAAAGCGGCCCGGCGTCGACCAGATCGCGCAAGGCATGGGCGGCCTCATGTCGATCACCGGCTTTCCGGGGCAAGGGCCGGTGCGCGTCGGCATCCCGATCGACGACCTCTGCGCCGGGCTCCTCCTGGCCCAGGCGATGATGATGGCCCTCATCGAGCGCGAGAAGACCGGCGAGGGGCAGTGGGTGCATACCTCGCTGCTCGAGGCGCAGATCTTCATGCTCGACTTCCAGGGCTCCCGCTGGCTGCAGGCCGGCGAGGTCGCGAAGCAGGCCGGCAACGACCACCCGACCGGCATCCCGACCGGCCTGTTCCCGACCGCTGACGGGCAGATCAACATCGCCGCCTCGGGCGACAACCTCTACAAGCGCTTCTGCGAGGCGGCCGAGGTGCCGCATCTCTTGACCGACCCTGATTACGCGACCGGGCCGGCGCGGTCGAAGAACCGCAAGAAGCTCAACGAGATCCTCAGCGAGATCACCAAGACGAAGCCGAGCGCCTACTGGATCGAGCTGTTGAACGAGGTCGGCGTGCCGTGCGGCCCGCTCTACACGATCGACCAGACCTTCAACGACCCCCAGGTGCAGCATCTCGAAATGGCCCGGCCGATGGACCATCCGCGGCTTGGCGAGCTCAAGGTCGTCGGCCAGGCCATCAACATGATGAAGACGCCCGAGCCGGCGCGCATGCGCTATCCGACGCCGGATAACGGCCAGCACAATGACGAGATCCTGCGCGAGCTCGGTTACAACCAGGCCGATATCGCGAGCCTGCGCGAAGCGGGCGCGTTCGCCGCGGCGTAAAGCAGGGCTTTAAGGAGCGCGGGCGTCTCGCCCGCCTTTCCCACATTGGCGCGGGCGGCCCTTCGACCAGCCTCGGGAGCCCGCGCTCCTACTCGGAGATTTTCATGCTCCACCAGCCGCTTACCAGCAAGATGCTGATGGAGAAGGACGGCGGAATCGGCCGGATCACCTTCAACAACCCGGCCCGCCACAATGCCGTCTCGCTCGAGATGTGGCAGGGCATCGCGCAGATCATGGCGGAGTTCGACGCGGACGATTCGATCCGCGTGATCGTCGTCACCGGGGCGGGCGGCAAGGCGTTCGTGTCGGGCGCCGACATCTCCGAGTTCAAGGAGAAGCGCAACAGCCAGGAGGCGGCGGCGGAGTACGCCAGGATCTCCGAGGCCGGGCGCAAAGCGTTGCAGGAAACGCTCAAGCCGACCATCGCGATGATCCGCGGGTATTGCATCGGCGGCGGCCTTGCGACCGCGCTCGCCTGCGACATTCGCGTCGCGGCGGAAGGATCGAAATTCGGCATTCCGGCCGCGAAGCTCGGCCTTGGCTATGCCTATGACGGGGTCAAGAAGCTCGTCGACCTGGTCGGGCCGGCCTACGCGCGCGAAATCTTCTACACCGGGCGCCAGTTCGACACCGAGGAGGCGCTGCGCATGGGCCTCATCAACCGGCTCGTGCCGTCGGACGAGCTCGAGACGACGGTCAACCAGCTCGCCGCGACGATCGCCGGCAACGCCCCGCTGACCATCCGTGCCGCAAAGCAGATCGTCCGCGAAGCGCTGAAGGACGAAAGCGAGCGCGACATGGACCTTTGCCGCCGCGTCGTCGCCGACTGTTTCGCCAGCGAGGACTACACCGAAGGCCGCACCGCCTTTATGGAAAAGCGCCGGCCGGCGTTCAAGGGCCGGTAATTCTTTCCACTGGTCATTCCGGGGCGCGGGTTAGCCGTGGGCCCGGAAGCCATGAACGCGGCCCCTCGGATAGATGGCTCACCTGCCGCGGCGTGCCTGGGAAGCTGGTGCGTTGATGGATTCCGGGTTCCCTCTCTCCGCTCCGGCCCCGGAATGACCTCGCTTTGAGGCGACTGCCATGAAACTGCCCGCCCATAACCGCTACGATTATGTCCCGATCCCGAAGCGGCCCGTTTACGACTGGCCGGAGGGCAAGCGGCTGGCGGTGTTCTTCTGCAACAACATCGAGTTCTTCGCTTTCGGCTCGGGGCTCGGCAGCGATTCGACCGGGGCGCCGAGCCCGCAAACCCAGCGGAATTATGCGTGGCGCGATTACGGCAATCGCGTCGGGCTGTGGAACTACCTTGACCTGATGGACGAGTTCGGCCTCCCCGGCGCGCACAACGTCAACTCGGCGGTGCTGGAGGCGTGCCCGGAGATCGTCGAGCGGCTCAACGGCCGCGGTGACGAGTATATCGGGCACGGCCGCACCAACTCCGAGCGCCAGGACGTGCTGTGGGAAGACGACGAGGCGCGGCTCATCGCCGAATGCACCGGGGTCGTCACCCGGCTTTCGGGAAAGCCGCCCGAGGGTTGGCTCGGGCCCTACATCGCCGAGACCGGGGTCACGCTCGATCTCCTGAAGGAGAACGGGTACCGCTACGTCATGGATTGGGCGCTCGACGACCAGCCGATCTGGATGCGGACCCGCTCCGGGCCGCTGTTATCGGTGCCTTACCCAATCGAGCTCAACGACTCGCCGAGCCTTGTCTTCCGCCGCCATACCGGCCGGCAATTCGCCGAGATGATCGTCGATCAGTTTGACGAGATGCTCGAGCAGTCGAAGAAGTACCCGCTCGTCTTCTCCGTCGCGCTGCATCCGTTCATCATCGGCCAGCCGTTCCGCCTCCATGCCTTTCGCGGCGTGCTCAAGCACATCATGGCGCGCCGCGACGATCTGTGGATCACGACGCCGGGCGAGATCGCCCGCTACTGTGCGGGATTGCCGAAAGGGACGGTACCGGGATCGTAGAGCTGCCTACCCGGCGTCGACCGCCTTGCAGACCGCTTCTTCATAGGCGCCGTAGACCCCGGCTGCCTCCTTGTCGACGAACGGCAGGATTTGCATCAGGATCACCGCGGCGATGCGGCGGGTCGGGTCAAGCCAGTAATAGGTGTTGAACAATCCGGCCCAGGTCAGGCTGTTCATGCTGCGTCCGTGGGGTCCGCGCATCTCGTTGATCAGCGTCGCGAGTCCCCACCCGACCGGGATGTCGGGAAAGAAATTAACATCGCGCGACCGAGCCGGCGTCGTCGTCTTCATGATCCCGGCGTGCAATTTACCGATCTGATTCTCGCCGAGCATCTTAACCGTCGCGGGGGTGAGGATCGTCGCGCCGTTGTGGGTGCCGCCGTGCAGCAGCATCTGCAGAAAGGCGATGTAGTCCGCAGCGGTCGAATAAAGCCCGCCGCCGCCGGCCCAGAACTCGGGCGTGATCAACTCCTCGAAAGGCTGCGGGACGAGCCCTTCGCCGTTGCGCTGATGGATCGTCGCCTGGCGGGCGCGCTGCGCCTCGCTCGGCCGGAAGCCGGTATCCTTCATGCCGAGCGGGGCGAAGATGTGCTCGCGCATGTAGACGTCGAGCGGCTCGCCGCTCACTTCTTCGACGAGGCGACCGACCCAGTCGATGTTGATGCCGTACTCCCAGCGATCGCCGGGATCGAACATCAGCGGCACCCTGAGCGCCGCGCGCTTGCCGCTCGACATCGGCGGCAGCTTCGAGATGCCGTTGAATTGCAGCATGTTGCGGTTCCAGGCTTCATAGCTGAAACCGGCGGTGTGCGTGAGCAGGTGGCGCAGCGTGATCGCGCGCCGAGCCGGGCGCAGGAGGGGCCGGGCCGAACGGTCGAAGAGAACGAGGACTTGCGGCTTGGCGAGCGCCGGGTCGATCGCCGGCACGGGATCGTCGAGGGTCAGCTTGCCTCGCTCGACGAGCTGGAGCGCGGCGACCGAGGTGATCGCCTTGGTCATCGAGGCGATGCGGAACACCGTGTCCATCGTCATCGCCGCGTCGCCGGCGAGGCTTCGGCGACCGAAGGCGCCTTCGTAAAAGATGCCGTCCTCGCCGACCGCCATCGCGACGACGCCGGGAATCTCTCCGCGTTCGACGGCGCCGCTTAGCGCCTCGTCAATTTGCTCTGTGGTCATGCGGCAGCTTCTTCTTAAATCGGTCCTGTGTCCGGTACCGGACACGAACACTAGCGTGCCACGTTGCCGCTGCGCACCGGAATTCCGGTCTCTTCATGGCAGACCCGCGCGAATTCGGCGACACCCTCGCGGATCTCCTCCTTGGTCGTCAACGCAAAGCAGAGGCGCAGCCGCGACTTGGAATCGGCGCCCTCGCAGGCCCATTCAGGCCCGGGGTTGAGGGCGATGCCGGCTTTCGCGGCCGGCTGCACCAGCTTCATGATGTCGACCTCGTCGGGCAGCTTCATCCACAGGAAGATGCCGCCTTTCGGGATCCACGGCTCGACCGCGGTGCCGAACTCGCGTTCGAGGGCCTCGACCATCGTGTCGAGCTTGCCTTTGAGCGTCTCGCTCAGCTCGTCGACGTGATCCTCGAAATGCTGCGAGAAATATTCGGCGACGACCATCTGCTCCAGCGCGCCCGACCCGCTGTCGGAGCGACAGGCGATCATCTGGCTCATGAATTTCCAGTCGGCGATGCAGTACCCCAGGCGCAGGGCGGGCGCCAACGTCTTTGAAATCGAGCCGATATGGACCACATGGTCGCGGTCCAGCGAATAGATCGCCGGCGGGGCGACCGTGCCGCCCCAGATCAGGTCCGCATAGCATTCGTCCTCGAAGATCGGCACGCCGTACTCGATCGCGACCCTGAGGAGCTGCTGCCGGCGATCGAGCGGCATGATGCTGCCGGTCGGGTTCTGGATCGTCGGGATCGTATAGATGTATTTCGGGGTAATGCCCTTGCCCTTGAGATCCTTGAGGATGTTGGCGAGCGCATCGATCCGGATACCGTCTTCGTCGAGCGGCGCCGCGACGATCTTCTGCCCCTCGCGCTTCAGTTTCGAGATCGCGCCGCCATACGAGAACTCCTCGAGGATCACCGTGTCGCCGGCTTCGAGCATCACGGCGTTGATCAGGTCAATCGCCTGGCCCGACCCGGCGGTGATCAGGATATCGTCGGTCGAGCAGTCGATGCCGCGCAGCTTGGCCTTGCTCCTGACGAATTCGCGCATCCCCAGGTGCCCTTGGTTGCCCTGGGCGGCGGTGTACATCGCCAGCTTCGACCCTTCCTTTTTCAAGGCGGCGGTCGTCGCCTCGATCAGCCCCTCGATCGGGATCAGGGTTGGGTCGTTGTGCCCACCGATGAAATTGTATTTCGGGTAACCGGAGAACCGTGCCGCCGGGGCTGGAAGGTTTTTGGCGAACAGGTTGGAATAGGCAAAACCGGAGCCGCTCATCGTGTCCGTCCTTCCAAATGCTCGTGCGTATCGCGTATCCCCTCGGAGCGCGGACGCAAGGTTACTCCAGCAGCGAGGCGAGGTAACGCCCGTACTCGCTTCTGCCGAAGCGACTCGACGCCGCGACGATCGCGTCGCGGCCGATATAGCCCATCTGCAGCGCCACTTCCTCGGGGCAGGCGATCTTGAGCCCCTGGCGCATCTCGATCGTGCGGACGAACTCGCCCGCCTCCATCAGCGCATCCGGATTGCCGGTGTCGAACCAGGCCGAGCCGCGCCCGAGCCGCTCGACCCGCAACTTGCCCGCCCCGAGATAGACGTTGTTGAGGTCGGTGATCTCCAGTTCGCCACGCGGCGAGGGTTTGAGCCCGGCGGCGATCTCGACGACCGAGTTGTCATAGAAATAGAGCCCGGTAACGGCCCAGCGCGATCGGGGCTGCGCCGGCTTCTCGACGATCGCCAAGGCCCTGCCGTCGGCATCGAACTCGACGACGCCATAGGCCTGGGCGTTGCGGACCTGATAGGCGAAAACCGTCGCCCCCGGACGCGGCGTCGCCGCATCCTGCAGTGCCTGCGACAGGCCATGGCCGTAGAAGATGTTGTCGCCGAGCACCAGCGCAACCGACCCGTCGCCGACGAACTCGCGGCCGATGATAAAGGCCTGGGCGAGCCCTTCGGGGCGCGGCTGCGCCGCATAAGACAGCGCGATGCCCCATTGGCTGCCGTCGCCGAGCAGCGCCTCGAACCGCGACCGCTCGTCCGGGGTCGTGATGACGAGGATGTCGCGGATGCCCGCCAGCATCAGCGTCGTCAGCGGATAGTAGATCATCGGCTTGTCATAGACCGGCAGCAGTTGCTTGCTGGTCACCAGTGTCAGCGGGTGCAGCCGCGTGCCGGAACCGCCGGCGAGGACGATCCCCTTCATTGCGTCGCCTCCGCCGTCGCCGGGGCGATCGTGCCGAGCCGCTCGCCGCGATAGCGCTGCTGCCAGATCGGCTCCCACCACCAGCGATTGTCGAGGTACCACTCGACGGTCCGGCGCAGCCCGCTCTCGACGGTCTCCTGCGGGGTCCAGCCCAGTTCCCGGCGCAGCTTGCCCGAATCCATCGCGTAACGCTGGTCATGGCCGGGCCGGTCGGCGACGAAGGTGATCAGCTCGTTCCGCGGCGCGGCCGGCGCCAGTTCATCGAGGAGCGTGCAGATAGAAGTGACGATCTCGAGGTTCGTGCGCTCGCCGTCGCCGCCGACGTTGTAGCTCTCGCCCGGCCGGCCTCGGGTCAGAACCGTATACAGCGCGCGGGCGTGGTCGTCGACGTAGAGCCAGTCGCGGACGTTGTCGCCCTTGCCGTAGACCGGAATCTCCTCGCCGTGCAGCGCCTTGAGGATCGCCAGCGGGATCAGCTTTTCGGGAAAGTGATACGGGCCGTAATTGTTGGAGCAGTTCGTCAGGATGACGGGCAGCCCATACGTCTCGTGCCACGCCCGAACGAGATGATCGGAGGCCGCTTTCGACGCCGAATAGGGGGATCTCGGGTCGTAGCGGGTGTCTTCGGTGAACTTGCCGGCGGCCCCGAGCGAGCCAAACACCTCGTCGGTCGAGACGTGATGAAAGCGGAACCGCGCGGCGCGATCCCCCGGCAGCCCCCGCCAATAGCCGAGCGCCGCCTGCAGCAGCGTGTAGGTGCCGCCGACATTGGTCGCGATGAATTCCCCCGGCCCGTCGATCGAGCGATCCACATGCGATTCGGCCGCCAGATGCAGCACGGCATCGGGCGCGAAATCGTCGAAGAGTCGAGCGATAGCCACGCCGTCACAGATATCGGCGCGGTGAAAGCGGTAGGACGGATGGTTTTCGATCACCCGCAGCGAGGCGAGATTGGCAGCATAGGTCAGCTTGTCGAGATTGAGCACGGTCGCGCCCAACTCGCCGACGCAGAGCCGGCATACCGCGGAGCCGATGAACCCGGCACCTCCCGTCACCAAGAGCTTCATGCGCTGGCCAAACCCGTCCCGAACCGGGCGGAATTATGCAAGCCGCCGCACGCCGCTACAAGCTAAGCGCCGATGACAGCTCGACCGGGATCCCGGAGCCTTCGCCCGGGCTCGGCGCCAAGACGACGTTTCCGAACGCAAGCCGTCCGCCCGGCGGCGACCCCGTGCTCGCGACAGTCACCGAGATGGTGTGTCCGCTTGCGGGCTCGATCGTGAACAGCAAGGTCGCCGAACCCAGTCCGCGTCCGTCGCAGATGATGGCCCCGGTCGCCAACGGTCCGGGGTGGATCGCGATATCGAACCGCGCCCCATTGATCTCGCGCGATACCGCCAGCGTCACGGTCGCCGCCCAACCTCCCGGGGGCAGGCTGACCCAGGGACCGTGGACGAGAAGGCTGGGCGCTTCGCCGACATTGATCGCCAGATCGGTGCCGCGCTCGCGATCGGCAGCGCAGAAGAACAGCCGCCGGTCCCAGGTGATCTCGACGAACCCGTGCCCGGCCAGCCATGTCTCGTAGGCGCGAAAGGCTCCCTCGGCGATAGACCGCTCGTCCGGGCCGAGGGCCTCCCACCACTCCTTGGCCTCGATCGAAGGACCGGGCGGAACGGCGATGCCGGTCTGCCGTGAGGCGATGGCGATCCCGCACAATTGCGCGACCCGGGCGAAAGCATCCGGCGTATCGCGCCGCGCCACGTCAGCCCCGACCACGAGCGCCTTCGGCATCCCGGCACAGATCACCGCTGCGGCAAAGCTGTCGGCGAGGAGGCTCGTCGCCAGCCGGAGATCATGACCGTGCCGGACAACAAGCTCGAACAACCCCTCCCGCGGATCCCCGAAACCGACCAGCAACGGTGCGCCGGATCCGACCATCAGCGCCCGCAGCTCCGGCGAAGGCCGACGCGCCACGACGACGAGGTTCGGAGTGACGGATCGGATCAGGTGCCCGGCCAATTCTTCGGGCGCCTCCGCGCTCACCACCGTGACCGGTCCAAGCCCGATCTCGACGATCCGCGCGACCATCGAATCCCACCATGCGGCAAAGGGGCCGAAAGGCCCGAGCGCGAAGAAGATCATCGAGCGAGACACCGCATGGCGGCCTCACACTCGGGGGGCAGCCCGTTCCGTGCAAGGAGAAATTGCTCTAGAAACACCCAGGTTTCATAGAGCCGCCAGCGGATGCTGTATTTCGTTATCGGGTTGCCGGGTCATTTCGCGGCATGGTGCGACGCCGTCACGCTGCGCCTGTTGCGGCAGGCGCATGGCGGCGGCGAGGCGCTGGCCGCCAACACGTTGCAGGACCTTGCTGCGGCGGCGATCCGGGCCGGCAGCGCGCATGCCGTCGTCACCAGTCGCAACCCCGCCGGTCGGCTCCGCGCGACATTGATGGAGGCCGAGCGCCGCTTTATCGTCGCGATCGATGATCCGCGTCTGGCGATGATAGACCTCGCCGATCGCGAGAACCCCGACGTGCCGGCGGCGACGAGCGTGATCGCGTCGAGCTGCGCCGCGGTTGCCGGATATGTTCGAAGCCCCGGCGCACTGGTCGTGCGCGCGTCCGTTGCTGCCGCGGATCCGGTCGCGGCGGCAGCCTCGATCGCGGCTCATTTCGCGCTCGCCGTCGATTCGCACGCGATCGCCGGCATCGTCTCCGCATTGGCCCAGGAGGGCATCACCGCCGGCGCCGACGAGGCGGCGCGGCGCTGGCACGCGCTCGAGGCCAATCCGCGCGGTTGGGCCGAAGGGGCACTTGCGTCCTACATCAACTATTTCGACAGCGGCGCTCTCACCCCGATCAACTGGGTCCGCGAGCTGTTCTTTCGCGGCGATCAGCCGGAGGAGCGGGCGAGCTGGATCGTTGACATCACTGGCCGGGCGCGCTGTTTGATCCAGGGGCCGGGTATCCTGGTAGCGGCCGGTAACTGGCTGGTGACCGTCAGGCTCCTGTTTTCGCGCGAGGCGACCGAGCATGAATTCCTGGTCGAGCTCCACGCCGACCGGCCGATCGGCGAGGCCACGGTCCGCCCGGAACGCGAGGGCAGCCTCGAGGTCAGCTTTCCGCTGACCCTCGAGGAGACCACCAACCACCCCCTTACGATCCGCCTCTCGAACCGCCGCGCAGCCTTCGACGGCGCCTGCGCGATGGACAACGTCGTGCTCGTGCCGCGGGAATAGCCGCTCAGAGCTCAAGCACGCGGCGCAACGCAACCTCGATCTCTTGCGGATCTCGCTGCCTCGCGTGGGATCGAGGTCGGCTCGTCAGACCGCATCAGGGGGGAAGGCACTTCGCGCTCGGCGGATCGAAAGCCGTCGTCGATGGCGGCCGGCCCCCAATCGGCCATCTCGGCCCTCAGGTGAGCTCCTGCCCTGGCGCAACCCACTCAGACTGACGCTCAGCCCTTTGATTGAGGAGTACCCCCGTCACCATCCGACGCTGCCAGATCCCGCCTTCGGTTGCAAAGATCTGGCGCAAGGCCTCCTGCCAATCATCCGAAGCCGCGCCCGGAAGTTGCGGTTCGAAAAATCGGGGCTCGGGCTCCGTCGTGTCGGGCAGGGTGGCGAGAACGCCGAGCGGCATTGCGCTGTCTCCTCTCCACGTGGGTTATGAACACCCGCTCGTCGAGCCGCAGGTGTCGCATTTGAGGCAGGTGCCGTTGCGGACGAGGGTGAAATTGCCGCATTCGGCGCAGTTGTCGCCTTCGTAGCCCTTCATCCGCGCCTCGCGGATCTGGTCGAGGCGATGGTCGTGCGTGTGTACCCCGATGGTCTCCGCGGCGACCGCGAGGGTGCCCGCGTAAACCGGCAATTCCGGTGCAGGCTCGGGCGCGAGGGCGGTCGCGCCGGCGACGCTCCGCTTGCCGCCCGCCAGCACTGTCAGCTTGTTGCGGACGTAACCCTGGGAGACGACGCGGTGCATCATCGCGGCGACCTCGGGGCGCGGAAGGATCGGTTCGGGCGGGGTCGATGACTCGGAGGCAATCCGGTCGCCGACCGTATCCGGCATCAGATCGGCCGGCTCGACATGGGCAAGGTCGGTGCGGTCGAGATACGAGATCGCCAGCTCTCGGAAAATGTAGTCGAGGATCGACGTCGCCATCTTGATCGCGTCGTTGCCCTCGACGACTCCCGACGGCTCGAACCGGGTGAAGGTGAACGCCTCGACGAAATTCTCGAGCGGCACGCCGTATTGGAGCCCGAGCGAGATCGCGATCGCGAAGCTGTCCATCAACGACCGGAAGGCCGAGCCCTCCTTGTGCATGTCGATGAAAACTTCGGCGAGCTGCCCGTCCTCGTATTCGCCGGTGCGCAGATAGACTTTGTGTCCGCCGACGATGGCCTTTTGCGTATAGCCCTTGCGCCGGTTCGACAGCTTGTGCCGCTCGGCGCGGGTCCGTTCGATAACGCGCTCGATGACCCGCTCGACGATCCGTTCGGCGACAACCGGCGCGCGCTGAGCCGGAGTCTGGGCGAGCAGCTCGGCCGCCTTGTCTTCGGCCTCGTCGTCGTCGCCGAAGAGGCTGGAGGCGAGCGGCTGGGACAGCTTCGACCCGTCGCGATAGAGCGCGACCGCCTTGAGCCCGAGCTCCCACGACAACTCGTAGGCGCTCTTGCACTCCTCGATCGTCGCCGAGTTTTGCATGTTGATCGTCTTCGAGATCGCCCCGGTAATAAACGGCTGCGCCGCCGCCATCATGCGGATGTGGCTGTCGACCGAGAGGCAGCGCGTGCCGTTGCGGCCGCAAGGGTTGGCGCAATCGAACACCGGCAGGTGCGCCGGCTTCAGGTGCGGGGCGCCCTCCAAGGTCATCGCCCCGCAGCAGAAGGTGTTGGCGGCATCGACCTCGGCGCGGGTGAAGCCGATCGCGGCGAGAAGGTCGAAACCGGGCTCGTTGAGTTTACTCGCGTCGAGGCCAAGCCGCTCGATGCAGAACGTCTCGCCCAGGGTCCATTTGTTGAACGCGAACCTGATATCGAATGCGCTCACGGCGCTGGCTTCGATCGACGCCAGCGCCGTCGCGTCGAAGCCGCGCTCGGCGAGCGCCTCGTGATTGACTCCGGGCGCGCCGGCCAGCGTGCCATGACCGAGGGCGTAGCGCGCGACCTCGCCCGCCTGCATCTCATTGTAGCCAAGCGCGGTGAGCGCCTGCGGGACCATGCGGTTGATGATCTTGAAATAGCCGCCGCCGGCGAGCTTCTTGAACTTCACCAGCGCGAAGTCGGGCTCGATCCCGGTCGTGTCGCAATCCATCACGAGACCGATCGTACCGGTCGGCGCGAGGACGGTAGCCTGGGCATTGCGGAACCCATGCTTTTCGCCGAGCGACAATGCGGCATCCCAGACCGTACCGGCGGCCTCGGCGAGCGGCTTGTCCGGGCAGCTCGCGATATCGAGCGGCACCGGCGGGACCGTCAGTCCCTCATACCCGGTCTTTTCGCCATGCGCGGCACGGCGGTGGTTGCGGACCACCCGCAGCATCGCCTCGCGGTTTTTCATAAAGCCGGGGAAGGGGCCTAGCTCGCCGGCCATTTCGGCCGATGCGGCATAGCTGCCGCCGGTCAGCACCGCGGTGATCGCGCCGCAAATCGCGCGGCCGGCGTCGCTGTCGTAGGCAATGCCCATCGACATCAGGAGGCCGCCGATATTGGCATAGCCGAGACCGAGCGTGCGGTAGGCATAGCTGAGCCGCGCGATGTCCCGCGAGGGGAATTGCGCCATCATCACCGACAATTCGAGGACGACGGTCCATAGCCGCACCGCATGCGAGAACTCGCCGACGTCGAAGCTGCCGTCCTCGCGCCGGTACTGCATCAGGTTCAGGGAGGCGAGGTTGCACGCCGTGTCGTCGAGGAACATGTACTCAGAGCACGGGTTCGACGCGTTGATCCGGCCGCTTTCCGGGCAGGTGTGCCATTCGTTGATCGTCGTGTCGAACTGCACGCCGGGATCGGCCGAGGCCCACGCGGCATAACCGATCCGGTCCCACAGCTCGCGCGCCGGCATCGTCTTCGCGACCTTGCCGTCGGTACGACGGATGAGGTCCCAGCTCTCGTTCTTGCGCACGCGGTCGAGGAACGCGTTGGTGATGCGCACGGTGTTGTTCGAATTCTGCCCCGCAACCGTCAGATAGGCGTCGGAATCCCAATCGGTGTCATAGGTCTTGAAGTCGATCTTGTCGAAGCCTTGGCGGCCGAACTGGATGACCCGCTGGATGTAGTTCTCCGGGATCATCATCTTGCGCGCGGCGCGGATCTGGGCGCGCAGCTCCGCATTCTTCGCCGGGTCGAACCGGTCTTCGCCCCCCTCGGAATCCGTTGGCTTGCAGGCGGCAAGGATCAGGTTGAGGTGCTTCGCCGTGATCTTGGAGCCGGCGACGAGGGCTGCGACCTTTTCTTCTTCGATGACCTTCCAGTCTATGTACTGCTCGATATCGGGGTGGTCGGCGTCGACGATGACCATCTTCGCCGCGCGCCGCGTCGTGCCGCCCGACTTGATCGCGCCGGCCGCCCGGTCGCCGATCTTGAGGAAGCTCATCAGTCCCGACGAGCGGCCGCCGCCCGACAGCTTTTCGCCGTCGCCGCGCAGCTTCGAGAAATTCGAACCAGTGCCCGAGCCGTATTTGAAGAGGCGCGCCTCGCGCACCCACAAATCCATGATGCCGCCCTCGTTGACGAGGTCGTCGGCGACCGACTGGATAAAGCAGGCGTGCGGCTGCGGGTGCTCGTAGGCGCTTTCCGACGCCCTCACCTTGCCGGTCTTGTAGTCGACGTAATAGTGGCCTTGGGCCGGACCGTCGATGCCATAGGCCCAATGGAGCCCGGTATTGAACCATTGCGGCGAGTTGGGCGCGCCCCTCTGCGTCGCCAGCATGTAGCGCAGCTCGTCGTAGAAGGCGTGGGCATCCCCCTCGGTATCGAAATAGCCGCCGTGCCAGCCCCAATAGGTCCAGGTGCCCGCGAGCCGGTCGAAGCACTGCTTGGCGCTGGTCTCGCCGCCGTAGCGCTCTTCCTTCGGCAACAGGGCGAGCATCCCCTCGTCGGCGGTACGGCGCCACAGCCAGGCCGGTACGTCTTTTTCCTCGACCGGCTTCAGCTGCGAGGGCACGCCCGCCTTGCGCAGGTATTTCTGCGCCAGGATGTCCGAGGCGACCTGGCTCCAATCGGCCGGGACCTCGATTCCCTCAGCGGCGAACACGACCGATCCATCGGGGTTGCGTATCTCGCTGGTGGCGATACGGAACGCGATAGATTCATAAGGATCTGCGCGTTCCGTGGTAAAGCGGCGAGCGATACGCATTTTGTCCCCCGATCTATTAGCGCGCTGATCGCCCCCGAACGAGCGCGCATTTCTCCTCTCGTTCGAACCAGTCGAACGCTCTCAAAGTTCTAATTGTCGTTAGCTCGCAGAAGGGTGCGGAGGGGACGTATCTGCCGTAAAGCCAATCCCGCTCCGCCCGCTCGATGGTATTTAGTGACTTCGCTTAGCCCGATGAGGTGTCGGATTGTACTCTTGATCATCGAGTACTAAGGCTACCAATCGCTGTATGGTGTTCAGCGATGCGGTCTTCGGGTTCTTAACTGCCTTCGCCGCTTTCGCGACCAAATCTGGCTCCGGCTTCTGAACCCGGCTCATCGCCCCAACCTCATTTAGTATATCGCCGACACAATGGTACAACATGATGTAGGCATGTCAAGCAGGCGTCTACGTATTGCGACTTCGGTCTCTCAGGGCCGCATATGTGGATACTGGCTGCCCAAATTGCCCACATCAGCTAAGGTTTTGACCACGCTCGACAGCGATGCGATAAACCGCGCTCGGAAGAGGATCCGTGATGACGACGCTCGGGACGCGATTGCTGACGATGTTGCGCGGCGAACTCGTCGGCAGCGACGCTTACGGCAACAAGTACTACCGGCTGAAGGGTGGTGGCGCATTGCAGCGCGGCGGCGGGCGGTTCAGCCGCGAGCGCCGCTGGGTGATCTACAACGGCGTGCCTGAGGGATCGAAGGTGCCGGCGGAGTGGCACGCGTGGCTGCACCACACGGTGGAGGCGCCGCCGGCGCCGCGCACGCGTCATCCGTGGGAAAAGGACCATCAGCCGAACATGACCGGCACGCCGAAGGCCTATCGCCCGGCCGGCTCGATCCTGCGCGGCGGGCACCGCGCCCGCGCGACCGGCGATTACGAGCCTTGGTCGCCGGGCTGACGCGGGACTCGATACTGGGCGGGCGCCGGCGATGAGAGGAAACATGATCGAGGCGGTCATGGGGGCGGTCGTGCTGATCGTCGCCGCCGTCTTCCTCGTCTTCGCCTACGACACGAGTCAGGTCCGCGCCGTCACCGGATATTCGCTGAGCGCCGATTTCCAGCGCATCGACGGCATCAATGCCGGCGGCGACGTGCGGATCAGCGGGATCAAGGTCGGGTCGGTCGTCTCGGAGTCGCTCGACCCGAAGACCTATCTCGCCAGCATCAAGATGAGCATCGACCCCAAGGTTCTGTTGCCCGACGACACGGTCGCCGAGATCGTCTCGGCCGGGCTTCTCGGCGACAAGTACGTATCGCTGGTGCCGGGCGGGTCCGACAAGATGATCCCGGCGGGCGGGACGATCAAATACACCCAGGCTTCGGTCAGCCTCGAGAACCTGATCGGCCAGACGATCTTCTCGCCACCCGGCAAAAAGCCGGGCGAGGGCGGGGATAAGGGCGATCCCGGCAAGCCGCCTGCGGGGGGCTCGGGATCGGGGGATTTGCCGGCGCCCGGCGCGGCACCATCTAAATAGAGCGATGGCTACCTCCGACACCCTCGATTTCCCGACCTGGAAAACGCCGGAAGGCGAGCCGGTCTCGTGCGTCGAGAAGATCAAGGTGCTCAACGAAAACCTCGCCGAGCTGCGCGACCTGGCCCAGGACGCGCTCGAAGACGCGGTGCTGATGGGCTGCGACGAGGCCCAGATCCGCGAGGTCCTGGCCGGGCTCATCGGCGGGCTCGCCAACCCGTACAAGAAATGAGAGCCGGCTGGGCTGGGTCGGATCGGTGTCGGTGCGTCCTTCGAGACCCCCGCTGCGCGGGCTCCTCAGGATGAGGAGCGGTTTTTCTGCCATTGGCACCTTAAAATCCACGCACAACCTTTCTCATCCTGGGGAGGCTCGAAGGGCCGTCGCGAAGGACGCGCTGCGCTTCGGCGTGGCCACTTTCGCACTCTTGATAGCGGGTACTGCCTTCGCCGACACGATCCCGGAACCAATGGCGCTACTCCAGGGGCTCGACAAGACCTCGGCGCGCGTCTCCAAATTCGAGGCGCCGCTCAACAAGCCGGTGCGGTTCGGCGACCTGTCCATCGTCGTGCGGGACTGCGAGAAGAACCCGCCCGACCAGCGGCCGGAAAACGCGGCCTTCCTCGAAATCTCCGAACTGCGCACCGGCGAGCCGCGCAAGCTTATCTTCACCGGTTGGATGTTCTCGTCGAGCCCGGCGCTGTCGGCGCTGGAAAACCCGATCTACGACGTCAACGTGCTCGATTGCGAGGCACCGCCGGCTCCGGCCGCACCGCCCCCGGCGCCCGTCCCGACAACCCCCGCCCCGGCAACTCCCGCGCCGAAATCGCCGCGATAGCGCAGCGCCGCGGCGAGGCGGCGCTTGTATTCGGCACGTGGAATCTCGATCGTGCCGAACCGCGCCAGGTGCGGCGTCAGGAATTGCACGTCGAGGAGCCTATAGCCGCCCGCGTGCAGGACCGCGACGAGGCGAACGAGCGCGACCTTGCTGGCGTCGGTCTCACGGCTGAACATGCTCTCGCCAAAGAAGGCACCGCCGAGCGAGACGCCATAGAGCCCGCCGACCAAGGCCTCGTCGCGCCAGCACTCGACGCTGTGCGCGTAGCCCGTACGGAAAAGGGCTGTGTAAAGCCGCAGGATTTCGTCGTTGATCCAGGTGTTTGGCCGCTTTTCGCTCGCCTCGGCGCAGCCCCGCATCGTCTCCACGAACGCCGTATCGCAGCGCAGTTCGAACCTTCCCTGGCGCACAACCCGCCCAAGCCGGCGGGGGATGTGGAAGCCGTCGAGCGGGATGACGCCGCGCTGCTTCGGCTCGACCCAGAACAGCTCGGGGTCGTCCGCCGATTCGGCCATCGGGAAGATGCCGGCCGCATAGGCGTCGAGAAGGACCTCGGGTGTCAACCGCCTTTGCATCACCGGGGCCGGGCGAGAAACTCGTCGAGCCAGTGGATGTGATAGTCGCCGCGGCGGAAGCCGGCGTCTTCGACGAGCCGTTGGTGCAGCGGCAGGGTGGTGTCGATCCCGCCGATCACATATTCGTCGAGCGCACGCGACAGCCGCATCAGGCATTCCTCCCGGCTGGCGCCGTAGATCACCAGCTTGGCGATCAGGCTGTCGTAGTAGGGCGGCACCGTGTAGCCCTGATAGGCGCCGCTATCGACGCGAATCCCGAGCCCGCCCGGCGCGTGGTACTCGCTGATCCGGCCGGGCGACGGCCGGAAATCGTCGGGGCTTTCGGCGTTGATCCGGCATTCGATCGCGTGGCCGCGCAATTTGATGTCGCCCTGAGTGATCGAAAGGCGCTCGCCGGCGGCGATGCGAATCTGCTCGCGGACGATATCGACGCCGCTCACCATCTCGCTGATCGGGTGCTCGACCTGGAGACGCGTGTTCATCTCGATGAAGAAGAACTCGCCGTCCTGGTAGAGGAACTCCATCGTTCCGGTGCTTTTGTAGCCGAGTTTCCGGATCGCATTGACGGCGACCGCCTGCAGCCGCTCGCGCGCATCCTGGGCGAGGGCAGGGGACGGCGTCTCCTCCAGGAGCTTCTGGTGCGAGCGCTGCAGCGAGCAATCGCGCTCGCCGAGATGAATCGCGCCGCCCTGGCCATCGCCGATGAGCTGGACCTCGATATGACGCGGCCGATCGAGATAGCGTTCGAGATAGACCGTGTCGTCGGAAAACGCGGCCTTCGCCTCGGCCTGGCATAGCGGCAGCACCTCGGCCAGTTCAGCTTCGTTGTGCGCCAGTTTCATCCCGCGGCCGCCGCCGCCGGCCGCCGCCTTCAGCAGCACCGGATAGCCGACCTGCCGCGCCGCTTCCCTCGCCGTATCGACGTCGCCGACCGCCTCGGGCGAGCCCGGCACGGTCGGGATGCCGAGCCGACGTGCCTCTTCCTTCGCGCGGACCTTGTCGCCCATCAGCGCAATATGCTCGGGCGAGGGGCCGATCCAGGTAAAGCCGTGCTCCTCGACGAGCCGGGCGAACTCGGCGTTCTCGGAGAGGAAGCCGAGCCCGGGATGGATCGCGTCGGCGCCGGTGATCGCTGCCGCCGACAGAATAGCCGGGACGTTCAGATAGCTCTGCCGCGCTGGTGGCGGGCCGATGCAGACACTCTCGTCGGCGAGCCGCACATTCATCGCTGAGGCATCGGCGGTCGAATGCACCGCGACCGTCTTGATTCCCATCTCGCGGCAGGCGCGCTGGATGCGCAGCGCGATCTCGCCGCGATTGGCGATCAGCACCTTTTCGAACATCTACTCGATCAGCATCAGGGCGGCGCCGTACTCGACCGCGTCGGCGTCGGCGACGAGGATCTCCGTAACCCGGCCGGCGCGCGGCGCCCGGATCTGG
Source organism: Allostellaceae bacterium (assembly GCA_036489765.1). Lineage (GTDB taxonomy): Bacteria > Pseudomonadota > Alphaproteobacteria > ATCC43930 > CGMCC-115725 > DATARH01. The sequence goes on along the minus strand of DASXFE010000166.1, from coordinate 9,269 downwards.
TTCATCACCTTCATCGCCTCGATGATAAGGAGTGTCTGCCCCTCGGTCACCGTGTCGCCGACCCGCACGAACGGCGCCGCGCCCGGTTGCGGAGCGAGATACACGACCCCGACCATCGGCGAGGTGACCGCGTTCGCGTGCGGGTCGGCCCCATTCGCGGCGGGCAGCGGCTCGACCGGAGCCAGGTTCGGCGCCGGCGCGGCGACAGCAACGGTGCGCGCGGTCTCGCGGGCGACGCGGATACGCGTGCCGCCGTTCTCGTACTCGATCTCGCTGAGCCCGGTTTCGCCGAGCAGAGTGGCGAGGCTGCGGATCAGCTCGGTGTCCGGCGGTGTCGGCGGACGCCGATTCCCGATTCTCACCGAGGCGCCTCGCCCGCAGCCGCGTCGATCAGGCTGGCGATCGCCTCGAGTGCAAGCTCGTAGCCCTGCGGCCCGAGCCCGAAGATGCCGCCATTCGCGGCGAGGCTGACATAGGAGTGATGCCGGAAGCTCTCGCGCCGGAAGATATTGGACAAATGCACCTCGATGATCGGCACGTCGGCCGCCTTCAATGCGTCGTGCACCGCGACCGAGGTATGGGTCAAGGCGCCGGCGTTGAGGATGATCCCATCCGCCGCCTCGCGCGCCTCCTGAATCCAGTCGACGAGCGTGCCCTCGTGGTTGGTCTGGCGGAATTCGATGGCGAGGTCGAGCGCCCGTGCCCGGACGACGCAGCGCTCCTCGACATCGGCCAGCGTGTCGTAGCCATACGTCGCCGGCTCGCGCACGCCGAGCAGATTCAAATTGGGTCCGTTGAGGACAAAGACGGTGGGCAAGCGCGCCTCCGCAGCTTGGCGCTGCGTTATAGCATCTAGACGCCCAAGGGCAAGGCGAGGCGAGGTCGTCGTCGTGGCGTTGCCGCGGGCGAGGCGCCATAGTGCGGGCCAGGGTCAGCGGGGGCGCACGATGCCGATCACGATGCCGATCACAATGTACGATCTCGCCGGAAACGAATCCGACCGGCGGTTCAGTCCGTTCTGCTGGCGGACACGGATGGCGCTCGCGCATAAGGGGCTCGCGGTCGAGACCGTGCCGTGGCATTTCACCGAGAAGGATAAATTGCCGGCGCCCAACGAGGGGCGGGTCCCGGTGATCGTCGACAACGGCACAGTGATCCACGATTCGTCGGCGATCGCCGAATACCTTGAGCGGCAATACCCGGATCGGCCGTCGCTGTTCGCCGGCGATGCGGTGCGCGCGCTGACCCGGTTTGTGCAGAATTGGGTCGAGACCGTCGTGCATGTCGGGCTGTTCCCGTTTCTCGTACTCGACATCCACGACCATGTCGGTCCGGCCGATCAGGCATATTTCCGCCAGTCGCGCGAGGCGCGGCTTGGTGCGACACTGGAGGAGCTGGCGAAGGACCGCCAGACGCGGCTACCGGCTTTCCGCGCCAGCCTCGACCCGCTGCGCCGCACCGTCGAGCGCCAGGATTTCGTCGCGGGCGCCGCGCCGGGTTACGCCGACTACATCGTCTTCGGCGCCTTCCAATGGGCCCGCGCGGTCAGCGAGTTCGAGCTGCTCGCCGACGACGACCCAGTCCGAGCCTGGCGAGGCCGGATGCTCGATCTCCATGGCGGTCTCGCGCGGCAAACGCGCGCCTATGGAGGCTGACATGCCGGCAGTCACCAGCATCGCGCTGATCGTCCACATCCTGTCGGTCGTCCTGTGGGTCGGCGGGATGTTCTTCGCCCTCTTTATTCTCCGACCTGCCTCGGGCCCGCTCGAGGCAGGGCCGCGGCTCGAATTATGGGCGCGGGTGCTGGGGCGATTCTTTTCCTGCGTGATCGGCGCGATCGTGCTGATCCTGGTCAGCGGCTATGTGATGATCTTCGCGATCTTCGGCGGGTTTGCGGGGCTGCCGCTCTACATCAATGCGATGATGGTGCTCGGCATCGCGATGATGCTTTTGTTCTTTCACATCTATTTCTCGCCGTTCAAGCGGCTGCGAGCGGCCGTGGCGCGGCACGATTACCCCGCGGCGGGGCGTCAGCTCGGGCAGATCAGGTGGCTGGTGACGGCCGGGCTGACGCTCGGCCTGATCACGATCATCTTTGCCGCCGGCGGCCCTTACTGGGGCTGAGCGGCGGCTGTCTTCGTCTCGCGGCTAATCAGCGCGCGCGGGTCGATCGGGCGGAGCTGCGCGGTCAGGCTGAGCTTGCGGTCATTCGATTCCCAGGTCGCGGTCAAGTCGCCGTTCCCGCGCGGGTGGAACCGCAGCTCGTTCTTGCCCGCCTCCGAAAACACGTAGTCGCCGCCGACGATGCGGCCGACCCGCCGGCCCCAGCTCGCCGGGTATTGGTTGTCGACGCTGGGCCCGACGGCATAGATCGCGACAGGGTTGTCGCCTTTTGCCGATTCGAGCGCGAGCAGCACCTCACGGCCGTTGGCGTAGAACCCGTACCACATCTTAACGGCCCGCACTGGGACGCTCACCGGCTCGGCCGATGGCGCGACCGTCCCGCCGGATGACGCGAACTGGGTCAGCGCCGGCGGCAATTTCAGCTGCGCGCTCGGTGCGATGCCCCATTCCGGGTCACAGGAAAATGGCTTCGACAAACCCGCGGCGTCGGCAAAATCGCGCACGCAGCCACCAAACCGGCGCATGAACAACCCGGTAGAGGCAGCCCAATGCCCGGTCAGGTACATCGGCTGATCGATCACGGCGTAACCGACATGCTTCGCCGCCAGGATCTCGCGCGAGCGGTCGCCGCGTCCGCCCGGGTCGAAATCGTCGCCATGGAAATAGAACAGCATGACCCGCGCGCTTTTGACCGCGGCGACCAGCGGGTAGAGCCGGGTCGCGTTCTCGCGCCAGTAGGCACTGTCGTCGTCGAACTGGCCATAGGCCGCCGGCGCCGTGGCGATCACCGCATCGACGCTGGTCGATGCGTCCGCAGCCATCAACGACAGGAAGCCGCCAAACGACTGGCCTGCGAGCGCGACCTGGCGGTAGCCTTCGTGCTTGAGCTGGGCGGCGTAGGCGGCGAGACGCTGGGAGCTCGCCGCCAGCGTGTCCTCGACCCGAAGCCGGTCGAAGCGCATCACGTCCCATCCGTCGGCGCGAAGCACATCGAGATAAGGCGGCGATGGGGCGGTCGAATCCTCGGAGTTGCGCGAGCGGCCGTGACTCCAGATGATAACGCCCTTGGCACGTGCGGGACCGAGGAACGGCGTCTTCTGGGCCGGATCGAGACCAAGGGCCAATGCCGGAGCCGAAAGGCACAGCACCAGCCCGATCGCGAGGCACAAGAGCCCCGGCCGCAACGTCCGCTTCATCAAAACCGCCGTAAGTTCAAGGACCCCCAGGATGATGAGGCGGAGCTAACAACAGATTAGGAAGAGTGTCACTTCGCCGCGACGACTCGCCGCGGTAACCTGAAAACCACCCAACTTGGACGCGGGCTTGCATGTCGACGATCTATGTGGCGCGAAGCGTCAAACTCTCGCGCTGGGCCTCGGATGTCGGGCTCGGCAAGCATGTCTACAAGGTCGGGATCTGCGACGACGACCCGAAAACGCATGCAACTGCCGGCTGGGCGGGCGAAAGCGACTGGAAGGTCGTCAAGAACGAAGAAATCGAAGGACTCGACGAGGCGGGGGCGATCGAGCGTCTCGCCGCAAAGGAGAAGATGATCGACCCGCGCCTCTACCCCAAGCTCAAGGGTGCGCTCGGCGTGTTCCGCCTGACCGAGACCAAGGTGGAAAACTCGATGATCGTCGCCCGCGCGCTCGCCGGCGGCAGCGACAAGATCGCCTTCAAACTGAAGCCCGCGGATTTCGCGACCTACCTGATCAACAACGCGCGTCGATAAGGCGCTGTCATCGCAAGGAACCGCAGGCGGCGCGGCAATCTCGTGCAAAGGCCTTCCGCGGCCCGAGATTGCTTCGCTACGCTCGCAATGACATTACGCCGCGCTCGGCTTTGCATCGCCACGGAATTCGGCGAGGGCCTCGGGGGTGTCGATGTCGACGAGGACCGCGTCGGAATCCATCTCGATCTCGGCGACGAGGTCGGCATGCTCCTGGATGAGCTGGCGGGCGCCGACATCGCCGGAGAGCGCCTGCATCTCAGGGAAGAAGCGGCTCGACCAGAGGATCGGGTTGCCGCGCCTTCCCTGACGGACCGGCACGACGATCGCGCGGCCTTCGAGGGGGTTGAAGGCGGCGATCAGCCGGTCGAGATCGCGGCCCGTCACCATCGGCATGTCGCCGAGGCAGACGATGACCCCGTCGAGGTCATCTTTCGGCAGCGCCGCGATCCCGCGCTTCAATGAGGTGGAGAGCCCATCGGCGAAATCCGGGTTGCGCACGCGCTCCAACGGCAATTTGCCGATCGCGGCGTCGACCTCGTCGGCCATGTTGCCGAGCACGGCGACAATCGGCCGGGCCTGCGACGACAGGAGCCGCTGCGCGACGCGCGCGACCATCGGTCGGCCTTCGATCTCGGCGAGCATTTTGTTCGGCCCGCCCATCCGGCTCGATTTCCCGGCGGCGAGCAGCAGGGCGGCGATGCGGGGGCCCTGGTGAGCACGCTTCGGCCCGGGTTTGATCTCGGTGCCGGCGCGCGGCTGCGGGCGGGTCGGGATTTCGGCGAGAAGGCCGCCCGCGCCCATCCGCATGATGTCTTCGCGCCCGACCGGCACGTCGGCGATGAGCCGCTCCAGCACCCAATCGAAGCCGTTGACCTTTGGCGACCGTGCGCAACCGGGGAGGCCGAGCACCGGCTTGCCGTCGATGCGTCCGAGCAGCAGCAAATTGCCAGGATCGACCGGCATCCCGAAATGCTCGACCTCGCCGCCGGCGGCGACGATCGCGGCCGGGATCACGTCGCGCCGGTCGAGGATCGCCGAGGCGCCGTGGATCAGCACCATGTCGGCGTCCCCGAGCGCATCGCGGACTTCCGCGGCAAGGTCGTCGGCAACATGCGCGCAGCGCCGCTCTCGGACGAGCGAGCAGCCCAATGCCGCGAGCCGCGCCTCGGTGACCTCGCGGGTCTTGTCGAGGATCGATTCCTTGAGGCCTGGCAGGCGGGTCTGGATCATCGCGACTGCCTTCGCCTGAAACGCCGCGATGTGGATCAGCGGGCCGCCCGCGGTCGCGATCGCCTTGCCGGCTTCGACAGCTTCGCGCGGCGCGGCAAACGGGATGATCTTGACCGTCGCCACCATCTGCTTCGGCTCGACGATCGCGTATTCCGGCAAGGTCCCGAGCGTCACCGCCTCATCAATCAGGTTGAGCCTGTCGAGCCGGGCCCGATCGAAGACGAGGAGACCGCGAGTCGTCGCATGCAGATTGGCGCGGCCGGTAAATGGATCGGCGACGCGGATGTTGGCGCCGGCGGCGGATTTGGCGAGTGCGAAGGCGGCTTCGTTCTCCTCGACGTCGCCGCTCTCGATGTGAGCGACGACGACCTGGGCGACGCCGACCTCCCCGAGCGCGGCGACATCCTCGTCCGACAGCACGCGGCCCTTCTTGAACGAAACGGCCCCGAGATGGAGGCTGTGCGCGAGGATGGCGCCCTCGGCCTCCTCGACCGGAACCTCACCGAATTGCATCGGCCGCCGCCGCTACCTGTCGCCCCGGTGCAGGACCTCGGTGATCTCGCCAACGATCGACACGGCGATTTCGGCCTGCGAGATCGCACCGATATTGAGCCCGATCGGTCCTTGGATGCGCGACAGCTCGTTCTCGCCGAACCCCTCGGCCCCCAGCCGCTCGAGCCGCTTCGCATGCGTCCGCCGCGAGCCAAGCGCACCGATATAGAAGCAATCGGAACGCAGCGCCGCGATCAGCCCGGGATCGTCGATCTTGGGGTCGTGGGTCAGCGCGACGACGGCCGTGGCGCGGTCGGGCTTCAGCCGCTCCATCGCCTCGTCGGGCCATTCGGTGCTGATCTCGACGCCGGGAAACCGCGCCTCGGTCGCCCAGGCGCCACGCGGGTCGATGACGATCGGCTTGTAATCGGTCGCGATCAGCATCGGCACCAGCGGCTGCGCGATATGCACCGCGCCGATGACGAAGCAGCGGCGCGCCGGGGCAAAGGCCTCGATCAGCACCATGCCGGCAGGCGTCTCGACGGTCGTCGTGCGGCCGCTGCGCAGCGCGCCACGCATCGCTTCGCGCCCCGCATCATCGAGTTCAAGCTCGCCGTCGAACCCATTGTCGTCGAGATAGAGCTGCGCGCCGCTCGCAATCCCGGTCGCGAGCACGGCGGAGCGGGCCTCCTGGCCGGCGGTCAGAACCGCGTCGAGAAATTTTCCCTTCATTCGACGCGCTCGACAAAGATCGCAACCTTGCCGCCGCAGGCGAGGCCGACTTCCCAGGCCTGGTCGTCGGTGATGCCGAAATCGAGGAGGCGAGGCTTGCCGTCCTTGATGGCCTCCTGCGCCTCGGTGATGACCGCGCCCTCGACGCAGCCGCCCGAAACGGAGCCCACGAACTCGCCCGCCTCGTTGACGGCGAGCTTGGCGCCGGGCTGGCGTGGCGACGACCCCCAGGTCTTGACCACGGTCGCCAGCGCGACGCCTTGCCCGTCGGACCGCCAGCGCGCGGCCTGGTCGAGGATTTCCGCCGTATCGCTCATTCTCCGTCCCTCAATCTTCTTCGCGCAGGCCGTAATGGGCCCGGGCCTGGGTTTCCGCGGTTTTCCGGTGTGCCGCGGCGCTGATCACGTCAACGAGGCTCTGCAGGCTTTCGAGATTGTGCACCGGCCGGAACTCGTCGACATGGGGCAGCATCGCCTTCATCCCCAATGATCTTGGCTCGAACCCTTCGTAGCGCAACAGGGGATTGAGCCAGATGAGCTGGCGGCACGAGCGGTGCAGCCGGTCCATCTCGTGCGCGAGGCCGGTGCCGGCGTCGCGGTCGAGCCCGTCCGTGATCATCAGCACGACCGCGCCCTGGCCCAGCACCCGGCGCGACCACAGCCGGTTGAACTCGGCGAGCGAGGCGCCGATTCGCGTCCCGCCCGACCAGTCCGCGACCGCCTCGGCGACCCGGTCGAGCGCGACGTCGACGTCGCGGTAGCGCAGGTAGCGGGTGATGTTGGTGAGGCGAGTGCCGAAGACAAAGGTGAAGACGCGGTCGCGGTCGTTGGTGATCGAATGCACGAAATGGAGGAAGACGCGGCTATAGCGGCTCATCGAGCCCGAGATGTCGCACAGTACGACGAGCGGCGGCGGGCGCCGGCGCGGGCTTTTGCGCTTCAGTTCGATAAGGCCGCCGGAGCGCAACGCGGCCCGCATCGTCGCCCGCATATCGGCGCGGGCTCCGCGCGGGTCGGGGCCGTGGCGGCGCGTCGGCACATCCTGGATCGGCAGCCGCAGCCGCGCGATCGCCGCCTTGGCGCGGGCCAGCTCCTCGAGCGACATCTTCTCAAAATCCATCCCGCGCAACTGCTCGCGGTCGGAAAACGTCATCGCCGCGTCGAACTCGATTTCGGTCTCTTCGACCTCGCGCGATTCAGGGTTCGGGTTCAGCGCTTCGGCGAGGCGGCGCGACATTTCCTCGCCCGCCTGCTGCTGCGGCATGTCGATCTTGATCTCGGGCAACACGAGCCCGAGCATCTTCTTGAGCAGCTCCGGGTTGCGCCAGAAGACGTGAAAGGCCTGGTCGAAGATCAGTCGCTGGTCGGGCCGGTTGATAAAGACCGCGTGGAGGGTCCAGTAGAAGTCGCGCCGATCGGTGACGCCGACCTCTTCGACGGCGGCGACCGCGTCGAGCACCTTGCCCGGGCCGACCGGCAGTCCCGCGGCGCGCAGGGTGCGGGCGAAATGCATCAGGTTGGCGACAAGCCGCCCGTCCTGCCTCGCGCTCTCGACTGCTGCTGTCTGCATAAAGCCGTTATATCCGCTGCGACCGCTCGGTGCACGCGGTGACTGAGGCCGCTGCTACACCTCGCGCGGGGCGGAGGCGATCTCGGCCTTGACCTGGTCGAGAAGCTTGGCCGCCTCGCTGCCCTGGATGCGGGCGATGTCGTCCTGGTATTTGAGCAGGACGCCGAGCGTGTCGTTGATCGCGTTCGGGGTCAGCTCGAGCACGTCGAGCTGCATCAGAGCCTCAGTCCAGTCGATCGTCTCGGCGATGCCGGGCAATTTGAACAGATCCATCGTCCTGAGCCGCTGCACGAACCCGACAACATCGCGCGACAGATGCTCGCTCGCCTTCGGCGCCTTGCGCTTCAGGATCTCCAGCTCGCGATCCGCACTCGGGTAGTCGACCCAGTAGTAGAAGCAGCGCCGCTTCAGCGCGTCGTGGATCTCGCGGGTGCGGTTCGAGGTGATGATGACGATCGGCGGCGATGCGGCGCGGATCGTTCCGATCTCGGGGATCGTGACCTGGAAATCCGACAGGAGTTCGAGGAGATAGGCCTCGAACGGCTCGTCGGTACGGTCGAGCTCGTCGATCAGCAACACCGGCGGCCCCTCGACCGTGGGTTCGAGCGCCTGCAATAAGGGCCGCTTGATCAGGAAGCGATCGGAGAAGATCGCGCCTTCGATCTCGCCACGGTCTTCCTCGGCCGCCTCGGCGAGGCGGATCTCGATCATCTGCCGGGCGTAATCCCACTCGTAGACGGCAGACGAGACGTCGAGGCCCTCATAGCATTGCAGCCGGATGAGCCGCCGGTTGAGGGCGGTCGACAGCACCTTGGCAATCTCGGTCTTGCCGACCCCGGCCTCGCCTTCGAGAAACAGCGGCCGCTTCAGGTGCAGCGCGAGGTGAACCGCGGTCGCCAGGCTCCGGTCGGCGACATAATCGGCGCTGCCCAGCATCGCCAGGCTCTCGTCGACGGTACTGGGGAGGGAAGGGGCCTTGGCTGCGCACATCGCGTTCAATACCGTCGCAACAAAATCCCCCTCCCGGCGGGAGAGGGAACGGCGATATTTAAAGCACGCGCCGCCGCCGCGCCAGCCCGGATGCCGGAAAGTGTAAGACTTACTGGGCTTTCTTGACCTCGCCGCCAATCTCGGGCGCCTCGGTTGTGCCGATCAGGAAAATCCAGTCGCCTTTCTGGATCGCGGTCGCCTGCGCGTCGTTCAGGGTGGTCGACCCCTTCATCGGGCTCTTGGCATCCTTAGGCAGGTCGACCGGGACCATGTCGGGGTCGTCGTCGGGCTTTGCCGCGGGCGCGAGGAACCCGGCCATCTCCGGCGGCTTCGACAGGCCGGAATATTCGACAGACCATGTCAGCGTCTTCGACGCGGTATCGAGCGCCAGCGCCGCCGT
>DASXFE010000044.1:0-41783 GCA_036489765.1 Allostellaceae bacterium | reverse complement strand
GCACGATGACCCCGTTGCCCTCGCCGGTGCGGGCATGGCACGGCGCGCAGGCGATGTCGTAGCGCTCGCGCCCGCGTTGCAAGAGCGCCAGTGACAGCGCCGGCGGCGGCTCGGGCTTGTCGCGCGCGACCATGCCCTCGGGCGGGGTCAGTGGCCAGGTAAGCCCGTTCGGCGGCTTTTGCGCGGCGTGCCAGGTCTTGTCCTTGTTCTGGCTCGCCATGTCCTTGTCGCACCCGCCGAGCGCCAGCACCAGCGCCGCGGCGGTCACGACGGCCAGGGCACGATGCTGCATGGCGCGAATTCCTCGACCGCGCGGGTGACGCGAGCGGCGTCGAAGTGCGGGTCAGCGGCGTCGACGGAGAGAAAGAACCGGTCCTGGCTCGCCCGCTCGAAGCCGGGGAGAGCCTGGATCGGCTGATACGGTTTCGGCAGGCGGGCGAGCGCGAAAAACCCGATAAACCCGGCACTGATCGCGCAGAGCACCGCGATTTCGAACGCAATCGGGATAAAGGCCGGCCAGCTCGCATCGGGCCGCCCGCCGATATTGATCGGGTACGACACCGCCGCGCCGTACCACTGCATCAGGAATCCGCCGGCGAGCCCCAGCATCCCGGCGGCAAAGACGAGCACCGGCAGCGCCCGGCGCGGCCGCGGCAGGATCGCGTCGAGCGCCTCGACCGGATAGGGCGTATAGGCCTCGATCGCGGTAAGGCCCTCTTCCCGCAACCGAAAGGCGGCGCCCACCGCCCCCGCCTCGCTCGCAAATTCGGCGACGAGCGCGCTCACCCGTGGCGCTCCGCCGGCGGCAGCAATTCCTTCAGCTCATATGCCGACGCGACCGGCACATAGCGCAGGAAGAGGAAGAATCCGGCCGCCGCAAACCCCACTGAGCCGAGCAGCGTTGACCAGTCCCATACCGTCCCGGTGAAATGTCCCCAGGCAGACGGCATGAAATCCTCGTAGAGCGACGAGGTGACGAGCATGATCCGCTCGCACCACATGCCGACAAAGACGCCGAACGACACCAGGCAGACGAGCCACAATCTCAGCCGCAGCCGCGGAAACCACAGGAGCTGCGGGATCACCACATTGAGCCCGACCGCGGCCCAGAACGACCACGCCCACTCGCCGGTGAACCGGTGGATCGCGACCGCCCGTTCGTATTCGTCATTGCCGTAGAACGGCAGGAGCGCGTCGATGAGGTAGGAATAGGCGAGCAACAGGCTGCACAGCAGCATGAAGATCACCAGCAGGTTCAGGTGATGCGCGGTGATGTAGGTCTCGAGCCGGTAGAGGCGCCGTACCGGGATCACCAGCAGCAGCACCGTCGCAAATCCCGACAGCACCGCGCCGAACACGAAAAACGGCGAGAACTGCGTCGAGTGCCATCCCGGCAGCAGCCCTCCGGAAAAATCGAGCCCGACGATCGAATGCACCGACACGACGAGCGGCGCCATCAGCGCGGCGAGGAGGCCGTACGCTGTCTTGTGCAGCCGCCATTGCGTATGCGACCCGGTCCAGCCGAGCGCGGCAATGCCATAGAAAAGCTGCCGGCGATAGGTCGTAGCACGGTCGCGGACCAGCGCCAGATCGGGCAACAGCCCCAGGTACCAGAACAGGACCGACGAGACGACATAAGTCAGGATCGCAAAGAAATCCCACAACAGCGGGCTGCGGAATTGCGGCCACAGCCCCATGGTGTTGGGGATCGGAAAGAGCCAGTAGAAAAAGCTCGGCCGGCCGAGGTGAAGGATCGGCATGACGCCGGCGGCGGCGGCGGCGAACAGCGTCATGCTTTCGGCGATGCGGTTGACCGCCGAGCGCCACTCGGATTGCGTCAGGTAGAACAGCGCCGAGATGATCGTGCCGCCGCTGGCGATCCCGATCCACCACACGTAATTGGCGATCGCAAACCCCCAGGCGACCGGAATGTCGACACCCCAGATGCCAATCCCGGCGATAAAGAGATATTCGATCGCGAGCACAAAGAGCGCGGTAAACGCGACCGCGACGAGAAAGCCGCCCCACCACCACAGCCGCCGTCCGGGATTGAGCGTCTCCTCGCTGATATTGGCGCTGATCGTCGTCAGGTTCTGGCCGGGCTCCATGACCGACATCGCTCAGCCCTCGGCGATCGCGGGGTTGCGGTTGGTGACGCGCGCGGCATAGGTGGTGCGCGGGCGGGTGTTCAGCTCCTCGAGCAGCGCGTAGTCGAGCGGTGTCGCCTTCCGTGTGCTGACCGCGCTCTTCGGGTCGTTGATGTCTCCGAACACGATCGCCTGGGTCGGACAAGCCTGCTGGCAGGCGGTGACGATCTCGCCGTCCCGGATCGGACGGTCGTCACGGTCGGCGGCGATCTTGGCCTCGCGGATGCGTTGGATGCAGTAGGTGCATTTCTCCATGACGCCGCGCCCGCGCACGGTGACGTCCGGGTTCCACGACATCGCCGGGCGCGGGTCATTGCCGCTGTAGCCGTAGAAATTGAAGCGGCGGACCTTGTACGGGCAGTTGTTGGAGCAGAACCGCGTGCCGACGCAGCGGTTGTAGACCATGACGTTGAGCCCGTCGGAATCGTGCGTCGTCGCGCCGACCGGGCACACGACCTCGCACGGCGCGTCCTCGCAATGCATGCACGGCACCGGCTGGAACGCGATCTCGGGCGCGTCCGGCGTCCCGCCCCAATAGCGGTCGACCCGGATCCAATGCATCGCGCGCTCCCGCATCACCTCTTCGCGGCCGACGACCGGGATGTTGTTCTCGGCCTGGCACGCCGCGGTGCACGCGCCGCAGCCGATGCATGACGACAGGCTGATCGTCATGCCCCAGGCATTGCCGTCGTAGGGATGCCGCGGATAGAGCGAGGCCTCGACGGTCTCGTGCTTGTCCTCGGCTGCGGTGAGCGGGCGGGTGCGGACCATGTCGCGCCCGGCCATGTTCTGCTGGTGCTGCGTCGTCGCCAGCGTCGCGTGCTCGCCGGTCGGATGCAGCGTGGCCCCTGTCTGCCACAGCGCGCCGGCGCGGCGCAGCCTTCCGACATCGACCCCGACATCGCGCCCGACCGCCCCGATCGCGGTGCGGCCGAAGCCGAGCGACAGTGTCACGCAATCCTCGGCCTGCCCCGGTGCCACCAGCGCCGGCACCCGCACCTTTGCTCCACCGGCCGAGGCGATCTCGACGACATCCTCCGGGCCGAGCTCCAGCCGCTTCGCCGTTGCCGGCGCAATCAACGCGGCGTTGTCCCAGACGAGCCGGGTCAGCGGCCGCGGCAGTTCCTGCAGCCACCCATTGTTGGCCTGCGCCCCGTCGCGCAGGAACGGGTCGGGGCGGATGAGGACGGTCAGCCCCGGCGCCGCGGCCGGTTTCGGCAGCGAGGCGGCGAAATCGCCCCGCAGCGAGACGGAGGCTGCGCCGGCCGCCGTGTTCGGGATCACGCCGCGGCGCAGCCACCCCGCCCAGACCGTGTCGAAATCGCCCGGTGTCGTTTGGCGCCAGTGATCGATCACCTGCTTTCGCGGATCGAGGGTCTGCGCGCCCGCCAGCAGCGCGATCATCTCGGCGGCGGAATGGCCGGGGACCAGCGGACGGATTTGCGGCTGCACGATCGCGGCGGTGCCGTCAAAGGCTCGGCCATCGCCCCAATCCTCAAACGGATGCAGCGCCGGCACATGATAGGCGGCGACCGCGGCGGTCTCGTCAGCATGGGTCGCGAGCTGGATCGACAGCTTCACGCGTTTCAGGGCCTCGACGAAACCGAGATCGGCGGGCGCGTCGTAGGCCGGGTTGCCGCCGAGGATCAGCAGCGTGTCGACCTTTCCCGCGTGCATCTCGGCAGCGAGAGACTTGATGTCCGCCGCACCGACCGCGACCGGCTCGATGTACCGGACCGGCGCGGACAGCGCCGCGTTGATCGCGTGCGCCAGGGAATGGATCGTCGACGATTGCTCGGCGCCGGCATGGACGAGAGCGACGCCTTTGTGCGTCGAAAGATCGGCGACAACGGCGTCGACCCAGTGGGGCCGGTCGCCGTCCTGCCACTCGTTCGGGCCGGCCCCGACCGCGGCGGCGATCGCGCGCAGCGTCGTCTCGATCTCGGCCGGCTTCAAGGCGAAGCGATGGTCCGCGGAGGCACCGATCAGCGTCGGCGTCGCCTCGATCGCATAGACCCGGCTCATCTTGCCCTGCCCGGTCTCGGCGGCGCGGCGGCGTTCGGCGAAGGCGCGGGCATAGGCGAGGTGGCCGGGCGCGCTGGAAATCGCGTCGCTTTCGATCGCCAGCACGATATCGGCCTTGTCGAATTGCGGCAGCGCCTCGACCGGCTTGCCGAAGGCCAAATTCGCGCCGCCGGCGACCGCGTCGCGCGACATCGGCTCCCATTGGTGCCAGGCAGCGCCCGGATACTGCTTCAACAGCGCCGCAAGCTGCGCGGCCAGGGTCGGCGAGGTCATCCGGCCGGTCAGGATGCGCAGCCCGGCGCCGCCGGTTTTCGCCCAGTCCGTGCGCTTCCCGGCGAGCAGCAGCGTCAGCTTGTTCCAGTCCACGACCCGGCCGCTGTTGAGCACCGCGGCCGAGCGCTCGGGGTCGTAGAGGTCGAGGATGGCGGCCTGCAGCGTCGCGTCCGCGGCGCCGAGGCTCGCCGGATGGTCGGGGTTGCCTTCAAGCTTGACCGGGCGGCCCATGCGGTGCTGCAGGATCGCGCCGGTCGCGTATCCCTCCTGCACCAGCGCCGTCGCTACGTAGCGTGGCACGCCGGCCTCCTCGCCGGCGAGGGGTTCGACCCGCGGCACGATGTGTTCGGGCGGCAGCGAGCTGCAGCCGTCGAGCCCGGCCAGCGCGGCCGACGCCGCGACCAGTTGCAGGAACCTCCGCCGATCCACCCCGCCTTCTCCGTGCGGTTCGGGAAACTCGTGTGCGATCGCGGCGAGATAGTCGGGGTCGTCGGCGCGTTCGGCAAAGCTGCGCCACCAGAACCGCCGGCTCATCGGTGACACACCGAGCAGTCGGTCAACTCTTGCGCGGTGTGGATGTGTTCCTGCTTGAAGAGTTCGTCACCCGACGGCGTCTCGGCCGTGGGGTGCCAACCCATCGCGAACTCAGCCGATTTCGGGCGGAGGTTGGGGCGCGGGTCGCGGTGGCAGTCTACGCACCACCCCATGCGCAGCGTGTGCGCCTTTTCCATCAGCGGCATCTGCGCGACGTTGCCGTGGCAGGTCTCGCAGCCGATCCCCTTCGCGACATGGATCGAATGGTTGAAATAGACGTAATCGGGCAGCCGGTTGACGCGCGTCCACTGGATCGGCTTGTCGTCGGCGAGGCTTTGCCGCACCGGCGCCAGCATCTGGGCGTTGGTCCAGAGCTGCGAATGGCACGTCATGCAGGTGTGGGTCGGCGGCATGCCGGCGGTCGCCGATGTCTCGACCGTAGTGTGGCAAAACCGGCAATCGAGGCCGAGGCCGCCGACATGGTGCTTGTGGCTGAACGGCACCGGCTGCTCGACCGGATACCCGACCCGCGAGGCCCACTCGGTCGAGGGGCCGATCCAGCCGACGAGAAGCAGCACGACGAGAGAGCCTCCGAGCGCGAGCAGGACCAGCTTGGAAACAAGGTTCGCTGCGGGCCCGAAGATCGGCGTCAATCAATCCTCCGAACCGCGCGGATCGCTCACCGCTAAATGCAACGGGCAGGAGAGCGGGTGGTTCCGGGGTGCGACACCTGAGGCGCTTCCCTCTCCCCCTGAATGGCCCCCGAGGAAGAGGGTTCACCTAAGGTCAGTGCCCGTTGCGCCTGCTGAGGAGCGCTACGGCACCGAGCCCGGCGGCCAAGGCGGCGAGGCCGGCGCCGATCGCGGCGCGGTTGCGCGTCAGCGGCAGTTGCGAGCAGGTTTCGCTCGCCTCCGCGTCGAACCGCCCATGCGCACCGAAATCGCCGGGGACCGGCCGGAACAGATTGTCGGGTGCTGAGGGCCCGTGCGCTCGGCGCTCATCTGCGCCTCGTACCCGTGGCGGCCGAGGTAGTGGTCGAGCCAACCGGGCACCAGACGCTGCCGCCGAGTTGGCGCACCTCCTCGGTGGCGGCCTCGAGCCCCTCGCTGCGGCGGGCGATCAGGCCGAGCCGCGCGCCGCGGGCGGCGAACTCGCGCGCCGCCGCCCGCCCCACGCCGGCCGAGGCGCCGGTGAATGACGACCGTTTCCGCCTTCCGGTCATACCAGCTCGCGGATCACGTCGCTGGCGATCGTGCGGGCGATTCGCCCGCCGTCGGGCGTGCCGCGGGCGAGACTTTCGGCGAGGCGGGTCACCTGGCGCAGGGTTGCCTTCGGCGGCATCGGCGGCTCGTTCGGGTCGACGACCGCCTCGATCAATACCGGCCCCGGCGTCGCCAGCGCCTGCTTCAGCACCGCGGCGCATTCGCCGGGCTCGCTGACACTGTAGCCCTGTGCGCCGCAGGCCCGCGCCACGCCGACGAAATCGATCGGCTGCAGGTCACAGCCGAACTCGGGATTGCCGAGAAAGACCATCTGCTCCCATTTGATCTGGCCGAGCGTGTTGTTCTTGATGACGACGATCTTGATATCGAGCTTGTGTTTGACGCAGGTGGCAAGCTCGCCCATCAGCATCGTCAGCCCGCCGTCGCCGACAAAGGCGACGACCTGCCGCTCGGGGTAGGCGACCGCGGCGGCCATCGCGTAAGGCAGCCCGCACGCCATCGTCGCGAGATTGCCTGAGCACGCGAACATCATGTCGCCGCGCATGTCGACGTGCCGCGCAACCCAGGTCGTGATCGTGCCGCTGTCGGTGGCGACGATCGCGTCGGGACGCAGGAGCTTGTTGAGCTCGTGCGCGACGACCTGGGGCTTCATCGGCGTATCGGTGCGGGTGCCGCGCTCGCGCATCGTCTCGCGCCACTCCTTCATCTCGCCTTGCATCGTCTCGAGGAAGCGGCGGTCTTCCTTGCGCTGGAGCATCGGCAGCAACAGGCGCAACACGGTACGGCTGTCGCCGACCAGCGGCGCCTCGACCGGATAGCGCAGCCCGATCCGCATCGGGTCGAGCTCGATCTGGACCGCGCGCGCCGCGCCGGGTTTCGGGTAGAACTCGATATACGGAAACGAGCTGCCGACGATCATCAGCGTGTCGCAGCCTTCGAGCGCGTCGACCCCGGCCTTGGTGCCGAGAAGCCCGACGCCGCCGACCGAATGCGCGTGATCGTCGGCAAGCGCGCCCTTGCCCAGCAGCGGCTTCGCCACCGGCGCGGCGAGGAGATCGGCGATCTGCGCCAGCTCTCGGCTCGCGCCGACCGCCCCGCGCCCGGCGAGGATCGTCACCTTCTTGCCGGCATTCAGCAGGTCGGCCGCGTAGCGCAGATGCGCCTCGTCGGGCACATGCGCACTCTCGGCCATCACCATCGACACGTGGTTGGGGATGTTGCGTTCCGACCGCGCGTCGGCAGTGCACGGCATCGACTGCATGTCGACCGGCATCGTCACGTGCGCGACCCCGCGATAGGCGAGCGCGGTGCGGCACGCGAGCTCGGTGACGTTGCGGGTATGCGCCACCCCCATGATCCGCGAGTTGTAGACGGCGACGTCCATAAACAATTTGTCGAGTTCGACATCCTGCTGGGTGTGCGTTGCGATGAGGTCGTGGAACTGGAGCCCGGTAATCGCCAGCACCGGCGCCCCGTCGAGCTTGGCGTCGTAAAGCCCGTTCAACAGATGGATGCCGCCCGGCCCCGAGGTCGCGAGGCACACGCCGAGCTTTCCGGTCCACTTGGCATAGGCGCAGGCCATGAAGGCCGCCGCCTCCTCGTGCCGAACCTGGACGAACCGCAGTTTGTCCTGGCGCGTTCGCAGCGATTCGATGATGCCGTTGATCCCGTCTCCCGGCAGCCCGAACACCACCTCGACGCCGAATTTCATCAGGGTATCGACAAGGACGTCGGCGGCGGTCGGGGTTGCCATGATTCGGGGTCCACTCGGAAATGAAGGGGTTTTGCTAGCTTGGAAACACAGTGCCGAGCGCCCTGTTCCACCTCGGGCCTTACGTGGGCGGTCGAGTTTCCGGCATCGCGACCGCCGCGAGCAGCACCGCGACCACCCCGACGAGGGCGAGGCTGACATAGGCGGTGGGGGCGCCGAAGGCGTCGGCGATCCACCCGGCGAGCGTCGTGCTGATCGTCGCGCCCACGCCGATCGCAAGGCCGATGAACCCCATCGACAGGTTGTAACGGCCGGACCCTGCGGCGACGTCGGCCGCGACGAGGGGCACCAGGATCCCGACACAGGCTGCCGCGATCCCGTCGAGCCCCTGGATCAGCACCAGCGTCGCCGGATGGCCGAGCGTCGCGAAAAGGATGCCCCTGATCGGCAGCGTGCAGAACCCGATCACCAGCACCCACCGGCGGCCGAGCCGCTGCGTGAGGTCGCCGACCGTGGGCGAGATCGCGGCCACGACCAGCTGAGGCACGATGATGCAGCCGGCGATCAAAAGGCTGGCGAAGTTGCCGGCCTCCTTGGTGAGGATGTTGCCGGCCAGGGGCAGCATCGCCGAGTTGCCGAGCGTAAACAGCGCCACGCACAGCGCGAAGATCACCAGCGCCCGATTTGTCAGCAGGCTCAAGACCGGTACCCGCGCCGGCACGTCGCCCGCCTCCCGCCGCCTGGCCAGAACCGGATCGCGCAACCGCGCCAGCGGCAACAGCGTGACGATCGTCGGCAGCGTTACCGCGGCAGTCAGGAAAAACACCGCGCGCTCGGAGACATAATAGCCGCACGCCCCCATCAGCGCCGCGCCGATCCCGTTGCCGATCGACGCAAAGCGGGCATTGCGCCCGAGCCGGAGGCCGAGCATCGCCGGGCCGGCGACGATGAGGCTCATCGCCGCGATCGCCGGCCCGAGCGTGCAGCTCGAAAACCCGTGCAGCAGCTCGGCCACGTAAACCCACAGCGCCGTCGGCTGAACCGCCAGCAGCAGAGCGCTGGCGGTGAAGGCGAGGATGCTTAACAGCGCCACCAGCGCCTTTTTACTGATCGCGTCGACCAACGCGCCGGCGGGAATCTGGCTCGCCATCGCCGCGATCGTGCCGAGGCTCAGCGCCGTGCCGATCGCCGTCTGCGTCCAGCCCTGGGTGGTCAGATAGACCGAGATGAACGGCCCGAACCCGGTCTGGATGTTGGCGACGAGCAGATTGAGCCCGTCGAGCCCGCGCGAGGCCGCCGCCGCCTCGGCCGGCTTTGGCCTGGTTGCGGCAGGAACCAAGGGGAGCGCCGGGTCATTCACGGGTTTTTCTGCGTGGCGTCCGGCTCGGGCGGTGTGGTCACCACTGCCGGGCTTGGCTTGCCGGGCTTGTACTCGGGAGCGGCCTGGATCTGGGCGCGGTCAAAGCCCAACTCGACGGTCCGGCCATGCTCGAGCTGCGAGAAGTCGAGCAGTCGCCAGTCGATGGCAATCTTGCGGCTGCCGACCCCGAGAAACCCGCCAAAATCGATCACCGCCGCCTGCGGCTTGCCGCTCGTATCGACGAGCACGTCGACGATCAGCCCGAGGTTCTCACCCTTTGGGCCGATGACCTTCTTGCCGAGGACCGAGTCGGCGTTGTTGGTGACCACCGGCTCGGCGCTCGGCGGCGGCTTCGCTTCGGGCGGCGCCGCGGGTTTCGGCTCGGCCTGGTCGGGAGGCTTCGGCTCGGCCGGCGGCTGGCCGGCGCTCTGCGCCGTGGTTGTCTGGGCGATCGCGGTCGATGCGATGGCGATGCCCGCCAGTGCCACGATCAACGCGGCGATGACTCCGGCCGGCCTTCGGCGTTGCCCGATCGCCCTCATCGCCTATCCGCCGCGCTGGCGTTCGTACAGCCGGTTGAAGGCGCTGTTGGACCGGTGCCGCAGCTCGCTCGGTGCGCCGTCCTCGACGATCCGGCCGCGGTCCAGCACGACGATGCGGTCATAGCTGTTGAGCGACGACAGACGGTGGGCGATCGCGATCACGGTGCGCCCTTCGACGAGGCGCAGCAGCGCGTCCTGCACCAGCCGCTCCGACTCGTTGTCGAGAGCCGAGGTCGCCTCGTCGAGGAGGATGATCGGCGCGTCGTAGATGAACGCGCGGGCGATCGCGATGCGCTGGCGCTGTCCGCCCGACAGCTTCGCGCCGCGCTCGCCGACGATCGTGTCGAACCCGTTCGACAGGCGTGCAATGAACTCGGTGCAATGCGCGGCCGCCGCGGCGCGTTCGACCTGGGCGTCGGAGGCCTCGGGCATGCCGTAGCGGAGGTTGTCGATCAGTGAGCGATGGAACAGCGAGATGTCCTGATGCACCACGGCGATCGCGCGATGCAGGCTGTCCTGCGTGACGTCGGCAAGGCTCTGCTCGTCGATCAGGACACAGCCGCGCTCCGGGTCGTAGAGGCGCTGCAACAGCGCGAGCACCGTCGACTTCCCGGCCCCGGACCGGCCGACGAGCCCCACATGCTCCCCCGCCGGAATGTGGAGCGTGAAGTCCTGCAACACCCGCTCGTTGCCGGGATAGCTGAAGCAGACGTCGAGGAACGAGATCGAGCCCCCGAGATTGATCAGCGGCCGTGCGTTCGGGCCGTCGGGCATCTCGTGCGGCCGGCCGAGCTCGCGGATCGCCTCGCCCAATTTGGCGAATTGCTGCAACAGGTCGACCATCGCCATCGCAAAGTCGCGCGACGCGTGCAACACAGTAAAGCCGAGCGTCGTCGCCAGCACCACGTCGCCGGTGGTGATGCGGCGCGCCCGCCACATCACGATCGACCAGGTCAACACACCGGCGGTGATGATGAACACCGACACCGCATGAAACAGCCGCAGCCGCTCGAGCGACCGGAGGCTCTCCGACTGCGCCGACATCTCGTTGCCGATGATCCCCGCGAGCCGCTTCCGCTCGCGCCCCGCCGTGCCGAAGGCGCGCACCAACCCGATATTGCCGATGATGTCCATCAGGTCGCCGGATACGCCGGCGGCGCGCGTCGCGTATTGGTCGTGCAGCGGGCGGCCGCGACCGGCGAGATGACGGACGGCAAACCCGACGGCGACCGAGATGACCGCCAGCACCACCATCAGGTGCCAGTTGACGAGGCCGAGCACGGCGATGGCGCTGACCACCGCCGCGGCCGGCGGGATCGTCGTCCACGCGAGCGAGTTCTCGATCGTCAGCGTCGCGGTCGCCGCCGTGCTGATCCGCCCGGCCAGGGCGCCCGGAAAACGGTCGGCAAAGTAGCTCGGGGCGTGGCCGGAGAGGTGCTCGAAGAGATCGAGCCGCAAATCGCCGCTCAGCTCGACAAACGCACGCGCCGCCACCCAGCCGCCGAGCCGCCACAACAGATTGTCGCCGGCGACAAGCGTCAGCAGGATCCCGACCGCCATCCACAGGGTAGCGTCGGACGGGGTTTGCGAATCGAGCACGTCGACCAGGTTCTTGATCCCGTATTGCGAGCCGATGGCGCAGCCGACCGCGGCCAGGATTGCCGCGAGGACTATGGCATGGCGACCCGGCCGGCGGCGGACGTAATGCAGTAGGAACGGGATCGGTCCGCGTGCGGCGTAGACAGGAACATGCACGACATCAAGCCTTTAAAGCTTATTACTTAATATGCTACGACAATCTCGATCGCCCCGTCGCGGCGCGCCACGTCGACCGAGACCGCGCTGCCGTGACGGCGGAGCACGAGATCGATCGAGGCTTCGCCGACCCGCAAGTTGGTCAGGCGCACAGTCTCCAGCCAGGCGGGCAGCGCGGGCCGGAAGAACCGGATCTGCTGGTGCCCCGGCTCGAACGAGATGCCGAGAACGGCGGCGAGCAGCCCATAGACCGACGCCGCCGACCACGCCTGCGGCGCGCAGGCGAGCGGATACGCCGTCGGGCCGGCATCGCTGCGCCGCGGAAACCCGCAGAACAGCTCCGGCAACCGCCTGAGCGGAAAGCCCTGGCAGGCGCCGAAAATCCCGTCGAGCACCTTGAGCGCCGGCTCCTTCAGCCCATAGCGCGCGAGACCGAGGGCGATCACCGCGTTGTCGTGCGGCCACACCGATCCGTTGTGGTAGGACATCGGGTTGTAGCGGGCCTCCCCCGCCGCGATGGTGCGGATGCCCCAGCCGCAGAACGACGCCGGCGACAGCAGCGTCTCGCCGAGCTGGGCGGCGCGGTCTTCCCGCGCGATCCCGGCGAAGAGGGCGTGCCCCGCATTCGACGACTTCACCCGCAACGGACGCTTGGCGCCGTCGAGCGCCAGGGCGTAGGTGCCGAGCCCGGCGATCCAGAACGCCTCGTCGAACCGGTCCTTCAGCCGCTCGGCCTCTGCCGCTAGCCCCGCCGCCCGATCCGTCTTGCCGAGAGCCGTCGCCAGCGCCGCCGCGCCGGTATAGGCCGCGTAGGCATAAGCTTGCACCTCGGCGACCGCGATCGGCGGGCTCGCGATCGAGCCGTCGGCATGGAAGATCGCGTCGTCGCTGTCCTTCCAGCCCTGGTTGCCGAGCCCCGTTTCCGACTTGCGGCGGTACTCGACAAAGCCGTCGCCATCGATATCGCCATAGGTCTCGATCCACGAGAGCGCGGCATCGATATGGGGCCAGAGGTCAGCGATCAGGCCGCCGTCGCCGGTCCGCTGGTGATAGGCGGCGGCCAGCATGACAAAAAGGGGCGTCGCGTCGACCGTCCCGTAATAACGCCCGAAGGGCACCTCGCCGAGCGCGGCCATCTCGCCGAGCCGGGTTTCGTGCAGGATCTTGCCCGGCTCGGCATCGGCCTTGGGATCGATCTCGGTCGCCTGGTTCGCCGCCAGGACGTGCAGCGTGCCGGCGGCAAGATCGGGGTCGATCCACAGGCATTCGAGCGCGGTGATAAGCCCGTCGCGGCCGAATGCGGTCGAAAACCAGGGCACCCCGGCATAGGGGTAAAGCCCGTCCTTCGTCTGCGTCGCCAGCATGTCGAGATCGCCGCGCGAGCACCGAAGCCACGCATCGAACGTCGCGTTGCTCGTGGTGATGCCGGCGACGCGCGCCCGGCGCTGAGCCGCCCAAACGATCCCCGCCTCGTGGCTATCCTCACGCGAGGTGCGCCGCACCGGCCGGTCGTCACGCTCGCAATGGACCTCGATTTCTGCGCTCCAGTTGGCGCCGGGCGTCAGGCCGAACTGCCAGGACGCGCGACCACCGGCAAGGCGCGGCCTCGGCGTGACCGCGACGACGCTGCGGCGGGTCACCTCGTCGAGCCCGCGATAGGCGAAAACCGGTCCCGCCGGCTCCATCTGTACCGGCGCCATGGTCCCGCGCCGCTGCCGCGGGGTGCCCCGCACCTCGAACAGGTCGATGAAGTCGGCGTCGAGCTCGATCGTCAGTTCGAGCTCGACGTAGTCGCGGCCGTAGTTGCGGACCTCGACCGTCGCGAAGAGCGCGTCGCTGCCGAGCGTGATCTCGTTGAGAACATGGATCGAGGCCGGCGCCAGCTTGCGCCCCTCGCGGTCGGCCCCTTCCGGATTGGCGAGGTCGACCGAGAGCATCGTATTGCCCTCCGTCGCCGCCGAGGACAACAACAGCGGCCGGGCGCCATTGAGCATGACGGTGAGGCGCGAGAGGTAGCGCGTGTCCTCGAAGAACAGGCCTTCGGCCGCCGGGCCGAATGCCTGGATCTGGCCGAATCGGTCGAGCACGGCAAAACTGTTCGCGTTCTTCAGCACGTGCCGCCCGGCCCCGGCGGTGCTTTCGGTGGCCAGGATATTAAACGACGAGGCGCCGCCCCCGCCCCCTTGACCGCTCGCCTCCGCCATTCGCCCTCAGACGGCTTGCCGCAGCGGCTGATCGCGGGCGATCAGCCGGCGATAGATCGTAACATAGTCCTCAGCCATCCGCCGGGCGGTGAACCGCTCCTCGAACACGCGGCGTATGCGGGCGCGGTCGAGGGTGCGCAGGCGTTTCGCCGCCGCGGCGCCCTCCTCCTCGTTATCGACGATAAAGCCGGTCACGCCCTCGTCGACGACCTCGGGCACCGAGCCGTTGCGGAAGGCGA
This sequence comes from Allostellaceae bacterium, assembly GCA_036489765.1. GTDB lineage: Bacteria > Pseudomonadota > Alphaproteobacteria > ATCC43930 > CGMCC-115725 > DATARH01. Next base: position 27,770 of record DASXFE010000044.1, on the reverse strand, counting down.
CCACCGGCGTGCCGCAGGCCATCGCCTCGATCATCGCCAGCCCAAACGGCTCGCGCCACGCGATCGGGAAGAGCAAGCCGGCGGCATTGCCGAGGAACTCGCTTTTCTGGTCCTCGCCGATCTCGCCGATAAATTCGACATGATCGGCGGCGAGCATCGGCTCAACGACCTTGGCGAAATACTCGCGGTCGACATTGTCGATCTTAGCCGCGATCTTGAGCTTCATTCCCGCTGCCGCGGCGATCCGAATCGCCGCGTCCGGCGCCTTCTCCGGGGAGATTCGGCCGAGGAAGGCCAGATATCCGCCGGCGCCGAACCCGGGCAGCAGCAGGCGCACCGGGATCCCGTGCAGCACCGTCGCGACATAGCCCGCCTGCGGCAATGGCTCGCGCTGCGAATCGGAGATCGACACGACCGCCACGTCGCCAAAGATGTCGTAGAGCGGCGCCAGCTCCGGCAAATCCAGGCGGCCGTGCAAGGTCGCCAGAAACGGCACCGAGGTCCGCTTCAGGGTGGGATAGCCGAGATAATCGAGGTGCAGGTGGACGACGTCGAACTCCTCGGCGCGCTGCGCGACCCGCTCCAGCATCACGATATGCGGCGCCAGATGGTCGCGCATCGAGCTGTCGAGGCGGAGCGCGCACGGCCACACCGGCTCGAGCTTTGCTTTGGTCACGCTGTCGCCGCTGGCAAACAGCGTCACGTCGTGGCCGAGCTCGACGAGCTGGTCGGTGAGATAGGAGACGATCCGCTCCGTCCCCCCATAAAGCTTGGGCGGGACAGCCTCCATCAACGGCGCAACTTGAGCGATTTTCATGGCTTCCCGACTGTGAGCGGTTTCCCCAGGGGCCGACGGGCGCGGTTTCCGCCCTCGCAACCGGAGTGAGAATGTATTTGGTCCAACGCCGGACGGTCGGTTTGGTTGCCAGGGCGGGGCGCCCCCTGCGACAGCAAACCTCACCCTTCCACGGCTCGGCTGCTACGATCGCGCCGCGATGGAGGAATTCGACCGCCTGATTGCCGAAATCCGCACGTGCCGGCATTGCGCGGACCTGCCGCTGGGCCCGAACCCGATCGTGCGCGGCCGGCAGTCGGCGCGGGTGCTCGTCATCAGCCAGGCGCCGGGCACGCGGGTGCACGAGACCGGACTATCGTTTAACGACCGAAGCGGCGACCGGCTGCGCGACTGGCTCGGGATCGGCCGCGACGTCTTTTACGATGAGGCGCGGGTCGGCGTCGTCGGGATGGGGTTCTGCTATCCGGGACGCGACGCCAAGGGCGGCGACCTGCCGCCGCGGCCGGAATGCGCGCCGCTATGGCACCCGCGCCTGTTGCCGCATTTCTCAGCCGAGCTGACCCTTCTGGTCGGCAGCTACGCGATCAACTTCTATCTGGGACGCCAGCCGATGGCGGGGGCGATCCTGCGCTGGCGCGAGTTCCTGCCGCGCTATTTCGTGTTGCCGCACCCGAGTTGGCGGACGACGTTCTGGGAGCGGGCCAATCCGTGGTTCGCCGCCGAACTGCTGCCGGACCTGCGCGCCCGCGTCGCGGCCGCGCTCACTCCCCCTCTTCGATCCGCTCCATGTCCTCGTCGCTGAAGCCGAGATGATGGCCGATCTCGTGGATCAGCACGTGGCGCACGACCTCCTCGAGCGTGTCGTCGTTCTCGCACCAGTAGTCGAGGATCGGGCGACGGTAGAGGAACACCATGTCGGGCTCGGCGCGGGTACCGGTAATGCTTTTGTGCGGCATCGCCACGCCACGATAGAGACCAAGGAGGTCGAACGGGCTGTCGAGCTCCATCTCTTGTTCGGTCTCCTCGTCGGGAAAGTCCTCGACGCGGATCACCAGCGGCTCGATCTGCCGCCGCATCGCGTCGGGGATCGTCGCCAGCGCGGCTTCGGCCAGCGTCTCGATCTCGCGGAGGCTCGGTGCGCGGCGCCCGTTCATGCGGCGATTCCGGCTTGACCTCCCGCGCGGACCCGGCCACATGCTGGCCGACACCGGAACGGGAGGGCGCAATGGTCGAAAAGCTCACCGGGGCGGCGCGCCCCGCCGCAATCGCCGAACTGACGGGCTGGAGCGACGTCAACGGCCGCGACGCGATCCACAAGGAATTCCAATTCGCCGATTTCTCCGAGGCCTGGGCGTTCCTCGCACGGGTCGCCCTCCTCGCCGAGAAAATGGATCACCACCCCGAGATCTTCAATGTCTACAACCGCGTCGCCCTGACCCTATCCACCCACGACGCCGGCGGCCTCAGCGACCGCGACATCAAGCTCGCCGAGGCAGTGGATAAAGTAACTGCCCAATAGGCGCGCCTTTCCAGCAGCTTGGCCGGGCTATTAGGGCGTTCTAGCCGATCAATGGAACGGGAACGTCCAGACGAGAACGGCGGATTCTTCGCCCGGGTTGTCCTTGGTCAGGCCGGCATTCGACATGTGGTGTACCGCGACACCGACCCGGCTGCCGTCGGACAGCTTGTAGTCGAGCTCGGCGCCAGTGCGGAATTCCCACCACGAGCCGAGCTTGGTGCCGCTGCCGCGCTCGTAGATGCCGGCTGCGCCGTTCGGGGTCAGCACCCAGTTCGGCCCCAGATTGATGTCGAAGCCAAAGCCGAAATACCCGTACCCGCCGCCCTTGCTCGTCCCCATCGCGCCGACGAACGGTGAGAACGCCCAGAGCACGTCGCCGAACCGGTATTCGAGCCCGAAATCGACCGCCGCGCCGCTGTCGGGGTGCGGGCTCGGCACGATGTCGAAGGCACCGAGCTCAAGCGCGATCCGCGGCGGCTCGCCGGGCGACCCGATCGTCACCTGCGCTGCGGCCGGCCGCAGCGCAAAGACGGCGAGGGTGGCGAAGATCCAGATCAGCGCCGCCGGCGTCCGCCGCTGCGCTCTCGTCGATTGGTCCACCATGCTCTCCCCCTCGCCGCCGCGGATATTAGAGGTGCCGGTCGCAGCGGCAAGCGAAACCGCTCGTTGGGCCGATCATTTGCGCTTCATCCGGTCGGTCGCCTGCACGAGCTGTTCGCGGATTCCGGGCTCCATCGCCGAATGGCCGGCGTCGGGCACGATGACGTATTCGGCCTCGGGCCAGGCGCGAGCCAGCTCGTCGGCACTCCGAATCGGGCAGATCATATCGTAGCGACCCTGCACGATCGTGCCCGGAACCGTCCCGCGGATGCGGCCGATCCGCCGAATAAGGTCACGCTCGCCGGTAAAGAGATGGTGGGTAAAGAAATGCGCCTCGATCCGCGCGAGCCCGAGCGCCAGCCGGTCCTCGCCGAACGCGGCCAGGGTCTCGGGGTTCGGCAGGAGGGTCGAGCAGGCGCCCTCGAAGAGGCTCCAGGCACGCGCCGCCGGCATGTGGACGCGCGGGTCGGGGTCGATGAGGCGCGCGTGATAGGCGTTGAGGATGTCGCCCCGCTCGCTTTCGGGGAGGAACCCGGCGAGCGCCCGCCACGCCTCCGGAAACACCGCCTGCATCCCGTACAGGAACCAGTCGATCTCCCCCTGCCGGCACAGGAAGATGCCGCGCAGTACAAGCCCGGCGCAACGGTCGGGATGGGTCTCGGCGTAATGCAACGCCAGCGTCGACCCCCACGACCCGCCAAAAACCATCCAGCGCGAAATCCCCAATTCCTCGCGCAGTCGCTCGATGTCGGCAACGAGATGGTCGGGCGAATTGTCCCGCGTCTCGCCGAGCGGTGTCGAGCGCCCGCCGCCGCGCTGGTCGAAGATGACGATCCGCCAATGCGCCGGGTCGAAAAACCGGCGATGCACCGCCGTCGCACCCGCCCCCGGCCCGCCGTGCAGGAACAGCGCCGCGGCGCCGTCCGGGTTGCCCGACTGCTCCCAGTACATCGTGTGCACCGCGTCGAGCCGCAGCTGGCCGGTGCTGTACGGCTCGATCGGCAGGAACAGGTCGCGGCGCGGCGTCATCGGGGCTCGGCAGCCGGGCGCTACAGCCGCGAGTCGACCGACTGGCCGGCCGACAGGAACGCGCGGTTCCAGCGCGACCATTGCGGCACGCCGGCGCGGTCCGCCGCGGTGTCGCGGCGCCAGCAGACATCGTCGCCGGCGGGCGGCTGGATCACCCGGGTGCCGTTATAGGCGAGGTCGAATTCCACCCGCGAAACCACATCGGCGCCGCAATCCGAACTGGCCGTCACGGCCGCTTCGACACGCGCCCGGTCATAGCTGAAATTGCTCAGCGTCAGCCGCGGCCCCGGCAACTGTCCCGGTACAAACCCACCCGAGACGAAGAACGGCCACGAGAACGGGAATGCGAGAACCGACGCCGGCGTCGCGGGCGGCGGTGCGGCCGCAGCCACGGGCGGCGGGGGCGAGGCGATCTCCGGCGGTGGTGGCGGCAACTGAGCGCCGGCTGCCCTGGCCGGAGGCAGCGGCGCGGGCCGGCTCGGGATCGACAGCTCGGCGCTGGGGCTGGCGTCCGGCGCCGGAGTCAGCGCCACCGGGGCGCCCGGCTCGGTGGCGGCCACGGCCGGTGCCGGCGCGGCAGGAGGCGGGGCGCCTGCGGCCATGGTGGGCGGCACCGCCGGCGGCGGCCGTTCGGCAAAGGCCGGCGGGGTCAGATCGGCATTCGCCCCGGGCACGCCCATCGACGAACACGCGGCAACGCCCAACAGCATCGCCGGAAGCAGCAGAACCCGCACGCGTACCCCCTCTGTCCTGGGCCCCAACCCGGCCGCCAATCCCATCGCGCCGCTCATTCGCCGCCGAGAAAATCCTTGGTCCACTGCGCGTAATCGGCGCCCCGCGTCACCCGGCGCATCAATTCGGGCGAGGCGATCCCGGTCAGATCGGCCGGCTTTGTCCCCTCACGCAGTGCCTTCAGCGTGTTGTAGACCGCCTGCACCGCCGCGCTGAACGGCGCGTGCCCCTGGAGCGCGACGCGCACCTTGTGCGCCGCCATCCAGTCGAGGTCGGCGAGCGACCCCGCGCCGCCGCCGGTAATGAGCGGAATCTTGATCTCGGCCGACACCGCCTCGATCGCCTCGACCGAGAGCCCGCCGGCGAGGAAAATCGCGTCCACCCCCGCCGCCTCGTAGGCCTTGACCCGGCGAATCGTGTCCTCGACCCCGGTGATCGCCAGCGCGCTGGTGCGCCCGGCGATGACGAGCCGCTTGTCCTGCCGCGCCGAGAGGGCCGCCTTCATCTTGCCGACGCCTTCCTCGACCGAGATGAGGGTCGGCTTGCCGCTCGGCCCATAAGGTCGCGGCAGCACGGTGTCCTCGATCGACATCGCACAGATGCCGGCCGTCTCCAGCTCCTCGACCGTGCGGCGCACATTGAGCGCGTTGCCGTAGCCGTCATCGGCATCGCAGAGCAGGCACAGATTGCCCGCGCGGCAGACCCGGTTCGCCTGTGCGGCAAATTCGGTCAGCGTGAGGACGATCAGATCCGGCGCTCCGAGCACCGTCATCGACCCGATCGAGCCCGAGAAGATCCCGACCTCAAACCCCAGATCCTCGGCGATCCGCGCCGAGATGGCGTCATAAACCGAGCCCGGATGCACGCAGCGCGGCCCCGCCAGCAACGCGCGAAACCGGTTCCGTCGTTCGCCCCAATCCATCGCTCGTGTCCTTCGGTGTGCGGCTCAATCCGAGATTATCATGCCGTCCAGTGCCGCATAGAAGAAGCTCGCCGCCGGAGACGAATTTGTTGGCTCAGGCCCGCCCGTTCATGCCGGCACCGGAAGATCGATTTGATCGCATAGGGCCGAAAGTCGGCAGCGTTGGATACAACGAGCCGCCGCACCCCATGTGGAGCATTGTCGCCACAGAGGCTTACCCTTCTGCCGCTCGGCAATTCGAGCCTATCATGCCAGGTAGGAGAATAGAGGAGAGCAGCGATGGCCGAAAACAGGAAGATCGTCGTGTTCGGGGCCGGCGCGATCGGGGGGTATACCGGCGGGCAGCTATCGCATAACGGCTTCGACGTGACGCTCGTCGACCCCTGGCCCGAGCATATCGAGACGATCCGCCGGGACGGGCTCGCGCTCGAAGGGGTGGGCGAGACCGAATTCGTCCGCGCCCATCCGAAGACGCTGCACCTGACCGAGGTCCAGAACCTCGCCAAGGAAAAGCCGATCGACATCTGCTTCATCTCGATGAAGTCCTACGACACCGAATGGGCGACCCTGATGATGCGCCAGTATTTGGCGCCAGGGGCTTACGTCGTTTCCCTGCAGAACTGCATCAACGAAGAGCGCATCGCCGGCGTCGTCGGCTGGGGCAAGACGGTCGGTGCGATCGCCGCGATCCTGTCGGCCGAGCTCTACGCCCCGGGCAAGATCCGCCGCACCGGCGCGAAGAACCCGCCCGGCCACGAAGTCTATCGCGTCGGCGAGGTGCACGGGCGGATGACCACCCGCATCCAGGAACTGGGCGACATGATCCGCACCGTCGACACCTGCAAGGTCACCGACAACCTCTGGGGCGAGCGGTGGTCGAAGCTGTGCGTCAACGGCATGCACAACGGCGTCTCGGCGGCGAGCGGCCTTTCGGGCAACGCGATGCGCCAGGACGACCGCATCCGCCGGGTCATCGTCAAGCTCGGCGGCGAGGCGGCACGGATCGGCCAGGCGCAAGGCTATCGGCTCGAAGACATCGCCGGACAGGACGCCGACAAGCTGATCCTCGCCTCCGAAGGCGACAAGGGCGCGCTCGAAGAGGTCGAGGCGCTGATGCTGGCGCTCCGAAACTCGCAGGGCCGCAGCGAGGCGCAGCGCCCGTCGATGGGCCAGGACATGCAGAAGGGCCGGCGCACCGAGATCGACTTCATCAACGGCGTGATCGTCGAGCGCGGCAAGGCGCTGGGGCTGGCGACCCAAACGCACGAGCAGCTCATCGCCGCGGTCAAGCAGGTCGAGCTCGGCAAATCGCCGCCGAGCCCCGAGCTGCTCTACGCGATCCGGTAGATTCGGTAGGGCCCGCGCCGCCTAGCCGCCGCCCCGCTGCAGCACCGGGCCGCAGAGGCCGAGGGCGGTGTTGATCAGGGCAAGGTGGCTGAGCGCCTGCGGGAAATTGCCGAGCAGCCGCTTTCCGTGCGTATCCCACATCTCCGACAGAAGGCCGACGTCGTTGGCGCGGGCGACGACGCGTTCGAGATACGCTCGCGCCTCGCGGTCGCGGCCCTGCATGCCGAGGCAGTCGGCGAGCCAGCAGGTGCACGCGATGAATGCCCCTTCGTCGGGCCCGTCGCCGCGGGTCCAGCGGCGAACCAGCCCGTCCTCGACGAGTTCCGCCTCGACCGCTGCGATGGTCCCGGAAATCCGCGGGTCGTCGATCGGCAGGAACCCAACCAGCGGCAGCAGCAACAGGCTGGCGTCGAGGATGCGCGGCTCGTCGAGAGTCTGGACGAAGCAGTTGCGCCGGCTGTCGAACCCGTCGCGACAGACCGCGGCATGTATCCGCTCGCGCAGGCTCGCGAGTTCGTCGCGGCACCGTGGATCGAGCTCATAGAGCTTCAGGTAGCGGTCGAGACCGACCCAGGCCATCACCTTCGAATAGGTGAAATGGCGGGGCCGGCCGCGCGATTCCCAGATGCCCTGATCGGGTTTCTCCCAAACCTTGGCGATGTGCAGCGCCAGTTGCTTCTCGACCGCGATATCCCAGCGGCGGTCGCGGAGCCCGGCCTGCTCGCAGATATGAAACGAATCGAGCACCTCGCCGTAGATGTCGAGCTGGAACTGATCGGCCGCGGGGTTGCCGATGTGGATCGGCCGCGCGTTCTCCCAGCCCGGCAGCCGGTCCACATCGTAGGGGACGGTATGGCGACCGCCGTCGTGGCGGTACATCGTCCGCAGCCGACCCGGCACGCCCGCGGCGGTGCGCAGCAGCCAGTCGCGCCAGCACTTCGCCTCCTCGCGGTACCCCGCGTTGAGAAAGGCGGTGACCGCGAAGGTCGCATCCCGCAGCCAGCTGTAGCGGTAGTCCCAGTTGCAATCGCCGCCGGGCACCTCGGGCAAGGACGTCGTCGGCGCGGCGACGATCCCGCCGGTTTCGGTCTCGGTCAGCGCCTGGAGGGTCAGGAGCGAGCGCTTGACCGCCTCCGGCCAATCGGTCGGCGCGCGGAACCTGCCGATCCAGTCGCGCCAATATGTCTCGGTGGCGGCGATCGCCGCAGCCGGGTCGAACGGCTCCGGCTCGGGTTTGTGCGCCACGCCGTATTGCAGCGTGAAGGTCAACGTCTCGCCGGCCCCGACCGTGAATTCGGCGAGGATGCGCTCGTCCTTGCATTCGACGTCTACCGGCGCGCGGAGCACGACCAGATCCGGCCCGACGACGCCGCGCACGACCTGGGGCTCGGCCCGTAACCAGGGCGGGATGCTGCCGTAGTCGAAGCGCAACGCCAGATCGCACACCATCGCAACCTCGCCGCGCTCGCCCGTCACCTGGCGGACGACCGCGCGATGCGCCGACCCGATCGGCATCAGATCGGTGACGGTCACGACGCCGGCCGCGGTCTCGTAGCGGGTTTCGAGGATCAGCGTATCGCCGCGATACCGCCGCGTCGCTTCGCCGGAGTCTCCGTCGGCCGGCGCGAGGCGCCAGCGCCCGTGGCCGTCGTCCCCGAGCAACGCCGCAAAACACGCGTCGCTGTCGAAGTGCGGCCAGCACAGCCAATCGATCGACCCGTCGCGCGCGACAAGCGCAGCGCTCCGGCGGTCGCCGATCAAGGCGTAGTCTTCGATCTGCTTGCTCACCTTCCGCCGCTCTACGCCCCAGAAACCGCGCTGCCGACGCAACGTTGAACGGAACAGCCAGGCCGAAGGTTTCCTTACCTTGGCCGACGAGACCGAGGAATTGGGGCTCAAGGTCGCGCGCGTCACGTTCTCCTATGGCGACAACGACAAGCGGCTGGTCGCGCACTCGATGCGGTCGATGCACGATTGCCTCGACGCCGCCGGCGTGCGGGAGCAGTGGGACCAGGTCGACGACACCTGTCACCTCAACGCACCGCCCGCATCAAGGAATTGGCGGCCCGCGGCGAGCTGTGAACACCGCGTCGGGTTCCCTCCGCCGCGCCGGGTGGTATCGTCATCCGGAAGCGCTCGTTGTTTCGGAGGGAGCCATGAATTGCTGCGGCCATTTCCATGATCACGGCCACCACCACGGGATCTGGAGCCCCGGACTGGCCTCGGTCGCGGCGATGCTTGCCGGCGAGGCAGACCCGCACGGATCTACGGCGGCGGCGAAGACGGCCGAGGAGGCGTCGGCGGCGCTCGCCCTGTTGCGGCGGTCGATCTCGGTGGACGTCCACACCCATGGCGGCAAAACCGGGATCTCGTCAAAGGCGCCCCCGAACGATGATCTCGCCGACCATATGCGCGAGGGAGCGCTGGCGGTCGCGTGCCTCGCCGATGTGCCGGACGGCCCGGTCCTCGGCCGCAGCGCCGAGGGCGCGCTCGCGGCGATCCGCGCGCCGGCGGCGGGCGAGCTCTACCGGCATCACCTCGACCGACTCGATTGGATGGACGAGCTGGTGGCGCATCACGGGATCCGCCGCGCCCTTTCCGCCGCCGATCTCGAAGCCGCGCACAAGGCCGGCGAACCGGCGATCGTCGGCGATACCGAAGGGCTCGACTTCCTCGACGGCAAGCTCGAACGGCTGGAGGAATCCCACCACCGCGGGCTGCGCCATCTGCAGCTCGTCCATTATACGCCCAACGACATCGGCGATTTCCAGACGGGCCTCGTCACCCATCACGGCCTCACCGAATTCGGCGCGGAGGTGATCCGCGCCTGTCACCGGCTCGGCTTTGTCTGTGACGTCGCCCATGCGACCGAAGGGATGGTCAAGCAGGCGGTCAAGGTCGCGACCAAGCCGCTGCTCCTGTCGCACACCGCCGTCGCCGGGTCGCGGGCGATGGGGCCGACGCCGCTCGCCGGCCGTCAGGTCACTTCGGACCACGCCCGCGCGGTCGCCGAAACCGGCGGGTCGATCGGCGTGTGGCACTTCTTTCCGAGCCTCGACAAATACGTCGAGGGGCTGAAGGAGATGGCAGACCTCGTCGGGGTCGACCATGTCAGCATCGGCACCGACCAGTTCGATGCGCGCGGCTGCGTCGCCGACTACTCCCGCTGGGTCCATCTGGTCGCGGCGATGCTGCGCGGCGGCTTCACCGCGGACGACAGCGCCAAGATCGCCGGCGGCAACTATCTCCGCCTCTTCCGTGCCGCCGTCGGCTGATTCCAGACGCAAGAGGCCGGGCGAGCTTTCGCCCGCCCGGCCCCTCGGCCGATTGCATCAGTAACGCTTAGTAGCGGTCGTAGTAATAACTCGGCGGCCCATAATAATAGGCCGGCGCCGGCGCATAGCCGTAATAGCCATAGGGGCTGGGGCCGTAGTAGGGGTTAGCCGCCGCACCGGCGGCCGTGCCGAGCGCAAACGCGCCCAGCCCAAGCCCGATCGCCGCCCCGGTGCCCAGGGCATGCGCCGGACGCGGCACCGCGATCCCAACCGCGGCCAACATCGCCGCGCCAACAACGAGAGCTCGACCCGAGTGCCGAACAAATTGCGGAATAGCCATATCGCACTCTCCCGTGCTTTCCAACATTGTCGAACCAACGACAACGAGATGGGATCGTTCCGTTATCTGCGGGAGGCCGGATCTCTACTTTGGATAGTGCAAAACCCTGAGATTTTCATTGGCACAAAAGGAGCGATCATCCGGAATTATCTTCGCGCCGTCCCCACGGTACGTCGGACCTGGTCGTCAACTCGGCGACCAGTTGTAGACGCGGCTGCAGGTGTCGCCCATCAGCTTGCTCCGGTCCCCGTCGGAGAGGCGGGTCGTGACACGGAAGGCCTCGACGCCGTCTTTATAGGTGAGGAGGCCGGTGGCGCGGGTCCAGTCGGTACCCCACAGGCAACGGTCGAAGCCGAAGGCGTCGAAGATGCGGAAAAGCGGCTCCCAGACATCGTTGTACGGAAACTTCTCGTGCGACAGCGTGCAGGCGCCGCTGATCTTGACGACGATATTGTCGTGGCGGGCGAGCGCGGTGAGCTTGGGCAGGTCGGCCCAGCCATTGGGCGGCGCCGGCGGCTCGAACGGCTGCTGCAGGCCGAGATGGTCGATGACGAGGCGTGTGCTCGGATGGCGCGCCGCCATCTGTCCGACCTGTTCGAGCCGGCCCCAGGCCAAAAGGTTGATCGGGATCGAATGCCGCGCCGCTGCGCTCAGCACCCGGTCGAGCCCGGGATCGGCGGGGTCGGTCGAGACATGCTCGCGCATCATCACGCGGATGCCGACCGTGCCCTTCGTCGCGGCCCAGGCGGCGATCGTGTCGGCGACGGCGGGGTCGTTGGGATCGACCGGCTTGACCAACCCGAACTTGCCGGGGTGTTTGGCGTGCACTTCGAGTGCGTAACCGGCGTCGTAGCCGTACATCGAAAACGGCGAGACGAGAATCGCGCCGTCGACCCCGACCTCATCCATCGCCGCGACCATCTGGTCGCCGGTAACCTCGGCGGGCCCATGCAACGTGCCGACCCAGGGACGGCCGGGATGGTTGCGCTCATAGGCATGAACCTGAACGTCGATCGTCGGCATGGCCCGCTCCCTCCGGTCAATTCCGGGAGGAAACGCTACGTTGCCGGAGGCGTGTGGTTCAAGAGCGGCCGGTCAAACTGGCCAATTCTCGACCACTGTTTCCGGACTTGAACGCTCGGGTAATGGGCATGATAAGGGTTACATAGAGAAGAGCGGCGTCAATCCAAGCATATACATCCGGCCCGCTAGGCCGTCCAAGGGCTGCGCGCGGATGGCTCGGAGACGGGCTGGATGAAGCGCGGGTGATCGGTGCCCTGCTGGGCTGCGGTCAGGAAGTCGCTGAAGAGGGGCGCCGGCTCGGCCATGCTGCGATGCGCGAGGCCGGCGTTGCGCGCGTGCTCCAAGGCGGCGCGAAGTCCGGCGATCTCATGCTTAAGCCCCTCGGTGACCTGGGCATAGGCGTCGCGGGCGTCGTCGAGCCGCTGTTCGGCGAGCCGGGCGCGGCGCTGGGTGGCGGCCAGTTCCTCGTTGGCCCGGCTCAAACGCCGCTGCGTCTCGTCGATCTGGCGCGTAGTGTCGAGGCGGCGGCGGAGCTCGAGGTTCTCGCGGCTGAGCCGGGCAAAGCGCTCGGTCCATTCGGCCAGGTCGGTGACCTGGACGTTGCCGGGAGCGACACCGGCGCAGATGTCGCTGAGCGGCGTGGTGCCGGCGGTGCGGCGAAACCCGTTGACGGCGGCCAGCACCTCGTCGTCGCTCGTGTTGGGATGGAGCGCGATCTCAAGGCAGCGGATCGCGGTCGTCCATCTGTTCCGTTCCATGATCCGCCGAACCCGTACCGTCCCCTCGTCCTCAAGGCCACAGACGGACCGTTTCGGATTTTGTTGCAGGAAATCGGCATCCGGGGCGCTTTGTGACCGAATTTGTCGCCCGCGCCCCGATTGACATACTTCGTACACAATAAATTACCAAAAGGGACCGAGCGCACATCAACGGGTTACGAGGCATCGGTAGGCTCCAACCATCGGCCGGCGATAAGCCCGGCAAGGTTTGGAGTAAGGAAGGATGTCCGATATCCGCGCGATCCTTGGCGAAGAAACCCCGCGCCTGCGCCGCTATGCCGTCGCGCTGACACGCGATGCGAATGAGGCCGACGATCTTGTCGAGGATACGCTGCGCGAGGCGATCGCCCGCGGGTTCGAGAGCCGCGACGAGATGGCGCTCCGCGTCTGGCTGCTGACCATCCTCCACGAGCAGCGAGACAACCCGTTCCGCCTTCCCGACCCGACCGCCACGCTCCGGCGCCCGCAACTCAACCCGGCGGCGGAGGCGACCTTGTCGCGCTTCGACCGCGCGCTCGGGCGGCTGCCGGAAGGCGAGCGCGCCGCGATCCTGCTGATCGGGCTCGAAGGCATGACCCACGACGCGACCGCCGAGATCCTGGCCATCTCGGCCACCGCGATGCGCACCCGCCTCCTCCGCGCCCGCGAAAGCCTGGCGCGGCAGATGGCGGCTCCGACCGAGGCTCCCGCCCGCCGCCCGCAACGGGCGCGTCGCGTCTCCCGCGCGGCGTAAACTCTCTTTTCCTTTTTTGCCGGATCGGGGGCGTGTCGCCCGTCCCTCCTGAAAAGGGAGCGGGCGGGACGCCCGCGGTCTGGCATTGATGTCTTACGTTGATATCAATATTCTCACCTGATGCGGGACGAACTTTCCTACGAGGTGACGCGGGAGGTGCGGAACGCCTGTCTCTGCCTCCATCTGCAACAGGCGGCGCGGGCCGTCGCCCGGCGCTTTGACGCCGCGCTGAGGCCGCTCGGCCTGACCAACGGGCAGTTTTCATTATTGATGTCGCTGAACCGCCCGGAGCCGCCGACGATCGGCAGCATCTCGGCGCTCCTCGCGATGGACCGCACGACACTGACCGCCAATCTGAAGCCGCTGGTCCGCCGCGGTCTGGCCGCCATCCTTGTCGACGAGGCCGACAAGCGCAGCCGCCGCCTGATCCTGATGCCGAAGGGGCGCGACGTGCTCGCCGCCGCGCTTCCGGTGTGGCGCGAAACCCACGCCGCGATCGAAGACGCGATGGGCCCGCCCGGGGCGGAGCGGCTGCGGGCCGACTTGCGGGCGCTGAGCTAAATCACAGCACCGGCCATAGCCAGAACACCACCCCGAGGCCGGCGATCACGGCACCGCTCAATACCTCGCCCCAGCGTTCGAACGGGCCGAGGGTGACGCGGTTGAGGCTCGTCACCGAGACGACGCACAGCCCGACATAGGTGGCGATCGTGGCGGCGGCGAAGACCGCGGCCATCACCGCGATCAGCCCGGCGCCGTAGCGGCCGGCGGCGAAAAACGCGGGGATGCCCTCGACCATCGGCGACGAGCCGAGGATCAGCAGCAACGCCGTGCGTCCCGTCGCGGCATGCGCGTGATCGTGCAGCGGCGGCTCGCCGATCGCGATCGCGTGCGCGGTCGCCGGCGCGTGGTCGTGCCGGTGGACATGGACGAGCCCACCGTCGTGCCGGTGCAGGTGCCCGTGGCGCAGCAGCGCCGGCATCTCATGCTCGTGGTGATGGTGGTGCTGGTGGTGATGGTGGCCGTGAGCGTGTCCGCCGTGATGATGGTGATGCCCGGCGGCGGCATGCACCTCGAGCCAAGCGGAGATGGCGATCCACAGGCCGAAGCCGATGAGCGCGAGGCTCGTCACCGTGTCGACGAGCCCGCCGAAGCGCTGGGCGAAGGCCGCGCCGGCGCCCCAGACGATGCCGGCGATGATCAGGGTCGAGACGACATGGCCGGTGCCGGCGACAAAGGCGTTGCGCGCGGTCTCACGCCGTGACCAGCCGCGCTGCCGGGCAATCAGGGTGATCGGGACCCAATGGTCCGGCACGACCGTGTGCAAGATGCCGACCGCGGCGACGGCGCCGATCAGCAGCAGTTGCGGAGTCTCGCCCATTGCCGTGCCCTCGCGCTTTCAGAGGCGACCGCGAAAATACCGAATGAAGCGGGTCGGCGGAATGCGCTTCGCTTTTCCGCTCGAGCAGCTAACGTCGCCCGATCATGCTCCTCGCGCCCTCGCTCGCCACCAAGCCGCACTCGCAGGCCCCTCGCCTCGCCTTCTTCTATTTTGCGAGCTTTCTGATCGTCGGGGTGCAGACGCCGTTTTGGCCGGTGTGGCTCGCGGGAAAAGGGCTCGGCGTGCGCGAGATCGCGACCGTCTTTGCCGCCTCGCTTTGGGCCAAGGTTGCGGCAACGCCCGCCATCGGCGCGCTGGCCGACCGGCTCGGGCGGCGGCAGGCGGTGATGACCGTGCTGGCCGGCGCCTCCGTCCTCTTCTACGCGACGCTGTGGGATGCGGCGGGGTTCTGGGCGGTTCTATGGCTCTACATGGCCGCCGCCGTGTGCCAGTCGGCGCTGCAGCCGCTCGGCGACAGCATCACCCTCGCCGCGGTGCGCCAGGACGGGCTCGATTACGGGCGGGTCAGGGTGTGGGGCTCGGTCAGCTTTATCGTCGCGGCGGCGGGCAGCGGGCTGGTGCTGGCCGGGGCGCCCGGAAACCGGGTGCTGGCGCTGGTGCTCGGCGCGACGGCGCTGCTCTTCGCCGCCTGTCTCGCGCTGCCGCGGACGCCGGTGCAACATGTCGGCCGGGCGCGCTGGGCGGCGCTCGGCGAGTTTGCCGCGAGCCCGCGCTTCTGGCTTTTTGTCGCGGCGGCCTCGGCGTTGCAGTCGAGCCATCAGGTCTATTACGGGTTCGGCACGCTGAACTGGCGCCGGCTCGGCTTTTCCGACCCCATCATCGGGTGCCTTTGGGCCGAGGGCGTCGTCGCCGAGATTGGGCTCTTTTGGGTCGGCGGGTGGCTCGCGGCGCGGATCGGGCCGCGCGGGCTGATGGCGCTGTCGGGCCTCGGCGGCATCGTGCGCTGGACCCTCGCCGGCTTTCTGCCTGGGTTGCCGGCGGCGGTCGGGTTGCAGCTCCTGCACGCGCTGACCTTCGGCGCCGGGCATCTCGGCGCGATGTATTACCTCTCCCGCACCGTGCCGCCCAACGCCGCGGCGAGCGCGCAGGCGCTGTACGCGGCGGTATCGGCCGGGCTCGGGAGCGGTTTGGTAATGCTCGGCGCCGGCGCGCTTTACGCCGATTTCGGCGGCCGCGCCTATGTCTTCATGGGGATCCTGTCGGCGGCCGGCCTCGCCGGCGTCGCGGTGCTGCGACGGACCGGCGAAGCGGCCTCAGCCGCCTAGGCTAGCGCCGCCCCCCGCACTTTGTGTATTGCGCGGTCGCCGCGGTGGCGAGCCCGGCGGCATAGGCCCGGAACCCGGCGAGGTCGAACGCCGAGGCCCGGGCAAATGCCGGCGCCCATTGCTGGCACAGCGTTCCCGTCGGCTGGCCGCTGTGCTTCATCGAGAATTCGTTGGCGAGCACCGTGTTCCAGTCGTCGAAACCCTTGGTGCCGTGGTAGTGCGCGATCAACGTGTGTTGGTAATCGCGGATCGCCTGTTGATTGCGCGCTCGAAACTCGACATAGACCGTGTTCTGACAGGCGGAGCTCACGACCATCAGGTCGGTCAGATAGCGGATCGCCTGATCGGCCTCCATCGCCGCCGGCGAATAGCACGCCGCCGCCGTGCGCGCCCCGGCCGAGACTGGCAGCTGCACCGCTGCAGCGGTGAGCGCCGCAGCCAGGACCAGCCTTTTCATCGCATCCCCCGATCTTGATACCCCACCTGCAAAACCATACCGCAACCCACGGTCATTGCAAGGACGCGGACCGCGCTGCGCCCACTTCCGCGCGGGGGTAGCGCAGGGTTTCAGGGAGTTGACGCGACGCTGCGCCGCGGCCCGCTTGCTGCCCCGATCGGACGCGCCTCATAGTCCCCCGATGATCGTGCTGTTTACCGATTTCGGGCTTGCCGGGCCCTATACGGGGCAAATGCTGGCGGCGCTGCACCGGGAGGCGCCAGACGTGCCGGCGATCTCGCTATTCGCCGACGCACCGGCCGGAGAGCCGAAGCCGTCCGCCTATCTGCTTGCCGCCTATGCGGCCTGGTTCCCGCCGGGCACCGTGTTTCTGGCGGTGATCGACCCCGGCGTGGGCAGCGCCAGGCGGGCGCTGATCGTCGAGGCCGACGAGCGCCGCTATGTCGGACCGGACAACGGCCTCTTCGAGCTGGTGCTGCGCCGCGCCGCCGCCTCGCGGGTCTGGGAGATCACCTGGCAGCCGCCCGGACTGTCCGCGAGCTTTCACGGTCGCGACCTCTTCGCTCCGGTCGCGGCCCGCCTCGCCGCCGGAACCGGCCCGGCGGGCCTCGCCCGTCCCCTGACGCCGCTCCGCGAGCCCGGCTGGCCCGACGACCTCGCCGAGATTGTCTACATCGACCACTACGGCAATGCGATGACCGGGCTGCGCGGCGGTTCGGTGCCGCCGACCGCCCGGATCGGCGCACCTGGCCGCACGATCCCCCCGGCCCGTACCTTCTCGGCCGCCCCCGAGGGCACGGCTTTCTGGTACGTCAATTCGAACGGCCTCATCGAAATCGCCGTCAACCGCGGCCGCGCCGCCGAAACCCAGGGCCTCGCGGTCGGAACGGTGGTTTCGGTCGGCTAATCCCCGTCGGGCAGATACTTGGCGCCGGAAGGCGGGCGGAACTGGCGGCGGCGTTGCAGCCAATGCAGGAGCCAGGTCGCGAGGCCGACGACGACCAGCCCGGCCAGCATCGAGAGGCGCACCGAGCGGGCGACATCGGGCAGCGCCTTGCGCATCGCGTGACCGAGGAAATAGCCGAGCGCGACAAAGCTCACCGTCCACAGCGCCGCGGCAAACAGGTTAAGCCACAGGAATCGCCGCCACCCGACCGCGCTGACCCCCAGCGCGAAGGACGAGAAATTGCGCACGCCGTAGATAAAGCGGAAGGTCAGGATAAAGCCGGTGCTGTACCGCTCGAGCCATCTGAGCGCGACGTTGACGCCTTTGCGGAAGCGCGGGAACCGCCTCAGCAGCGTCTGGCCGAAGTGCCGGCCGAGCCAGAAATAGGTTTGGTCGCCGGCAAAGCTGCCGAGGCAGGCCGCCAGGATCAACGGCTCCAGGCGAAGCAGTCCCTGCGCCGCGGCGAACCCGGCGAAGAGAACGATCGTCTCGCCCTCCAAATAGGTCCAGACAAAGACGATCAGATAAAAGTATGCACCGTGCTCGGCGATCAGCTGGTGTATGTGCATGACTGGGCGCTCGATGCGTCGCCTCCCATTTTCCGGCGATTTTGCCGGGGCTTTATAAAGTTCGTGTTAGCGCGGCGTCTGTCGTGGCGGGAGGCGGCATGCTAGAACCTTCGTTGCGGCCGGTCGAGGAGATTTCCACCGGCTCCTTCACTCAGGCTAACGGAGAAATCGTGGAAGCGACCGAAATCGCCGAGCAGATTCACGAGCACGGCCATGCCGGGCATCACGAAGCGGACGCGGCCGGCGGGTTCCGCAAGCTCGCCGGTATCTATCTCGGCGTCGTCGCGATGCTGCTGGCGATCGCCGCGCTCGGCGGCGGATCGGCGACGAAGGAGATGCTGTCGGCCAACATCCATGCCTCCGACACCTATGCCTTCTATCAGGCCAAGGTGCTGCGCCAGCTCCACTATCAGATCGCCGCCGATTTTCTCGAAACCGCCGGCGCCACCGACCCGGAAAAGGCCGCCGCGCTTATCAAGCGTTACCGCGACACGGCCGCCCGCTACGAAAGCGAGCCCGCCACCGGCGACGGCAAGAAGGAGCTTCTCGCCAAGGCCCACGACTGGGAGGCGCACCGCGACACCGCCGCCGCCCGCGACCCCAATTTCGAATTCGGCGAGGCCTTCCTGCAGATCGCGATCGTGATCGGCTCGGTCAGCATCGTGGCGGTGTCACGGTGGCTCTTGGGGCTGAGCGCGGCGGCAGCCGTGTGCGGCGTGGCGCTCACGCTGAACGGCTTCCTGCTCCTGGTGCCGCTCGGACGCTAGCGATCCTGCGCGTGCATCCTTTACGACGACGCGTACTCGGTGATCACCTCGTTGAACCGGTCGGCGGACTCGAACTGGACCCAGTGGCCGGCGCCGGGGATCACGGTGAAGCGCGCTCCCGGTTGCGCCTCAAGCAAAATGCGGCGGCGGTGCTCGACGTGGGGATAGGCCGTGGCGTCACGCTCGCCCCAGATCCCGTCGAGCCGGCCCTTGATCTTCGGCAGGGCCTCGACCAGTGCGCCCGAGCGTGAAAACCGGCGGCTGCGCATGCGCGCGTGGGCGTGGTTGGTCTTTTGCAGGTAGAGGGCCAGCTCGTCGATCTTCTCGGGGTCGTGGATCATCAGCTGGTTCAGGTTATAGCGGTGCGTCGCGAACTCCTCTTCCTCGCTCCCGTCGGGCTTTACCCGTTCGAGCGGGGTCGGCGAACGTTCGAGGCCCATCCCATTCGAGCCGACGACGGTGAACGCCTTGAGCCGGTCGCCGAGCTGCGCCGCGGCCACGCTGCCGATCACCCCGCCGAACGAGAACCCGGCCATGTGCGGCCGCTCGCCCTGGGGCAGGATGCGGCCGATCCCCTCGACGACGATCGCGGCGAGCCCGTCCGCGGTCCACGGCTCGGGCGGCGTCGCCGATTCACCGAGCCCCGGCAGGTCGCAGGCATAGACCGTAAACCGCCGCGACAGCGGGATGACGTTCCGCACCCAATGCGACCACGACCCGTACCCGCCGTGCAACAAGACGAGCGCCGGGCCCCTGCCCCAACGGCGCCACACCATCGTGCCGTCGCCGCAGGGCGTCTCCATGCGTTCCGCCTCGGCGGCAATCCCGGCGACATGGGCGATCGTTGCGTCGCTGACTATCGGCAAAACCTGTCCCCCTAATTTCAGCCGTCATTGCGAGGAGCGCAGCGAGGCGGCAATCTCGGGCGGGGTGGCATCCTCCGATCGAGATGGCCGCGTCGCCTTGGCTCCCCGCAATGACAAATCGGCTTTACGCCCCGTGCTCCGTCGTCGGGTCGATCATCTTGCGCACCTCGGTGATCTTAGTGGCCGGGAAGCCGCTGATCTCGGCGTGCTTCTTGATGATCTCCTCGTCCTTGGCAAGGTAGACGCAGAAGGTCTTGTCGGCGGCGACAAAGCTCTCGACCCATTGGATATCCGGGCCGAGCTGGCGCAGCACCCCGTTCGACTGGGCTGCGGCGCCGCGGAGCTGCTCGCGCTCGAGGCTGCCGACTGCCGGGATGTCACGCTCGATGATGAATTTGCGAAGTGCCATCTGGTCCTCTCGCCAATTTGAGTGAGGCGCCGCGGCACTCTAGCCGCCCGCGCCGGGCAAATCACCAACTCTTGACCTCGGCAAACCAACCGGATCAGGTTTGCCGAAACCGAGCGAAGATGGGGACGGCACGATGGACATGAAAGGGCTCGATTACGCCCGCCCGCGCGAGGGAACGCAGCCGCCGACCCTCTATCCCGATTACGCCAGCACCGTGAAGCGTGCGCCGAGACGGGCGCCGATCCGCTTCGACCACACGCTGTCGGAGACCACCGGCCCCGGCTTCGCCGACGGCTGGGCCGGGCCTGACGCCGCCGACCTGACGACGCAGCATGCGGGCCAGCCGATCGGCGAGCGCATCATCGTCACCGGCCGCGTGCTCGATGAAGACGGGCGGCCGGTGCCCGGGACACTGGTCGAGCTCTGGCAATGCAACTCGACCGGCCGCTATCACCATCCGGTCGACCAGCACGACGCACCGCTCGACCCCAATTTCACCGGGGTCGGCCAGGTCGTCTCCGGCGCCGACGGCAGCTATCGATTCCTGACGATCAAGCCCGGCGCCTATCCCTGGCGCAACACGCCAAACGCGTGGCGCCCGGCCCATATCCATTTCGGGATCTTCGGGCCGGGCTTCATCACCCGCGTCGTCACCCAGATGTATTTCCCCGGCGACCCGCTTCTCGCCTACGACGCGATCTACCAGAGCACCGCCGACAAGGACGCCCGCGAGCGCCTGATCTGTGATTACGACCCCAACCTCTCGGAGGCCGAATGGGCGCTCGGCTATCGCTGGGACATCGTGCTGCGCGGCCGCGCAGCGACGCCGGTCGAGGCGGGCTGACATGGCCGATAAGCTGATCCCGACCCCGTCGCAGACCGTCGGCCCGTTCTTCCACATCGGCCTCGCCCGGCCGGAATGGAGCGACCTCACCGCCCGGCACCCTGACGGCGACCGTATCGCGATCGAGGGCCGCATCGTCGACGGCGACGGCGCCGCGGTGCCGGATGCGCTGATCGAGCTGTGGCAGGCCAACGCCGCCGGCCGCTACAACCACCCCGACGACACGCAAGCAGACAAGCCGCTCGACCCCAACTTCCGCGGCTACGGCCGCTCGGCGACCGACGGTGAGGGCAAATACCGTTTCGTGACGATCAAACCCGGCCCCGTGCCCGGCCGCGGCAACACTCTCCAGGCCCCTCACGTCAACCTGGCGATCTTCGCCCGCGGCATGCTCAAGCAGCTCTACACGCGGGTCTATTTCGCCGAGGAATCCGCCAACCCCAACGACCCGCTCCTCTCCGCGATCGACGACGCGGCCGCGCGAAAGACGCTGATCGCCACCCGCGACGGCGCCACGACCCCGCCGACCTACCGCTTCGACATCATCCTCCAAGGCGACGCCGAAACGGTGTTTCTGGATATTTAGAGCGGCGACACGGCGCTTCCTTTCCCGTCTCCCCCGATGCGGGCGAGGGGATTCGCCCGGGCTTTTCTTATCGCCCGTTCAGCACGCGGTCGACCATCGCCTGGGCGGCGCCGAGGTAGTTGGCGGGGTCGGTGAGGGCGCGGATCTTGTCGGGGCCGAGCTCGCCGGCGATGGCCGGGGTTTCCATCAGCACGTCGGCGAGCGGGCGGCCCTGTTTTTGCGCCTCCTGGCAGGAGTCGTAGACAAGGTCGTGCGCCTCGTTGCGGCCGATCGCCGGTGCGAGGCCCATCATCACCGCCTCGGCAACGATGAGACCGTGCGTCAGGTCGAGGTTTCTCGCCATCCCGCCCGGCTCGACGATGAGGCCGCCGAGCATGAACGCGCTCTGGTGCAGCGCGCCCGCGGCATAGCCGAATGCCTCAGGCACCGCGATCCATTCGAGGTGCCAGGCCGCCGCCGTCCGCTCAAAGCTCGACAGCATCCCGTCGAGGGCGAGCCCCGCCTGCTGCCTGAGCGCCCGGGCGCAGGCGACGATGACCCCGCACGAGATCGGGTTGCGCTTTTGCGGCATCGTCGAGCTGGCGCCGCGTCCGGTGACGAACGGTTCGCCGGCCTCGCCGAACTCGGTCGACGACATCAGCATCACATCGTCGGCGATCTTGCCGAGGGTGCCGCCGAGCAGCGCGAGGAACTGCACGGTCTCGACGATCGTGTCGCGGGCGACGTGCCAGGTGATCGCCGGCTCGCCGAGCCCCAGCTCCTTCGCCAGCTCGCGGCGCGAGGCGGTCGCCTCCTCGCCGCTGCCGAGCGAGGCGAGCGTCCCGACCGCGCCGCCGAACTCGACGACGAGCACCCGCGGCCTGAGTTCCTGAAGGCGCGCGGCGTGGCGGTCGAGCATGCTGAGCCACACCGCCGCCTTGTAGCCAAAGGTGATCGGCAGCGCCTGCTGCAGAAAGGTGCGGCCCGGCATCGGCGTGTCGCGGTGCTTTTTCGCCAGCGTGATGACGGCGTTGCGCACCGCGGTGAGATCGTCCTCGATCAGGTCGAGCGCCTCGCGGATCTGCAGCACCACTGCCGAATCCATGATGTCCTGCGTCGTCGCCCCCCAATGGAGCCAGCGCCGGGCCTCGCCGGCCTGGTCGGCGAGCTGGCGCACCAGCGGCAGGATCGGAAACCCGACGGTCGAGGTCTCGCGCTTCAGACGTTCGAGGTCGATGCGTTCGGGGTGTTCGATCAGCGTCTGCGCGACCTGCGAGATCGCCGCGGCGGCGTCCTTGGGCACGATCCCGACCCGCGCCTGCGCCCGCGCCAGCGCCGCCTCGACGTCGATGCAATGCGCGATAAAGGCCGGCTCGCCAAAGACGGCGCGCATGGCCGCGGTGCCGAACAGATCGCCGAAGAGGGTCGATTGCAGGAGACCAATTGTCATCGCGGTGTCCTGTCATTGCGAGGAGCCCGCAGGACGATGCGGCAATCCCCTTCCATAGGAGGCTAATCCGAGGGGATTGCCACGGCGCTGCGCGCCTCGCAACGACGCTGAGGGTTCAGTCCGACTGGAGCCCGACCCAGCCGCGCGCCGACAATTTCTCGACCGCCGGGAAGCGGGCCTTGTAGGCCATTTTCGGGCTCTCGCCGATCCAGTAGCCGAGATAGACGTGCGGCAAGCCCTGGCGGCGGCTTTCGTCGATCAGCCACAATATGCTCCAGGTACCGAGGCTCCGACGCGCGCGCGTCGGGTCGTAATAGCTGTAGACGGCCGAGATCCCGTCATCGAGCCGGTCAATGA
Source organism: Allostellaceae bacterium (assembly GCA_036489765.1). Taxonomy (GTDB): domain Bacteria; phylum Pseudomonadota; class Alphaproteobacteria; order ATCC43930; family CGMCC-115725; genus DATARH01. The sequence goes on along the minus strand of DASXFE010000044.1, from coordinate 4,778 downwards.
GGGCCGCGGCAGCGAGCGCACCGTCTGCGTCGCGGAACTCGGCGATCGCCGTCGTGACCGGGCTGTCCTCGACCATATGGCGGTAGTCGCGGTATCCCATGGCCGCCATCTCGCTGTCGGCGTGGCGCGAGCGCTCATAGGCGGCAAAGAGCTGATACTGCTCGACCGTCGCCCGCGCCGCGACGAGCCCGCCGCGCAGCGCCCGGTTGAGCCCGCGCACGCGCTTGGTCGATCGGGTGTCGGCGAAGCGGTCGACGGCGATCCTTACCGGTATGCAGGCCGTGCAGGCACGGCAGGCCGGGCGATAGGCGAAGTGATGGCTGCGCCGGAACCCGGCGCGCGACAGGTGGTCGTAGACGATGCTGGCGTCGTGGCCGCCAGGCAGCTCGACGATCAATTTGCGCTCGACCCGGCCAGGCACATAGGGGCAGGGCGCGGAGGCGGTGGCAAAGAACTGGTGCAGCGGTCCCGGCCCGCCGATTTCGGCCGGCAAACGCCCGTTGCGGCGCGCGTCGGGGCGCGGCATCAGCGGCCTTGTATCGCCCGACCCGATCTCCATCCCGTCCCCCGATGCGCTTCCAAGACCAGCATGACAGACGGTTCCGCGTCAGACAATTAGCCTCTGCCCGATGTTGCCGATCGGGCGCGGTCAACCGATACTGATCCGCCGTACGGAGAGGGATGCCATGGCCGCTTACTTCATCGCCGAAATCGAGGTCACGAACCCGACCGAATACGACCGCTACCGCCCGCTCGCCGGCGCGACGATCGCGCAATACGGCGGCAAGTTCCTGAGCCGTGGCGGCTCGGTCGAGATCCTCGAAGGCGGCGGTACGCCAAAGCGCGTCGTCGTCATCGAATTCGCCGACAGCGCCGCCGCGCACCGCTGGTACGACTCCCCCGAATACCAGGAGGCCCTGAAGATCCGCCTCTCGGCATCGACCGGCCGGGTGATGCTGGTCGAAGGGTAGTTTTGAACCGCGGTCGTCTCGCCCGCCCCCCCTTACGGCCGAAGAGCGGGCGGGACGCCTGCGGTCCATTTGCGTCGCAGCACCGCGAGCGATCCCGCCTGGATGACGAGCGCGACCGCCGTCGCCGCGGCAAATCCGCCGGCGAGGCCGAGCCGCTCCAGCCCTATGGCGAGCACCGCGAAAAATCCGGTGAACGCAAACAGCCCGGTCAGCAGGCCGCGCAGGACCTGCAGCCCTGCCGCGGGGCCGCGGGCGCGGTGGCTGAACGCGGCCATGACGGCGGCAAAGACCGGGTACGTCGCGAAGAGCCCGCTGAGGCGCGGGCCGAGATAGGGCGCCAGCGCGGTGATCCCGAGTACGACCGCCGTCGCGACCACCACCCTCGCCGGAATGTCCCACCGCGGCACCGCCGGGACGGCGAGCCCGCGGCCCTCAAGCGACGGCATCAGCCAGAGCGCGAGGCCGAGTGCCGCGCAAACCAGAACCACCAGCGGCCACAGCGGCAGCGCCGCCCAGCCCAGCACCGCGACGCCGGCAAAGAACGCGACGCTCGCCGCCGCCAGCGCCCCCGGCCAGCCGAACCGGCGGGACACCTGGCCATAGACGGTGCAGAACCCCGCTTCGGCCGCCGCGCCGGCGAGGCAGCCGATCCCGGCCGCGGCGGCAAACCCGGTCCCTTGATCGAGCGCTAGGAAAAAGCACACCGGCCCCGAGGTCAGCGGCAACCCGACGAACCACCCGCCGACGGCTTCTCCCCAGCGCCCGCTGGCGAGGCTCGCCGCCAGGATCAGCACGGGGGTGACGATCAACTTGAGGGCGAGGGTGTCCATCAGGCCGAAGACCAATGAGCGCAGGCGTCCCGCCCGCCAAGTCACATGTTAGATGCAGGCGGACGCCCGCGCTCCTCTCTCCGCAACGAATCTCTAAATTCGTCCGTTCGCACACGCAGCGTTGCGGCGGCGGCGCGGAATCGGCAAGTTGCCGCCGGCCGGCTGGCAAGCGAGGTTGCAAGCGATGCGTTACGTGGCTCGGGTGCTGCAACCGGACGAGACGGTCGTGCTCCACACTCACCTGCACCCGATCATCTACCTCTACGCGCTGTGGTACGTGCTCATCACGATCGCGCTGTTTATCGCCTCGTATCAGGTGAATTCGGTCGAGATCCACATCATCCTGCAGGTGGCGGCGCTGATATTTCTGTTGTTCGCCGCGGCAGCCTGGCTGCGGGCGGCGATCCGGCAATGGACGACAGAGCTGGCGGTGACCGACCGGCGCGTCATCTATAAGTCGGGGCTGATCTCGCGCCACACGCTCGAGATGAACCGCAGCAAGATCGAAAGCGTCGATGTGGACCAGTCGCTGCTCGGCCGCGTCCTGAGCTTCGGCACGATCGTCGTGCGCGGGACCGGCGGCAGCCTCGAGCCGATTCGGCTGGTTCGCGACCCGCTGCACTTCCGCAGCTGCATCACCGCCGGGTGACGGCCCCATCACACCAGGCCGTGACATGATATCTACATGCCCGCCGTGATATGATCTCGGTCATGCAGGGCGGCAGGGCGGCAGAAAGACTGGCCGAAGGCGTCGTCGCGGAAGGGCGGCGGCGGGGTCAGCCGCGCTCGATCGGGCTGAGCGCCGTCATCATCGCCGCGGCGAGCTACGATCCGCGGGTCCTGACGATCCGCGTCGACGGCGCCGAGGCGCTGCCCTCGGGCCCGCTCGAGGCCGAGCACCGGACGCTGGAAATCGGCCTTCGCAACTGGGTCGAGCGCCAGACCAGCGAGCATCTCGGCTATGTCGAGCAGCTTTACACCTTTGGCGACCGCGACCGCGTGTCGGCGGGGATGGCGGCGCCCGCACTCGTCGTCGCCTATCTCGCGCTGGTGCGCGAGGCGGCTCCGGCGGGGCCGGTCGATGCCGCGTGGCAAAGCTGGTACCGCTATGTCCCATGGGAGGACTGGCGCGACGGCCGTCCTGCCCTCCTGGCGCCCATCGAGGAACGCCTCGAACGCTGGGCCACAACGGCGCAAACCGACGCGCAGCGCCGGCTGCGCGAGGAGCGGATCGGCCTCGCCTTTGGTCTCGGCGGGGCGTCATGGAACGAGGAGCTCGTGCTCGAGCGCTACGAGCTGCTGTACGAGGCGGGCCTCGTGGCCGAGGCGGAGCGCGATCTCGGCCAGCCCGCCGAGCGCCTCGACGGGACCGCGGGCGCCGAGATGGCGGTCGACCACCGCCGCATCCTCGCCACGGCGATCGGCCGGCTGCGCGGCAAGATCAAATACCGCCCGGTCGTGTTCGAGCTGATGCCGCCGGCTTTCACCCTGCTCCAACTCCAGCGCACCGTCGAGGCGCTGTCGGGCGTCAAGCTCCACAAGCAGAATTTCCGCCGGCTCGTCGAGCAGCAGGGCCTCGTCGAGGAAACCGGCTCGATGAGCGCCGCCACCGGCGGCCGCCCCGCCCGCCTCGTCCGCTTCCGCCGCGAAGTCCTGCTGGAACGCCCGGCTCCAGGCTTGCGGCTGCGAGCGGGGCGGCGGGTCTCCTGAAAACCAACGCCTGCCCCGCGTCCTCTGCGCTAAAGAGTTGAAGAGTTAAAGAGTTGAGTTGGAAAACGCATCCCTGCCCCGCAACGGAATTGTCATAACCCTCTTGACGGCGGGCGCCGACCCCTTATTCTCATATTCAGCATAACTCACCGCCGGGCGGCATGATTGCCGGCCGGCTTTTCTGGAACCTAGAAATGCTCAAATTGAGCATAATAGGAGAGCGTACCGTGTTGCAGCAGACCGAGACTGCCCGTTCCGCCGGGATGCCCCTGCCCGAACTCTACGCCCGGGTCGAGCGCCATGTGCCCAAATTCGAGTGGCCGGTGCTGGCCGAGGACATCGCCGCGATCCTCAAACTCAAGCGCGAGCGGGACGCTGTGATCCTCGCGCACAACTACCAGACGCCGGATATCTTCCACACGGTTGCCGACATCGTCGGTGACAGTCTGGCGCTGGCGCGGGAGGCCGCGCGCAGCAGCGCCTCGGTGATCGTCCTCGCCGGCGTGCATTTCATGGCCGAGACCGCAAAGCTGCTGAACCCGGAAAAGACCGTCCTCATTCCGGACATGCGGGCCGGGTGCTCGCTGGCGGAATCGATCACCGCCGCGGATGTGCGGCTGTTGCGCGACACCCATCCGGGCGTGCCGATCGTCACCTATGTCAACACCTCGGCCGCGGTGAAGGCCGAGAGCGACATCTGCTGCACTTCGGGCAACGCCAAGAAGATCGTGGAAGGGCTCGGCGTGCCCAAGGTGATCATGATCCCCGACGAATACCTCGCCCGCAACATCGCGGCGCAGACCAAGGTCGAGATCATTGCCTGGAAGGGCCATTGCGAGGTGCATGAGCGCTTTACCGCCGATGATGTGCGGTCGATGCGCGAGAATTATCCGGGGGTGACGGTTCTCGCCCACCCCGAATGCCCGCCCGAGGTCGTCGCCGAATGCGACTTCACGGGCTCGACCGCGGCGATGGCCGATTATGTCGGAACCAGGCGGCCGGCGCGGGTGGTGCTGCTGACCGAATGCTCGATGAGCGACAACGTCGCCGCCGTCACGCCCGATGTCGAATTTATCCGGCCCTGCCAGCTTTGCCCGCATATGAAGCGCATCACCCTGCCGAAAATCCGCCTTGCGCCAAACTGCTGCTGCATTCCTCGCCGAGCCTGCGCGGCGATATCAGCATCACCGGCATGGGCTCCAGCGCCAGCGCCGCGCTCAATCCCGCAAGCCCCGCGCCGATGATGACGGGTTTCATGATGTCCTAA
>DASXFE010000012.1:0-1672 GCA_036489765.1 Allostellaceae bacterium | reverse complement strand
CGAGGATTCGGACTACAAGGACCCCGACACCGGCCAGATGATGAACCGGGAGCTCCTGAACCAGGAGCTGTCGAAGATCGAAAAGCCGGCCGGGATCGCCAATCCGAAGGATTTCCGGAACGAGGTCGTCAAGTTCGCGCTCCGCGCCCGGGCGCATGGCGGGCACAACCCGTCATGGCAATCCTACGAGAAATTGCGTGAGGTCATCGAGCGACGCATGTTCAGCCAGGTCGAGGATCTGCTGCCGGTGATCAGCTTTGGCACCAAGAAGGACTCCGACACCGAGAAGAAGCACGCGGACTTCCTCGATCGGATGGTGTCGCGCGGGTACACCGAGCGGCAGGTGCGCCGGCTGGTCGAGTGGTACATGCGCGTGAACAAGGCCGGATAGCCAGGCGACCGAACCGCTAGACCCATTGGGCCGAGAGAGGTATCGATGAACATTGTCGATCGTCGACCGAACCCGAAAGGCAAAAGCCTCAGCAACCGGCAACGGTTTCTGGCGCGAGCCCGGGTGGAGGTCAAATCGGCGGTGCAGGACGCCTTGCGCAAGCGCAAGGTCGCCGATGTCGGGCACGGCGAAAAGGTCGCGATCCCGACGCGCGGGATCACCGAGCCGGTGTTTCACCACAGCCGCCGTACCGGCAAGAACGACATCGTCGTGCCGGGCAACAAGGAATATGTCCGCGGTGACGAAATCCCGCGCCCGCAAGGTGGCGGCGAAGGCGGCGGGCGGGAGGGCAGCCCCGATGGCGAGGGCGATGACGCCTTCGAGTTCACGTTGTCGAAGGAGGAGTTCCTCGACCTGTTCTTCGAGGATCTGGAACTGCCGGATCTGGTGAAGAAGAGCCTCAAGGACACCACTGCCGTCGATCTCCAGCGCGCCGGCTATACCGTCACCGGCACGCCGTCGAACCTCAGCGTGCCGCGGACGATGCGCAACAGCATGGCCCGCCGCATCGCGCTGCACCGGCCGAAGCTCTCCGACATCGAGACGCTCGAGGCGCGGCTGGCCGAGGCGAAAGAAAACGGCGCGAGCGAGCGCGAGATCGCCGAGTTGGTCGCGCTCCTCGACCGCAGCACCCGGCGCAGCAAGATCATCCCCTATATCGACCCGATCGACGTGCGCTATCGCCGCTACGAGCGGGTGCCGAAGCCCAACACCGAGGCGGTGATGTTCTGCCTGATGGACGTGTCGGGCTCGATGACCGAGGCGATGAAGGACCTCGCCAAGCGGTTCTTCATGCTGCTGCACGTGTTCCTGGTGCGGCGCTACCGTCATGTCGACGTCGTCTTCATCCGCCACACCTCGACCGCCGAGGAGGTCGACGAGGAGACGTTCTTCTACAGCCGCGAGACGGGCGGCACCGTGGTGTCGACGGCGCTCGACAAGATGATCGAGATCGCCCGCGCGCGCTATCCGACCGACCGCTGGAACATCTATGGCGCGCAGGCGTCGGACGGCGACAATTACGGCGCCGATTCGAGCCGCTGCGTGAACCTGCTCGGCGGCGAGGTGCTGCCGCTGTGTCAGTATTACGCCTATGTCGAGGTCGGCGACGGGATGGGCGGCGGTCTGTCCGGCCTTTCGCGCGACAGCGATCTGTGGCGGGCCTATAGCGAGGTGGCGCCGGCGCACCAGCATTTCGCGATGCGGCGGGTCGGTGACCCG
>DASXFE010000150.1:0-2367 GCA_036489765.1 Allostellaceae bacterium | reverse complement strand
CGACATGCGGCGCGCCCGACCGGTCGGCGGTGGCGAGCCGGCCGACCCGATTACGGTCGAGAAAGCGTCGCTGCGCCTCCGTAAGCATCGTGCGATCTTGCGGGATTTGCCGCGGCTTGCCTACCATGGCGCGCGCAACCGCGAGGAGCCCCGCATGCCTGAACCGTCCTCTGGGCCGTCAACCACATCGCTAAGCCCGGAAACCGTGCTGGCGGCGATGAAACAGGGCGGGGTCACCGACATCGTCTGGCTGCCCGACAGCGAGACCAACTGGCTGTATCTGTTGATGCAGGCCGAGCCGACGTTGCGCCTCGTCGGGGTCAGCCGCGAGGGGCATGCCTGCTCGATCGCGGCCGGGCTCGCCGCCGGCGGCGCGCGGCCGATGATCCTCATCCAGAACACCGGCCTCCAGGAATCGGGCGACTCGCTGCGCGGGTGGCTGTTGGGGATGAGCGTGCCGGTGGTGATGATGGTCGGCTATCGCGGCTGGACCCGCCATGGGGTCACGACCGACACCGCGGCGACCTATACCGAGCCCTTCATCAACGCCTATGGGCTCAACTACTACCTCGTCGAAAGCGACGCCGACGCCCCGCGCATCGCGGTCGCGTTCGAGGAGGCGCAGAAAACGAAACGCCCGGTCGTCGTCCTCGTCGGCGACGAATATCACGGCTTCAACCGATAGGAGCGGCACCAATGATGCGCATAGCCGAAGCGCTCGAGGCGTTCAGCCCGCATCGCGGCGACGCGATCGTCGTGCCGGGGCGCGGGGGCAAGTTCTGGACCGGGCTCACCGCCAACGAAAAGCTCGACGTGCCGCTCGGCGACCCGGCGATGGGCGGCCATTCCGGGTTCGCCCTCGGCCTAGCGCTCGCCCAGCCGAACCGCAAGGTCGTCCTCTTCGATTCCGAAGGCGACATATTGATGAGCCTCGGCATCCTCACCACGATCGCCGAGCAGGCGCCCCCTAATTTTTACCATTTCCTCCTCGACAACGAGGTCTACGCAACGACCGGCGGACAGCCGGTGCCGAACGCCAAGAATGTCGCCTACGACCAGATCGCGCTCGGCTGCGGCTACCCCCGGGCCCACGCCTTTACCGAGATCGGCGATCTCCAGCGCGAAATCGGCGGCATCCTTGGAAAGCCGGGGCCGGTCTTCGTCGCGCTCAAGGTCTATCCCGAGATCGAAAACGAGCCGATCGGGCGCCGCCGCCGGTGGAACACGCGCAGCCGCGACCAGGTGCTCGGCGACCTCAAAGGATCCCTCGGAATTTCGTGATCGCGGAGAGCTCGGCATTCACCATCTTTTAAGGTGCCTGTAAGAATATCCGCCCCACGCAGACGAATGGAGTGGATATGTTGCGGTCTCTGCGAAAGCTCTTCGGGGACAAGAAAGGCGTCACGGCCATCGAATATGGCTTGATCGCCGCGCTGATCGCGGTCGCCGCAGTCAATGTCATGTCGACGGTTGGGAAAAATCTGTCGGCGACCTTTACGACGATCTCGACCAAGCTGTAACCAAAATGCGGCGGCGCCGCCTCGCCTGTCATTGCGAGGAGCGCAGCGACGAAGCAATCTCGATGGGAGGAGGCTCCTCCGCCCGAGATTGCTTCGCTGCGCTCGCAGCGACAGCGAGGGTCAAGCCGCAGCCGCAGCCGTACCCGGCTGCCCGATCGTCAGGCCACCCTCTCCCGCCCCGACCGTCACGGTCGCGCCGTCGGTGATCCGCCCTTCGAGGATCTGCTGGGCCAGCGGGTTTTGCAGGTCGCGCTGGATCACCCGCTTTAAGGGCCGCGCGCCGTAGACCGGATCGTACCCGGTATTCGCCAGCCATTCCCGCGCCCGGTCGTCGATCGCCAGCGCGATCTTGCGATCGGCAAAGAGCCGCTGCAACCGCACGAGCTGGATGTCGACGATCCCCTTCATGTCGCCGCGCGACAGCCGGCGGAACAGCAGGATCTCGTCGAGCCGGTTGAGGAATTCCGGCCGGAACGCCGCCTGGACCGCACCCATGACGAGCGGCCGGGCGGTTTCGACATCGGCATCGTCGGGAAGGCTCACCAGCGCCTCGCTGCCGAGGTTCGAGGTCAGCACGATGAGGGCATTGCGGAAATCGACCGTCCGCCCCTGCCCGTCCGTCAGCCGCCCGTCATCAAGCACCTGGAGCAGCACGTTGAACACGTCAGGATGCGCCTTTTCGACCTCGTCGAAGAGGATCACCTGGTACGGCCGGCGCCGCACCGCCTCGGTCAGCGCACCGCCCTCGTCATAGCCGACATAGCCCGGCGGCGCGCCGATCAGCCGCGAGACGGCGTGCTTCTCCATGTATTCCGACATGTCGATGCGCACCATCGCGCTCTCGTCG
>DASXFE010000123.1:0-32503 GCA_036489765.1 Allostellaceae bacterium | reverse complement strand
AGAGCGGCACCCCGATAAAGGCGCCGTACAGCCGCCCGACCCCGCCGATCGTCAGCATGATGAGGGCATTGCCCGACCGTTCGAGGCTGAGGGACGTGAGGCCGACGAATTGCGTGGTCTGCGCGATAAGCGCACCCGAGGCACCCGCCAGCGCCGCCGAGAGCGCATAGACGACAAGCCGCCGTCGGAACACCGGCGCGCCGATCGCATGCATGCGCCGGACATTCTCCCGTATGCCCGTTAGCGACCGGCCGAACGGCGAATGCACGAGCTGCCGTGTCACCAGCCAGCCGATCAGCAGGACGCCGAGGCAATAGGCATAGGCGATGCGACCGAACAGGTCGAAATGGAACACGCCAAAGATCGGCCACACCGCGACGCCCTGCAGCCCGTCGTCGCCGCCGGTCAGCCAGCTCGCCTTGTTCGCCGCTTCGAGCAGCATCGACGCGACGACCAGCGTCTGCATCAACAGGGCGAGGCCGGTCGTGCGCAGGATCACGAAACCGCTCAGCAATCCGACGAGCCCCGCCACCGCCGAGCCGGCGACGAGCCCGGAGATCGGCTCGCCCCAGCCATGCGCGGCGAGGATCCCGGCGGTATAGGCGCCGGTGCCGAAAAACGCGGCGTGGCCCAGCGTTACGATCCCGGTATAACCGACGACGAGATCGGCCGACATCACGAACAGAATCGTCGCCAGGATCTGCGCGCCGAGCGTCAGATACCCCGGGAAGACGACGTAGGCGGACAGCGCGATCAGCCAGGGCAGCGCTTCGGCCCAGCGAAACCGGTGGCGGCGGGAAAAGGCGTGGATCGCCGCGTCGCGGTCCATCAGTTCCGGCCGAAGAGCCCGTGCGGCCGCCACAACAGCAGCAGCATCGTCAGCGCATAGATGAAAAACGCGCCGAACTCGGGTAGCAGGTATTTGAACCCCGTGTCGGCGATCCCGATCGACAGCGCAGCGATGAACGGCCCCTTGATGCTCCCGAGCCCACCGACGGCGACGACGATGATGAAATAGACGAGGTTCGACAGCGCATAGCTCGGGCTGATCGGCAGGAAATCGGCGCCGAGCGCGCCGCCGAGCCCGGCGAGGCCGCTGCCGAGGGCAAAGGTCAGCGTGAACAGGCGCGAGGTGTTGATCCCGACCGACTGCGCCATCCGCAGATTGTCGACCGCGGCACGGATCGTCGCGCCGAAGCGGGTGCGCTCGAGCGCCAGCCACAACAGCGTCACGAGCACGGCGCCGCAGACGATCAGAAAGCTGCGATAGGTCGGGAAATGACGGAACCCGAGATCGACCTCGCCCTGCAGCCAGTGCGGCAGGTAGACCGGCTGGGTGAGCGGGCCCCAGACATAGGTCACGCCGGCGACGGACATGAAGATGATGCCCATCGTCAAGAGCACCTGGTCGAGCTCCTCGCCGCCATAAAGACGCCGGTAGAGCAGGCGCTCGAGCGGCACGCTGGCGAGCGCCGTAGCCGCCGCGGCGCCGGCCAGCGACACCGCATACGGCATGCCCCACCGGTTCATCAGCGAGGTAAGCACGTATCCGCCCAGCATCGCGAACACGGCATGCGCGAGGTTGACGAGCCCCATCAGCCCCATCGTCACCGACAGCCCGACCGAGATCAGATACAGCACCATCGCAAAGGCGAGGCCGTGAAACCCGATGCTGGTCGCGGCCTCAAGGACGGGGTGCGCTAGCATCAGCGCGGTGCGTCCTTCGGAACGGCCCTTCGGGCCTCCTCAGGATGAGGAAGGTTCGTGCACGGCATCAAAATCGTTCTTCATCCTGAGGAGCGGGCTGGGCCCGCGTCTCGAAGGACGCATGACGCCGATCCCAGCCGCCCCGTCACTTCGCCGGGTTCAGCTCTTTCCACGGGTCCTTGACGTTGGGGATCGTCGCGATCTCTGTGTTGACGAGCTTGCCGTCGACCTTTTCGACCTTGCGGATATAGATGTTCTGGACGATGTCGCGGGTCTCGGGGTCGATCGAGATCGGGCCGCGCGGGCTGTTCGGGTTTTTCCAATGCGACAGGAAATCCATCGCCTCGTCGGGGGTGAACTGCCCCTTCTTGGCGATGACGAGGTCATAGATCGCGGCCATCCCGTCCCAGCCGTCGACCGAGAAGAAGTCGGGGATCGCCTTGTCGCCGTATTCCTTGTTCCATGCCGCGAGAAACGCCTCGTTGGCGGGGCGCTTTGCTGCGGTCGAGTAGTTGCCGGCGGTGATCAGGCCCTCGATCGCATCGCCCATGTTCTGCAGTTCCTCGTCGGGCAGCAGATCCTGGGCCGAGGTGATCGCGATCCCGGCCTTGCGCAGGCCGAGATCCTGCACCGCCTTCATCATCGCCGTCGCCTGGGTCTGCGCCGGCACCCACAGGAAGGCGACATCGGGCTTTGCGTCCTTGATGCGCTGGACGAACGGCACGAAATCGGGGTTCTGCACCGGGAACCTTACCGAGCCGACGACCTTGCCGCCGCCGTCGGTATAACCCTTGATGAATCCGCCCTCGGCGTCGTGCCCGGCGATAAAGTCGGTGGCGCCGGTGAACGCGGTCTTCCAGCCCTGTTCCGACGCCCATTTGCCGATCGGCGCGCATTGCTGCCACAGCGTGAACGAGGTGCGCACGACATAGGGGGAAATCCGCGGGATGCTGACCCCGGCGGCGTTTGTGATCACCAGCGGTACCTTGGCCTCCTTGGTCAGCGGCGCGATCGCGGCGGCGCTCGGCGACAGGATGAGGCCGGCCAAAAGCTGGACATGGTCGCGGGTGATCAACTCCTGAGCGACGCGCTTGCCGACCTCGGGGTTTGAGGTGTCGTCGCGCTTGATCAGCTCGATCTTGACGCCGGGGGGCAGGTCCTTGTCGTGCAGCTTGGCGTAGAGGTCGATGCCTTTCTGCATCTCGTCGGCGGCCTGCGCGACAAAGCCGGAATAGCTGTTGATGATCCCGACCTTGACGACCGTGTCGGCGCGCGCCGGCGCCAGTGCGGCGACGGCGAGCGGAGCCATCACGTATTTGGCGAACATGCTTGTCTCTCCCCGTCCGCAATTTCTTGCGGCCGAATTCTTGGCTGCGCTCGCGGCGGGAGGCAAGTAGGTTGGGGAACGGCCTGGATCTGCGCGCACACCCTTCGATTTGTCACCCCCGCGAAGGCGGGGTCCAGGGGCGAGCGACGGAGCGGTTGCCCTGGCTTCCCGCCTTCGCGGGAATGACGATGGAAGAATAGGGAGGGATCGACATGAAGGCGGCAATCATGATTCCGGGTCCTGACGGCGGGACATGGGAAGTACGCGACGTGCAGCGGCCGGTGGTCGCGCCGGGGCAGGTGCTGGTGCGGGTCCACGCGTCGTCGATCAACCGTGCCGAGTTCCGGCGCCTCGGCGGGTTGCGCGACGGCGACGCGCGCACCGGCGGCGGCGATGCCGCGGGCGAGGTCGTCGCGGTCGGCAGCGGCGTCACGGGGATCAAGGAAGGCGACCGCATCATGGGCCGCGGCAGCGGCTGCTTCGCCGAATTCGCCCTGATCGACGCACGCGAGGTGATGCCGGCACCAAAGACGCTCGACTGGGCCGAAGCGGCGTCGGTGCCGGTCGTCTTTGTCGTCGTCCATGACGGGCTGTTTGCGAGCGGCCAGCTCCACCCCGGCGAGACGCTGCTGGTGACGGCGGCGCCCTCGGGCGTGGGCACCGCGGCTCTGACGCTCGGCAAACTCATCGGCGCCCGGGTCATCGGCACGTCGCGCTCGGCCGAAAAGCTCGAAAGATTGAAGGCGTACGGGCTCGATGTCGGCGTCGTCACCGGGGCCGACGGCCTCGCCGAGTCGGTCAAGGCGGCGGCCGGCGACAAGGGCGTCGACATGGTCGTCGACAATATCGGTGCCGACGCGATGCAGGGCTGTCTCGACACGCTCAACGTCGGCGGCCGCATGGTGACGATCGGGCGGATGAGCGGCGTCCATTCGGGCGAGCTCAACATCGACCGCTTCGCCGAGCGCCGCCTGCACCTCTACGGCGTCAGCAACCGCCTGCGCACCAACGCGCAACGCGCCGAATCGGCTAAGCGCTTCATGGCCGATCTATTTCCCGCACTCGAAGACGGCCGCCTCAAACCGATCGTCGACCGCACCTTCCCGCTCGACGACATCACCGCGGCGCAAGCCCATGTCGAGGCCGACCGCCACGTCGGCAAGGTCGTGATAACGATGTGATTGATGAAGCCCGTGATGCCTTTGCGGGTTTCCTTCCCCTCGAGGGCCCTTGAGGGGGAAAGTAGGGAGGGGGCGATGCTCGGATCGCGCCAGCCTGTCGCCACCCCACCCACGGCCTCCCCCATCCAGGGGGAGGGATCCGCGTGAAGCGGTACGCTCCTAAACCATGCTGTAGCCGCCGCTGATGCTGATGACCTGGCCGGTGATCCAGGCGCCGCCTTCCGACGCGAGCAGCGCCACCATCGGCGCTACGTCGCCCGCCTGGCCGAGCCGCCGCAGCGGGTAGAGGCGGACGAGCCGCTCGCGGTTCGCTTCGACCCAGTCGCGGTCGTGTGCGGTCTCGACGAGGCCGAGCGAGACGACGTTCGCGGTCGTCCCGAACCGCCCGAATTCCCGCGCCAGCGACTTGACCAGCCCGATCACCCCGGCCCGCGCCGCCGCGACGATCGACAACCCGCTTTCGCCGACGCGCGACGAATCGCCGATGAGGCTGACGATTCGCCCGCTACCGCTTTTTTCGAGATGCGGCGCGGCGGCGTGGCAGCAATGGATCGCGCCGTAGAGGCAGACATCGATCTGCCGCCGCCAATCCGCCGGCGTCGAGTCGGCAAAGCGCTGGCGCAACGCCACGCCGGCGTTGTTGACGAGGACGTCGAGCCCGCCGAGCTCGGCCACAACCCGCGCCACCATCGCCTGTGCCGCCGTGAAATCGCTGACATCCGCGCCGATAGCAACCGCCTTGCCGCCCGCCGCCGCGATCTTGCCGACGACTGCCTGCGCCGCGTCGGCCGAGTTGTGATAGTTGACCGCAACCGCCGCACCCTCCGCCGCCAGCGCCAGTGCGATCTCGCGCCCGACGCCGTTGGCGCCGCCAGTGACGAGCGCCACTTTCCCCGCGAGGTTCAGATTCATCGCCGTTCTCCCAACCACAATCTCGTATGAATTGAATGACTCCCATGATCGCCTTGGCCGGGCTTGACCCGGCCATCCACGTCTTCCGGCCCCTCGTCCGAGGACAAAGACGTGGACCCGCGGGACGAGCCTGCGGGAGGCGAAAACTTAGGCGGGTTTGGGCTTAGGGCGACCCCGCTCCAAGAGGCGGAAGATGCGTTCCGGTGTCATCGGTATCTCGAAAATGTCGGCGCCCAGTGCGTCGGCGAGGGCGTTGGCAATGGCGGCCGGCGCGCCGATCGTGCCGCCTTCGCCCATGCCGCGAAACCCGCCGAGCGTGGGCGGCAGCTCGGTCTCGATGTGCAAGGTCTCGACCGCCGGCACGTCGGTCGCGACCGGGATGCCGTAATCGGTGAAGCTCGCGGTCACAAGCTGCCCGCCCTCGTCGTAGATGATCTCCTCATACAGAGCCGCGCCGATCCCTTGCGCGACCGCGCCGTGCACCTGGCCCTCGACGATCATCGGGTTGATGACCCGCCCGCAATCCTCGGCGACGACATAGCGGTGGATCGTCACGGCCGCAGTCTCAGGGTCGATCTCCAGCACGACGATGTGCGTCGCCGAGGTCGTGGTGCCAAAATAGGGGTCGTAGACCTTGGTGACTTCCAGCTCCTCGCGCGCGTCCCGGGGGAGGCGGCCCATCTCGGAATAGACTGCCTTCGCGATCTCGCGAAACGTTATCGACCGATCGGTGCCGGCGACGAAGACCCGGCCATTCGCCGCATCGACATCTTCGACGGCTGCTTCGAGCAGGTGCGAGGCGGCGCGGATCACCCGTTCCTTCAACAGCCGTGCCGCCGCCGTCGCCGCCCCGCCGGCGAGGACGGCGCTGCGGCTCGCATAGCTGCCGGTGCCGTGCGCGACCACGGCACTGTCGCCGTGGAGGATCTCGATGTCCTCGAACCGCGCACCGAGCTCGTCGGCAATGACCTGCGCCAGCGTCGTCTCCAGCCCCTGCCCATGCGACGAGATGCCGAACGCTCCGGTCACCGCCCCCGTAGAATCGAGCCGGATCGTCGCCGTCTCGGTGCCGGTGTTGATCGGCATCCCTGGCGCCGCCGAGATGCGCGACCCGATCCCGGTCAGCTCGGCATAGCTGGCCACGCCGATGCCGTAGAGCCGCCCCTCGGCCCGCGCCTTCCCCTGCGCAGTCCTCAGCGCCCCGTAGTCGATCGCGGCGCAGGCCGCTTCGAGTCCTTCGGTAAATCCCGACCGGTCCCACACGATCCCCGAGGCGGCGCGATACGGAAACTCCTCGGGCCGCACCAGGTTGCGCCGGCGCAATTCGGCCGGGTCGAGCCCGAGCTTCCGCGCCGCCATGTCGATCAGCCGCTCGGTGACAAAGGCCGCGACCGGTCTTCCGACGCCGCGATAGGGGCCGGTCGGCGCCTTGTTGGTCGCGACCGCTCGCACCCGCCCGCGATAGGCCGGCACGCGATAGGGGCCCGGGAGGAAGCTCACCACCTGCACCGGCTCCAGCGCCGCCGTCCATGGATAGATCGAATAGGCCCCGACATCGCCGATCGCCTCGGCTGCGAGTGCCAGGATATGGCCCTCGGCGTCGAGCCCGAGCTCGGCGTCGACGATCTCGTCGAAGGCCTGGCTCGTCGTCGAGATGTCTTCGGCCCGTGTCGCGGTCCAGCGCACCGCGCGGCGGAGGTGGCGAGCAAGGGCGGCGACCAGGATCTCTTCCTGGTACAGGGAAGCCTTGCCGCCGAACCCGCCGCCGACATCGGGCGCGACGACGCGGATGCGGTGGCCGGGCATGTCGAACAGATCGGCGAGCAGGTCGCGGATGATTCCCGGCACCTGGGTCGTCGTCGTCAAGGTCAGCCCCTCGCGCCGCCGGTCCCACTCGGCAAGGCAGGCGCGCGGCTCCATCGCCGCCGGCGTCTTGCGGCGGACGCGAAACCGTCCGCCGACCCGCACCGGCGGCCCCGCCATCGCCGCCGCCGCATCGCCGCGGACGAATTCGCGCACGACCAGCACATTGGTCCCGGCCTCCTCATGGAGAAGCGGCGCGTCGGCGGCGAGCGCTCCGTCGGGATCGACGACCGGGTCGAGCGGCTGATACTCGACCTCGATCGCCTCCGCCGCGTCCTCGGCGAGGGCACGGTTGTCGGCGAGGACGGCGGCGACCGCCTCGCCGACATGCCGGACCTTGCCGCGCGCGAGCGGGTGGATCGCGGTCGAGCGGTAATCCGCCATCCGCGAGGTCGCCCGCACCGGTCCGACGACGCCCTCCAACTCCGCCGCCGTAAAGATCGCCGTGACCCCGGGCATCCCGGCCGCGGCCTCGGTGTCGATACGCTCGATCCGCGCATGCGCCCGGTCGCTGCGCGCGAACGCGACGTGCAGCGCGCCGGGCACGGGGTGGTCGGCGGTGAACCGGCCCTCTCCGGTGACGAGCCGCCGGTCCTCGACGCGCCGCACCCGCGCGCCGATGTTCCTCGGGCGGATCAGGAACTCATCGGCCATCGATTATTTGTCGAGCCACACAGTCGCCAGATCCTGGTTCGCGAGGTGGCTCGGGCCGACGGTCCAGCCCTTGACGTAGGAGTGATACGGCACGATCCGGTACCACCAGACGACATAAGGCTGGTGCGCCTCCTCGTCGAGGTTGTGCTTTTCGTATTCGAACATGAGCTGGTGCTGCTTCGCCGGGTCGGGCTCGTGCAGCATCTTGTCGTAGATGTCGTCGGCGACCTTGTCGTCATACCCGCCGTAATTCTCCGACGACGCGCCCAGCTCCTTCTGCACGTCGAGGAGCGGGTTGACGATGCCGTGCCCCGGCGCTTCGACCGCGACATCGAAATTCCCGGCCCGCAGCGCCTCGTACCACGGCCCGCTCGGCACGACCTTTTGCGTGACGTGGAGGCCGATCTTGCTCCAATCGTCAATGAGGGCGAGCGCGACGTATTTGTACGGCTGCTCGACATTGCGGTTGAGCAATTCGAAGCTCAACCCCTCGGCCCCGGCCTCCTTCAACAGCCGCTTCGCCTCGGCCCGCGACTTCTCGATATCCGGCCAATACCCGGCGATCGTCTCCAGCTCCGCCTTGGTTGGCGCGAGCGGCGAATCCGGGAAGGCGAAGGTGCCGACGGTCTTGACGATCGCGACATTGGACAGCGCCTGCGCGTCGTGCCAGCGGTCGATCGCGAGCGTCAGCGCGCGGCGCACGCGCACGTCGTCGAACGGCTTTTTCTTGTGGTTCGGCGTGAACGACGTCCCGACATTCCAGTCGCTGGTGCCGACCGTGACCTTGTCGCCGAGCGCCTTCTCGATCTCGGCGGCGGCTGCGGGCGGCACGCCGCGGAACTGGATCGCCGCGCGGTCGGAGCGGATCGCATCGACCTCGGTCGCCTGCTTCACGGCATAGATGCCGACAAACCCGTCGAGATAGGGGAGACCGGGTTTGAAATAATCCGGGTTGCGCACCCCCTTGATCGACTGCCCGGTCTCGTACCCGGCGAATTTGAACGGGCCCGAGCCCATCACGTTCTTCTCGTACCAGTGCGGGTCCTTGTCGAGGATCGCCTTTTCGTAAATCCAGGCGAACGGGTCGGCGAGCGCCGGGACGAAGGCGGCGGTGGCGAATTTGAGGCGGAAGACGACCGTTTGCGGGTCCGGTGCCTCGACCTTGGCGACCATCAGGAAATAGTTCTGGCGCGGGCTGATGACGCCGTTCTGCGGAAAGATGATGCTGTCCCAGCTGGCCTTGACGTCGGCCGAGGTCAGCGGCGACCCGTCGTGGAATTTGACGTTGGGGTGGAGCTTGAACGTATAGGTCTTGCCGTCGTCGGTCGGCTTCGGCATCTCGGTGCAGAGGTCGCAGACGAAGTTGTTCGAATCCTTCGGGTCGACCTTGATCAACAGGCTATAGAACGGCGCAGCCGTGTGGATCGTCGCGTAGGTCGATTCGCGATGCCCGTCAAAGCTCGGCGGCGCATCGGCCGGGATCATGTAGGTCAACGTGCCGCCATGCTTCGGGGTTTCGTCGGCGAGGGCCGGCATTGCGATCAAGACCGCGATCGAGGCCACACTGAGCAAGCGCATTCCGAGCCCCCCGGATTTTGGTGTCATCCTACCCCGCCTCGTCGCCCCCGCAAACGCGGGGGTCCAGGAGCGGCCGCCTCGCCGCTTCCCCTGGATTCCCGCTTTCGCGGGAATGACGATCCTATAGGATGTCGCCAGGAAACGACGCAGGCATCCAGCGATGAACTACGAAACCATCTCGGTCCGTCCGCTCGCTGGCGCTTGCGGTGCCGAGATCGCCGGCGTCGATCTGCGCCGGCCGCTCAGCAACCGACAATGGTCCGAGATCCACCAGGCCTTTCTCGATCACTGCGCGATCTATATCCGCGGCCAGGATTTGGGCGGCGCGGACATGCTGCGCTATGCCCGCTATTTCGCCGAGCCGGCTTTCTATCCGTTTGTCGAGGGCATCCCCGAGTTTCCGCAGATCTTCGAGCTGCGCAAGGAGCCGGAGATGAAAGTGAATGTCGGCGGCGCCTGGCATTCCGACACGACCTATCTCGACAAGCCGCCGATCGGCACGATGCTATATGCTCGCGAGGTGCCGGACTGTGGCGGCGACACCATGGTGGCGAACCAGTACCTTGCCTACGAGGCGCTGTCGCCGGGGATGCGTGACATGCTCGATGGCCTCACCGGAATCTACAGCGCCCGGATGAACGGCGGCCGCGGCGGGCGCGCTGAGAACAAGTACATGAAGATGAAGGACAACGTCGCCCGGGCCGACGAGGTCGAGGCCGAGCACCCGGTCATCCGCACCCACCCCGAAACCGGCCGCAAGGCGCTCTACGTCAGCACGCGCCACACGCTCCGCTTCAAGGGCTGGACCGACGATGAAAGCCGCCCGCTCCTCGACTTCCTGCAGGCGCATTGCACCCGCCCCGAATTCACCGCCCGCATCCGCTGGGAAAAGGGCACGATCACGATCTGGGACAACCGCTGCGTCCAGCATTTCGCGATCAACGACTATCACGGGCAAAGACGCGTGATGTGGCGGCTGCCGGTTGGCGCGGAGGCGGTGGTTTAAGCCCCCGCCTTCAGATCAGTAGGATGGGTTGAGCGTAGCGAAGCCCATCAATTACCTGCCTGCCGGTTCGCCGCCTGGATCGCCCGCCACACCCGTTCCGGCGTCGCCGGCATCTCGACGTGCCGCACCCCTAACTCGCTCAGCGCATCGACGATCGCGTTGATGACCACGCCGAGCGCCGGGGTCGTGCCGCCTTCGCCGCCGGAGCGGACGCCGAGGCGGTTGGTGGGTGAAGGGACTTCGCTGAGCGCCGTCGCGATCATCGGGAAGGTGTCGGCGCGCGGCATCGCGTAATCCATAAAGCTCGCCGCGAGGAGCTGCCCGGTTTCGGGGTCGTAATGGCTTGATTCCAGGAGCGCCTGGCCGACACCCTGGGCGATGCCGCCATGGGTCTGGCCGTGCAGGATCAAAGGGTTGATCGCGCGCCCGACATCGTCGACCGCGGCATAACCGACGATCTGCACCGCGCCGGTCTCGGCATCGACCTCGACCTCGCAGACCTGTGTGCCGTAGGGGAAGCTCGCGATCGGCAGGATCTGGTCCGAGATCGCGAATAGCCGCGTCTCCTTCGCGACCTCGAAGATCCCGATCTCGCGGTCGGTGCCGGCGACGCGGAAGGTGCCGTCGGCAAATTCGATGTCGGCCTCGTTGGCCTCGAACAGCTTCCCGGCGACCCTCTTCCCCTGGGCGATGATGTCGTCGGTCGCCGTGCCGATGATCGTCGTCGCCAGCTTCATCGACCGCCCCGAATGCGAGCCGCCACCGCCGGTGACGCGGTTGGTGTCGTGCGCAATGTAATCGATGCTGTCGAACGGCACGCCGAGCCACTCGGTGACGAGCTGCGCGAAGCTCGTCTCGTGACCCTGGCCCGACGCCATCGTGCCCATCACCAGTTCGACCCGGCCGTTCGCGTTGACCTCGATCTCGGTGCGCTCGCGCGGCGACCCGCTGGTGATCTCGACGTAGTTGGCGACCCCGATCCCGCGATACTTGCCGCGCTGCCGCGCCGCCGCCCGCCGCGCCGGGAACCCGGCGTAGTCGCCGAGCTTTAGCGCCGTATCCATGGCTTGCTCGTACTCGCCGCTGTCATAGGTGAGGCCGAGCGGGTTGGCGTAGGGCTGCGCCGTCGCCGGGATCAGGTTGCGCCGGCGTAAGTCGACCGGGTCGATCCCGAGCTCGTCGGCGGCGAGATCGACGAGCCGTTCGACGACATAGATGACCTCCGGCCGCCCGGCGCTGCGATAGGGGGTCGTCGACATCGTGTTGGTGACGGCGCCGCGACCGCGGAAATAGGCGACCGGCACGTCGTACACATTCGACATCAGTCCCAGCCCCTTTTGCAGGGACACGAACGACGCCGCCTGGTTTCCGAGATTGCTGAGGTTGTGGCCGCGCACGGCGAGGAACTTGCCGTCCTTGTCGAGCGCCAGCTCGGCCTCGACCAAGAGGTCGCGGCCCTGGTAGTCGGTGAGGAAATCCTCGGTCCGCTCGCAGGTCCATTTGATCGGCCGCCCGACCCGCTTTGCCGCCCAGGCGAGCACCGCGTATTCGGGATAGAAGAAGTTGCGCGTGCCGAAATTGCCGCCCATGTCGCCGCAGGTCACGCGCACCTTGTCGGGCCCGACGCCGAGCACCGTCGCCAAATCCTGCTGCAGTTTCCACACCCCGCGGCCGCTGCCGGAGTAATAAGTGTAGACGCCGCTTTCCGGGTCGTATTCGGCGATGTTGGTGCGCGGCTCCATCGGCACGCCGGTGACGCGCTGGATCCAGGTGTCGAGCCGCACGACATGCGCGGCGCCGGCAAAGGCGGCGTCGGTCGCCGCACGGTCGCCGACCTCGACATCGATGCAGACATTCCCTGGCGCCTCCGGCCAGAGCTGCGCCGCGCCGGCCTCGACCGCCTCCCCGACCCCGACCGCGACCGGCAGCGCCTCGTACTCGATTTCAACCAGTTCGGCGGCGTCCTTGGCCTCGGTGATCGTCTCGGCGACGACCATCGCAACCGGCTCGCCGACAAACCGCACGGTCTCGGCCGGCATCGGGTCATGGCGCGTCCGGATCAGCGTCGCCACCGGCTGCCGCACCTGCAAGTCGGGTTTGTTCATCAGCCCGGCCCCATGCGGGATCGGCCCGAGCCCGTCGGCCAGATATTCCGCCCCGGTCAGCACCGCCAGCACTCCCGGCGCTCCCCGTGCCGCCGCCGCATCGATCGCCACGATCCGCGCATGCGCATGCGGCGACCGCACCAGCACCGCATGCGCCGAGCCGGGCAGCGCGAGGTCGCCGACATACCGCCCGCGCCCGGTCGTGAGACGCAAATCCTCCTTCCGCCGAACCGGTTGCCCGATGCCGTTGGTGACGCGTCCCGATGCTTTCATTGCGCCTCCCTACGCACGCTCAACCAAACTACCCTGGTTGGTGATCATGTGCCTGCATCTTGTCGCCGCAGAGATGACTGGTTATATGGCTGGATATATAGGAGGCCGTCGTGCAGAACACCCCGCAAAATCGCGCCACGGAAAATTATCGGCGGCGCCTCAGCGAACGTGGTGTGTGTCGCTTTGAGGTGATGGGGCTCGACCGGGATCGTGAATTGATCCGCACCTTGGCAAAGCGACTGGCAGAGAACGATGCGGAGGCGACCCGCATCCGAGATACTGTCTCCCGTACCATCGCCGTCAGTCCCGGTCGCAAGGGCGGCATCTACGAGGCCCTTCGCTGCTCGCCCCTCGTGGGGGCCGATCTGGACTTCGAGCGGGTTCGTGAGCCCGACCGAAAGATTGATCTGTGACGCGATATCTGCTGGACACGAACATCGTCAGCAACGCCACAAGACCTGTCCCATCGCCATCACTTGAGGCCTGGATCACCGATCAACTCGACGAGGACCTGTACGTGTCAGCGTTCACCCTCGCTGAAATTTGGCGAGGAATCCTGATTGCGCCCGCCGGCCGCCGGAAGGATCGCTTGCTGGAGTGGTTTTCCGGTCCTACCGGGCCGCAAGCCCTGTTTTCGGGCCGAATACTTCCATTTGACGAACGGGCTGCCCTTATCTGGGCCCGGCTGATGGCTAACGGAAGCGCTGCCGGACGACCGCGGAGCGGCATCGATATGATCATCGCAGCCGTCGCTGAAGCGAACGACTGTGTGATCGTCAGTGATAATGAGCGCGACTTTGCCGGGTTGCGCCTGTTCAACCCAATGCGGGCCGCGCCCTGACCAAGCCTACATCCCCCCGGCCCGTGTCGCGCGGCGGTTGGCGAGGGCCTGCGCGCGCGGTGTCGTGATCGGGGGGAGGCCGGGGAGGCGGACGTTGGAGCGGCGCGTGCTCCAGTTCCAGTCGTCGCCGCCCATCTCATAGCTCTGCTGGCTCTGCGAGGGGTTGCGGTTGACGAGCGGGCGGGCATAGAGCGGGTGGGTGAGGCTACGGATCTCGTGCTCGATCTCGAAAAGGGTCTCGTCGGTGTCGAGGTCGATGATGTGCTCGAACCGGTACTGGTATGCGTTGCTCTCTTCGGTCAGCAGCTTGTGCTTGGCGAGCTTGTGGTGCGGCTGGCCGAAATCCTGCACGTAGACCTGGATGTGGTGCCCGTCGTAAGGCGCGACCGGGCCCGAGATCTCGCGGAACTTGAGGCACTGGTGGTCGCCGACGGCGATCCGCGCGCTCTTGCCCGACCCATTGCCGTCGACCGAGGTCTGTGCGTCGAAGACCTTGCGATAGAACTTGGCAATGCCCTTCGCGGTGCCGTGCGGCACCTCGAATTCGAGATACGGCATGCCGAGGTTGATCGCGCCGAAGCGCTCCTCGTCGGGGCTGTGCATGTTGAACTTGTTGCCCCACGGGCAGGTGACCTGTACGCAATCATTGGTCTCGGCGATGGCGAAGCAGGTGCCCGCAAGCTGCTTCTCGACCCCATGCAGCCGCTTCAGCAACGCATTGCGATCAGGCGTCACCAAGCCGATCGCGCCGCGCAGCACCCAAGGCTCGCCGGTCGGCAGATGGAACTGGCTCTTGCCGACATTGATCCACATGTTGGCGAGCCCGGTGTTCATGTACGGGTCGCGAGTCAGGCCGAGCCCGGAGATGTAGAAGAGGGTGCCCTTCTGTTGGTCGGGGATTTGCAGGTTGACGTGCTCGAGCCCGACGATGTTGCCGAGATCCTCGGCATAGCGGTCATACGAAGCGGCCATGGGGGGTTCCTCCACCTACCATTTGTTGCGCAGCTCGCGCAGTCTCAGAAAGACGGTGCGCTGATCCGGGTTTTCCGGCAGGTCGGGAAAGGCCTCGCGCAAGGTCGCGATGACGCTGGGGTTCGACAGGCGGAAGAACGTATTGATCTCGCGTTCGAGCGCGAGGGTCGTCACCAGCGCCCGGTCGGTGTCCTGCCGCTCCATCGTGGGCAGCATTTCCTTGGCCTTGGCGTTGTCCGGCTCGCGGTTGAGGGTAAAGCGCAGATTGTTGGCGATGTAATCGTGGCCCGGATAGATCAGCGTGTTCTCCGGCAATCTGGCGAGCTGCTGCGAGAAGGTGTTGTAAAGCTCGCTCGGATGCCCGCCATTGTGGCAGTTGCCGGCGCCGGCGTTGAAGAGGGTGTCGCCGCAGAACAGGGCCGGGTGGTCGCCGTGCGAGCGCACGCAGATATGCGCCATCGTGTGGCCCGGCGTGTCCAGGCATTCGAGTTCCGCGGTCTTGCCGATCTTGATGACGTCGCCCGCCTTGAGCCCGCGGTCGATGCCGTCGATCTTCGCCGAGTGGTGCGCGAGCAGCTTTGCGCGCGTCGCGGCGACCACCTGGTCGTTGCCGCCGGTATGGTCGCGGTGCTCGTGCGTATTGAGGATCTGGGTGATGTTCCACCCCTTGGCCTTGGCGCGGGCGAGGCATTTCTCGTGATCGAGCGGATCGATCGCCAGCGCCTCGCCGGTCTCGGAACACGCGACAAGGTAGTTGAAATTGCGGCCGTTATTCCCGGTCCAGATCTGTTCGACAAGCATCGCACGCCCCTGTGAAGCTCAATCTTGCTCTGAGCTTAGCACCGAGACCAGAGTGGCGTCAGCCTCACTTGCCGGCGGTCACCTGGCCGTGGTCACTTGGCGGCTGAGGCGAGCTCGCGGGTGCGCGCATCCATCTTGGTGAGGAGCCCCTGCATCCCGCCCTCGTTCGCCATCACCGAGGTGAACGACGAGCGCTGGATCGTCAGAAGGCTCACGCCCTCGCTGCCGACATCGACGATCTTGTACGAGTTGCCCGCGGGTACGAGCTGCCAGTCGATCGTCGACTCGGCGACACCCGGCTTGGTGAAGGTCGTCGACACGGTGATCCCGCCATCCTGGCTCGGATGTGCGGGACCGGCGGAAAACTGGAGCTCCGACGCCAGCTTGATCCGCGGCGTGTAGGCCTCGGCGAGGAAGCTGGCGAAGGACTGACGGAACTGCGCCTGCAATTCGGGCGAGGCGGCCTGGTACGCCGCGTGGGTCGCGTAGATCAGGATGCGGCCGAGATCCATCCGCGTCGTCATCAGGTTGGCGAGGTCGGCGCGGCGCTGCGTATCGTCCTCGGTGCGCGCGATGCGAAAGGCCTCGCCGAGAAATGCGGTGATGAAAGCACTCGCCGATGGCGCGGTCACGGGTTGCGACGGATGGTTGATCGAGTCGGCGAGCCGATCGGCCTCGGCCTTCTCGTTATAAGTTTTTTGGGGCGGCGCCGGGCGTGCGCTGACCAGCACGACCGGCGGCCGATGGTGCGCGGGCGCCGCCGCATGCGCGATGGCGGTGGGGTGCGAGTGCGCGCGTCGGCCGGGCTTCACCTCGGCCGGCCTGACATGGGCTGCAACGAGGTGCCTTTGCCCCGGCTTGTGGTGGGCCGCCGCGACCGTCTTTGCCGCCGGTTTGGCGTGCATTGCGTGAGCCTGCCGCTTGGGGATTGCGAGGGTCGGTTTGGTCGCCTTCGCGGCCGGCTTGTCGCTCTGTTCGGCAATGGCCGGTGCGCTGGAAAGATATGCCGGAAAAACCAGCGCTCCACAGATCAGGAGGCTCGCTCGGACTAGTCTCCGCATGTTCAAGTCCTCGCTTCCCACCGGGAATCCCGGCAGGCCTTTCCCCCGTTCTTGCGCTCAGCCAAGAACACGCCCCCGAGTATTTAGCCATTAGAGGGTGGTGAAAGTCGAGCTTTATGTGTTTCCACTAGATGAAGTATCCAGTGGATTCTCGGCCCACAAAGGGCGGTTGTCGTCGGGCGCCTGCTCAGTGGTTGCCGAGCGAGATGCCGCGTTTCATATAGTCAATTCCCCTCGGTTATTCTTTCTCGATCACGACTTCTTGCCGACCGGAACCGGGATGCCGGCGATCTTCAAATCGACCGCGCCGAGATGGTTGCGGCTGGTGAAATAGAGCGTCTTCCAGTCCGCCCCGCCAAAGGCGATGTTGGTCGTCGCCGACGCGCCGTGGACGATGCGGCCGAGCTTGGCGCCGGCCGGGTCCATGACCCAGATGCCGCCCGCGCCGCCGCAATAGACGTTGCCCGCGACATCGACCTTCATCCCGTCCGGCACCCCCGGCTCCGGCCCGCGCAGATCGGCGAACACCCGATCGGTGTGCCGCGCCAGCGTGCCGTTCGGCATCACGTCGAACGCCCGGATGTGCCCGCGCCGCGTGTCGTTGATGTAGAGCACGCTTTCATCTGGCGAGAAGGCGAGGCCGTTCGGCAGCGTGAAATCCTCGACGAGGAGGCTGAGGGTGCCGAGATCGGCGTTGAGCCGGTAGACGCCGGAGAAATTCAGGTCCCACTGGTTGCGCGCGCTCGGGCTCGTCCACGGATCGGTGAAATAGATCGAGCCGTCCGATTTGACGACGACGTCGTTCGGTCGGTTGAGCTGCCGCCCCTGAAAGCTGTTGCAGATGACGGTTAGGCTGCCGTCGAGCTCGAGTCGCGTGACCCGGCGCGTGTCATGCTCGCAGGCGAGCAACCGCCCTTGCAAATCACGCGTCAGTCCGTTGGCGCGGTTGGTCGGTTCGAGGAACAGCGATGCGCCCTTCCCCGGCTCGTACTTCATGCGCCGGTTGTTGTGGATGTCGCTGAACAACAGGTAGCCGTGCTCGTGGTACCAAAGCGGCCCCTCCGCCGGCCCCTGGTCGCCGCCATACCCGTCGCAGAGGGAGCGGATCTCGGCATCGGTCGAGACGATCGCGTCGAAACCGGGGGCGAGCTTTTCGATGCGCGTGGCGGCGCCTTGGGCCATGGCGGAAACCCCTCTGGAGAAGAAAAGATCGTCATCCCGGCGGAGGTCCGGAACCCACTCGTCGGCCGCTCCAACGGCAGAAGTGTGGGTCCCGGCCTCCGCCGGGATGACGGATTAGGCGTGGTTACGCCCGCGCCTGATACAGCGGGCCGCGGATGATCTGGCCGGGGAGGGCGTCGGTCAGGACGCCGTTGTCGAGGAGGACCGTGCCGTTGACGATGACGTGGTGGATGCCTTCGGCTTCGCGCGTTACCTGGACGCCGCCCCCCGGCAACGATGCAACCGGCTCGCGCGCCTTGGGGGCGATCGTGTCGGGGTCGAAGATCGTGATGTCGGCGATCTTGCCGGCCTGGACAAAGCCGCGGTCGTGCATGTCGTGCATCAGCGCGGTCTTGCCGGTCAGACGATAGACCGCCTCTTCAAGCGTCAGCGCCTGCTGCTCGCGCACCCAATGCCCCAGCAGTTGCGTGCTGGTCTCATGCCGGTCGGCAGTATGCGGCCGGCCGCCGCCGTCGCTGGTGCCGATGACGGTAAATTGCGAGCCGAGGATGTGCTTCTGCGTCTTCGGATCGTTGTTGCGGTCGACCATCTGGAAGCAGGTCTGCAGATCCTCGTCGAGGGACAGGTCGAGGAAGGCATCCATGATGCTCTTGTTCTGCTCCTTGGCGATCTCTTCGATGCTCTTGCCCGAGAGGTGGCGGTTCTGCCCCTTCGCCGTCATGAACACCTCGATGAGGTCCCAGCGCCGGTTGAACAGGCCGCGCGCACGGCCGCGCCGGTCGGTCACCCCACCTTCCTGCGCGACGGTGCCCTCGACCGCCTCGGCCGACATCGCCTTGCGGATTTCGGGGTCGCGGAAGGCGCGCATCCGATCCTGATAGGGCAGGGCCATAACCCGGTCCCAGGTCGGCATGCCGCGGAAGAAGCCTTGCGGATCGGTGATATCCTCGTCCTGCGGCACATTGAGCCCGCGTTCGAGGTTGAAGATCGCGCCGGCGACGGTCGACAGGCACGAGCCATAGCAGCGCGCCCCGCTCTTGAAACCGTCCTCGAGCCATTTCAGGTGCTCGACCCACTCGTCGGGGTTGCCGATCGGATCGGACATGAGGTTGTAGATCGACGGCCGGCCGGTGCGCGCCGCCAATTCGCGGGCGACGGCGCGGGTCTGCTTGGTGCCGCCCGGGGCGCCGCCGGCGACTTGAAAGACCCCGGTGCCGAGATCGCCGAGCACGCTTGCCAGCGCCCACCGCTCGTCGTCGTCGCAATGGCCGGCCGGGTCGCCGCGATCCTTCGGCGCCGTCGAGAACCCGAGCGCGCCGTCATACATCGCCTCGCGAATGAGGCGCTGCATCGTCGCGATTTCCTCATCGGTCGCCTTGACCCGCTCGCTAGAGGCCTCGCCCATGACATATCGGCGAATGCCCGAGTGCCCGACCAGGGTGCCGACGTTGATGCCGCGCTTTTTCCCCAGTGCGTTGAGGTATTCGCCGACCGACTCCCAGGTCACGTCGACGCCGGCCTTCAGCACCGGGAGCGGGATCTGCTCGGCATCGGAGAAGAATTCGAGATACCACTCGCCGTCGCCGGGCCGCACCGGAGCGATGACCTGGCCGCACTGGCCGACGATAACCGTCGTGTGGCCGTTATGCAGCCACGAGCCGCAATAGGGATCCCACACGGCCTGCGGGTCGAAATGCGTGTGGTGGTCGATAAAGCCCGGCGCGACGACCTTGCCCTCGGCGTCGATCACCCGTTTCGCGGCGGCGCCGTTCGCCCGGCCCACCCCGGCGATCCGGCCGCCCTGCACGGCGACATCGGCAACAAAAGCAGGCGCACCCGAGCCATCCACGACGCGACCGTTCTTGATCAGCAGATCGTAAGCCATGCGTTTCCTCCTCAAAGCGCGCTCGCCTGAGCGCGGCGACCGGTTGCGGGAGCGCTGATGTCGGGCTTAGGCGCGAGAGGCCCGCCCCGTTAGTGAATCGCTGAGTGAAACTCTAGGCCACGCATGACGGGCTCGCAATCTTTCCTCATCCATCATCCCGGCGAAAGCCGGGACCCATTTATCCACCGCTCGGACGATTCCCTATAGGTCCCGGCTTGCGCCGGGATGACGGCTTTGGCATTAGCTCAGCGGCCTTCCACGCCGCTTGATGAAATCGGGGAACGCGTCTTCGGCCTTGGCGCCCCGCATGATGTGCGTCGTGAAGTGGCGCTCGGCCTCGTACTGCTCTTCGAGGTCCTGCTTCATCTGCTGCAGCATCAGCTGCTTGATCCCTACGATCGCCTGATGGTTGTTGCCGGCGATCGTCTTCGCCAGTTCCATCGTCTTGGCGCGCAGCTCGGCCTTCGGCACCAAGTGGTTCAACAAACCGATGCGATAGGCTTCGTCGGCGCCGACGATGCGGGCGGAGAAGAGGAGCTCCTTGGCCATGGGCCAGCCGACCTGGTTCGGCAGGGTCCAGGTGCTGTTGATCCGGCCATAGGCGGCAGCGAGAAACCGGAACTTGGTGTTCTCGCACCCGATCCGCATGTCGAGCGACGACGCCAGCACCGCCGCGCCGCCATAGGCGAGCCCGTTCATCATCCCGATCGTCGGCTTGGCGCTGGCGGAAATCTCGAAGCTGCCGCGGGTGCGCATCCCGTCGAGCTGTTCCTGGCTGTAGCGGCGGTCGTCCTCGCGCTGCTCGTGGATGTCGCCGCCGGCCGAAAATGCCTTCTCGCCCGATCCGGTGATGACGATGCAGCCGATCCCGTCATCGGCGTCCATCGCCTTGACCGCATCGCGCAGCTCGCCGTTGAGCTGGCGGTTCATCGCGTTGAGGTTGTCGGGGCGGTTGAGGGTGATGACGCCGACCCCATCCTCGTGCTCGACCAAAATAGTTTCGTAGGCCATCGCTTCCTCCGCTCGCCGCGCCGCTGCTATCCTGCGGCGAAAGCGAGTGTGGCGCCAGAGGAGGTTTCGCATGGCGACAGTCCGAACCGGCGGGTGTCTGTGCGGCAAGGTCAGGTATGAATGCGCGGGCGAGCCGGCATTTTCGCTGCTCTGCCATTGCCGCGACTGCCAGCGGCAAAGCGGCGGTGCGTTTATCGCCGCGGCACGCATGCCTTCGTCCGGCTTCAGGATCACGCAAGGCGAGCCCAGGCGCTATGTCAGCAAATCCGAAGCCGGTAACGACGTCAGCCGGTATTTCTGCGGCGAGTGCGGCGGCCCGCTCTATATCCAGGTCTCGACCCGGCCCGAATTGATCGGGCTCCGCGTCACCACCCTTGACGACCCGAGCTGGTTTCGTCCCGACGCCAACATCTTTACCAAAAGCGCCCAGCCCTGGGACCACCTCGACCCGGCCGTGCCGAGCTTCGAAACCTATCCCGTAGGGCAGGCCTATCCCGTCAAAGCCGAGTAGCACACCCGTCTTCCCGGCGCAGGCCGGGCCAGAAGGAAGACGCGTGTAGTAAAGTCACTGGAGGAAATCACCCAATGCTGACGCTGTATTTCTCTCCGGGGTCGAGCGCCATGGCGACCCATATCGCCCTCCATGAGGTCGGGGTGCCGTTCGAGCCGCGCCCGCTCTCCTTCGCCACTAAGGACCAGCGCACGCCCGACTATCTCGGCCTCAACCCCGAGGGCAAGGTGCCGGCCCTCATCATCGACGGCGCGGTGCTGACCGAGGTCGCCGGCACGCTCTATTACCTCGCCAAGCGCTATCCGGAGGCCAATCTCTGGCCTGAAGGCGGGATCGAGGCCGAGGCCCAGGCGGTGTCGTGGATGTCGTTCATCGCCTCGACGATCCACCCCGCCCGCCGCGCCGGCGTCCAGCGCTGGAAAGAGGTGTTCGTCTACGCCGAGCAGCGCCTCGCCGGCGCCGAATGGACCGCCGGCCCGCGCTATTCGATCGCCGACATCCACCTCTTCCGCCTCTACTGGCGCTTCGTCGACGCCCTCGGCCGCGATGTGACCGGCCCGTACCCCGCCCTCACCGCCCACTACGACCGCATCATGCAGCGCCCCGCGGTCAAGAAGACGATCGAGATCGAGGCGGGGATTGGCTACACGTTTCCGACGGGGGCGGGAACGGACGTGTCTCGCGAATAGCAAAGAAGGCTAAGGCCCCTACATAAGGGGAAAGCGATGGCGTTCGCGTTCGACACGCTGGGCTACGCGAGAAAACTGCGGGACCACGGCGTTCCGCAGGACTCAAGCCGAAGCTCACGCGGAGGCGGCACGGGAGTTCATCATGGCCGAGTTGGTCACGAAGCCCGACCTCAATGCTGCAATTGGCTCAGTGCTGCACGAGATGGGCTCGCTTCGCCAGGAAATCGAGACTCAGACGTTGCGCCTGACAGAGCGTCTTGGCGTCATGCTTGTCGCGGGCCTGTCAATCCTGGCCGCCATACAACGCTTGCACTAGCTCAAACCGTGCTCGGCTCGGCGGCTTCCTGGTGCCACACCAATAGTCTCCGCCTCACCCACGAGATGCCTTTGACGAAACAATAGCCGGCGACGGCGATCTCGATGATGCCGGCGAAGACGCCGGGGGAGTCGGCGAAGCGCGAGGCCTGGATCATCGCGCCGCCGATCCCGGCGCCGCCCATCAGGATCTCGGTGACGACGGCGACGATCATCGACACCGGCAGCGCCACCTGCAACCCGGTCAAGATCTGCGGCAGGGCGGCGGGGAGGACGATCTCCCACAACAGGCGCCTTTCGCTGGCGCCGAGGCTGCGCGCCGACCACAAGAGTTCCTTCTCGACGCCGCCGGTGCTGGTGACGGTCGCGGTCACCACCGGAAAGATCGCGCTGAACACGATCATCGTGATCTTCGACGCGTCGTAGAGCCCGAACCACAGCATGAAGACCGGCAGAAACGCGATCTTCGGCATCGGAAAGCCGATCGAGATGATCGGGTCGAAAAACCACCGCGTCGCTCGGCTGCGCGCGATCAGGATCCCGAGCACGATCCCGAGCACGGCCGAGATCGCAAACCCGACCGCCATCCGATAGAGCGTCTGCGCCAGGTTGATCGCGAGATCGCCCGACGCGGCGTCGTCCCACACGCGCTCGAGCACCACCGACAGCGGCGGCAGCAGAAACGAGCTGACCACGCCGCTGCGGGCGAATGCCTCCCACGCGGCGAGGATCACGATCAGCGTCAGCCCGCCCTTGATCCCGCGCCCGAGCCCGCGCAGCGCCTCGACGCCCGGCAACGGGGTGACCACGTCGTCGCTCATTCGCGCCACCGCAGCACCCGCCCCATCAGCATCAGGAACAGCCGGTCGCAGAAAAACCCGAGCGCCGACACCGTGATCACGACCGCGAACATCGCGTCATAGACGCCGCCGTCGCCGAGCCAGCCGATCATGTAGCCGAGCCCCTGCCGCGCGACGATCAGCTCGGTCGAGACGAGGAGGACAAAGGCAAACGCGATCGCCGTGCGGATGCCGGCGAGGATCTCGGGAAGCGCGCCCGGCAGAACGATCTCGGTCAGTGTCTGAAAGCGGCTCGCGCCGAGGCTCCGCGCCGACCAGATCAGCACCTGGTCGATCCCGCGCGCGCCGTTGAACGACGACAGCGTGATCGGCAGCATGCAGCCGATAAAGATCATCAAGATTTTCGACGCGCTGCCAAACCCGAGCCACAGCACGACGACCGGGATCAATGCCGATTTCGGCATCGGATAGAGCGCCTGGACGAGCGGGTTGAACACGGTCCGCACTGGCCGGTACCACGCCATCGTGACGCCGAGTGCGATCCCGATGACGATCGCCGCGCCCAGCCCCGCCGCGCCGCGCGACAGCGACACGATGGCGTTCGTCGTCAGGTCCCCGCCCGCCGCGAGCCCCCACCATGCCGTCGCCACCTTGTCGAGCGACGGCAGGGCCATCGGCGAGATGAGGCCGAGCCGCGTCACCGCCTCCCACACGAGCGCGAGGATCACCAGCGGCGTATAGCGCCACAACCCGTTGAGCAGCCGCGCCGGGGTCAGCCATTCCGGTGCCCGGTACGGCGGCCGGCTGTCACGGCCGGCGAGGGGGGCGATGTCGGTCTGGTCGAGCGCCATGCGTGCCGAGCCTACCCTGCCGCGTGCTGCTGCGCGAGGATCGCCTCGCCGCGCACGAGGTTCCACACATAGTCGACCATTTCGACAAAGGGCGCGGTGCGGTGGACGTTGGGGTCGCCCTTGTCGAATTTGGCCTCGACGATCTCCTTGATGTGCCCGGGCCGCGCCGACATCACGGCGATGCGCTCGGCCAGGAACACCGCCTCCTGCACGTCGTGGGTGACGAAAATCACGGTCTTGCGCGACTGCTCCCAGATGCGCAGCAACTCGACCTGCATCAGGCTGCGCGTCTGGGCGTCGAGGGCACCGAACGGTTCGTCCATGAGAAGGATATGCGGGTCGATCGCCAGCGTCCGGGCGATCGCCGCGCGCTGCTTCATCCCGCCCGATAGCTGCGACGGATAGCTGTCCTCGAACCCCTTGAGTCCGACGAGCTCGATGTACTCGCCCGCCCGTCGCACCCGCTCGTCGCGCGGCATCCCCTGCTTTTCAAGCCCGTAGGAAACGTTCTGGATCACCGTCTTCCACGGGAACAGGGCGAAATGCTGGAACACGACGCCGCGATCCGGCCCCGGCCCGGCAACGACCTTGCCCTCGACCCTGATCTCCCCCGCCTCGACCGGCAAGAACCCGCCGATCAGATAGAGGAGGGTGCTTTTTCCGCACCCGCTCGGCCCCAACAGCGCGACAAACTCGCGGTCGCGCACTTCGAGTGATGCCTTGTCGAGCGCCAGCACCGGCCTCCCGCGCGGCGGCCGGTAGGTATGGCTGACCCGGTCGACAACGATCTGGACGGGGGTCACGGGCGGCTCCGATAAAAGGAATTCACCACGAAGACACGAAGGGCGCAAAGATCAGTCATAGCACGATGCGGCGCAGACCGTCCTTCAACAGGGTGCTGTTGAAATTCATGATCAAGCCCGCCCTCAGCCCACTCAGCCGAAGATATGTCAAAAGCTGTGCGTCATAGAGAACCGCGATCGCCGACCCGATCACTCGTTCGCCGAGGCCAGTTTCCTGGGTGAGGCTGCTCATGGAGACGTTCTTCGTGCCCTTCGTGTCTTCGTGGTGAAAACCTACTTTCCATTACTTCCTCTACTTCCCGTCGATCCGCTTTTTCGCCTCCTCGATCAGCGACAGGTCGACGTATTTGGGGCTCAGCTCGACCGGCTTCGGCAGGACGCCGAGCTCGACCGACTCGCCGATCTCCTTTTGTGCCAGCGCGATGTCCGGGCGCAGGTCGGGTGAGTTGTAGTAGCCGGTCTTGGTAAAGGCGAAGGCGAGCCGTTCTTTCGGCAGCTTGGTCACGTCGGCGGTGATCGCCAGCGCCTCGTCGCGGTTTTTCGGATCGTAGAACCAGCGCACGGCGCGCATGTCGTCCTCGAGGAAATCGACGAGCGCGGGGCGATGCGCCGCGATCGTGTCGGCGCGGATCACCCACATCACCGCCTGGCTCGGCCCGACCGCATCGACCGCACGGAACAGCACCTTGTATTTCGGGTTGTCGGTGATGCCCTGGGAGAATTGCGGCAAGACCCCGATCATGTCGACCTTGCCGCCCTCGAGCATCGCCGGCATGTTGGCGAAATTGGTCTCGACGGTGGTGAAATCGGTGTCCTTGATGCCGTTGTGGTGAAACATGACGCGCATCGCCTCGTCGCTCGCCGAGCCGATCGCGTTGGTCGCGATGCGCTTGCCCTTGACGTCGGCGATCGTCTTGATCGGGCCGTCGGCGAGGACGACGTATTCTTCGCTGAAATACCCTGCGCGCCCGTCGCCGACGACATCGGCAACGACGCGCAGGTCGAGATGCGCGTTGGTGATCGCCAGCACCACCGAGCTCGGCGACTGCGAGGCGATCTCGAGGTCGTTGATCGCCTGCGCCTGGATCTCGGGGGTCGAGCCGTTAAAGCGCACCGCCTGCATCACGTAGCTTTTGCCGAGATGCTTGAAGAGCTCCGGGTGCTTTTTGCCGAGCGCCTCGACGAGGGGGGCCATGTGGCCGGGGGTCTGCACCCAGCCGACGCGGATCGTGAACGGGTCTTCGGCCCGCGAAGCGCCCGCCACCAGCATAACGCCGGCGACCAGGACCGCCGCCATTCCCCATTTTGCCTTCATCGCCACCGCCTCCCCCGCCGCGCTCTCGGACGCGAGCCTTACACCATCCTAACAGAGCCCGCCGCTGCCAAACGTGCGCAAAGTCACCGCAGGCCGCTATAGTGTCGCGAGAGTGCCACGGGAGGGAATGATGGCGATCGCGGTGCGCCGGCTAGCGCCGACATTCTGCGGCGAGGTCAGCGGGGTCGATCTGCGCCGGCTCTCGCGCGAGGACACGGAGGCGGTCAAATCCGCCTGGCTCGCGCACAAGGTGCTCGTCTTCCACCACCAGGATCTGGAGGAGGACGACCTCGTCGCCTTCGCGCAGAACCTCGGCGAGGTCGAGATCCACCTGCGCCAGACCCGCACGACCGGCCGGCGCGAGGTCATGCTCGTCTCCAACAAAAAGGAAGACGGCAAGCCGATCGGCCGCCTCGGCAACCAGGAGCTCAACTGGCACATGGACCAGATCTTCATGGCCGAGCCCACCGCCGGCACGCTCCTCTACGCGGTCGAGGTGACGCCCGAGGGCGGCGACACCTGGTTCTGCGACCTCGCCGCGGCCTATGACGAGCTGCCTCCGTCGCTAAAGGCAAAGGTAGACGGCCGCCGTGCCGTCCACTCCGCCGCGACCGCCGATCGCCGCGTCGGCATCCAGCTCAGCGAGGAACAGCGCGCCCGCGCGCCCGAGGTGGTCCACCCGCTGGTCCGCACCCATCCGCTCGGCGGCGAAAAGACGCTTTATTTCAGCATGAACCATACCGCCCGCCTCGACGGGATGAGCGAGGACGACAGCCTGCCGATCCTCGGCGAACTGCGCGACCACGCCACCAGCCCGCGCTTCGTCTACGCGCATCACTGGCAGGTCGGCGACCTCGTCCTCTGGGACAACGCCGCGACAATGCACCGCCGCGACCCGTTCCCCGACCACTACGCAAGGTTGATGCGGAGGGTAGGGGTCAACTTCCCGCACGATTTGCGGGCGCCGTTCTAGTGTTGGGTCAGCGCGGTGCGTCCTTCGAGACAGCCGCTCCGCGGCTTCCTCGGGATGAGGAGGGATTTTGATGCCACATATAAATGCTCCTCATCCTGAGGAATGGGCGCAGCCCGCGTCTCGCGGGACGGCAGGCGCCGATGCTGCCTGCATGACGGCGTAGGAGGCGGTCGATGCCCCGCCGCCTCGTCATCGTCGACCCCGGGCATTTCCACGCCGCGCTCGTGCAGAAGGAAATGTACCCGGCCCTCCTGCCCGAGGTGCACGTCCACGCCCCGGTCGGCCTCGATCTCGCCGACTACCTTACCCGCATCGCCCGTTTCAACACGCGGCCCGAAAACCCGACCGCCTGGACCTTCGCGGTTCACGCCGGGCCCGATTATCTCGCCCGGCTGGGTGACGAGGAACCGGGCGGCATCTGTGTCCTTTCCGGCCGCAACCGCAACAAGATCGGGCTGATCGAGGCGGCTGTCGGGGCCGGCCTTCACGTCCTAGCCGACAAGCCCGCCATCATCCGCCGCGCCGACCTCCCGCGGCTGGAACGCGTGGCCGAGGCCGCCCAGGCCAAGGGCTTGGTGCTGGCCGACATGATGGGCGGCAGGGCGGAGATTGTGGGCTCCCTGCTGCGCCTGCTCCATGCCGACCCGGAAGTCTTCGGCGATCAGCTCCCGGGCTCGCCCGGCGCGCCGGCGGTCGAGATGACCAGCGTCCATCACCTGATGAAGCAGGTCGCCGGCGTGCCCAACCCGCGCCCGGCGTGGTATTTCGACGTGGCCGAACAGGGCGACGCACTCGCCGATATCGGCACGCATCTCGTCGACCGCATCCACAACACGCTGTTCCCCGGTGCGGCGCTCGATTACCGCGCGGACATCGCGATCGGCGCCGTCGAACGCTGGTCGACGATTGTCACTGCGGCGCAGTTTCGCGAGGTCACCGGCGAAGCCCTTGCCGGCGACAGCCTCGACTATCCCTGCAACGCGCGGCTCGGCTACGCGGTGTGCGGCATTCATGTCGGGCTCGACCTGCGCTGGAACTGGGAGGCCGAGCCCGGCGGCGACGACATGCACACCGCGCTCTATCGCGGCTCCAAGGCGCGCCTCGAAATCCGCCACGGCCCCGCC
This sequence comes from Allostellaceae bacterium, assembly GCA_036489765.1. Lineage (GTDB taxonomy): Bacteria > Pseudomonadota > Alphaproteobacteria > ATCC43930 > CGMCC-115725 > DATARH01. Next base: position 4,763 of record DASXFE010000123.1, on the reverse strand, counting down.
GAAGGGTGGCGCCCGCAGCTTTACATCGTCCCGGAGGGTGAGATTGCCGCCGCTTTCGCGCACCGCATCGAAGCCGCGCAGCCGCAACATCCCGGCGTCGGGTTCGAACAGCGCGGCGATGCCTGGCGCGTGACGATCCCCGATGCGCTGCGCGTCGGTCACGACCCGCAATTTGCCGCGCTGACCCGCCGCTTTCTCGGCGCGGTCGAGGACTCAGCCTCCGTTCCGCGCTGGGAGCGGCAGAACTTGATTGCAAAATCCTTTGTCTGCACTGCCGCCGAAGCCCATGGGGCACAAGGAGGGGAACGATGATCTGCGACGTCCACGCCCACTACGTCCCGCAAGCCTTCGGCGACTTCATGGGCGACCGCTGGGGTCCGCGCGTCGGCCCCGGGGTGCCCAAGCTCGGCATCGCCAAGCACCCGGTGTCGGACGCCAAGCCCGATATCAGCGGCCGCCTCGAGTGGATGGACGCCGCCGGGGTCGGCCGACAGGTATTGTCGCCGCACCGCCCGCCCTATCTCCCCGACGAGGCTGAGGGGGTGAAGGCGATCCACCTCCTCAACGACGGCTACGCCGAGCTGGCGCACCGCCATCCCGACCGCATCTCGTCCTTTGTGATGCTGCCGCTCCCGCACATCGACGCGAGCCTCAAGGAGATGGAGCGCGGCCTCGACCAGCTCGGCTGCGTTGGCGTCAACATGCACGTGACCTGCTTCGACCGCTCGGTCGGCGAGACCGAGTTCGAGCCGATCTACCAGGAGCTCAACCGGCGCGGCGCCGTCCTTTTCGTCCACCCTTCGACCAACGGCGCCTGCACGCCCCTCATCAACGACTACAAATTCACCGCCGCAGTCGGCACCTCGGTCGAGGACGCGTGCTTTGTCCTCCACATGATCGCCAAGCAGATCCCGTACCGCTATCCGAACATCAAGTTCATCGTGCCGCATCTCGGCGGCCCGATCCCGATGCTGTTGCACCGGCTCGACCAGCAGGGCCAGAGCGCGGGGCACCACCCGAACCTCGCCGAGAAGCCGAGCGTCACCGCCAAGAAATTCTATTACGACACGGTCTGCTACGGCTCGAAGGCGGCCTTTACCTGCGCCCTCGAAGCCTTTGGCGAGGACCACCTCGTCACCGGCAGCGACTACCCGGTATTGCAGGATTACGAAAGCTACACCGAGACCTTCGCCTATATCGAACGCCTCGGCCTGCCCAAATCCGTCACCGACAAGATCCTGCACCACAACGCACAAAAGCTCCTCGGCTTCGACCACTGACGGAGGCGCCAATGCCCCACACCCGAACCCACATCAAGCGCGAGCGTGCCCAATCGCGCGGCTATTCGCAGGCGGTTATCACTGAAGGCGGCCGCGTGATCTGGCTCGCCGGCCAGATCGGCACCGAAGCCAAGGATTTCGACGGCCAGGTCCGCGAGATCTTCGCGAAGCTCGATGCAACCCTCAAAGAGGCAGGCTCCAAACTCGCCGACATGGTGACGATGACCGTCTTTATCACCGACCCCCGCTACGGCGACCGCTTCTGCGAGCTCCGCTGCGAGATCTTCGGCGACAATTATCCCGCGAGCGCGCTGATCACCGTCGCCGGGCTGGCCAGGCCGGAATATCTGGTCGAAGTGCAGGGGATGGCGGTCGCGGAGTAGCTTCTTCGTATCCCCTCGCCCGCACTGCGGGCAAGGGGTACGTCACCGCGGCCGTTCCCCCTCCAGCGTCACGCGATGCATCACGCGGCGGTGACCGTGATAGTCGTTGACCGGGTTGTGCTGGGCGCAGCGGTTGTCCCATAGCGCCAGCGATCCGGCGGTCCAGCGGAAGCGGCAGGTGAACTCGGGGCGGGTTTGGTGCGCGAAGAGGAAGTCGAGCAGCGGGGAGCTTTCCGCCTCGGTCATGTCCTTGAAGCGCTGGGTGTGGCCGATATTCACGTACAGCGCCTTGCGGCCGGTCTCGGGATGGGTGCGCACGACCGGGTGCTCGGCGACATAGTCCTGCCGCGCCCCGCCGCCGGCGCTCGTCTTCATCCGGTCCTCGCGGGTCTTGCTGGCATCGGCCTTGCGCGAGCTATTGACGCCGACGAGCGGGTCGATCAACCGCTTCATCCCGTCCGACAGCGACTCGTAGGCGAGGTACATATTGGCGAAGAGCGTGTCGCCGCCGCTTTCGGGCACCTCGCGGGCGACGAGAAACGTGCCCATCGGCGGGGTCTCGAGATAGGTCGTGTCGCTGTGCCAGATGCCGCCGAAATTCACCCGCTCATGCTCGAGCTTGACGACCGGCGTCACCTCCGGGAACCCGTCGATCCCGGCGACGAACGGGTATTCGATCGGCTTGCCGAACCGCCGGGCCAGCGCCATCAGCCGGTCGGGCGGCAGATCCTGGTCGCGGGAGAAAATGACGAGATGGTCGAGCCAGGCGCGCCGGAGCGCCGCGACGGTGACGTCGTCGAGCGGCTGCGACAGGTCGATGCCGGAAATCTCGGCCCCGATCGCGCCGGAAAGCGGGCGGATATCGAGCGAGTTGGCCGGCATGTCGCATGATCCCTTGGCGGCGTGGGCGGCGAAGTCTAAAGCATCGATCCCAGGATGACGAACCCGATCGATCGCGCCGCCGCCTGGCTCCAGGCCTGGGACGGGCAGGGCACCCACCGCACCGCAACCCCGGGTGACCACGCCGGCGCCGCCTGGCTTTTCGCCGAAGCCGAGGCGCTCGGCGCCGCGCCGGAAATCGAGGAATGGGCCCTCGACCGCCTCGACCCCGGCGCGTGCTGCCTCGAATTCGACGGCCAGCGGATCGACGCCGTCCCCGCGTTCGACGCGCCGCCCGGCGACGCCGAAGGCTGCCTCGGCGTCGAGATCGCGGTCGTCGAGCTGACGCCGCACACGGTCTATAGCGGCCAGTACCGCGACTTGCGGCAAAAGGGCGGACACCGGGCGCTCGTCATCATCTGCAAGGGCGACGCCCCGGGCTTGGGGCTTCTCAACGCCGAGCAGTTCCGCGCGCCTTACGGCGCCCCGGCGATCCACGTGTCGAGCGAGGTGCGCGACGGCGTGCTGGCCGCCGCCGCGCGGGGCGTCTCGGCCCGGCTTGTCTCGCAAAGCCGCCGAACCCGGGTCCAGGCCCGAAACGTCGTCGTCACGCTTCCCGGGCGCGACCCGTCGCTCGCGCCGCTGGTGGTGATGACCCCGCGCAGCTCGTGGTGGCGATCGACGGCGGAGCGCGGCGGCGGGATCGTGTGCTGGCTCGAAAGCCTGCGCGCGCTGCTGGCGGCGCTGCCGCTCCGGCCGGTGACGCTGGTCGCGACCAGCGGCCACGAGCTCGGCCATCTCGGCCTCGACGATTTCGTCGCGCGCCGGCCCGGCTGCGAGCCGGGCTGCATCTGGGTCCACTACGGCGCGAATATCGGCGCCGCCGGCGGCGCGCTGTCGCTGATGTCGTCGCGAGAGGAGCTGGTCGAGCGCGCCGCCGTCGAGACGGTGCCCGACCGCGTCGCGCCGAAGACCCAGGTGCCGAGCGGCGAGACGCGCGAGATTCACCTCGCCGGCGGCGCCTACGTCACGCTGGTCGGCACCAACCCGCTTTTCCATCTGCCGCAGGATCGCTGGCCGCAGTCGGTCGACGTGCCGCGCATCGCCGCCACCGCCGCCGGCGCGGCCCGCTTCGCCGCCGCCCTCGCGTCGGGCGGAGTCGGATAGCGGCTTGCTGTATGAGGATGGTGTATCCTCGCGGAAACCTTGGATTGGAGAACAGCACATGCAGCTCGGCGCTTCGCTACCGGTCGGCGATATCGGCACCGGCCCCGCAGTCATCCGCGATTATGCGCAGGCGGCCGAGGGGCTCGGCTTTTCGTACCTGCTCGCGCCCGACCATGTGCTCGGCGCCAACCCGGCTCTCGACCACGAGGGCCGCCGGGTCGGCACGACCGCGACCGCCTATCACGACCCGTTCGTCCTTTTCGCCTTTCTTGCCGGCTGCACGCAAAAGATCGGGTTCGCCTCGGGCGTGCTGATCCTGGCGCAGCGGCAGGCGGCGCTCGTCGCCAAGCAGGCGGCGAGCCTCGACGTCCTGTGCGGCGGCAACGGCCGCTTCCGGCTTGGCATCGGGGTTGGCTGGAACGAGGTCGAGTTCACCGGGTTGGGCATGGATTTCCACAGCCGCGGCAAGCGCTCGGCCGACCAGGTGCGGGTTATGCAGGCCCTCTGGGCGGAGCCGCATACGAAGTACCAGAGCGAGTTCCACCACCTCGACGATGCCGGCATCAACCCGCGCCCGGAATCGGGCCGCGTGCCGATCTGGTACGGCGGTCACGCCGAAGCGACGTTCCGCCGCGCCGCGCGCTATGGGGACGGCTTCATGCCGCTGGCCTACCCGGCCGGCGATGCCGCGCTCGCCGCCTTCGATAAGCTCCGCGGCCTCCTGCGCGAAAACGGCCGCGACCCTGCCAAATTCGGCATCGAGGTGTGGGTCTCGCCCGGCACCGGCAACGAGGACGGTTGGCGCCGGGAGATCAGTTTCTGGAAAAACGCAGGCGTGACCCACGCGACAGTTCACACGACCTACGCCAGCGCCAACCATACCCGCATTCCCGGCAAGACCGCCTCCGAGCACCTCGCCGCGATAACCCGCTACAAGAACGCGGTTCAGGACCTGGTCTGAGGACCACGCGTCGTTGCGGGGCCCGCCGGGCTTGACCCGCAGCGACGCGGCAATCCCGGGGGGAGTGTCTCGCCGACCGAGATTGCTTCGCTG
>DASXFE010000108.1:0-8273 GCA_036489765.1 Allostellaceae bacterium | reverse complement strand
GCTCGGCGTCGTGTTGTAGACCGCGCCGCCGTTGTTGCAGATATAGAGCGCCCCGTCGGGCCCCGTCGCGACGCCGTTGGGGCCACCGCCGGCCTTGCCGAGCTCGGTCTTTGTCCCGTCCGGGGCGACCCGCGTCACCTTCGCGCCGGAAATTTCGCCGAGAATGACCGACCCATCGGCCATCCAGACCGGCCCCTCGGGAAACCCGAGGCCATCCGCGACGATCCTGATATCGGGCATGACGATCCCTCCCCGGCCTAGCTGTTGACCTGACGCGCAATGTCGGCCCAGCGGTCGAGCCGCGGCAATGTCTTGTCGGCGCCCTCGGCCGGCAGCATCGCGACCCAGCGCACGACCCCCATGTCGCGATAGCGTTTCAACAGGTCGACATCCTCGCCGCCGCCCATCAGCGTCAGCGGCACATCCTCGAACTTGCGCCCGGCCTCGGCCAGCATCTTCTTGAACTCCGGCAGATAGCTGTCGATGTCGCCATAGGGCGCGCGGCCCGAGATCGGCGCCCAGCCATTGCCGTAGCGCACCGCGCGTCGCGCCGCATGCGGGAAGGCCCCGCCGACGATCACCGGCAGCGGGGTCTGGACCGGTTTCGGCCACGCCATCATCGGCGGGAAGCTGACGATGTCGCCGTGATATTCCGGCTTCGACTTGGTCCAGATCTCGCGCATCGCCTCGACCTGCTCGCGCATCTTCTTGAAGCGCGTGGCGTATACGGTGCCGTGATCCTCCATCTCGTCCTGGTTCCAGCCGCCGCCGATGCCGAACAGGAACCGCCCGCCCGACACCTGATCGAGCGAGGCGACAGTCTTCGCGAGCTGTATCGTGTCGCGCTGGATCGTCAGGCAGACGCCAGTCGCGAGCTTCAGTTTCTTCGTAACACCGGCAGCCAGGCTCAGGCTCACGAACGGGTCCATGGCATCGTAATAGGGCTTCGGCAACTCGCCGCCGCCGGGGAACGGCGTCTTCCGGGTCAGTGGAATATGCGAATGCTCCGGCGCCCACAGCGATTCGAACCCGCGCTCCTCCATCGCCTGTGCCAGGGCCGCGACCGGCATCGAATAATCCGTGTGGAACATCAAGACGCCGAAATCCATGGGGCTCTCCCAGAGTTCGCAATGGGCCTGGCGGAAAGACTACAGGCGATCTCCTCCCATCGGCTAGTAGCGTGCGCCGGATTTCACATCCCGGCTTCCGCGCGCTGCGAAATTACAAGGGCCGGCGTTGACAAATCGCCCCAGCTTGCAACCCGCTCGATCCGCAATGCGATGACTGGCAGCCCCTCCAGGTTCATCGCGCGAAGCTGCGGATAGCGGGCGCGGCATAGCCCGATGGCGGCGCCGTGCTCGGCGTCGTTGGGCTCGATCAGCTCCGCGCGGCCGCGCAGCATGACCCAGCCGAGCCGGGTCCAGTCCTCGTCGTAACGGTCGACGACGAGTGCGGCCTGCGGATTTTGGAGGATGTTGCGCTCGCGCTTCAGCGGCTTGGCGCGGTTCTTGGGCTTTTCGTCGATCGCGATATAGGCGGCGCCGTCGCCGATCGCGTAGCACACAGGCACGACATGCGGCACGCCGCTGCGGTCGGCGGTCGCGAGATGGCCGACCCGGCCGTGGTCGAGAAAGCGGCGCTGGGCGTCCGTCAGCATCACGCGATCTTGCGGGATTCCGCGGCGGCTGCCTACCATGCCGCACGCAATCGCGAGGAGCCGCGCATGCCTGAATCGCCCTCTGGGCCGTCGACCACATCGCTGAGCCCGGAAACTGTCCTGGCGGCGATGAAGCAGGGTGGGGTCACCGACATCGTCTGGCTGCCCGACAGCGAGACGAATTGGCTCTACCTCTTGATGCAAGCCGAGCCGAGCCTCCGCCTCGTCGGCGTCAGCCGCGAGGGGCACGCGTGCTCGATCGCCGCGGGGCTCGCAGCCGGCGGCGCGCGGCCGATGATCCTGATCCAGAACACGGGACTCCAGGAATCCGGCGATTCGCTGCGCGGCTGGCTCCTCGGCCTCAACGTGCCGGTGGTGATGATGGTCGGCTATCGCGGCTGGACCCGCCACGGCGTCACGACCGACACGGCCGCCACCTACACCGAGCCCTTCATCAACGCCTACGGCCTCAACTACTACCTCGTCGAAAGCGACGCCGACGCTCCGCGCATCGCGGTCGCCTTCGAGGAGGCGCACAAGACCAAACGCCCGATCGTCGTCCTCGTCGGCGACGAGTACCACGGCTTCAACCGGTAGGAGACGCCACCATGATGCGCATAGCCGAAGCACTGGAGGCGTTCAGCCCGCACCGCGGCGACGCGATCGTCGTGCCGGGGCGCGGCGGGAAATTCTGGACCGGGCTTTCGGGCAACCAAAAGCTCGACGTCCCGCTCGGCGACCCGGCGATGGGCGGGCATGCCGGCTTTGCGCTCGGCCTCGCGCTCGCGCAGCCCAACCGCAAGGTCGTGCTATTCGATTCCGAGGGCGACATCCTGATGAGCCTCGGCATCCTGACGACGATCGCCGAACAGGCGCCGGCAAATTTTTACCATTTTCTCCTCGATAACGAGGTCTATGCGACGACCGGCGGGCAACCGGTGCCGAACGCGAAAAACGTCGCCTACGACCAGATCGCCTTGGGCTGCGGCTATCCCCGCGCCCACGCCTTTACCGAGATCGCCGACCTCCAGAGCGAGATGGGTGGAATCCTTGGAAAACCGGGCCCGGTCTTCGTCGCGCTCAAGGTCTACCCGGAGATCGAGAACGAACCGATCGGCCGCCGCCGCCGCTGGAACACGCGTAGCCGCGACCAGGTGCTGGCGGATTTGAAGGGCAGCTTGGGCGGGGCATAGACCGCCCGCAGCACCCTATCCTATTCGCCTCCCTCGGGCTTGACCCGGCAGGTCCACGTCTTTGACCGCGGGCGCTTGAGCGGAAGACGTGGCTGGCGGGATCAAGTCCGGCCAAGGGATCGAGAGATTATCCGCTCCGAGTGAATCCCGGTCCTACGCTGGTAACTCTCTTTTAAGGTCCGTGTAAGATTATCCGCCCCGCGCAGACGAATGGAGTGGATATGTTGAGCTCGCTGCGACGGCTCTTCGGTGACAATAAAGGCGTCACGGCCATCGAGTATGGCCTGATCGCCGCGCTGATCGCGGTCGCCGCGGTCAACGTGATGTCGACGGTTGGCAAGAACTTGTCGAAGACGTTCACGACGATCTCGACCAATCTCTAAAAAAAGCGGGCGCGAGTCCCCCCGCGCCCACCTGTTTTCTCCGCCGACGGGTCAGGCCGCCGCTACGGCGGCGGCCGGGCTCGCGTGTCCTATCGTCAGCCCCCCCTCACCGGCCCCGACCGCGACAGTCGCGCCGTCGGCAATCCGCCCTTCGAGGATATGTTGTGCCAGCGGGTTTTGCAGGTCGCGCTGGATCACCCGTTTCAAGGGCCGCGCGCCGTAGACCGGGTCGTAACCGGTATTCGCCAGCCATGCCCGTGCCTTGTCGTCGATCGCCAGCGTGATCTTGCGATCGGTCAGGAGCCGCTGCAGTCGCACGAGCTGGATGTCGACGATCCCCTTCATGTCGCCGCGCGACAGCCGGCGGAACAACAGGATCTCGTCGAGCCGGTTGAGGAATTCCGGCCGGAAGGCCGCCTGCACGGCATTCATCACCAAGGGCCGCGCCGTCTCGACATCGGCGTCGTCGGGCAGACTCGCCAGTGCATCGCTGCCCAGGTTCGAGGTCAGCACGATGAGGGTGTTGCGGAAATCGACCGTCCGCCCCTGCCCGTCCGTCAGCCGCCCGTCGTCGAGCACTTGCAGGAGGACGTTGAACACATCCGGGTGCGCCTTTTCGACCTCGTCGAAGAGGATCACCTGGTACGGCCGGCGCCGCACCGCCTCGGTCAGCGCGCCGCCTTCGTCATACCCGACATAGCCCGGCGGCGCGCCGATCAGCCGGGCGACCGAGTGCTTTTCCATGTACTCGGACATGTCCATGCGGACCATCGCGCTCTCGTCGTCGAACAGGAACTCGGCTAGCGCCTTGGTAAGCTCGGTCTTGCCGACGCCGGTGGGACCGAGGAACAGGAACGAGCCGATCGGCCGGTTCGGGTCCTGCAACCCGGCGCGGGCGCGGCGGATCGCGTTCGACACGGCGACGACGGCCTCGTCCTGGCCGATGACCCGCCGGCGTAGTTTCGCTTCCATATCGAGGAGCTTCTCGCGCTCGCCCGACAGCATCTTGTCGACGGGGATGCCGGTCCAGCGTGAGACGACCGCAGCGATGTGCTCGGGCGTCACCGCCTCTTCGAGCATTCGCGCGTTCTCGGCGCCTTCGGCTGCCTTGAGCTGATTTTCGAGCCCGGGGATGACGCCGTAGGTCAATTCGCCGGCTCGGCTCCAGTCGCCCTTGCGCTGCGCACCGTCGAGCTCGGCGCGGGCCTGATCGAGCTGCTCCTTGAGCTTTTGCGCGCTCGCGAGCTTGCTTTTCTCGGCCTGCCATTGCGCAGTCAGCTCGGCGGATTCCTGCTCGAGCTCCTCCAGTTCCTTGACCAGCTTTTCGAGCCGATCCTTCGACGCCGCGTCCGATTCCTTCTTCAGGGCCTCGCGTTCGATCTTCAGCTGGATGATGCGGCGGTCGAGCTCGTCGATCTCCTCGGGCTTCGAGTCCACCTCCATGCGCAGCCGCGACGAGGCCTCGTCCATCAGGTCGATCGCCTTGTCGGGCAGGAAGCGGTCGGAGATGTAGCGGTTCGAGAGAGTCGCCGCCGCGACCAGTGCCGCATCGGCGATGCGGACGCCGTGGTGCAGCTCGTACTTCTCCTTGATCCCGCGCAGGATCGAGATCGTGTCCTCGACCGACGGCTCGGTGACGAACACCGGCTGGAAGCGCCGCGCGAGCGCCGCATCCTTCTCGATGTGCTTCCTGTATTCGTCGAGCGTCGTCGCGCCGACGCAGTGCAATTCGCCACGCGCCAGGGCCGGCTTCAGCATGTTGGAGGCGTCCATCGCCCCTTCCGCCTTGCCGGCGCCGACGAGAGTGTGGAGTTCGTCGATGAAGACGATGATCTCGCCCGCCGCCGCGGTGATCTCGGCGAGCACGGCCTTTAGCCGCTCCTCGAACTCGCCACGGTATTTCGCGCCGGCGACGAGCGCGCCGAGATCGAGCGCCAGGAGCCGCTTGTTCTTCAGCCCCTCCGGCACGTCGCCGTTGACGATGCGCAGGGCCAGCCCCTCGACGATCGCGGTCTTGCCGACCCCGGGCTCGCCGATAAGGACGGGATTGTTCTTGGTGCGCCGCGACAGCACCTGGATCGTACGGCGGATCTCCTCGTCGCGGCCGATGACCGGGTCGAGCTTGCCTTCGCGCGCCACGGCGGTGAGATCGCGGGCGTATTTCTTTAGCGCGTCATACCCGTCCTCGGCCGAGGCGGATTGCGCCGTCCGGCCTTGCCGCACCTGCTCGATCGCCGCGTTGAGGTTCTGCGGGGTGACGCGCCCGGCGGCCAGCGCCTTGCCCGACGGCGTCTCTTTCGCCATCGCCAGCGCGAGCAGCAGCCGCTCGACCGTGACATACGAATCGCCAGCCTTTTCGGCGACCTTCTCCGCCTGATCGCAGACCCGTGCCAATTCCGGCGACAGGTACACCTGTCCCGCGCCGGTGCCTTCGACCTTGGGCTGCCGCGCCAACTCGGCCTCGACCGCCTGCAGCACGGCCGCAGGATCCCCGCCGGCCGCGCGGATCAGGTTGCCGCACAGGCCTTCCTTATCTTCGAGCAGAACCTTCAGAAGATGTTCCGGCGTCAGCCGCTGATGACCGCTGCGCAGCGCCAGATTCTGGGCCGACTGGACAAATCCCTTCGACCGCTCGGTATATTTCTCAAGCTCCATGAGCCTACCTCCGATGAACCGACCGCCCCGGCCCCCCATCAGGCAAGCCCAGCGATCCTTCAACGGTGGATATGGTGCTCAAGCGTCTGTGCGCAAAGGAGCGCGGGCGTCCCGCCTGCAAGTTTTTCGAGGATGCGGGCGAGGCGCTCGCGCTGCCTCAATACGACGGCGGTTGCTCGTCCTCGGGCAACGGAGGCTGCGGTTGCGGCACCGGCTGGTGCTGTACATGGGCCTGCTGCATCTGCCCGTCTTCGCCGTCCGGCTGCTCGCCCTCGCCCGGGGCCATCTCGGTGTCGGCGGGGGTCATCGGGCGCTGCTGGCCCTGGTTGTAGCCGCCCTCGCCCTGGGCATTCATGACGCGGAAATAATGCTCGGCGTGCTGGTACAGGTTTTCCGCCGAGATGCGGTCGCCGCTCGCCTGGGCCTCGCGCGCCATCGCGACGTAACGCTCGAACACCTGGTAGGCATTGCCGCGAATCTTTACGGCCGGGCCGTTGCTGTCGAAGGTCTGGATGCGTTGCGGCATCCGCGGCCGGTTGGGATTGTTGTTGTGGTGCGGGTTACCCCCACCACCCCCGTTGCGGCCGCGCGAGCGTTTGCCTTGTCCTGGTCTCATGGCACCTGTCTGGTCGCGTTGGATCAAGCGGATCGAAATCCGGGCGGAGCCCTACCGAGCGCCATGGCGCTTACCGGAATTGCGCCCTTATCCCCATTGGCGCCGGCCCCGCAATGACAACAGCCTAGCCGCGCGCGCGGTTCATTCCAAACATTTTCGCATCGATAGATTCAGGCTAAAGGCCGGGCAAGGACGCACCGCGCGATCCCCGCGAGATCGTCGACAAAGCCGTCGACTGCCAGTCCTGCGTTGTGGAGGATCGACGCCACGGCCGCATCCTGCCCTGCCCCGAGCTCGGCAGCGAAAAGCCCACCGGGCACGAGGAGGCCCGGCAGTGCCGCTGCGATCTCGCGATAGGCAGCGAGGCCGTCCGCGCCCCCGTCGAGCGCAAGATTCGGGTCGAAATCCCTGACTTCCGGCGCAAGACCGGCGATCGTTCCCGTGGCGATGTAGGGCGGATTCGCGACGACGACGTCAAACCTCCCCGCCATCGCCCCCGCCCAATCGCCGACTACGAACCCGGCTCGGCCAGCCAACCCCAGCGCCTGCGCATTCCCGCGCGCCGCAACCGCCGCGCCGACCGCGCGGTCGACCCCGATCCCGGTCGCCGACGGCAGTTCCGACAGCAGCGCCAAAACGAGGCAGCCACTGCCGGTGCCGAGGTCGAGGATGCGATACGGCCTCCGCCGATCCCCCACCCGCGCCAGCACCGCTTCGACGACGGTCTCCGTCTCCGGCCGGGGATCGAGCGTGTCGGCCGACAGCCGAAACTCAAGCCCCCAGAATTCGCGAGTGCCGAAAATGCGGCTCAAGGGCTCATGCGCGAGGCTGCGATGCAGGATATCGGCGATCTGCGCCGCGTGCGCTTCGCTCAGCAGCCATTCGGGGTGCGCAAATATCTCGGTAGCCGAAAGGCCCAGGGCCGCGGCGACCAGCCGCCGGGCGCGGCGGCGGGGCTCGTCGAAACCGGCGGCATCCAGCGCGGCGGCGGCCTCGCTCAGCACTGCACCGATCGTGCGCCCTTCGAGACGCCCGCTCTGCGGGCTCATCAGGATGAGAGAGGCTGGCGGTGCCATCCGAAATTCCTCCTCATCCCAAGGAGCGGGCAACGCCCGCGTCTCGAAGGACGCACCACGCCTGCGCCGCAACCGTCACGCCGCCGCGGCGGCGAGCCGTGCCGCCTGGTCCTCGGCCAGGATCGCCTCGACGATCTCGTCGAGGGCTTCGCCGCTCATCACCTTGTCGATCTTGTAGAGAGTCAGGTTGATTCGATGGTCGGTGACGCGGCCCTGCGGGAAATTGTAGGTGCGGATGCGCTCCGAACGGTCGCCGCTGCCGACCTGGCCCTTGCGGTCGGCGGCGCGGGCGGCATCCTTGGCCTCGCGCTCGGCCTCGTAGAGCCGCGCGCGCAAGACCTTCATCGCCCGCGCCTTGTTCTTGTGCTGCGATTTCTCATCCTGCTGGATGACGACGAGCCCGGTCGGCAGATGGGTGATGCGGACGGCGCTGTCGGTTGTGTTGACCGACTGCCCGCCGGGGCCGCTAGCCCGGAATACATCGATGCGGAGATCCTTGTCGTCGATCTTGATGTCGACCTCTTCCGCCTCGGGCAGCACCGCGACCGTCGCCGCCGAGGTGTGGATGCGTCCCGACGCCTCGGTCTCCGGCACGCGCTGCACCCGGTGCACGCCGCTCTCGAATTTGAGCCGGGCGAAGACGTCGCGCCCGGTGATCGAGGCCGACGCCTCCTTGACCCCGCCGATCCCGGT
>DASXFE010000091.1:0-17706 GCA_036489765.1 Allostellaceae bacterium | reverse complement strand
CGGCGCGATTTCGACCGGGCGGTGGCCGAGGCGCGATTAGCGGAGCTTGTCGGCCCATGATGCCGCAATCGATCAACCAGATGGTCTTTTCGGCGACTACGTGGATCCTGCCGCTGATCTTTGCCGTGACCCTGCACGAGGCGGCGCACGGCTATGCGGCGCTGAAGCTCGGCGACGACACGGCGTTGCGGGCCGGGCGGATCAGTCTCAACCCGCTCAACCACATCGACCCGCTTGGCACGATCCTGTTGCCGCTCTTGCTGCTGATGACCGGCGGGTTCTTGTTCGGGTACGCAAAGCCGGTGCCGGTCAATTTCAATCGCCTCCACCACTTCCGGCGCGACATGGTGCTGGTGGCCCTGGCCGGGCCGGGGATGAACATCCTGCTCGCGATCCTGTCGTCGCTGATCTTCTACGGGGTCGATTACGCGCCGCACAGCGTCTCCGACTGGCTTGCGCGCAATCTGGTCAATTCGTTACAAATCAACGCCGTATTGTGCGTTTTTAACCTGTTGCCTTTGCCGCCGCTCGATGGTGGGCGGGTCGCGGTCGGGATCCTGCCGGCGCCGCTCGCCCGGCCGCTGGCGCGGCTCGAGCCCTATGGCATGATGATCCTGATGTCGTTGTTCCTCCTGTCCTACGTGATGGTGAGGATCGGCGCAGGGTTCAGCCTGCTGGGATGGCTGATCGGAGTGCCGACGCAGTGGCTCATCCGTTTCGTGCTGATGGTGACCGGGCAATCGTGAGGCACGGGCGTGAGGGCATGGGCGTGATGGCCGATGATTTCGCCGTCGACGCCCCGCGCGAGACCCCGCTCGTGCTGGCGCTCGACGGCTATGAGGGGCCGATCGACCTGCTCCTTGCGCTCGCTCGCGATCAGAAGGTCGATCTCGCGAAGATCTCGATCCTCGCGCTCGCCGACCAGTATCTCGAATACGTTGCCGGGATGCATCGGCTGCGGCTGGAGATTGCCGCCGACTATCTCGTGATGGCGGCGTGGCTCGCCTACCTTAAATCGCGCCTGCTGTTGCCTGACCCGCCCGCCGCGGATGACGAGCCGAGCGCCGAGGAGCTCGCGGCGGCCCTCCACCGCCGGCTGCAGGTCCTCTCCGCGATGCAGCGCGCCGGGGCCGCGCTGATGGCGGGGACGCTGATGGGCCGCGACGTGTTCCCGCGCGGCACGCCCGAGGAATTCGCCCCGGTCGACCGCCCGGTCTACGAATTGAGCCTCTACGACCTTTTGAGCGCCTACGGCACGACGCATCGCCGCCAGCACGCGCAGGTGCTGACGATCATGCCGGCCGAGATGTACTCGCTCGAAGACGGCCTCCGCCACCTCACGCAATTCATCGGCAAAGTGCCCGAATGGCAGGATTTGATGGGATTCCTGCCGGAGGAATTGCGTGACGGCGTCTTCCGCCGCTCGGCCGTCGCCGCGACGTTTTCCGCGACGTTGGAGCTGGTCCGCTCGGGCCGCATCGAATTGCGCCAGGACCGGCCCTTCGGCCCGCTTTACCTGCGTAGCGCCGGCGCTGGCGGATGAGCCGCGCGGAACAGCTCCGCATGGTCGAGGCGCTGCTGTTCTCGGCGGCTGAGCCGGTGACGGAAGAGGCGCTGGCGCTGCGCTTCGGCGACGATGTGGACGTGCCGGCGCTGCTGGCCGAACTGACGACGCTATACGAGGGGCGCGGGGTGAACCCCGTGCGGCGCGGCGGCGGGTGGGTCTTCGCGACCGCGCCCGATCTAGCCCAGGCTCTGCGTGGGGAGCGGGCGGTCTCGCGCGGCCTGTCGCGCGCGGCGGTCGAGACGCTCGCCGTCATCGCCTATCACCAGCCCGTCACCCGCGCCGAGATCGAGGCGATCCGCGGCGTCGCGGTCGGCCGCGGGACGCTCGACCGGCTGCTGGAGGCGGGCTGGGTGCGCCCACGGGGGCGCCGCGAGGTGCCGGGCCGGCCGCTTAACTGGGTCACGACCCCGAATTTCCTCGCCCATTTCGGCCTCGACAACCTAGCCGAGCTGCCGGGGGTCGAGGAATTGCGCGCGGCGGGGCTTTTGGAGATCGGCCCGGCGGTGCTCGCCGACCATGACCCGCGCATCGCCGAACCCCCGGCCGAGGACGAATAGCCCATGCCCGAACCCATGACCCCCGAGGCCCTGCAGGCGTTGATCGACGGCTCTCCGTTTCTGCGCTTCCTGGGGCTCAAGCTTGTCTCGACCGACCTCGCGACCTCGACCGTCGTCCTCGAAGCCACGCTGCGCCCCGAGCTCGAGCGCCGCGGCGCATCGGCGCAGTGGCATGGCGGGCCGCTCGCCGCGCTCATCGATTCCGCCGGGGACTACGCGGTCGCGCTCACGGTCGGCGGCGCGGTGCCGACGATCAATTTCCGCGTCGACTACCTGCGTCCGGCGCTGACCGCCAAGCTCACCGCGGCCGCGCGGGTCCGGCGCAGCGGCCGCACCGTCGCGGTCGTCGACATCGACGTCAGCGATGCGGAGGGCCGGCTCTGCGCGATCGGTCGCGCCTGCTACAGCGCGCAGCCGGGGTAATGTTTGCCGGCCTATAGGCTTTCTGACATCATCGCGCCGCTTTTTCGGAGCCCCCGGGTTTGTCGTCTTCCCTTGTGATCGCGCCAAGAGATGCTGTTTGACATCGGCTGGCCGGAATTGATGCTGATCGGCGCCGTGGCGCTGGTCGTCATCGGGCCGAAGGATTTGCCGCGAGCCCTGCGCGTCGCGGGGTATTGGGTGAAGCGCGCGCGCTCAATGTCGCGCGAGTTCCAATCGAGCGTCGAGCAGATGATCCGCGAGGCCGAGCTGCACGAGGTCCGCGACCAGATGCGGAGCGCGACGCAGTTCGATTTCGAGCACGAGTTCCAGAAGACTGTCGACCCCGACGGCACCATGACCGAGGCCCTGGCGCCGCCTTCCGACACGCCCGATTACCTCGATCCGACGCTGCCGGGGTTCGAGGCGCCCGCGACCGCAGTGTCGGCCCCGGCAGAAACCGCCATCGTGCCTGGCGAAGAGGAGCCGGAACCGCCGATCGATCTCACGGTCGAGCCGGAATTGCCGTTTGGCGAGGGGCCGCTGCCGCACCACCTCGAGCCCCCGGCAAAGGCGTAGCCGCAGATCATGGCCGAAGAAGACGAACGGGAGGCAGAGCTCGAAGCCGGCAGGATGCCGCTGCTCGAGCACCTGACCGAGCTGCGCAACCGTCTCCTGTGGTCGATCGTCGCGATCATCGTCGCGTTTCTCCTCGCCTATCAGTTCAAGGCCCCGATCTACCGCTTCCTGGCCCAGCCGCTCGCGAACATCTTCGCTGGCGAACCGGACCGGAAGATGATCTTCACCGGCCTCACCGAGGCCTTCTTCACCTATGTCAAGGTCTCGTTCTGGGCCGCGCTGTGCCTCGCCTTCCCGATCATCGCGATGCAGATCTGGAAGTTCGTTGCGCCCGGTCTTTACAAGAACGAGCGCCGCGCCTTCCTTCCGTACCTGTGCGCGACGCCGGTCCTGTTCATCATGGGGGCCGCGCTCGCCTATTACGTCGTGATCCCCTACGCATTCCGGTTCTTCCTCAGCTTTGAAGCGCCGTCGGTCGACGGCTCGCTGGCGATCGTCAGCGAGCCCAAGGTCAACGAGTACCTGTCGCTGGTGATGACGCTGCTGTTCGCATTCGGCGTCGCGTTCCAGCTTCCGGTGCTGTTGACGCTGATGGGCCGGGTGGGTCTCGTGACCGCGGCGGGACTCGCGTCGAAACGCCGCTATGCCGTCGTTGCCATGTTCGTCGTCGCCGCGGTTCTGACCCCGCCCGATATCGTCAGCCAGACCTCGCTCGCGATCCCGTTGGTCCTGCTCTACGAGATCTCGATCTTCATGTGCCGGATCGCCGAAAAACAGAAGGCCAGGGAAGAGGCGGAAGCCGAAGCGGCGGCCGGCGGCGACGCCGCGCCGGGCGGGTAGGAGCGCCGGCGTTCCGCCGGCCTTGTGGCGAGACGCCCCGGTCCTGTAGTGGACGCAACTCACCAATTTCTCTATACTTAGTGGCTAACGTCACAGCCACACGCAATTTATGCACGATCTGCGCTGGATACGCGAAAACCCGGAGGCGTTCGACCGCGGCCTTGCGCGCCGCGGGCTGCCCGCCTGCGCGGACGAGATTCTGGGCCTCGACCTCGAGTGGCGGCGGCTCGAAACCGAGGTGCAGGAGGCGCAGGCGCGGCGCAATGCGATGTCGCGGCAGATCGGCGCGGCGAAATCGCGTGGTGAGCCGGTCGACGCACTGATGCACCAGGTCGCCGAGACCCGCGACGCGGAAGCGGCGAACGCCGGCAAAGCCGCCGAGCTTCGCCGCCGGATCGACGACCGGATCGCCGAACTGCCGAACTTGCCCGACGCCGATGTCCCCGATGGACCCGACGAGAGCGCCAATGTCCTGCAGCGGACGGTCGGCGAGCCGCCGCGCTTCAATTTCGCGGCCAGGGCGCACGAGGCGATCGGCGAGGGGCTCGGGCTGATGGATTTCGCCCGTGCCGCAAAGCTGTCGGGCGCCCGGTTTGTCGTGCTCAAGGGCGGCCTCGTGCGGCTCAGCCGGGCCATCGCGCAATTCATGCTCGATCTGCACACGACCGAGTTCGGCTATACCGAGGTGGCGCCGCCCTACCTCGTGCGCGACGAGACCGCGTTCGGCACCGGCAATCTGCCGGGCAAGGGCGAGGACATGTTTCGCACGACCGATGGGTTGTGGCTGATCCCGACGGCCGAGATGCCGCTCACCAACATGGTCGCCGGCGACATCGTCGATGAAGCCGCATTGCCGCTGCGTTTCACGGCCTGGACCCCTTGCTTTCGATCCGAGGCGGGTGCGGCGGGGCGCGATACGCGCGGGATGATCCGCCAGCACCAGTTCGAAAAGGTCGAGCTCGTCTCGATCACTCGGGCCGAGGATTCGGCCGCCGAGCATGAGCGCATGACCGCTTGCGCCGAGGCGGTGCTGAAACGGCTCGGCCTCGCCTATCGGGTGATGCTGCTGGCGGCGGGCGATATGGGCTTTTCGGCCCAGAAGACCTATGACCTGGAAGTCTGGCTGCCGGGGCAGGGGGCCTATCGCGAGATTTCGAGCTGCTCGAATTGCGGCGGGTTCCAGGCGCTGCGCATGAAGGCGCGCTATCGCCCGGCAGACGGCAAGGGCACGCGGCCGTTGCATACCCTCAACGGCTCTGCGCTGGCGGTTGGCCGCACCCTCATCGCGATCCTCGAAAACTATCAGCGGGCCGACGGGACCGTCGCGATCCCCGAGGCTTTGCAGCCTTTTATGCGGGGGGAGACGGCGATCGGATGATGGCGGCCGAACCGGTGATTCTCGCGAGGACCGCGCGCCTGCTGATGGAGCTGCGGCGCGCCGGGATCGTCGATCCGCGGGTGCTCGGCGCGATCGAAAAGACGCCGCGCGACCTGTTCGTGCCACCCACCTTCCAGGATCGCGCCTGGGAGAATATCGCGCTGCCGATCGACAGCGGCCAGACGATCAGCCAGCCTCTCGTCGTCGCGCTGATGACCGAGAGCCTCCAGGTCGGCGACCGCCACAAGGTGCTGGAGATCGGCACCGGCTCCGGCTACCAGACCGCGATCCTGTCGCGCCTTGCCCGCCGCGTCTTTACGATCGAGCGCCATCGCGATCTTTTGCGCGAGGCCGGCCGCCGGTTTTCGGCGTTGCGGCTCGGGAACATCATCTCGGTTTTCGGCGACGGGTTCAAAGGCTGGCCCGAGCAAGCACCGTTCGACCGCATCATCGTCACTGCCGCGGCGCCAGCGATCCCGCCCGCTCTCATCGATCAGCTCGCCCCGGGCGGCATTCTGGTGCTCCCGGTCGGTGCCGAGCACCGCGACCAGCGTTTGCTGCGGGTTCGCCGCGACGGGGCCGGGACGGTGACCGAGGATTTGGGCTGGGTCCGTTTTGTGCCGCTCGTGGCCGGATTGCCGCGCGCGACGGCGGTGACTAGGGAAAGCGCGGATTTTGAGGTAGACTAGACAGTCTTGGGGCTTGCGCGTCGGGGGGCGTGCAGGAGGGGAAATGTGCAGTGACAAAGGACGCGGCGTGACCCGCGGGCCATGGGGATTCGTGATCGGCGGGGTGGCGCTCGCCGTCTTGCTGGCGGGCTGCAACAGCGGCCCGGCGGGGCCGGCGCCGATCGTCATGAAAGGGCCGGCCGATGCCGATGTCGGCGGCTGGCAAGGCCCGCCGCCGAGCAATTATGGCCCGCCGCCGCGCATGGCCTCGATCACGCCGCAGCCGTTGCCGCCCCCGACGCCGATGCACGGCGCGCCGGTGCCGCCGCTGTCCGGGCCTCCGGTTACAGCAGGTGCCGAGCAGCGCATGATCGTTGTCGAGCGCGGGCAGTCGCTCGGGCGCATCGCCGAGCGCTACCACATCCCCAAGCACGCGATCATCGGGGCGAATCACCTGAAGCCGCCGTACGATATCGAGATCGGCCAACGCCTCGTGCTGCCGGGCGGCGAGCCGGCGCGGCAGATAGCGCAGGGCAACTCGATCCCGCTCGACGGCGCGCCGCCGCAGCAGCAGGCGCCGCGCACACCGGCCGTGGTTCCGCTCGACGGCCCGGGGTCTCGGCAGGCCGGCGCGCTGACGCCGCCAACCGCCGCGCCCGCGCCGCCGCCCCCTCCGGGTGAGCGCTCGGTCGCCGACGAGGCGCGCGAAGACAATCCGCTGCCCCCCGTACCCGCTCGGCCTCCCGCCGTCGCGCGGGCCGCGCCGCCGTCGGAGGCGATGCACGGCGGCCGGCTCCCGTGGCCGGTGCGCGGCAATGTCATCGCGGGCTATGGGCACGCGGGCAATGGCAGCAAGAACGACGGCATCAACATCGCCGCGCCGCTCGGCGCCCCGGTCCGCGCGATCGAGGGCGGCGAAGTCGCCTATGCCGGCAACGAGCTCAAGGGCTACGGCAACCTTGTGCTGATCAAGCACGCCGATGGCCTCATCTCGGCCTATGCGCATTGCCAGGAGCTGCTGGTGAGGAAAGGCGACAAGGTTGCCGCCGGCGAGGTCATCGCCCGTGTCGGGACGACCGGAGGCGTCAAGGAGCCGCAGCTCCATTTCGAGCTTCGCGAGGGCCAGCGCCCGGTCGACCCGAAGCAGTTCCTCGCCCCCGCGCCAAGCGCCGCAAACCCGGCCTGGTCGGGGTGACCCTGATACTGCTCCCCCTCCGCCCAGGGGGCGGAGAGGGGTAATTCCGGAACTACCCCAGCATTTTCCCCAGCCTGCCGGCCAGGTCCTGGGTGAATTGCCAGGCGACGCGCCCCGAGCGTGAGCCGCGGGTGATGGACCATTCGTTGGCCTGGGCGCGGAGCTGGTCGGGGGGCAGGTCGAGGTTGTAGTGGCGGGCGTAGCCCTCGACGATCGCGTAGAACGTGTCCTGGTCGACGTTGTGGAAGCCGAGCCAGAGGCCGAACCGGTCCGACAGCGATACCTTTTCCTCGACCGCCTCGGCCGGGTTGATCGCGGTCGAGCGCTCGTTCTCGATCATGTCGCGGGGCATCAGGTGGCGCCGGTTCGAGGTCGCGTAGAGCACCACATTCGGCGGCCGCCCTTCGATCCCGCCTTCGAGAATCGCCTTCAGCGATTTGTAGCTGGCGTCCTGCTGGTCGAACGACAGATCGTCGCAGAACAGGAGGCATCGGCGCTTGTTTGCGCGCAACAGCGAGAGGAGGCGAGGCAGGCTCGGGATGTCCTCGCGGTGGATCTCGATCAGCGCCAAGGCGCCCGGGGTCTTGGCATTGACCGCCGCATGCGCCGCCTTGACGAGGGCGCTCTTGCCGGTGCCGCGCGCACCCCACAGGAGGACGTTGTTGGCCGGGAGGCCGGCGGCGAAGCGCTCGGTGTTCACCATGAGGATGTCGCGCACCCGGTCGATCCCGCGCAACAGCTCGATCCCGACGCGGTTGACCGTCGGCACCGGCTCGAGGAAGCCGCCATCGGCGTGCCAGATAAAGGCATCGGCGGCGTTGAGGTCGCTGGCCGCGGCGCCCGGCGGGGCGAGCCGTTCGAGGGCGTCGGCGATACGGTGAAGAAGGGGCTTGAGATCGGCGTCTTCGGTCATCATTCGCTACGGCATGGCGGCAAAGGCGCGGACGCTAAACACAACACCCGGCCATGTCGAGCCGGCATTGCCCTTTCGCCAAGCATCGCGTAGGAATTCGCTCCGCCGCCCGCCAGTGCGGTTGTGGCGTGCGCAATCGAGGTTTTGCCGATGCTGATCTCCACGGCCTATGCTCAAGGGGTGGGCGGGCTATTCGACAGTTCGAACGCGATGGTGCAGTTCCTGCCGCTGGTCCTGATCTTCGTCGTGTTCTATTTCCTGTTGATCCGGCCCCAGCAGAAAAAGCAGAAGGATCACCGCGGGATGCTCGACGCGCTAAGGCGCGGCGATCGGGTCGTCACCGGTGGCGGCATCATCGGTACGGTCAACCGGGTCATCAGCGCCGAGGAGGTCGAGGTCGACATCGCGAGCGGCACGCGGGTGCGCGTCGTGCGCAGCACGATCACCAATGTCCTCGCCAAGCCCGACCCCGGCGCCGCGCGCGAGGCCGCCGCCGCGAAGGAGCCGCGGCGGCGCGGCTCGGCCAGGGCGGCGGTCGCTGCGGCGGACGAGCCCGCCGCGAACGACGCCGGCGAGAAAGCGGACGAGAAGACGCCGCAGAGTTGACTGATCGATGCTCTATTTCGCCCAGTGGAAAGTCATCCTGATCTGCGCCGTCTGCGCGCTCGGGGTGCTGTTCTCGCTCCCCAACGTCTTCACCCCGGCGCAGCTCTCGTTTGTGCCGCAGGAGGTGCCGCATAAGCAGGTAAATCTCGGCCTCGACCTGCGCGGCGGCTCGTATCTGTTGCTCGAGGTCGATTTCGCCGCGGCGCAGAAGGAGCGGCTCAACACGCTCGTCGACAGCGTCCGCAACGCGCTGCTCAACGCGCATCTCGGCTATACCGGGCTCGGCGTCCAGAACGACGCGATCGTCTTCACGCTGCGCGAGCCCGACAAGAGCGAGGACGCGAAGAAGGCGCTGGCCACGGTCGACCCCGATCTCGTGACGACCGTCGGTCCCGACGGCGCGGCGACGCTGAAATTCAACCAGGTCGCCGAAAACGCCCGGCGCCAGCAGGCCGTCGCCCAGTCGATCGAGATCATCCGCCGCCGCATCGACGAAACCGGCACCAAGGAACCGACGATTCAGGGGCAGGGGCAGAACCGCATCCTCGTCGAGTTGCCCGGCATCGACGATCCCGAGCACATGAAGCGGCTTCTCGGCCGCACCGCCAAGCTGACCTTCCAACTCGTCGACCAGAGCGTGACGGTCGATGACGCCCGGCGCGGCCGTCTGCCGCCCGGCGACGAGATCCTCAACGCGCAGGAAAGCGGCGGGCGCAACCAGGGCGCGGCGGCCTATGTCGTGCACAAGAGGGTCATGGTCGGCGGCGACACGCTGACCGACGCGCAGGCGACGTTCCAGGACAACCAGCCGGTCGTCAGCTTCCGCTTCGACGCGACGGGGGCCAAGCGCTTCGGCGACGCGACGCGCGAGAATGTCGGCAAGCCCTTTGCCATCGTGCTCGACAACAAGGTGATCAGCGCCCCGGTGATCCGCGAGGCGATCCTCGGCGGCAGCGGCATCATCTCCGGCAGCTTTACGGTGCAGTCGGCGAGCGACCTCGCCCTCCTGTTGCGGGCGGGCGCCTTGCCGGCTCCGATCACGATCCTCGAGGAGCGCACGGTCGGCCCCGATCTCGGCGCCGATTCGATCCACGCCGGCGCCGTGTCGTGCATCGTCGCGGTGGTCCTCGTCGTCGTGTTCATGGTGTTGTTCTACGGGCTGTTCGGGATATTCGCCGACATCGCCCTCTTCTTTAACCTCTGCCTGATGCTGGCGACCCTGTCGCTGCTCGGCGCAACGCTGACCCTGCCCGGCATCGCCGGGATCGCGCTGACCCTGGGCATGGCGGTCGATGCCAACGTCCTCATCTACGAGCGCATCCGCGAGGAAATCCGCAGCGGCCGCTCGATGCTGTCGTCGCTCGACGCCGGGTTCACCCGCGCTTTCGGCACGATCGTCGACAGCCATGTGACGACGCTCGTCGCCGGCCTCTTGCTGTACTGGCTCGGCTCGGGGCCGGTTAAGGGGTTCGCCGTAACGCTCAGCATCGGCGTCCTCACCTCGCTGTTCTCGGCGATCCTGGTGACCCGGCTCATCATCGTGAGCTGGCTCAGGCGCTGGAAGCCCAAGGAAATCCCGCTATGAGGCCGCTTATCGTCATCCGGCGCACGCCGACGATCGACTTCATGCGCTGGCACAAATTCGGGTTTGCCCTTTCCTGCATCCTCGGGGGGCTGTCGATCGCGCTGTTCCTGGCGTTCGGGCTCAATTTCGGCATCGATTTCAAGGGCGGCGTCTTGATCGAGGCGCGGGTCACCACCGGCCAGGCCGATCTCGCGGCGATGCGCGGGAAGCTCGACGCGCTCCATCTCGGCGAGGTCTCGCTGCAGAATTTCGGCGACGAGAGCACCGTGCTGATCCGCCTGCCGCAGCAGCCGGGCGGCGATTCCGGCCAGGAGAAGGCGATTTCCGCGGTCAAGCAGACGCTGGGACAGGGCATCGATTATCGCCGCGTCGAGGTGGTAGGCCCGACGGTCGGTGCCGAACTGATCCATGCCGGCGTCCTGGCGACCGTCCTCGCGCTGGCCGCGATCATGATCTACATCTGGTTCCGCTTCGAGTGGCAGTTCGGGGTCGGGGCGACGATCTCGACGATCCACGACGTCGTGACGACGATCGGGCTTTTCGCGATCTTCCGGCTCGATTTCGACCTGACGACTCTCGCCGCGATCCTGACCATTGCCGGCTATTCGATCAACGACACGGTCGTCATCTACGACCGCGTGCGCGAGACGATGCGCAAGCACCGCACGATGCCGTTCCGCGACCTCATCAATCTCGCGCTCAACGAGACCCTGTCGCGCACGATTCTGACGGTCAGCACCGTTGCGCTGGCGGTGCTGGCGCTGTTGATCTTTGGCGGCGAGGTGTTGCGCGGGTTCTCGATCGCGATGCTGTGGGGGATCGTTGTCGGCACCTATTCGTCGCTGTTTATCGCCGCGCCGATCATCTACTACATCCAGCCGAACCGCCGCGCGATCGCGCGTGAAGGCGGCTCGCCCGCGACCGAGCGCGCCTCGCGCTAGATGGATCTGACCCCGCTCGTCAAACCCGGATTGCAGGTCGTCGAGCGCTATGGTCCGGCCGGGTTCCGCGTCGCCGGCGTCATTTACAGGCATCCGATCCTCGTCTTTCCCGAGCGCACAATCGAATGGCCCGGCGGCGCGGTCGACGAGGCGGGGCTTGCCGCGGTGATCGCGGACGGCGCGGTCGAACTTTTGCTGCTGGGGCTCGGTCGCCGGATTGCGCCGGTGCCCCCGGCGCTGCGCCAAGCCCTCAAGGCGCACGGTATCGCGGTCGAGCCGATGGATACCGGCGCCGCCTGCCGCACCTTCAACATCGTCGCCGCCGAAGACCGACGGGTCGCAGCCGCACTCCTTCCCCCGGTTTAATTCGTCGCAGGCGGGAACCCGGAAGCCGCTCTTTTGTTTGAGGGGGTGTCCTCAATAGGAGCCTCTCAACATGGCATTCAATCTCCGCGCGATTACTGCCGCCGTCTTGATCGCGGGTATGCTGGCGCCTGCGGCCCAGGCGCGCGACTGGCACCACGGCGGCGGATGGCATGGCGGCGGCGGGTATTACCATCGCGGCGGCGGCGGCAACGCCGGAGCGGCGATCGGGGCCGGCATCATCGGATTGGCCGTCGGGGCAGCGATCGCCTCGAGCCAGCAGCCCTATTACGCCCCGCCCACCTACTACGCCCCGCCGCCGGCGGTCTATTACGGCTACTGACGCCGGCCCGAGCCTTCCCTAGCAACTCTCATACGGGATCGACTTATCATGAGCCCTCGCATCGCACCGGTGGCGTTCGCCGCCCTGCTGACCCTTCCCGCGCTCGCCTACGCCCAGACGACGAACTCGCCGAGTACGGCGCCGGCGGCTCCGCCCGCCGCGACAGCACCCTCGACAAGCGCAGCCCCATCCTCGACCTCGCCGACGCTGAGCAAGGACATCCAGGCCAAGGTCGAGGCACACATCAAACAGCTCCACACCCAGCTCAAGATCACGCAGAATGAGGAAAAGGACTGGGGCGAGTTCGCTGGCGTCATGCGTGCCAACGCGCGCGACATGCAGTCGGCGATGCAAGAGCGAGAGCAGCAATACCCGTCGATGAACGCCCTGCAGAACATGGAATCGTACCAGAAGCTGGCCGAGACCCATGCCGAGCACTTGGAGAAGCTCGTGAGCGCATTCCAGACGCTCTACAACGCGCTGCCCGATGAGCAGAAGAAGGTCGCCGACCAGGTCTTCAAGGCGCGGGCAGAGTCGCACCAGCACGCATCGGCCGCCGCGCGGACCCACACCGAGTAATATTCGCGGCCCTGAAGCGAAAGCCCCGCCGGTTTGGCGGGGCTTTTCGTTGCCCGGGCATGCTTCTTGCCTCAACCTTTTCCGGGTAGCGGCAACGGAGGCAGGCCCTGGCGATGGCGCCTGATGACGGCAGGGCGATCCTAGCGCAGTTCGGCGTCGGTCATAACGGCGGCCCGCCGCTCGACCCACACGCGAGCTGGCGCCGCTATTGCTGGAGACGCGCCCATGGCCGAGCCTGGAAGACCCCGCCGCGCGAGATCGCCCTCCGCCGCCTCGCCCGCGCCGAGGAGCTCGGCATGACCTACCGCGAGTACACCTCTGTGCTGCTCGACACCGGCAAGCGGCTGTAAGGTCCACCGCAAAGGCGCGTAGGCGTTGCAAGTCAAAGAATGGCAGTGAGGCGTGGGGCAGTGAGGATGCCGCGCGCGGCATCCTCACTGCCTCATAGCCTCTTTGCAATCCGTGGCGCTTTGCGCCTTTTTCTTCGTGCGGTGAGCCCGGAGTTACTTCGCCTTCGACAGATTGGTGGCGGCGAAGTCCCAATTGGCCAGATGGTCGAGGAATGCCTGCAGGAAATCGGGCCGGCGGTTCTGGAAATCGAGGTAGTACGCGTGTTCCCAGACATCGCAGGTCAACAGCGCGGTCTGGCCGTCGGTCATTGGCGTGCCGGCGTTGGGCGTCGTGACGATCTTGAGCTTGCCCTTGTCGGCGACGAGCCAGGCCCAGCCGCTGCCGAACCGGCCTGCACCGGCGGCCTTGAAGTCGTCCTTGAACTTGGCGAACCCGCCGAGGTCGCGGTCGATCGCCGCCGCCAGCTCGCCGCTCGGCGCGCCGCCGCCGCCCGGCTTCATGCAGTTCCAGAAAAAGGTATGGTTCCACACCTGCGCGGCGTTGTTGAACACGCCGGCTTTGGAGCTGTCGTTGTGCACGGCCATGATGACCTGCTCCAACGACTGGTTCTCCATCGGCGAGCCCTTCACCAGGTTGTTCAGGTTGGTGACGTAGGCCTGGTGATGCTTGTCATGATGGAAATCGAGGGTGTTGGCCGAGGTGTGCGGCTCGAGGGCGTTCTTCGGATAGGGTAGTGGGGGCAGTTCAAATGCCATGGCGGTACAACTCCCGTTCTTGATGGCGACGATTGGATGAGAGCTCGGTAACCGGATCCTATGTCTCAGGAAACGATCCTCGATCGCGACCGATCCGGTGCTGGCGACCGATTGTCGCCCGCGGGGGCGCTCGTTCGCCGGCATGACCGCGACCGGTTCCAGACTGCACTGTTCGCTCCGGTCGCGCAACGTGAAGCGTTGTTCGCGCTCTATGCCTTTAACTACGAGATCGCGCGGGTACGCGAGATCGTGCATGAGGAGATGCTGGGGCGCATCCGCCTGCAATGGTGGCGCGAGGCGGTCGAGGCCGCCTACGCCGGCCGCACGCCGCGGCGGCACGTCATTGTCGAGGCGCTGAGCGCGGCGATCGCGCGGCATGATCTGACGCCCGCGCTTTTCGAACGCCTGATCGAGACGCGCGAGACCGATCTCGTGAACGCGCCGCCGGCAACCCTCGCGGCGCTCGATGAATATTGCGAGGCCAGCTCGGGTGCTTTGGTCCAGCTCGCCGCCGAGGCGCTGGGCTTCCGCGATGAAGCCGCGTCGGCGGCGTCCCGCGGAGTCGGGATCGCCTATGGTCTCGCCGGCCTCCTGCGGGCAATGCCGTACCATGCCGCCGAAGGCCGCTCGTACGTGCCCGCAGAATTCGCCGTGGATCCAGCCGAGTATCTCGGGGGCCGGGCGACGCCGGCGCTGCGGGGCGCAGTCGCCGCGATCGCCGCTGCGGCGGAGCGGCACCTCGCCGCCGCGCGGGCGGTCCGCCGCACGATCCCGCGTACCGCCCGCGCCGCCTTTCTTCCGGCGGCGATCGCCAGCCGCTATCTGAGGATGCTGAGGCGGGCCGGCGGCGACCCGTTCGCCCCGGCGCTGTCCGCGCCCGATCCGCTGCAAAGCTGGCGCCTTCTCGCCGCCAGCCTGCGCGGACGGTTTTGACTCACCGTCCCTGAAAATTGGGCAGGCGGCGTTCGGCCATCGCCTTGATGCCTTCCTGGAAGTCCTCGGTGCGGCGCAGCCAATCCTGCTCGACGAGCTCGCGCTCGGTAGCCGCGTCGATCGAATCGGCGAGGCCGCGGCGCATCGTTTCGCGCGTCGACAGCACCGCGAGCGGCGACGATTGCGCGATTTCGAGCGCCAGCGCCTGCGCTGCCGAGCGCACCTCGGCAAGCGGCACCAGCACGTCGGCGAGACCGATCTTCACCGCCTCGTCGCCAGAGATGCGCCGGCCGGTATAAAAGAGGAGGGCAGCCTGTTGCGCCCCGACGAGCCGCGGCAAAGTCACGGTTAGCCCGAACCCGGGGTGAAAGCCGAGTCGGTTGAAGTTCGCGCTGAACCGCGCCTCGTTGCAGGTGACGCGGAAATCCGGCACCAGCGCGAGGCCGAGCCCGCCGCCGACCGCCGCGCCATGGATCGCCCCGACGATCGGCTTTTTCGCGCGAAACAGGCGGCTCGCCTCCTTGTAGAGGTGCTTGCCGGCGCCGCTCCGTCCGGATTCCTGCACCGTTCCGGTGTCCATTCGCTTCGAGAAATCGGCCCCGGCACAGAAATGCCGCCCCTCGGCGCACAAGACCGACGTGCGCGCGTTGGGGTCGGCATCGATCTTCTCGTAAGCCTCGCCGAGCTCGCCGATCAGCACGGCATCGAAAAAATTATTCGGCGGCCGGTGGATCTCAACCGTCGCGACCGGCCCGTCGAGGGTGACGCTGATTTCCTTGAAGCTCGAATAGTCGGTCATGGGCTGGCTCCCTCTAGAGGTGAACCACGAAGACACGAAGAGCACGAAGGCGCGGGTTGCGCGCAATGGATTTATTCACAATGAGACGGTGAGGCAGTGAGATTCCGCGGCTCGGTCGCTCACGCCTCACCGTCTCATGGCGAATATCTGGCGCTTTGCACCCCTTTTGTTTTCTTCGTGCCTTCGCGTCTTCGTGGTGAAACTCAATTCTTGACGATCAGGGCGTCGACGACGGTGAGGCCGGTGCCTTGTTCGTGGACGATGACCGGGTTCAGGTCGATCTCGGCGATCGCGTCGCGGTGGTCGTGAGCGAAACGGGAGAGCGCGACCATCAATTCGGCGAGCGCGGTGCGGTCGGAGGGTGGTGCGCCGCGGATGCCGTCGAGGAGAGCCGCGCCCTTCAATTCGCCGATCAGGTCGAGCGCGTCTTCGCGCGTCAGCGGCACCGGGGCGAAGGCCACGTCCTTCAGCACCTCGACATGGATGCCGCCGAGCCCGACCATCAGCATCGGTCCGAAATCGGGGTCGCGGGTGATGCCGAGGATGATTTCCTGACCGCGCCGCGCCATCGCCTGCACCAGCACGCCCTCGACCCGGGCGTCCGGATGCGCCGCCTTCGCCCGCGCCGCCACGGTGCGATATCCATCGCGCACGGCCTCGTCCCCCGAGAGGTTCAACAGCACCGCGCCGGCTTCGGTCTTGTGCAGGATATCGGGTGACTGGACCTTGAGCGCGACGGCGCCGTTGATGCGTTTCGCCGCGGCGACCGCCTCGTCCTCGCTCGCCGCCAGTTCCTCCGGTGGGCGCTTGATCCCATAGTGTGCGAGCAGCGCCTTGGCTGCGTGCTCGGTCAGCGCCGAGCCCGCCGCCTTCAGTCCGGCCGCAACCGCCTCGCGCGGAGCAGCCGGCGTCTCGGGCGCGGCGGCACGGCGGGCCGTGCGTTCCTGGAACCTCCCGTAATCGACGAGCGCCCGGATCGCGCGGGCGCAGCTCGGCATCGCCGTGTAGCAGGGGATACCGACCTTGGCGAAGGCCGCCATCGCCCCCGGCGTCGCGGTCGTATAGGTCGACAGGAGGATCGGCTGCTCGGTACGGGCGGCGACGCCCGCGAGTTCCTCGGCGCGCTTCTTCGCCGTCGATTCATTGGCGAGCGAGGCAATCAGGATGATCGTGTCGATCTGCTTCGACTGCCGCACCAGCTCGACGATCGGGGCATAGCCGACCTCGCCGATCGCTTGAGCGGTCGCGTCGATCGGGTTGAGCGCCGAGGCATAAGAAGGGAGCATCGCCATGATCTTGGCACGCAAATCCTCTTCTAGTACGGGAAGTTCGAGCCCGTGCGCCGTGAGGATATCGGCCATCCACACGGCGCTGCCGCCCGACCCGGTAATGATCGCGACCCGGTTGCCCTTGGGCAGTTTGCAATAGGCGAAGGCGGTGGCGACGTCGACCATGTGGTCGAGGTCTTCGCCGCGGACGATGCCGTGATGGCGGAAGATCGCGTCGTCGACCGCGCCCGAACGGGCAAGCGAACCCGTATGCGACGAGGCTGCGCGCACCCCTGCGTCCGAGCGCCCGACCTTGGCGAGGATCAGCGGCTTCCCGGCTTTGGCCGCCTTATCGGCGACCGCGCGAAAACGATCCGGTCGGCGGATGCCTTCGAGGTAGGCCATAAAGATATCGGCGCCGCCGGCATCGATAATCCAATCCATGTAATCATGAGCTTCTAAAACGGTTTGGTTGCCAGAACTCACCTGATACGTGAACTGCAGCCCGCGGTCACGGCCGCGGCTGAGGAATGAAAAGGTCAGGGCGCCGCTCTGGCAACTCACGGCGATCGGTTTTGCCCCGCTGCCTTCGGGCAGGAGCGCCTGGTTGACATCGTGGAAGACCGGGCTGAACGTCGCCACAAATTGGCTCAACGGGTTGACCAGTCCTTCCGAATTCGGGCCGGAAACAACCATGTTCCAACGCTCGCAGATCGCACGCAACTCGGCGTCGCGCCCGGCCGCCTCTTCGGTCTTCTCCTCACCAAAGCCCGAGCTGATTATTATGGCGGCGCGGATACCCCGCTGTCCGCATTGGTCGATCGTCGAGACGACGTGCGCAGCCGGCACCAGGACGATCGCCAGCTCCGGCGTCTCCGGCAGGTCTGCTACCGAGGCATAGGTCTTGAGGCCCATCACCTCGCTTGCGCTGCGGGTGATCGGGTAAACCTTCCCGGCGTAGCGGTGGCCGAGGAGCTGCCGGGTCAGCCGTCCGCGCAGCGAATGCTCGTCGCCGGCCGCGCCGACGATCGCGACGCTGGCGGGGTAGAACAGGGGACGGAGGTCA
>DASXFE010000075.1:0-21880 GCA_036489765.1 Allostellaceae bacterium | reverse complement strand
GACGGGCACCGGCTCGTGCGGAAAGGCGGCGAGGCAGATGCGGCCACCGCGGTTGACCATCTGCGCCGCCTCGTTGAGCGCGTTGGGCGCGCCCGAGCACTCGACGACAAACTGGACGCCTTTGCCCTTGGTGATCCGCCTGACCGCGGCGACGGGGTCTTCCTCGCGCGCGTTGATCGTGTAGTCGGCGCCGAGTTTGCGCCCTAATTCGAGGCGCGACTCGCGCGTCCCCGTGAGGATCACCGGATCGGCTCCGAGCGCCTTGGCGACGCCTACGCCCAAAAGCCCGATCGGCCCCGGCCCCGTCACCACGACCGCTTCGCCGGCGATGATGCCGCCGAGCACGTCGAGCCCGTACATCGAGGTGCCGGCGGTGACGACCAGCGTCGCCTCGGCGTCGCTCATGTCCTCGGGCACATGAACGAGGGTGTTGACGTTGTTGATCGCGTATTCGGCGAACCCGCCATCGGTTGTGAACCCGTTGGCGCGGTGCCCTTTAGCGCGGCTCCCGTAGTTTAGACAAGACGTGTACATGCCCTCGCGGCAGCGCTCGCAGCGCCCGCACCCGGCATGAACCTCGACCGTGACGCGGTCGCCGGGCGCGTATTCGTCGACATTGGGGCCGAGCTTGACGACCGTGCCCATGTACTCGTGCCCGAACGTGAAATTCTTGTGGAACGGCAGTTCGCCGTCGACCATCGCCGGGACGCCGTGCTTCACGACTTCGAGGTCGGTGGCGCAGACCGCGACCGCGTCGATGCGCACCAGCACCTCGGCGGCACCCGGCTCCGGCACCGGCTTTTCGGTCAGGCGGATCTCCTCGGGACCGTCGAGCACCCAGGCCTTCATCCGCTCGGGGATCGGAAACTCGTTGGAAAGCCGCGCGCCGTCAGTCATTTATCACTCCATCCCGGTTGTCATTGCGAGCGAAGCGAAGCAATCTCGGCCCGCAGGAGGCTAACCGGCCCGAGATTGCCGCGTCGCTCCGCTCCTCGCAATGACGGCGTCTTTTCTGGTATCAGGAGACCCATGAAGCATCATCGCGTCGCGGTCCTCGGTGGGTCGGGGTTTATCGGGCGTTACGTCGTGCGACGGCTGGCGGCGCGCGGCAACGCGGTCGCGGTCGGCGCGCGCAACGCCGAGCGCGGCAAGTTCCTGCGGCCGATGGGCGACCCAGGCCAGGTCGCGCTCGTCAATCTCGCGATCGACGACGAGGCCGTGCTGCCGGCGTTTCTCGAAGGCAGCGACGCGATCGTCAACGCGGTCGGCATCCTGCGCGAAGGCGGACGGCAACGGTTCGACCGGATCCATCACGCGGCGCCGGCGCGGCTTGCCCGGATGGCGCGCGAACTGGGCATCGAGCGCTTTATCCACATCTCCGCGCTCGGCGCCGACCCGCGCTCGACCTCCCGCTATGCGCGGAGCAAGGCGGCCGGCGAACAGGGCGTGCTCGACGCCTTTCCGACCGCGACGATCCTCCGCCCCTCGGTCGTGTTCGGTCCCGAGGACCAGTTCTTCAACAAATTCGCGGCGATGGCGCTGATGCTGCCGGCCTTGCCGTTGATCGGCGGCGGCGATACGCGGTTTCAGCCGGTCTACGTCGCCGATGTCGCGAACGCTGTGCTCGCCTGCCTCGACGATCCGGCGACCGCCGCGCGCACCTACGAGCTGGGCGGCCCGCGGGTCTATACGTTCCGGGCGCTGATGGAATTGCTGCTCGCCGAGATCCACCGCAAGCGCCTCTTGATCGACCTGCCTTTCGCGCTCGCCTCGCTTCAGGCGCGGCTGATGGCGCTGCTGCCGAGCCCCCCTTTGACCGTCGACCAGGTCGAAATGCTGAAAAGCGACAACATCGTCGCCAACGGCGCGCTCGGGTTCCCGGCGCTCGGCATCTCGCCGAGCTCGGTCGAGGCGATCCTGCCGAGCTATATGGATCGCTTTCGCCGCGGCGGCTGGTACGAACGCCAGCGCGCCGCCTAGCACGTTCTATCTCCCCCTTTCGGAAAGGCTTCCGCGATGGAAGACACCCTCTATCTCGACCTCGCCTCGGGCCGGGTCACGATCGAATTGCGGCCAGACCTCGCGCCGCAGCACGTCGCCCACATCAAGGCGCTGGCGCGACGCGGCTTCTATGACGGCGTCGTGTTCCACCGGGTCATCGACGGGTTCATGGCGCAGGGCGGCGACCCGACCGGCACCGGCACCGGCGGCTCGGGCGGCCGGCTCCCGGCCGAGTTCTCGTCCGAGAAGCATGTGCGCGGCACCTGCTCGATGGCGCGCACCTCGGACCCGAACAGCGCCGACAGCCAGTTCTTTATCATGTTCGATGCGGCCCCTTCGCTCGACAACCAGTACACGGTCTGGGGCAAGGTGACGTCGGGCATGGAGCATGTCGACGCGATCAAGAAAGGCGACTCGCGCCGCAACGGCATGGTCGAAAACCCCGACAAGATCATCAAGATGCAGGTCGCCGCCGACGTGAAGGAATAGGACGTAAAGGAGCGCGGGCGAGACGCCCGCCATTTTTTGAGGGTGCGGGCAAGAAGCCCGCGCTCCTTTGCTTGATAGGAAACGCCATGAAGGCCTTTTTGCGTCTCTTCGCCCTCGTCATTGCCCTCGGCATCGCCGGCCACGCGGGCGCCGCGCCCGCAAGCGACCCCGAAAACACGCTCTATCTCGATACGGTCTACGGCCGGGTCGTGATCCAGATGCGGCCCGATCTGGCGCCGAAGACGGTCGCGCAGGTCAAGGCGCTGACCCGCAAGGGCTTCTATAACGGGCTTCTGTTCCATCGCGTCATTGCCGGCTTCATGGCGCAGACCGGCGATCCCAACGGCAACGGCACCGGCGGCTCGGGGCACACGCTGAAGGCGGAGTTCAGCAGCACGCCGTTCGTGCGCGGCACCGTGGGGATGGCGCGGACCTCGGACCCCGACAGCGCCGACAGCCAGTTCTTCATCTGCCTGGCGCCGGCGCCGAGCCTCAACGGCAAATACACGGTCTGGGGCCGGGTGACATCCGGGATGGAGTTCGTCGACCGCATCAAGAAAGGCAGCCCGGCCGACAACGGCAAGGTGCTCGACCCCGACAAGATCGTGAAGATGCAGGTCGCCGCCGACGCCAAATAGGGCACCCGCCATTAGCGGCACTTTCCTCGGCGCGCTCGCGGTCTATCGCCGGCCGCGGCTTGTCGCGATCCTCTTGATGGGGTT
Organism: Allostellaceae bacterium; assembly: GCA_036489765.1. Classification (GTDB taxonomy): domain Bacteria; phylum Pseudomonadota; class Alphaproteobacteria; order ATCC43930; family CGMCC-115725; genus DATARH01. The sequence goes on along the minus strand of DASXFE010000075.1, from coordinate 18,668 downwards.
TTCGAGCGGCCTGCCGCTGGCGCTGACCTTTGGCACGCTGTCGTACTGGCTCGCCGAACTGGGGGTGTCGCTGACCGCGATCGGCCTTTTCGGGTTGGTGCGGTTTTCCTACAGCCTCAAATTCCTGTGGTCGCCGCTCATTGACCGCATGCCGATCCCGTTTCTGACGGCGCGGCTCGGGCGGCGACGGAGCTGGGCGTTGGCGATCCAGGCGCTGCTGCTCGTCGCGATCGCGGTCCTCGGCGCGACCGACCCGCGCGTCGACCCGGCCGCAACCGCGCTCGCGGCCGTCGTCGTCGCATTCCTCTCGGCGAGCCAGGACATCGTCATCGACGCCTATCGCATCGAGCTGCTGCTGCCCGAGGAGCAGGGCGCCGGCGCGGCGGCGACGCAGTGGGGCTATCGCTTCGGCATGCTCGCCTCGGGCGCCGGCGCGCTTTACGCGGCGACCTACAGCGGCTGGCATTTCGCCTACTCGCTGATGGCCGGGCTGATGCTCGTCGGCATGATCACGGTGATCTTGACCCCAGAGCCGGAGGCCGAAGAGCCGCAGCCGCTCGCCGGCGACAGCCAAGGAGCCCGGATCGGCGCCTGGCTTCGGCGCGCGGTCGCGGCGCCGTTCGCCGACCTCTACCGGCGCAATGGCGGGGCGCAGCTCGCCGCGATCATCATCTTCATCGTGCTCTACAAATTTGGTGATGCGCTGGCGGGATCGATGTCGAACCCGCTTTACGTCGCGCTCGGCTTTACCAAGATCGAGGTCGCGACGATCGCCAAGATCTACGGCGTCCTCACCACACTGGCCGGCGTCGCGCTCGGCGGCATCCTCGTACTGCGCATCGGAATGTTCCGGTCGCTGCTGCTGTGCGGCGCGCTGCAGGCCCTATCGAACCTGATGTATGCGGTGCAGGTCTGGGCCGGGCACGACGTCACGATGCTGGCCGTCACGATCGGCAGCGAGAACCTGACCGGCGGCATGGCCTCGTCGGCCTTTGTCGCGTACCTGTCGGGTCTCTGCCACCGCGACTTCACCGCGACGCAATACGCACTCCTGTCGTCGCTGGCGACGTTCGGGCTCAACATCCTGGCGGCGTCGGGGGGCTGGCTCGCCCAGCATCTCGGCTGGAGCCCGTTTTTTGTCCTGAGCACCCTCGCCTGCGTCCCGGCGCTCCTCCTGCTGACCTGGATCATGCGACGCGCACCTACCGCAACGTGAATTCGCGTATCCCGCGAATTCAATAGTTTAGCGGGATTTCCGCCGGAGTTTTTCGCGGAACCTCGGCGCCCGCATTTCGTTGCCACCCAAGAGGACGCGGACACGCGTCACATCGATTGGAGGTAATGATGCAACGCTTTCTGACCGCTGCCGCGGTCGTCAGCACGATGGCCCTGGCGACGTCGGGTCTGGCGCTGGCGCAAGGCGCGACGCCGAGCTCGAAGACGATGAACCCATCGACAGCCGCGCCGGCCACGATGGCGCCCAGCACGGGCTCGTCATCCGGCATGAGCAACCCGTCGACGACCGGAACCAGCTCATCGAGCATGACCGGCCCGTCGGCGCAGAACGACACCGGCATGAATTCCGAGCAGTCGCCGCAGGCGATCCGCCAGGCCCAGGAGCAGTTGAAGCAGCAGGGCATCTACAAGGGCCGCGTCGACGGCAAGATGGGGCCGGAGACCGCCCAGGCGATCTCGAAATTCCAGCAGCAGAACGGGCTGTCGCAAAGCTCGCAGCTCGACCAGCAGACCATGGCCAAGCTGGGCGGCACGGGCAACGGGACCGGGATGTCGAATGCCGGCTCCGGCTCGACCGTTCCGCCAGCCGGCACGAACGGCTCGACCTCTAACGCGGGCGCCGGCAGCAGCGTTGGCTCGGGCGGTGCGAGCACGCCGAGCGGCACCACCAGCATGCCGAACTCGACCAACAGCAGCGACACGTCCCACAAATACTAGGGTTCCGGTCGCCTGCTCGGCCGCGTCGCACATCGTCGCGACGCGGCCGATTTTTTACCCGTAAGCCAAAAGCCGCAGACGGTGCCGGCGCAGCCACGCCCGCGGCCCGGCGCTGTCCGGCGCCAGCGTCTCGACCAGCCGCCAGAACCGGGGTGAGTGGTTCATCTCGACGAGATGGGCGACCTCGTGGGCGACGACGTAATCGATCACCGCCTCGGGCGCCAGAACCAGCCGCCAGCTGAACGACAGGTCGCCGTTTGACGAGCAGCTTCCCCAGCGGCTCTTCGGGTCGCGGACGCCCACCCGCCCGACCCGGCGGCCGACCCGTACGGCGCAGTCGCGGGCGCGGGACGACAGCTCGCTGCGGGCAAGCGCGATCAAATGCTCGCGGACGCGACGGCCGAGATGCGCCGGGTCGCCCTTGACCCGGATCTCGCCATCGCGGATGGCGACCGGCGGCGCGGCCGAGTTGGCCTCGCGGCAAATGCGATGCGGCACGCCGAGCACCGGCACGACCGCGCCCTCGACAAAGGGCTCCGCCGAGGGTTGCGCGGCGATCCGCGCCGCCACCCAACCGCGATTGCCGTCGAGAAATTTGAGCCCGGCCTCGGCGCCGACTCCCCGCGGCAAGACGAGCTCTATCCCTTGCCCGACCGGCAGGACACGCAGCGAGATGCGCCGAGCCCGCGGGCTGACGCGGATCGCCACCGGCGTGCCGAGATCGAGCGCGGCAGCGCGGCGCCTTGCCTCGTCGAGGGTGGAGTCGCGGCGCGCAATGAGGCGCGGAAGCCGCACGGGCCGGTTTCCTCTGTCGCTGGCGGTTGTCACAAAAGCTTCCCGCTCTCATGCTGATTTGGCAAGGTGTCAGGCACAAGACGAATAGCGGCACGAGAGACTGGGGGGACATGATGCGATCGACGATCCGAGCTGCCGTCCTGGCGGCGCTTACGGTGATTCTGGCGGGGCCCGCGCTCGCCGACCCGATCGAGCTGCAATGGTGGCACGCGATGACCGCGGTCAACGGCGACCGGATCAACAAGATCGCCGAAGACTTCAACAAATCGCAGACCGCGTACAAGGTCGTGCCGGTGTTCAAGGGCTCGTACGCGGAGACGATGACCGCCGCGATCGCCGCCTATCGCGCCGGCAACGCGCCCGACATCGTCCAGGTGTTCGAGGTCGGCACCGCGACGATGATGGCAGCCAAGGGCGCGATCAAGCCGGTCTATCAGCTCATGGTCGACGCCGGCGAAAAGTTCGACCCGGACGCCTACCTGCCGACGGTGACGGGGTATTACAGCACGCCCGACGGCAAGATGCTGTCGCTGCCGTTCAACAGCTCCACCCCGGTCGTCTACTGGAACAAGGAGGAGTTCAAAAAGGCCGGGCTCGACCCCGACAAGGCGCCGACAACCTGGCCCGAGACCTTTGATACGGCGAAAAAGCTGCGTGCCGCCGGGATCAACTGCGGCTTTACCTCGGCCTGGGTGAGCTGGATACAGATCGAGAATTTCAGCGCCTGGCACAATGTCGCGATCGGCACCAAGGCGAACGGGCTCGCCGGTGTCGATACGGAAATCGAGATCAACAACCCGCTGGTCGTGCGCCACGTCAACGACCTGGTCGAGGCGCAGAAGGACAAGAGCTTCGACTACAAGGGCCGCGAGACGCAGCCCGAAAGCAGCTTCCTCAACGGCGACTGCGCGATGATGCAGGATTCGTCTGCCGCCTACGGGCTGATCAAAAAGCAGTTCAACGACCGGTTCGGCGTGGCCGAGCTGCCCTATTACCCCGACGTCAAGGGCGCCCCGCAAAACTCGATCATCGGCGGCGCGAGCCTGTGGGTCATGGCGGGCAAGCCGGCCGACCACTACAAGGGCATCGCCCAGTTCTTCAATTACCTGTCGGGCACGCCGGTGCAGGAAAAATGGCATGAGGACACCGGCTACCTGCCGATCACCAAGGCCGCGTACGAGGCGACAAAGGCCTCGGGCTTCTACGACAAGAACCCCGGCACCGAGGTCGCGCTGAAGCAGATGACCGCCAAGGCACCCACGGAGAACACCCGCGGCCTGCGCTTCGGCAACATGGTGCAGATCCGCGACGTCATCGCCGAAGACCTCGAAGCCGCCTTCGCCGGCAAGGAAACAGCTCAAGCCGCGATGGACGACGCCGTCAAGCGCGGCAACGCGCTGCTGCGGCAATTCCAGAAGAACACACAGTAGCGGCCGCCGTGCCGCGAACCCTCACCCGCCCTTTGGGCACCCTCTCCCGCAAGCGGCCTAGGGGGCAGCTTCAACTCCTCGCCCGCTTGCGGGAGAGAGGGTGGGACCCATCGCGCCTGCGATGGGAGGGTGAGGGTTAGGCACCGAGATGGAACGCCGCGTCGTCTTTGGCGGGTGGGTGTGCCCGGCGATCCTGCTCCTGCCGCAGATGGCGGTGACGATCATGTTTTTCTTCTGGCCGGCGGGACAGGCGATCGTGCAGTCGTTTCTGCGCGGCGACGCGTTCGGGCTCAGCGAGCATTTCGCTGGCGCGGCGAATTTCACCGATCTGATCGCCGATCCGAACTACCTGGCCTCGTTCGGGGTCACCGCCGTCTTCAGCTTTTCGGTCGCGGTCCTTGCGTTGGCGCCGGGGTTGCTATTGGCGGTGATGGCCGACCGGGTCGTGCGCGGCGCCGCGCTTTACAAGACCGTGCTCCTGATCCCCTACGCCATCGCCCCCGCCATCGCCGGCGTGTTGTGGATGTTCATGTTCAACCCGTCGATCGGCGTGCTGGCCGCGGCGCTGCGCTGGCTCGGGGTCGACTGGAACTACGTGCTCAACGCGCCGCAGGCGATCCTGCTCGTGATCCTGGCCGCGGCGTGGAAGCAGGTCAGCTATAATTTCCTGTTCTTTCTCGCCGGGCTGCAAGCGATCCCCGCGTCGTTGATCGAGGCCTCGGCGATCGACGGCGCGACACCGCGGCGGCGGTTCTGGACGATCGTCTTTCCGCTGCTGGCGCCGACCAGCTTTTTCCTGATCGTCGTCAACATCGTCTATGCGTTTTTCGACACCTTCGGCGTCATCCACAACGTGACCCAGGGCGGCCCGGGACAGTCGACCGAGATCCTCGTCTACAAGGTCTGGTACGACGGCGTCGTCGGGCTCGACCTAGGCGGCTCGGCGGCGCAATCGGTGATCCTGATGGCGATCGTCATCGGGCTGACCGCGATCCAGTTCAAGTTCATCGAACGCCGGGTGCATTACGCATGATGGTCTCGGCTCCGCGCAGCGCTTTTGTCCCGCACGCGGTGCTGATCGTCGGCGTGGCGCTGGTGCTGTTCCCGATCTTTATCGCCTTTGTCGCGGCGAGCGATTTGCTGCCGGAGATCCTCAATGCGCCGATGAGCCTCGTGCCGGGCCCGCATTTCGTCTCGAACATGATCGAAGCGCTCGGCGCCGGCACGGTCAAGACCAGCGGCCAGCCGGTCTGGTCCATGATATTCAACAGCGCGGTGATGGCGCTGGCGATTGCGGTGGGCAAGATCGCGATCTCGCTGCCTTCGGCCTACGCGGTCGTGTTCTTTCGCTTTCCGCTGCGGCGGCTCTGCTTTTGGGCGATTTTCGTAACGCTGATGCTGCCGGTCGAGGTGCGCATCATGCCGACCTACAAGATCGTGGCCGACTTGCACCTGATCAACACCTATGCCGGGCTCACCCTGCCGCTGATCGCGTCGGCGACGGCGACGCTCCTCTTCCGCCAGTTCTTTCTGACCATCCCCGACGAATTGGTCGAGGCCGCCAAGATCGACGGCGCCGGGCCGTGGCGCTTCCTCGTCGACACCGTGATCCCGCTGTCGAAAACCAACATTGCCGCGCTGTTCGTGATCCTCTTTATCTTCGGCTGGAACCAGTACCTCTGGCCGCTGCTGGTCACCGACACGCCGGCGATGACGACGATCGTCATCGGCATGCGCCAGATGATCGGCAACGGCGACGCGCAGACCGAATGGCAGATCATCATGGCGACGGCGCTGCTGGCGATCGTGCCGCCGGTCGCGGTCGTGGTGTTGATGCAGCGCTGGTTCGTCAAAGGATTGGTCGAGGGGGAGAAATGATCGCCTACCGCCCCGCCCTTCTCGAAGAAGCGCCCGACATCCTCGCCGTGATGAAGGCGCTCGCCGACGAGATCCCGCTCCGCCTCGACAGGCTCGAGCACGAGGAGGCGCTTTACCGCGTCATCCGCAACTGCGCCCGGTCGGGCGAAAGCTGGGTCGCCACCGACGGCGACGCGATCGTCGGCGTGATCCTCGTCCAGCAGAACGAGGCCGACCGCTTCTGGGGCGAGCACGAGGCCCTCGAAATCCGCCACGCCGGCGTCCTCCCGACGCACCGCCGCCAGGGCATCCTGACCGAGTTCCTGAACCGCCTGGTCGCCCGCCTGGTGCCGGTCACGGCGCATGTCGCCACTGCCAACAATTCCGGCATCGGCCGCCGTTTCGAAGCCGCCGGCTTCACCCGCGAAGCCAACCCCGGCGGCCAACGCTACCGCTGGCGGCAGCCGTGACTGCAGGGTTGTATCAGAGCGCGGCCGTAACCGTTATGACCATGCATGGTCATTTCAGTGAGACCCGCGATGGCTGAGATCTCCGTGGCAAAAGCCAAAGCCGAATTCGCCGCGCTGGTTTCCCGGGCTGAGACAGGCGAGCACATTGACGCGTGACGCCGCGATACAGGCCTATCGCGGGCACACCGGCATTCTGACAGTTCCCTGACGCACCGGCCGCACCTTGAGGCGCCTATGGCCACCGTTACCCTCGACGAGCTGCGCAAATCCTATAACGACCGCGAGGTCGTGCATGGCGTCAGCATTGCGGTGGCGGATGGTGAGTTGGTAGTGGTGGTGGGGCCGTCGGGGTGCGGGAAGTCGACGCTTTTGCGCATGGTAGCAGGGCTGGAGACGATCACGGCCGGCACCGTCTCGATCGACGGGCGTGTGGTCAACCAGGTCGAGCCGAAGGACCGGGACATCGCGATGGTGTTCCAGAACTATGCGCTCTACCCGCACATGAGCTGCTTCGACAACATGGCCTACGGGCTCAAGATGCGCGGGATGGGCAAGGACGAGATCCGCACCCGCGTCCAGCGCGCGGCCGGCACCCTTCAGCTCGACGGGCTCCTCGATAGAAAGCCGCGGCAGCTCTCCGGCGGCCAGCGGCAGCGCGTCGCGATGGGCCGTGCGATCGTGCGCGACCCGAAGGTGTTCCTGTTCGACGAGCCGCTGTCGAACCTCGACGCGCTGCTGCGCGTGCAGATGCGGGTCGAGATCAAGCGGTTGCAGCAGCAGCTCGGCACAACGGCGCTTTACGTGACCCACGACCAGGTCGAGGCAATGACCCTCGCCGACCGGCTAATCGTCATGAATGCCGGGATCGCCGACCAGATCGGCGCCCCGCTCGACCTCTACGAGCGGCCGGCGACGATGTTCGTCGCCGGGTTCATCGGCTCGCCCGCGATGAACCTCGTCCCCGGCAGGCTCGATGCCGGCGGCGTCGCGGTCGCCGGTGCGATGTTGCCGCCGGCCCGCGGCGAGGCCGGGCGGCAGGTCGTCGTGGGGCTCCGCCCCGAGCACCTCGAACCGGTGTCGGACGGGCCGCTCACGGTGCGCGTCGAGCTGCTCGAACGCCTGGGGGCCGACACGATCCTCCATGGCAGCATCGGCTCGACCCGCGTCACGGCGCGTGTCTCCGGCTCTTTGGCCCCCGCGCTCGGCAGCCCCGTCCGCTTTGCGATACGCCCCGAGCACATCCACCTGTTCGACCCGGATACCGGCAAGCGCATCTGATCAGGGCGCCGCAAACCAGTCGAGCACCGCGCGAAGCTCCACGACCCGGCCGATCGCGATGATCGCCGGAGTCTCGACGCGGTGCGCCGCCACGACCGCACCGGCCGCGCCGAGGGTGGTGGTCAGCACGCGCTGCGCCCTCGTCGTCGCCTTGCTGACGATCGCGACCGGCTCGTTCGGATCGCGGCCGGCCGCGATCAGCCGCACGGCGATCTCGCCGAGATGGCGGAGGCCCATGTAGAGCACCAGAACCGGCGCGCCATGCGCGATCGCGGCCCAGTCGCGCGTATCGGGTGCTTCGCCGCCGTCGTGGCCGGTCACCAAGGTCACCGCCGAATTGACGCCGCGATGGGTCAGCGGAATCCCGGCATAGGCGAGCCCGCCGATCCCGGCGCTGATGCCGGGTACGATGCGGAACGGGATGCCGGCTTCAGCCAGCGCCAGCGCCTCTTCTCCACCGCGGCCGAACACCATCGGGTCGCCGCCCTTGAGGCGCAGGACGCGCTTGTCTTCGCGGGCGAGCGCGATCAGCCGCGCCGAGATGTCGGGCTGGCGCGGCGACGGCCTGCCGCCGCGCTTGCCGGCGTCTTCACGCGCGGCACCTCCGCGCGCCAGGGCGACGATGCGCGGATCGACGAGCGCGTCGTAAATGACCGCATCCGCCTCGGCGAGCGCATGCAGCGCCAGCACCGACAGCAAACCCGGGTCGCCTGGCCCCGCCCCGACCAGCCAGACGCTGCCGGGAGCGAATTCAGGCAGGGAGAGCCGAGCGGGGTCGATCATGACGCGGACGCTATCACAAAATCCGCTGAACCAAGGGGATACGGTGGCGCCGGCGATGCTCGGCGGGCATACTGCCGTGAGGACGCAACCGCTGACGGCACAGGCGCGTTCCTGATGCCCGTCGGCAACGGAGGAGGGTGATGACCCCACGCCGTCTCCTCATTCTCGGCGGAACCGGCGAGGCTTCGGTGCTGACGCGAGCGGTGCTCGTGCGCTTTGGCGAGGCGGTAGACGTGACGACGGCGCTGACCGGCCGCACCGGGCGCCCCGGGCCGATACCCGGCCATGTGCGGATCGGCGGGTTCGCCGGGGCCGAAGGGATCGCCGCCTATCTGACCGAGCACGAAATCGATACCGTCATCGATGCGACCTGTCCGTTCACGGCCAAGGCTTCGCGGGCGGCGCGGCTCGCCTGCGATGCCCTCCAGGTGCCGCGGCTGATCCTGCGGCGCCCGGCATTACGGCGCGATCCTCTCGACCGCTGGATCGAGGTCGACACCACCGAGGCCGCCGCGGCAATGGTCGGCCGGGTCGGACGGCGCGCTCTGCTGACGGTCGACGCTGACGCGGTCGCGCCATTCGCCATCGCCGACGCGGTCAGGTTCGTCGTGCGCCTCGCCGATCCGCCGCGCGAGCGCCTGCCGCTCAAATTCCACGAGGTCGTGCTCGGCGGCGGTCCGTTCTCGCTGGCCGAGGAACGACACCTGATTGCGCGGCACGCGATCGACGTCCTCGTGTGCAAGGCCAGCGGCGGCGCGGCAACCGAACCCACGCTGGCCGCGGCCCGCGAATTGAGCCTGCCGGTCATCATGATCCGGCGGCCGCCACAAGAGCCCGGCCTTAGCGTCGACACCATCGAGGCGGCGCTCGACTGGCTCGACGGCGGCCGGCAGCCCGAATTGGCGCAGAGGCTGCCGTGACGCGGCGCTGGCTTCTTTTCGCTGTTCTGGAGTTGGTCGCCGTTCTGATGCCGGCGCTCGTGCCACCCGCATGGGCGCAGCTCAACCTGAACCCGTTCTCGGCCTATTACCAAAGCGTCGCGCGGCTCACGGCGGCGAACGACGCCTCTGGCGTCCAAGCGCTGATCGCCGACGGCAAGAGCCCGAACGACACCGACGATTCCGGCCATGCCGGGCTCCATATCGCCGCGATCAACGGCAACGCGCGCATCGTCGGGATCCTGATCAAGGGTGGTGCGCAGATCGACATCAAGGACCCGCTCGGCGACACGCCGCTGTTCTACGCGGCCGACCGCAACGAGCCCGATATCTGCAAGACGCTGCTCGACGCAAGGGCCTCGCCCAATGCGCAGAACCGCAGCGGCGTCACCCCGCTGATGACCGCCGCACGCCGCGGCAACATCGAGGTCGTCCGCGTGCTGCTGGCCCATGGCGCGGACCCGACGATGACCGATTTCACCGGCCGTGACGCCGCCGGCTGGGCCGAGGACAGCCACAAGCAGGCGCTCGTCCAGCTTCTCCGCCAGGCCACCGCGCAGCACCACCGCTGACCCGGCTTACGGCGCGCCGACCCCGATCTCGACGCTCATGACGTGTTCGGAGCCGCCGGAAAGCCGGATCGCGTCGTCGGCGATGTTGCCGGTTTCGACGCAGACGAAGCGGCGCCACAAATCGCCGCCGAGATCGCCAAGCGCCGCGGCCTTCGCCGCCCAAGGGTTCCACGTCACCGCCGATGCCGCACCTGCCTTGTCGAGCGTGATCCGCCGATGCCCCGGATCGACGATAGCCAACCGGTTCGGCACGTCGAGATAGACGCGGTCGGTCTCGCCGCCGAATTTCAGCGCCTGCGAGCGCTGCTGCTTGCGCCGCATCCCATCGGTCTTGTCGATAAATCCGCAGCCGCCGAGCCCGGTCACCGACACGGCGCCGATGTCGGAGATCGCAAAATAGCTGTGCAGCGCCTGCTCGAACATGACGGGGTGCGCGGCCGGGTTCTGGACGGTCAGCCGCAGCCCAAGCGCGGCGCCGAACGAGACCTCGTAGACCAGGCGGAACGGGTCGGGCCAGAAGGGGTCGCCCCGACCTTCGATGACCAGCCTGACCATCAACCGATCTGGTTGCCGCTCGACCGAGTGGAGCCGCCACGGCGCCGCGCGAACGATTCCGTGCTGAGGCGCGGTGGCGATCTTGGGGTGCGCACCAAACCACGGAAATATCACCGGGATGCCGCCACGGATCGCGCGGCCGCGGGAGAGCGCGCTGTCCGGGCTCGTGAACAGCACCGGCGAAGCCCCCGGCGGCGTCCAGGCCGTAACCTGGGCGCCTTGCAGATAGAGCTCGCCGGTCGCACCGGCGATTGAGATCAAGGCCTTGGCCAGGCCGTTTTCGGTCTCGGCAAATTCGAGCACGCCGGCGATGCGAAACTGGGCGGCGAGAGCGGTGGCGGCCATCATTCCGGCTCCACGTCGAAGAGGGTCACGACGATTCGACGCCCGTTCGAGTAATCGGTTCCCTCGACCCTGCCCAGCGCCTGCGCCGTGAGCTTGCGTGCATCGAGCGCCTGCTGCAGCGCCGGCTGTTCGTGGTCATCGACCAGGACCTCGCCGCCATGCGCCAGCAGGTCGGCCGCCGCGTGCGGGCTTTCCAAGCGCAGATCGGTGCCGAGCAAAAAGACGAGGCTCGGCTCGTTGTATCCGACCGCGACTAGTGGGCGCCCCGCCGCCGGCGCATGTGCGGCCACGAGCGACGCGGCCGAGCGGCTGAGCCAGATCCGATCGAGTCCCGGCAGCACGGCGCCGGTGAGGGTTGCCGCAAATGCGAGCGCCAATAGCGACATCCCCGCCAATGACGGGCGCCATGCCTGCACCGCGCCAATGCCGACGACGAGTAGCGCGCCGATCGCCCCAGGCACGATCCCGTGCGTCCCGTAACGCCAGGGCAATACGACCAAGGCGGCGGCGAGCGCCAGCGTCACCAGCCCCCACAACACCCGCACCGCGACATCGACCCGTCGCGCCCAGCCGGCCGGTGCAACGCCACCGATCCCACCGGCCGCCAGCAAGGCGAGCGCGGGGTAAAGCGGCAGGACGTAATGCGGCAGCTTGGTCGGCACCAGTTCGAGCAGCACCCAGGCCGGAATCAGCCAGGCGAGCAGAAATCGTGCCGCCGGATCGTCACGCCGGCGCCAGCCCTGGACCAGGGCCGGCACAAGGAACAACGAGCCGGGCCAGAACGTCGCCAGCGACAGCACCAGATAGGACAGCGGGGGCGCGCCGTGCGCTTCCTGGGGCCCCAACAGCTTCGACAGAAGATCGTGACCGAGCGAATCGGAGAGGAACTGGCCGGCGGTCGCCCGCTCGATGGCGATCAACCACGGCGCCAGGATTGCGACGAGCAAGATCCCGCCGGCGACCGGCCGCAACCCGCGCAGCCAGCGCGCCTCGCGATCGGCGATCGACAATGTCGCCGCCGTGATCAGCGCGAGGCCGGGACCGATCGGCCCCTTGATCAGGATCGCCGCGGCCTCGGCCACCCAAAACCCGAGCGCGGCGAGAAGCGGCACCGCCTGCCCTGCGCGCCCGCGCAGATAGGCGAGACCGAGCAGCCCCTGTCCGGCGACGACCGACGCCAGCAGCGCCGCATCGGTCTTGGCGATATGCGCCTCGGCGACGAGGGCGATCGACGTCGCGAGCAGGATCGCCGCCGTGAACGCGGCGCGCGGCGGGTCGGCGCCCAAAAACACGCGGCCGAACGCCAGCAGCATCAGCACCGCGGCGATGGCACCGATCAGCGACGGCACGCGATAAGGCCAGACCGCGGTGCTGTCGGCGGTGCTGAACGCGGCGACCGAGGCGGCCTGGAGCCAGTAGATCCCGGCCGGCTTTTTGTTGCGCGCCTCGTCCTGAAACCGGATGCGCAGAAAATCGCCGGTTTCGAGCATCTGCCGCGTCGCCTGCGCAAAGCGGGCCTCGTCGCGATCGAGCGGCGGAATCGCGGCGAGCCCCGGCAGGTAGAGGCCGAGGCACAGCACCGTCAGCAGCACGTAGGCGCGCAGGCCGGAAAGCCGGCCGGTCGTCGAGGGCACTTAAGCCCCCACGCCAGCCCTCCCCCGCTTGCGGGGGAGGATCGGGGTGGGGATTTTCGGAAGCCGAGGAGCGGTAACGCCCAGCGTCCAGGCCTCCTCCGCAACGACACGATCATGGTCTGCCGCCGCGACAGGAGGCGAGAACCAGCCGGCAAGGTCTCCCGCCCGGTCGGCTTCGGCGAAGATCCGGGCGACCGAGCGGACTTGCGCCTTGTCGTTGGGCGGGCCGAGCTCGGATTGGATCTTCTTGCGCCACCATGACGGCCAGACCTCGGCGAAGACGATGCGGGAGTCGCCGGGCAAGGCGAGGCCGGTTTCGAACGGCCAGATTCGTGCTCCGCCAACCCAGCGCGGATCGTCGCGCAGCGCCCGCACGATCGGGATGCCGGTCAGTGCCTGACTGCCGACCGAGCCGGTATAGGCGAGTTTCCAGCACGGCTGGGCGCCGACCATCCAGCTGTCGATCAGGCGCTTTTCGGCAAGGCCGCCGACGGCATGGCCGTTATGGTGCCTGGGTCCGAGGTGCGCGTAATCGCGGCCGGGCGGACAGCCCCAGAAGGGGAACCGCCCGTTCGAGATCCGCCGGTTCAGCATCTCGCCGACCTCGAACCGGTTGTTCCGGTTGTCGGGATGGTCGTCGAGCAGCCGCGCAAACTCGTCCCACACGGCGCGCCATGGCATGCCGGAAAGGCCGAGCCGCGCGGCGAACCCCGCCGGATAGCCGAACGGGAAATCGAACCCGACCACGACCCGCTCGCCGCGCGCCGTCGCGGCCGCGAGCATGTCGGAGAGGAGCGCCGCCGCAGCATGGCGCGCCGCGGGGTTCGCGACCGTCTCCCCCGCGGCATCGAGCCGGCAGACCCAGATGCTGTCGCGGCCGGTCTTCGGTACGCTGGCCGCGCTCCAGTCGACGATGATGTAGGTATCGAATGCCGCCATCGTCGGTTAACTAGGCGGATGGTGGAGCTCGCCGACCCGATCGGCGAGCGTGTCGAGCACGAGGTCGTGGGCGCCGAGATACGAGGCCTTGATGAAATCGATGGCCGGAAACTCCTCGGCGACGGCATCGGTCGCGGCGTAGATGCGTTTGACCAGAACTCCGGTGAAGAGGAAATAGGGGAACACCACGATCCGCCGCCATCCGAGCCCCGCCAAGCGCCTGAGCGTGGCAGGGACGCGGGGATGAGCGACACCGCTCAAGCCGGCTCCATCCCGGCCGAGCCCCATCGCTTCCCCGACCAGCCCCGCGATCTCGCGAATGTTCGCATTGGCGGCGGGATCGCTGCTGCCGTGCCCGACGACGACCAGCGCCGCGCCGCTGCCCGGGTCGGCAATGGCGGCGGCGATCCGCTCGGCGGCGGCGGCGATCAGCCTCCCGTCGATCCCGAGCTCACGGGCGAGCCGCACCTCGACCCCTGGACGGGCGGCGGCAAACCCGGCGATTTCGCGCGGAAGGTCGTGCTTGACATGGCTCGCGGCAGACAGCATTGCGGGCACCGCGTAGATTCGTCGGGCGCCGCGCCCGGCCAGCGCCGCGAGGCCGTCGCGGATTGTGGGCGGGCCGAATTCGAGATAGCCGGTGCCGACATCATAGTCGGCGAGACGCAGGCGCAGGCCGTGAGCGGCCCGCTCGAATTCCGCGATCCCCTCCGAATCGCGGCTGCCGTGGCCGCACAGCATCACCGCCGTATCGCGCATCCGCTCGCCTGCCGGTTGATCGCGGCCGCGGCCTCGCCGACAGTGGCACGGCAATGACCTTTGTCGGCACACACGACCGGCTGCTGCTGGTGTTCTTCGGGCTTGTGCTCGACGCGCTGTTCGGCGACATGAATGCAGTGTTCCAGGTGATTCCGCACCCGATCGTGCTGATGGGGCGCGCGATCGCCGCGTTCGACCGCAAGCTCAACCGCCCGCAGCGCGGCAGCGCGGCACGGCGGTTCCGCGGCATCGTCACCGTGCTGATCCTGGTGCCGGCGGCGGCCGGGATCGGCTGGAGCATCGAGGTGCTTTGCCGCCCCAGCCTCGCCGGGGCCGTCGTCGAGGCGGTCGCGATCGCGGTGCTGCTCGCCTGGCGCGGCCTGCACGACCATGTGCTGCGGGTCGCGGCGGCGCTCGGCCGCTACGGGCTCGCCGGCGGGCGCAACGCGGTCAGCCACATCGTCGGACGCAACCCGGCGAGCCTCGACGCATCCGGCGTCGCGCGCGCGGCGATCGAAAGCCTCGCCGAGAATTTCAGCGACGGCGTGGTCGCGCCGATCTTCTGGTACCTGGTGCTCGGTTTGCCCGGCCTCTTCGCCTACAAGATGGCAAACACCCTCGACAGCATGATCGGCCATAAAAGCGAAGAATATCGGGTCTTTGGTTGGGCGGCGGCGCGGTTCGACGACCTTGCGAACCTGATCCCGGCGCGGCTCAGCGGGGTGCTGCTGGCGGTCGCAGCGCTGTTCGCCCGCGGCGCCTGGGCCGGTCGGGCGGTCAAGATCATGCTGCGCGACGCGCGGCGGCACCGCTCGCCCAACGCCGGCTGGCCGGAGGCGGCGATGGCCGGCGCCCTCGGCCTGTCGCTGGCGGGACCGCGGCAATACGCCGAGGGCTGGGTCGCCGATTCCTGGGTCGGCGACGGCACGGCCCAGGCGACGCCGGAGGATATCGTGCGCGCGCTCGGCCTTTACCGGCTGACCGGGCTTATCATCGGGGGGATGGTGCTCGGCGCCTGGCTGGCGATGCAGCTCACGCCGGGCGGCTGACACACGCCAGCCGGCCTCACCCCGCGTCACGGTCGATCGCCTCGATAAAATCGTCGCGGACCTCACCGTCGACAATAGGCGGGCAGAGCCGCGGCAGCGGCCCGAGCACCTCTGTGGGCGGGGCGTCGAGCCCGCCGAGATCGATCACCGCATCGGCGCGGAATTCGTCGCTGAGCCACGCATAGGCGGCGAGATAGGAATGCGGCGGCGCCGCATCGGCGCGGGCCGGCGGGACCAGCACCGCGATGTTGCCGCAGCGAAGCGCCGGGATCACGAAGCGGCCGCAATCGAGCCGCCCCGGGCGAAAGAGCGGATCGCGCTCGGCCGCGCCCCATTGCGACGACACGCGCTGTTGCAGCGGCATCGGCAGCGTTGCGAACACCGCCGAATAGGTCGCGAAGGAGAGGCTTTCCTCAGGTTCGGCCTGAAGGCGCGCGGTCAGCCCTTCGCCGTCGGCCGGCGCGTCCTTGACGCGATATCCAGCGCCGCGAAACGCGGCCAGCAGCTCTACCGCGGCCCGCGGCACGTCCGCAGAGCCGGCAAGGACGATCGCGATCCGCCGCTCCGCCGGCGGCTTCGCCCTCAGCCGTGCGAGCGCCGAGGCCGGCATGCCTACGCGCCTCCCTTCAGCACCAGCGGCAGCCCCGCCGCCATGAAGACGACGCGGTCGGCGAGCGCAGCGATCTCCTGGTTGAGCCGCCCCGCTTCGTCGCGAAAACGGCGGCCGAGCGGAGTTTCCGGAACAAGGCCGAGCCCGACCTCGTTGGCGACGAGCACGACCGGGCCCTCAGCCTCGCGCAGAGCGGCGACCAAGGCGGCGGCCTCGGCCTCGATCTCCCGCCTGGCCAGCATGACGTTGGTTAGCCATAAGGTTAGGCAATCGATCAGAATGGGCCGTTCGGCGCGGCTTTCCGCGCGGATCGCCTCGGCCGGCGCGAGCGGCGCCTCAACCGTGCGCCAGAAAGCGCCGCGGCGGGCACGGTGCGCGGCGATACGCTCGGCCATCTCGGCGTCGCCGGCTTCGGCCGTGGCGCAATAAGTCCCGGACATCGCCGCGCCCTCGATCAGACACTCGGCATAGCGGCTCTTGCCCGAGCGGGCGCCGCCGAGAACGAGGGTGGTCGCGGGCAGCCCGGCCATCACTTCGGCGGGCGGTTGACGGCGATGACCCGCCAGTTGTGCCCCATCCCCGACCCCTCGATATGGTCGATCCGGGTCAGCGAGCAGTTCTCCATCGTGAAGGCGAGGCAGTGCTCGGGTTCGAGTCCGAGCGCGAGGCCCAGCGCGCAACGGATGGTGCCGCCATGCGCGACGGCGATAACGTCGCGGCCGCGATGCTGCTCGACGAGCTGCAGGATCGTCCACGAGACCCGGGCCATCATGTCGACAAAGCTCTCGCCGCCCGGTACGCGCTGGTGCGCCGGCGCGTGCCAGAACCGGTGATAGGCGCCGCCCCGAGACTGACGCAATTCCTCATAGGTCATGCCCTGCCATTCGCCGAAATTCTGCTCGGCGAGATCGGAGATGGCCTGCGCCTCGGGGCCCGGGATCTGCGCGGGACCGGCAAGCCCGGCGGCGACGATCGCGCGTGCCGTCTCGTGCGTGCGGCGGAGATTGCTGGTGACCCACACGGCCTTTTTCGGAAGCTGGCGCGCGAGCCCGGCGAAGACGGCCGCGTCACGGCAGTCGCAGGGCTTGTCCTCCTGGCCGTAGATGCGGCCGTCGTGGGCGACCGGGGCATGGCGCACCCACCAGAACCGGGTCGTGACCGCCTCGCCCTCGGGCACGCCGGCGCCGACCTGCCCGGGATTGAACGGCGAATTGGCGGGAGGCAGGCCGGTCATTGGGCCGCCGCGACAAGCAACATGACGATCTCTCCAATCTGCTGGAAGGCGCCGAGCACGTCGCCGGTGTAGCCGCCGATCTGCCGCCGGGCAAGCACGACCGTCGCCGCGACCGCGACCGCGACTAGCGCCAGCGCGGCGCCCCCGCGCGCGGGGCCGAGGCAGCAGACCGCGATCACGGCCCCGATCCCGACCGCGACCAGCGCAACCGCCCTGCCGGGGCGACCGGCCGCCGCGCCGAGCCCATCGGTGCGCGCCGGCGGCAGGCGCCGCATCGCGATACCGAGAAACCCGCGCGAAGCGGCGTGCGCCGCGAGCAGCCCGAGGCCGACATGGATGGGGTCGCTGATCGCGTGCAGCGCGGCGACGCGCAGCCCGATGCTGAACACGAGCGCGGCGACGCCATAGGTGCCGACCCGGCTGTCGCGCATGATCGCGAGCTTTGTCTCCCGGCTCTTTCCGCCGCCGAACCCGTCGGCGGTGTCGGCGAGCCCGTCCTCGTGCAACGCGCCCGTGACCGCCGCGCCGGCCAGAACCGCCAGGAGGGCCGATGGCAATGTGCCGAGCCCAATCAGGCCGGTGACGAAAAACACGAACCCGGCGATGAACCCGACCCCCGCGCCGACCAGCGGAAACGCCCAACACGATGCAGCGACCGCCCCGTCTTCCGGGACATCGAGGCCGACCGGCAGGCGGGTCAGCACCGCCGTCGCCAGCAGGAAATCGGCAAAGATGCCGCGTCGCGCGTCCATCACCTGATTATAACCGCACCTGACCGTAACCGGTTTTGTTGCTACACGTATCGCGACGGCCCACCAGAGGAAACCATGCCAGAACCGGCGGCAAGCCTCGACGAAATCCGCGCCCTGATGACGCATCTGCCCGGCCCCGATCTCGAGGCCGGCACCGCCGCAGCGCTGCGCGAGGCGCAGCTGACAAAGCCGCCCGGCGCTCTCGGCCGGCTCGAGGAACTGGCGCGATGGCTCGCGACCTGGCAGGGCCGCCACCCGCCCCGAATCGACCACCCCCGCACCGCCGTCTTCGCCGGCAATCACGGGGTTGCCGCGCGCGGCGTCTCAGCCTATCCGGCGATGGTGACGGCGCAGATGGTGCAGAATTTCGTCACCGGCGGCGCCGCGGTGAACCAGCTTTGCAAGGTCATCGACGCCGATCTGCGCGTCTACGAGATGAACCTCGAAACCCCGACCGCCGACATCGTCGAGGCCCCGGCAATGACCGAGGCGGAGTGCGCCGGCGCCATCGCCTACGGCATGATGGCGGTCGAGCCCGGCATCGATCTTTTGGCGATCGGCGAAATGGGCATCGGCAACACGACCGCGGCGGCCGCACTGGCGGCGGCGCTTTGCGGCGGCGCGGCGGCGCTGTGGGTCGGGCCGGGCAGCGGCGCGCGGTATGAGCGCAAGCTCGCCGTCGTCGAACAAGGCGTGGCGCGGCACAGGGAAGAGG
>DASXFE010000031.1:0-12968 GCA_036489765.1 Allostellaceae bacterium | reverse complement strand
GTAGTAGGAGGCGTTGTCGATGCCCTTGAACGACAGCGTCGGCCCGCGTTCGTTACCCTCGGCGGTGTGGTTGTAGACGACATCGAGAATGACCTCGAGCCCGGCTTCGTGAAGGCGGGCCACCATTTCCTTGAACTCGCGCAATGTCTGCTCGGGCTCATGGGCGTATCGCGAATCGGGCGAGAAAAAGCCGATGCTGTTGTAGCCCCAGTAATTGGTGAGGCCCCGCTCGAGAAGCTGGCTGTCATTGACGAACGTATGGATCGGCAGCAACTCGACGGCGGTGACGCCGAGCGACTTGATGTAATCGACCACCGGTTTCGCGCCCAGGCCTTTATAGGTTCCGCGATGCGCCTCTGGGACGCCTGGATGCAATTTGGTGTAGCCGCGGACATGGGTCTCGTAGACGATCGTGTGGTCCCAGGGCGTGGCGGGGCGTTTCTCCTCACCGTTCCAGGCGAAATCAGGGTCGACGACGACGCATTTGGGCATAAAGGGCGCGCTGTCGCGCTCGTCGAAACTCAAATCGTCGCCACTCTCCATCTTGTAGCCGAACAGCGCCGGGTTCCAGCTGAGCTCGCCGGCGTGCCCTCGCGCATAGGGGTCGAGCAGGAGTTTGTGCGGATTGAACCGGTGGCCTTGCTCGGGCTCATAAGGCCCGTGCACCCGAAAACCGTAAAGCGTGCCCGGCGTCAGCCCCGGCGCGTAGCCGTGCCAGATCTGGTTCGTATATTCGGGCAGATCGAAGCGCGCGGTTTCGTGCGCCCCGGTCGCGTCATAGAGGCACACTTCGACCCGGGTTGCGTGCGCCGAAAACAAAGAAAAATTTACGCCCTGACCGTCCCACGAGGCTCCCATCGGCCGCGGCAAACCTTCTCGGACTTGGATCGTGTCCACCGTATGTCCCCTGAAGCGATCAGTGATCCAGCGGGAGGTCAGCGCTGCCTCCGCCAGAAGTAAATCGCATTGCGAGCTGATGGTTCCGGGCGCTGCGACGCGCTCAAATGGGTACCCGACGGGCTTTCGCGGGACGGATCACGTCAGAACCGAATGATCGTGCTCCGTCCCAGAACGGCGGCGCTGCTGATCTTCTGGCCAAAACATGGGGTTGGCGATGCCGCCGCCGGGATTGATGATGTACTGGAAATCCGGCTGTAGAGCATCGGGGTTCGCCGTCCACCGATAGGTCAATTGGACCAGGCTTTCGGCAGAGCGAACCGGGTAGAAGGTGCTGCTGAACGCCGCGACATCTCCATCGTGAAGCCGCGCCCGATTGCCGATGCGCGCAAAGCCGTAAGCGAGGCCGACCGTCCAGGCCGCCATCGATATAGAAATCGACGAGGTTGCGGTGTCTGGGCGCGCCCATGACGCGGCCAAACAAGGTCCGGCCGTTGGTGTCGCTCTCGTCCTTCGCCGGGTTGATCGGCTGATCGATGATCACGTAGATGCTGTGATCGTTGTCGAGGAGCCGCGGCATCCCGCTCGACAAGGCGCTCGATTCGCCGCCGGGCCGCGCATCGAGATCGATGACGCCTATATCGGCGGCGAGGGTGTGGGGCGTGGGCGCCGCGGCCATACGCCCTTCATCATGGCAGTTGAGACCTCTGCCGACGGCCGGCCGCTCTACGCCCGCCTGCAAGTCGTGCGGGGGTTCCAGGCCGGCCAAACCAGGCAGCTATGCGCCCGCGTCGAGCCCGGAACCACCATCGTCAGCGATGGCGGCCAGTGGTTTCGCTGCATTGGCGACCAGCCGGGCATCGCCCACGAACGCCACGTCACCGGCTCCGATGTTTATCTCGGACCAATGTAGTGGCGGTCGATCGCATTTGGAGAATGAGTCAAACGACGGCGGCCTATGAGAGCGGCACAGTTCTGGAATTCACAGAGGGCTAGCGGATGCGGCTATAGTCCATTGGCCTTAATATCGTGCTGTCGATACGGGTGACGGCAGCGAGCCACTCGCGCTTGACGGTTCGCGATAAGGCGTCGTCGCTGTCCTGCGCTTCACGCCACCGCTGCCAGGCAGCCATGTCAGGAAACCGGCGCAACTCGATGCTGCGATGCGATCCCGTATTGGTAGTGCCAGGGCCAATCACGGTGTCGAAGAAGGCGATAAGCGAACCGCCTTCACGCTCCAGGGCAGGCATGATTTTGTCCCGGTAGAGTGTGTGATGTGCGGCCGGCTGGTCCGGGCGCATATAAATGATCCGCTGCTCGATAAAGCCTCGCTCCTTGCCATACACAGCCTCGAATGCGGGCCAGTCTCTCGGAAAACCCGGCGAGAAGTCGGTAAGGCAGAGGATCGACGTCTCGACGAAGTCGAGTACGTGATAAAACGTCTTATCCTGCTTATCGATTAGATTGGCGTCGGCCATGGCCTTCGCCCTGTGCTGTTCCCAGGTAGCGAGACTTGTGTGCTCTCTCAGCTGCCATATCGCAGAACCTGCGTTGCCGCCGACCCAGATTTCCCAGGCTCCGACAAGCCTTGAGCCGTGATCGTCAAGGGCCTTCATCGCCACGCTTTGAAAGCCAGCGTGCCGGTCTTCGAGCCGCCCGCCTAGCGCGACAACACAACGATGCTGGTAGATCATAACGCCGCTCTTCTTCGGTTCGTCTAGCCGCCCGGCAGGGTATCAACGAGGTCCCGTTGTCGGAAGGGAACACCGAAAACCGGTAGTGTCCTAATTTAAATTAGGACACTACCCGAAAACCCGCCTCCGTCCCGTATGGCATTAGCGTAGTATAAAGATGGGATGATTGCCGTAACCGACCAGCCTCCAGGTTGATGGCGCGACCCGATGTAGGGTGGTGCTGAGCGAAACCGGGGAGGGGCAAGATGGGCGGCTATGATGTGGGCGACTATGAGAATGCCGTGAAGTGCTCACAGGAAGCGGCAAAGCGCATTCCAACGGGTATTCTCGGCATGACCACCTCGGAAGCCCCCGACAAGGTGGCGCACCAAATCACCGACAAGGCGGCGGCAAAATAGCTGGTTCCCCCCAGATGCGGAGGACCACCCGCCGCCAGTCCGAGGTTTCGGGCAAGCGGCGGGCGCTAAGACCGGTTCTGCAAACCGTAGAGCAGCGAGAGAAGGCGCGCCGTTCGAAAGCGCGCCTCTCCCGATCGCGTTTGGCTATTGGGCGGCGGCCGGCATTGCCGGCTGGCCCATCAGGTCCTTCTTGCGGGCCGCTAGCTGTTTGCCGATGGCGACGACGTCCATTTTGGAGTCCTCGATTTCCGGGAACAGCTCCTCCTCTTCTTCCTTCACGTGATGTTTGATCTGCTCACCGAGCACCGTGACCTTGGCATCGAAGAGATCGTCGCCCGGCTTCATTTTCTCGATCTGCCCGATCAGATGCTTGGCGCCGGCATGCTCGACGGCCGCTTCGTCGAGCAGGTTGTTATCGCCCGTAGCCTTGCGCGCGGCGGGATAGAAGATCTCTTCTTCGAGTTGCGTGTGGACCGTGAGGGCCATGCAGATCTTCTGTGCCAGCTTGGCTTTGGCCGTTTTGTCCTCGAGTTCCTCGAAGTCCTCGAACATCTCTTCGACTTCGCGATGGTCCTGCTTGAGGAGGACAATGGCTGAATCGGCCGGCGGCCGGGTGCGACGCGATCGGCGCTGGACAGCACGGCGGGATTTGGTCTTGGCGTTCGTAGGCATATGTCCCTCGTTACTTTTAAAGACGTGAGTACGTGTAAAACCGTCGACACTCGGGCCGGGTTCCCGCACGGCGCCAAGGATGAAACACATCCCTTGAAGCCCGCTCCATGCGCCTCTCGTTCGCCGGGCGTGACAGCCCGGGGCTCACCGCTTCTATTATTTTCCGCCCACCATCATGGTCACGCCCATCCCGATGACGGCTCCGAACAGGGCGGTGGTAGCGGCCCATCCGAGAATCGTGAGCCCGGGACCGATCTTGAACTCCCCCATGACCCGCCCCTGCACGGCCATCACCATCAAGAGAACCATGATCTGTACGGCAACCACGCCGTTGATCACGGCGCTCCAGTACAGCGCTGCGATGGGGCGATCGGCGTGAAATTGACACCGATCCCGATCAGCACGGCGAGCGCGAGCACGGTGTAAAACATGCTCGCCTGGCGCGGCTGGCGCGCGAGGCCGACCCGCCAGCCGGCCGCCTCCGCGACACCGTAGGCGGACGCGCCCGCCAGCACCGGCACGGCCAGCAACCCCGATGATGCCGACGGTGAAGACAAAATATGCAAATCGCCCGGCGATCGGTTGCAGGGCTTTCGCCGCCTGGTCCGAAGTTTCGATATTTGTGACGCCGTTAGCATGCAGAGTCGCCGCCGTCATGATCGCGATGGCGATGACGTTGGAAAACGCCATGCCAGTAGCCGTGTCGGCGTCGCTGCGATGTCTACGGTGGAGGGATTTGAGATTGATCAGACCGAAGCTCTACGCGTGTCGCATCGCGCAGACAGCACCCTCGGGGTTCGGCTGAGCCCATTTGCCACAATGTGGCTGCTGTCGTACGTATCGACTCGGGCAGGCGTTTATAAGCCTTTGAATCGATGGTCGGAGTGAGAGGATTTGAACCTCCGGCCCCTGCCTCCCGAAAGCAGTGCTCTACCAGGCTGAGCTACACTCCGCCGACCGGGCCGCTGATATAGGCTTTATGCGGCCGCGACGCAACCGGCCGCAGGCGTCAAAACCGCCGCTCGGTCGAAAAGATCGTGGTTTCGATCAACGCGGCACGCAGCTTCGTGTCCGGAAAGCCGTCGAGCGCGTCGATTGCGGCCTTTGAATAGGTGCGGGCGCGGGCAAGCGTCTCGGCGAGCGCGCCGCGGCGTTCAAGGATGCCGATCGCGCGTTCGAGGTCGGCCGCATCCTGCTCGCCGTCTTCGAGCGTGCGGCGCCAGAACGCGCGCTCCTCGACGTCGCCGCGAGCGAAGGCGAGGAGGATCGGCAGCGTGATCTTGCCGTCGCGGAAATCGTCGCCGACCGCCTTGCCGAGCTCGCTTTCGCGCGCCGAGAAATCGAGAAGATCGTCGACGAGCTGGAACGCGATGCCGAGATTGCGGCCGAACGATTCGAGCGCCGCTTCCTCGGGCTCGGGCCGCTCGGCGATGACGGCGCCGATCCGGCTTGCCGCGGCGAAGAGCGCGGCGGTCTTGGCTTCGATGACCTCGAGATAGGCCTCTTCGGTCGTCGTCGTGTCGTTCGCGGTCATCAACTGATGCACTTCGCCCTCGGCGATCACCGCGGCGGTCCGCGACAGAATGTCGAGAACGCGCAGCGACCCGTCCTCGACCATGAGCTGAAATGCGCGGGCGAAGAGGAAATCGCCGACCAGAACCGCCGGCTTGTTGCCCCAGACCGCGTTCGCGGTGTCGCGGCCACGGCGCAAGTCGCTGGCGTCGACGACATCGTCGTGGAGGAGCGTGGCGGTGTGGATGAACTCCACCGTCGCGGCCAGCGCCAGGTGTCGGTCGCCCTCATAGCCGCACAGTCGCGACGCGGCGAGGGTCAGCATCGGCCGCAGCCGCTTGCCGCCTGCTGACACGATATGGCCGGCGAGCTGCGGGATCAGCGCGATGGGGCTATCCATCCGCGCGACGATCAGCGCGTTGACCCGCTCCAGATCGCCCTTCAGAAGCTGGAACAGCGGATCGAGAGACGGCGTCGCCGTCCGCACGTCGGGGTCCGCATTCGGAACGGGCGCCACCCGGTTCTCCCCGTAATCACCCGCTTGACGGGCGCGAAGGCGAGCGAGCATAGAAGGAAGAGGGGACCGGTCAAGTGGCGTACCGTCACGCCCCATAGCGCGACCTGGGCGTGACCGGGGGGCGCGGCCGGCCCGGGCGGTGAGACCGCGATGAAAGAATTGCTGCGTACCAATGATATCGTCCGGCTGTCGTGGCTCCAGGCGATCCTCAACGACGCCGGGATCGACTGCCTTGTGCTCGACAATCACACGAGCCTTGTCGAGGGCAGCATCGGCGCGATCCAGCGGCGGCTGATGGTCGCGATCGAGGACCATGCACGCGCCCAACTGCTGATCAAGCAGGCCGAGGATACGGTCGGATGAGCGATGAGCCCGAGCAAGGCGCGGTCACCGAAGACCATCTCCTGGGGGGCCGTGTCCGCCTGCGCCAACCCGCAGATGGCGCGAGGGCCGCGATCGACCCGGTGTTTCTCGCCGCTGCGGTCGAGGCGCAGCCGAGCCATACCGTGCTCGATCTCGGCTGCGGCACCGGGGCGGCGATGCTGTGCCTGGCGGCGCGGATCCCGCAATGCCGCATGGTCGGGCTCGAGATGCAGCGCGAGCTCGTGCGCATCGCCGGCGACAACGTGATCCTCAACGGCATGAGCGGGCGCCTCTCGACGATGATCGGCGACCTGATGGCGCCGCCGCCTCGGCTGAGCCCCGGCTCGTTCGATCATGTGATGGCCAATCCGCCCTATCTCGCCCAGGGCGCCGGATCCCAGCCGGCCACGGCGGAAAAGGCGACGGCGACGATCGAGGGGCGGGCCGATCTCGGCGAATGGATCCGCTTTGCGCTGACGATGCTGCGGGCCAAGGGCACGCTGACGGTGATTCACCGCGCCGACCGTCTCGATGCGGTGCTGGCGCATCTCCACGGCCGCGCGGGCGAGGTGACGATCTTCCCGCTATGGCCCGGCATGGGCCAGCCGGCGAGCCGCGTGCTGGTGCGTGCCCGCAAGCAGGTCGCCAGCCCCGCGAGGCTATGCGCCGGCCTCGTCCTCCATGCCCCGGATGGTCGCTTCACCCAGGAGGCGGAGGCGGTGCTGCGGGGCGGTGCGGGATTGGCGATGTAGCGCGATGGGGCTCGGCACTCTCTTGAGATTGCGCAAACCGCCGCCGACGGTGGCGGTGGTGCGGTTCGAGGGCGTTATTGCGGCGCGGCGGACGCGCATGACCGTGTCGCTGGCGAGCCATGCGGCGGCGCTCGAACGCGCGGTGCGGCTGCAGGGATTGGCGGCGCTGGCGATCGTCGTCAACTCGCCGGGCGGGGCGCCGGTGCAGTCGGCGCTGCTCTACCGCCGCATCCGTGCGCTCGCCGAGGAGCACGGCGTGCCGGTCTTCGCCTTCGCCGAGGATGTCGCGGCGTCAGGCGGGTATTGGCTCGCGCTCGCCGGCGACGAGATCTATGCCGAGGAATCCTCACTCGTCGGTTCGATCGGCGTGATCAGCGCCGGGTTCGGGTTTCCGCAATTGATCGAGCGGCTCGGAATCGAGCGCCGTGTCCACACCGCCGGCGAGAACAAGTCGCTACTCGACCCGTTCCGCCCCGAAAACGCTGACGACGTCGCCCGGCTGATCGTGCTGCAGGAAGACATCCACGCCTCGTTCAAGGAGCACGTCCAGCGCCGCCGCGCCGGCAAGATCGACGCCGCTGACGAAAGCCTCTTCAGCGGCGAGGTGCTGACCGGCCGCATGGCGCTCGCCCGCGGCCTCGTCGACGGGATCGGCGATCTGCGCTCGGTAATGCGCGCCCGCTTCGGCGACACCGTGCGCCTCGTCCCGGTCGTCTCCGATCGCCGCCGCTGGCGTCCCTGGTCCCGCCCGCGCCCCTTCGCCAGCGAGCTCCCCAGCCTCCTCGCCGAGCTCACCGACTGGGTCGAGGCGCGGGTGCTGTGGTCGCGGTACGATTTGTAGCGCCGGCCAGATCGATCGAAGCGTTTCTTCCTTAACCCTCCCCCATCGAGGGGCCTTAAAGGGGGAGGGGTTTGTTGGTGGGCTGAACCGCTTGCACGCTATGCCTTCAGCTTCTCCACGAGCTCCACTTCCCTTTCGGGGGCGATACCCGCGCGGGGCTTGGCCTGTCGCTCGGCGGGCAAGGTCCGGAACCAAGCAAAGGTGTCGGCGGCGGTGATGGGCAGGGGGCGATGGGTCAGGCCGGCAGCGACGGCGCGGGTGAGGTCGCGGCGGTGAAAGCCGAAGGTTTCGGCTTCGCCGGGTATCCACACGGGCATGTCGCGCCACGGCGAAACCGTGTTTGCCTTCAGGAACGACGCTGGAGCCCAGACGAGCTTCGGATCGGCCTGGATGCCCTCGGCGATCCCCGACAGCATCTGGCGCATCGTGATCGGCGGGAGGGGGCCGCTGGCGTTGAACGCGCCGGCGCCGGTGAGACGCTGCTCGGCGACGCGGATGACCCATTCGTCGAGGTCGCGGACATCGATGAACTGTACCGGGTCGCCTCCATCGCCCGGCGCGAGGATCTCGCCGCCCCGCGCCAGCCGCACCGGCCAGTAGGTGAAGCGGTCGGTCCCATCGCCCGGCCCGACGATCAGGCCGGGGCGGATGATCGTGGTTGCGGCCTCGCCATATTGGGCCAGCGCCTCTCGTTCGCTCGCCGCCTTGAGCGGGCCGTAAAGCTTTGGGTCGGCTCGTAGCGACTCGATCGTTTCGGCCATCGCGTCGGCGCCGTGATAGGTCGCGAGCGGGGCGGTCTCGTCGGCGGCCTCGTCGTTGGCGGCATAGGCCGAGATCGTGGAGATGAAGATGTATTGGCCGACATGCCCTTTCAGCACGCGGGCGGCGTCGCGCACCCAGGCCGGCAACGTCGTCGGGTTGTCGATGCAGACATGCCAGTCGCGGCCCTCCAGCGCTCTCAGGTCGCCGTTGCGGTCGCCGAGGAGCTCCTCGACCGGCCCCGGCCACGCCTCCTTCTGGTGGTGGCTGCGGTTGAAAATCGTCACCTGGTGCCCGCGGGAGAGCGCGTACCGAACCTGGTGCGGGCCGATAAAGCCCGTTCCGCCGAGGATCAGGAGGCGCATCGGCGCTGGCGGGGCCGCCGCCGCCAAAGCCGGCACGGCCAGGGCCGACAGGGCCGCTGCGGAGACCGGAGCAACATCTCGGCGGCTGGCGGGCATGTCGGGCCTCCGTCGACGGCGGCAAGAGGGCTTGCCGGGAACCTACACCCAAGGGCGGCCAAAGGCGCGGCCTCGCTTGCGGCCCCGTGATCATCCCGGTAAACCCTAGCGGATGATCTCGTTGCCCAAGCTAATCGAGATCGCGCTGGTGATCTTCGCGGTCTGGTTTGCGGTGCGGTGGCTAAACCGGCCGCCGGTGACGCGCCGCGCGCGTCCGGTCTCACCATCGCCCGGGCCGGCGGCACGGCGGGTCGAGGCCGAGGATCTGGTCGCGTGCCCTGCATGCGGCGCCTATGTCGCGCAAACCGCGCGAAGCTGCGGCAAGGCCACCTGTCCGCGCCCGCGTTGAAGATGGGCTGAGGAAACTACAACAATGCCGGCGAATAACAGTTTCCAGGGGCTGATCCTGGAGTTGCAGCGATACTGGGCGGCGCAGGGCTGCGTGATCCTGCAGCCATACGATGTCGAGGTCGGGGCGGGCACGTTTCATCCGGCGACGACATTGCGCGCGCTCGGGCCGCAGCCGTGGCGCGCCGCCTATGTCCAGCCCTCGCGCCGCCCGACCGACGGCCGCTACGGCGAGAACCCGAACCGGCTGCAGCATTACTACCAGTTCCAGGCGATCCTGAAGCCGTCGCCGGCCGACAGCCAGGAGCTTTACCTGAAAAGCCTCGCCGCATTGGGGATCGACGCAGCGAAGCACGACATCCGCTTTGTCGAGGACGATTGGGAAAGCCCGACCCTCGGCGCCTGGGGGCTCGGCTGGGAGGTCTGGCTCGACGGGATGGAGGTCAGCCAGTTCACTTATTTCCAGCAGGTCGGCGGCATCGAATGCGACCCGGTCTCGACCGAGCTGACCTACGGGCTCGAACGCCTCGCGATGTACGTGCAAGGGGTCGAGAGCGTCTATTCGCTCGATTACAACGGGCTGCCGGCCGGGCAGGGCGGGATCAGCTATGGCGACGTGTTCCTGCGCGCCGAACGCGAATTCTCGACCTTCAATTTCGAGCGCGCCAACACCGGAAAACTGTTCGAACATTTCCGCGACGCCGAGGCCGAATGCGCCTTGCTGCTCGGCGGCGGGGCGGGGAACCAGCCCGCACTGGCACTGCCGGCCTACGACCAGGCCCTGAAGGCGAGCCACCTCTTCAACCTGCTCGACGCCCGCGGCGTCATCAGCGTCACCGAGCGCGCCAGCTATATCGGCCGCGTGCGGACGCTGACGAAGTCATGCTGCGAAGCGTGGCTGGCGGGGGAGTGAGATGAAGGCTTGCTTCGCTACTCCCCCCATTTGCCGTGCCCGGACTTGTTCCGGGCATCCCCGTCTTGCTGCCGCTTCCGTGAGAAGTGGGTGGCCGGATCAAGTCCGCTCATGGGGAGTCGATGGGTTGGAGCAGAAGCCGTGAGCGGCGAACTCCTCCTCGAACTCCTCTCCGAGGAAATCCCGGCGCGGATGCAGCGACGGGCCAGCGAGGATCTCGTCGGACTTATCAGCGACAAGCTCGCCGCCGCCGAGATCGCGGCGGCGTCGATCGTCGGCTACGTCACCCCGCGCCGCTTGACGGTCATCGCCGAGGGCATCCCCGCGACCCAGCCCGACCGCAGTGAGGAACGGCGCGGGCCGCGGATCGGCGCGCCGGAGAATGCGGTCAGCGGCTTTCTCCGAGCGGCTGGGCTCGGCTCCATCGACCAGTGCGAGGTGCGGGGCGAATTCTATTTCGCGGTGATGCGCCGCAAGGGCCAGGCGACGAGCGCCGTGTTGCCGGGGCTCGTAATGGAGGCGATCACCGCGCTGCCCTGGCCGAAATCGATGCGCTTCCCAGCCGCCGAGTTGCGCTGGGTGCGGCCGCTCAATTCGGTCGTATGCCTGTTCGATGGTGCCGCGGTGCCGCTTGCGCTCGGCAAGGTGCCAGTCGGCGACAAGACGCGCGGCCACCGCTTCCTGTCCCCGGCCGAGTTCTCGGTGTCGGATGCGGCCGATTACCGGCAAAAACTCTCGGCGGCAAACGTCTTACTCGACCGGGCCGAGCGGCGCGCACAAATCCAGAAGGCGCTGAATGACCGCGCCGCCGCCGAGGGCCTCAGCGTCAAGCCCGACGAGGGGCTCTTGGAAGAGGTGACGGGGCTCGTCGAATATCCGGCCGTTCTCGCCGGTACGATCGACGCCGATTTCATGGACCTGCCGCCCGAGGTCCTGTCGACCTCGATGCGCGCGCACCAGAAGTATTTCTCGGCGTTGAAGCACGACGGCACACCGGCGCCGCGCTTTTTGTTCGTCGCCAACAACCGCACCGAGGATGGCGGTGCCGCGATCGCCGCCGGCAACGAGCGCGTGCTGCGCGCCCGCCTCTCCGACGCCCGCTTCTTCTGGGACCAGGACCGCAAGATCCGCCTCGAAGACCGCATCGGCGCCCTCAAGGACCGCGTCTTTCACGCCAAGCTCGGCAGCGTCTATGACAAGGTCGAGCGGGTCGAGAAGCTGGCCGAGGCGCTGGTGCCCTATGTGTCGGGCGCCGATGCTGCTCGCGTCAAGCGCGCCGCCCGTCTCGCCAAGGCCGACCTGTCGAGCGGCATGGTCGGCGAGTTCCCCGAGTTGCAAGGGGTGATGGGCCGCTACTACGCGCTCAACGACGGCGAGCCCGCCGCAGTCGCCGACGCCATTGCCGACCACTACAAGCCTCTCGGACCCAGCGACACCTGTCCAACCGGCCCCGAGAGCATCGCCGTCGCGCTGGCCGACAAGATCGACACGCTCGCCGCGTTTTTCGGCATCGGCGAGCCGCCGACCGGCTCGCGCGATCCCTATGCGTTGCGCCGCGCGGCGCTGGGGATGATCCGCATCATCCTGGAAAACAAGCTGCGCCTGCCGCTGCAGCGATTCATATCGGCCGAGGTGCTCGCCTTCATCGCCGACCGGCTCAAGGTGCACCTGCGCGAGCAAGGGGTGCGGCATGATCTGATCGCCGCGGTATTTGCGCTCAGAGAGGATGATCTTGTGCGGCTCCTGGCGCGGGTCGAGGCGCTGCGGACGTTCCTGGCTACGGACGATGGAGCCAACCTGCTGACGGCCTACCGGCGCGCGGCAAACATCGTTGCGATCGAGGAGAAGCGAGACAGTACTACTTACGATCAGGTTCCCAGTCCGGCCTACCTGAATGAGCATG
The DNA here is from genome assembly GCA_036489765.1 of Allostellaceae bacterium. Taxonomy (GTDB): domain Bacteria; phylum Pseudomonadota; class Alphaproteobacteria; order ATCC43930; family CGMCC-115725; genus DATARH01. The sequence goes on along the minus strand of DASXFE010000031.1, from coordinate 938 downwards.
CTGAAAGGCGGCTAAATCTCGTTCTGGAACAGAATGCCACTGTTGCTCGGATGGCTTCGGACGTGGAGAACTTCGCCGGCGAGATGGCCGCCCTCGGCGTCCTCCGCCAACCGGTCGATGAATTTTTTGAGCGTGTTACCGTTAACGTTGACGACATGGCATTGCGGGAAAATCGGTTGCGCCTGTTGTCGCGGATCAGGGCGACCATGAACCACGTCGCCGATTTCTCGCAGATCGAAGGGTAGCCGGAAGCAGCGCGGCGAAACCCTCACCCGTCGATTGCCGGCTTGCGCCGGGGTCGGCACCCTCTCCCGCGGGGCGGGCGAGGGGAGTAGGGAAATCGGCCGCAGAAGAAGGAATGATCGGCAGATGACCAAGTGGGTCTACAGCTTCGGTAATGGGGCCGCCGAGGGGCGGGCCGATATGCGGAACCTCCTGGGCGGCAAGGGCGCCGGGCTGGCCGAGATGGCCAATCTCGGGCTGCCGGTGCCGCCGGGGTTTACGATCACGACCGAGGTCTGCACGCATTTCTACGACCGTGGCAAGACCTATCCCGATGGGCTCGACAAGGACATCGCGGCGGCGCTCGCCGAGGTCGAGACGATGCTTGGCCTCAAATTCGGCGACCCGGAGAAGCCTCTGCTCGTTTCGGTGCGCTCGGGCGCACGGGCGTCGATGCCGGGGATGATGGACACGGTCCTCAATCTCGGGCTCAACGACGAGACCGTCGAGGGCCTGGCGCGGCGCAGCGACGACGAGCGCTTTGCCTATGACAGCTATCGCCGGTTCCTCCAGATGTACGGCCAGGTCGTGCTCGGCATCGAGCACCATCATTTCGAGCAGCTCATCGAGGAGCACAAGATCGACACCGGCCTCGTGCTCGACACCGAGCTTACCGCCGAGGATTGGAAGGAGCTCGTCGGCGCCTTCAAGGAGGT